>NZ_JBIVUM010000028.1:0-50187 GCF_044757205.1 Kitasatospora sp. NPDC091335 | reverse complement strand
CGGTGGCGGTTGGCAGAACTTCACGTTCGCCGGTGTCGCGGACTACACCGGCGACGGCAAACCCGATGTCGTCGCCCGCAACAACGGCAACGGCAACCTGTACGTCTACCCCGGTACCGGCGGCACCGGCCAGGTCGGCGCCGGCCGCGAGATAGGCAGCGGCTGGTGACCCGCTGAGCCGGCCCGGGCGCACGGTGCCGAGCGAAGAGCATCCTGCGCCCGCCGACCCGGCGAACACCGAGAGCGTCCCCGCGCCACAAGATCACCGGACAGCAGACGACTGAACAGCGCTGACCCGCCGCCGAGAGACGGTGGGCTCGCCCAGGCCCAGGCCCAGGCGCGGACGAGGGCGAGGGCGAGGACGAGGACAGAGCGGGACCCCGGGCACCGCCGCCCGGGGTCCCGCCCGCACTTCGCTCGACCTACCGGTTCACCGTCCGTCCGGCCGCCGCGGACCCGGTCGAGGTCAGGGGCCGAGGATGACGTGCCGGCGGTGTGGTTCATTCGCCTGCGGTGTCCTCGGCTTCCCAGCGCAGCAGGTCGCCCGGCTGGCACTCGAGCACCTCGCAGAGCGCGGCGAGCGTCGCGAAGCGCACCGCCTTGGCGCGGCCGTTCTTGAGTACCGCCAGGTTGGCGGGCGTGATCCCCACACGGTCCGCGAGTTCGCCGACGGACATCTTCCGCCTGGCCAGCATCACGTCGATGTCGACGGCGATCGCCATCAGATCACCTCGTCCAACTCGGCCTGCATCCGGGCCGCTTCGACGTCGCGGGCGACGGCCTGGGCGAGCAGCTTGCGCAGCACGAGCACGATGAGCGCGACGCCCAGGACGGCCACGCCGATCCCGGCCATGATGCCGGTGACGCCCGGGTCGTCCCGCTGGCCGGGTGCGTTCACGGCGGTCACCGCGAACCACGTGAGCGCGGCCGCGACGATGGCCCCGATGATGCCGTCCACGTAGCGGAAGGAGGCGTGGGAGAACACGGTTCCGTGTCGCACCATCGTCACCAGCCGCCAGACGCAGCCCATGGCGACCTGGGCCGTGCCGATGCCCAGGATCGTGATCACGCGCAGTGCGGTCAGCGGGAGCGAACCGTCCTCCTGGTCCTTCCCGCTGACCAGCGCCCACACCATCAGGACCTGGACGAGCACACTGCCGGTGAGCACCACCACGAGCACGGCGCGCAGCGCACGCACTGTCAGCTTTCCCAAGACCCATCCTCCCATCGAGTTGCGATGGGAATCTATCGAAAATCGATAGATAGAGCAAAGAGTCAGCGGACCGGAGGCGGCTTCGCGCGCAGGCCGGCGGAGCGGGTGCGCGGGACGACCGGGCTGCCCTCCCCTCTGCCCTCCCGGCCCTACCGTCCGGCCGGGCGGCGCGCTAGAAGTGGGTCGCCCACACGCGTCCGGTGAAGGAGTCCGTCATGCGAGCACACGACCCCGACCACCAGGACGCGCGCACCCCCGCGCCACCGGCCGCCCGCAGGACCGACAACGTCCCCCGCGAACAGGCCCCCGCGTCGCTCCCCAGCGGGCTGCTCGCCCTGCAGCGCAGTGCCGGCAACGCCGCGGTCGTGCGGATGCTCCGCCGCACCGGACACGTCCCACCGGCCGTGCAACGCCACGAACACGACGCCGGCTGCGGCCACCTCACCCACCAGCGGGCCGGTGCCGGTCCCGGGGCCGCGGTGCGGCGTTCGGCCGTGCCGGACGTCCTGCGCTCCGCGGGCCGCCCCCTCGACGACACCACCCGCACCGACATGGAGAACCGCTTCGGCGCCGACTTCACCGACGTCCGCATCCACGACGGCCCCGCCGCCCGGCGCTCCGCCACCGAAGTCGGCGCCCGCGCCTACACCTCCGGCAGCCATGTGGTGATCGGCGAGGGCGGAGGCGACACGCACACCCTGGCCCACGAGCTCACCCACGTCATCCAGCAGCGCCGGGGCCCGGTCGCCGGCACCGACAACGGTTCCGGCCTGAGGGTGTCCGACCCCTCCGACCGCTTCGAACGCGAAGCCGAGGCGAACGCGCGCCGGGTCATGGCCGGGCCCTCCCTCGCCCCCGAGGCCGCGGGAGCGTCGTACCGAGCCTCGTCCTCTTCGGCCGGGGCCGGGGCCGGGACGACGGCGGTACAGCGCTATGCGACCGTGGACGCGGAGATCGGTGACTTCTCGAAAGCCCGCATATCCGAAAGCGGGAAATACGTCCTGCTCGGCATGGAAGGGGACAACTGGTCCAATGTGATATGGGTCAGGGAGGATGCCACGGAAATCCCGAAGGGCTGCCGTCGGAGCAACGCCCCGTCCATAAGTTACGGCGGAAGCCAGTACCTTGAATACGTGCCGGACGGACTCTTCCTGGCGGACTGCGCCCACACCGCCGAAGAGGTCATGCACGGGAGGTCCCTGAAGTACGCGGAAACCGAACAGGAGGCGGCCGAGGCACCGGTCGTCAGCAAGTTCCGCGGCATCACCGGCGGCGCCGGCGAGGACCTGCTGTTCGGCGAGGGGAACGAGGAGAACATCGGCGCGGCGAAGAAGTACGCCGGCCGGCGGGAAGGGACGGGGCAGGGCCCGAACCACCAGGAGAGCCCGGAAGTCGGCCAGGCGTTCGTCACCGTGGAGACGTCACTGGACGAGGAGGGGAATCCGAACAACGCCTCCGGATGGCCGTTCCACGTGGCGGCGGTGGTGGCCGTGGACGGCGGTGACCGCATCACTCTCGAGCAGACCGCCAGTGAACGCGACGCAAAACCCGGCGACGGCCGCCAGGGAATATTCGACATGTACGGCGTCGGCAACAAGACGACCAGTTTCCATGCCCGCGGCAGAAAGGGCAACAACTTCTCGAACAAGGCGATCACCGCTGTCATCGCCGGACGCGAGGGGATCGATCTTCCTCTTGACGAAAGAATCCGCACGCTCGAGGCGGCGGCGGGGACCGACCACGGCGTGGCGGACGAGCTGATCAAGGAAGCCGAGGAAGAGAGATCCCCGGAGGGCCTGGAGAGCGCCTGGGGAGCCAAGAGGGATGCGTGGGAGTCCACGGAGAGGGTCTGGCAGGAAAGGGCCAAGAACTGGCAGATCCTCGGTGCGAACCTGACGGGCGACCAGAAGAAGGAGGCCGAACAGGAGGCTTCCCGGTGCAAGGACAGAGCCGCGGTGGCCCAGGAGATGGGCGAGCTCATCGGCGCCGCACTCGAAAGGATCGAGAGCGGTGAAAAGTATTCGACATGCGTCAAGGGAGTGAAATCCAAGGACCGCGGCAAGAAGGCCAGGGAAGCCATGGAGGAATCCCTGGTGCCGCAGTCCCGCCGTGACGGGCCGTCCGACATGGAGATCGACGACCAGTGAGCGTGGGCGGGATACGGCTGTTCGGCATCACCGCGAAGACCGCCGTGCGCCACGCCGGCGCCGCCCACCCGGAGTGCGCCGCGACGCTGCCCGAGTAGCCGGCCAGGCCGTCGGCCAGGGGTCAGCGGGGGCCGTCACCTTCGCCGCGGAACCGTTCTCGGGCAGGAGCCGGGCGCGGCCCGCGCGTAGAGCCATGGACCGCCGTGTTCGAGCGGTCGGCCCGCAGGGCGTCCCGCCGGCCCTGCGAAGCCCGCTCCGGTTTCGCCGGACGACTGAACTCGCCCGGGCGCCCCGGCCGTAGAGCCGGATGGCGTGGGCGGCGCTACCCCGGCGCCCGCGTCTCAGGCACGACCGAGTCCTCGAAAAACGACCGACTTGACCACCAGTCGGACCCCGACGCCCGTCAGGACGCCCTCACCGCGCTCTCCGGGCCGTCCGGGACGGTGAATCGGCATCCGAACAATCGGTTCCATTCCATAGGAGTAAAAGAACTTTGTCCTCTCGTCGCATCCATTCATCGCGGCACGGCAGACCACGGCTCTTCCTGGCCTGTGTCGCCCTCGCCACGTCAATGCTCGGGGTCGCAGCCGCACCAGGTGTCGAACCGGTGACGAACTCACTCGGCAGCCCCGTTCCGTTCATGTCCTGGGATCAGGTACTCAACCTCCAGGACCGGATGAACGAGACCGCCTACGCGCTGCAGAAGTCACCGGGCCAGAGTGCCGATCAGGGCGTCGGAGGGGTCGACGCCTCACCGGACAAGCGGCACCTGACCGTCTACTGGCGCGGCCCCGTGACCCCTCAGGCCAGAGCGATCATCGCCACCGGGCGGGTCGCGGTCGAGGTCAAGCCGGCCGCCCACACCGAGGGCCAGCTGGCGGACGCCGCCGCGCGGGTGAGGGACCTGGCCCAGCAGGCGGGGATCGGGCTCGAGCACGTCAAGCGTGAGACGGACGCCAGTGCGCTGTCCGTGCCGGTGATCGGTACCGACGCGGACGCTCGGCGACTGCGCGAAGCCGTCGCCGGCCTGGGTGTGGCGGTGCACGTGACATCCGACGGACAGTCCTCGATCGCGCTGGCCGACCCCGGGGCCTATCCCGATCGTGAGAACGACCCGAGTGCCGCCGGTGCGCAGATGATCCGTCCGATCTGCAGCACCGGATTCACCGGAAAGATCAACGCGTCGCCGGTCATGTTCACCGCCGACCACTGCTTCGTCCCCGGCGGGAAGCAGGACCGCCGGCCCAGCAGCGATCCCTACGGGCCCGCGTTCGGCGAGCGCGTGACCCCCCGATACTCGGACCCCTACGGTGTGCCCTACGACATCGCGGCCATCAGGCCGTTCCCCGGGACCGCGTTCGAGCCGAAGATGTGGACCGGCCCGGGGCTCAAGGGCGAGCCGGGAACCACTCAGAAGACCTGGGTCAGCAGTGCGAAACTGCCGCAGAGCGGCAACTACGTCTGCAACGGCGGATCCCGCTCCGGTACGACCTGCAACATCCGTGTCACCGGCTACCTCGACAGCTACTCCGCGACCGTGCCGGCCTCGGAGACCAGCGACGGGGTCATCACCTACAAGAGCGGGACGTACAGCAGCGGTTGGCAGAGCAAGAAGGTCCCGACCCTTCTGGACCGGGATCCGTGGGCGGGCATCACGGGTGACAGCGGCGGGCCGGTCGTGCTCGCCGACCCCAACGACAACGGGTCACCCGGACAGTACGTGACGGCCGTGGGAATCGTCTCCTCGGGAGGAAGCCGCGGTTCCCAACTCTGCACGACGAGTCTGACGGCCCAGTGCACCACCTCGATGACCTTCGTCCGCATGGACACGGTACTGAGGACCCTGGGCGCCACCATCACGGTCGGCACGCCCTGGGGCACCCGCGACATCGGCCCCGGCGACATGGAGCTGCTGCCCGCCACCAAGGTGCCCCAGGAGCTCTACGACAGGGTGACCGTCAGGGCCGAGAACGGCGCCGTCCTGGGCTCCGTCCCGCAGGGGCGGGCCATAGGCACCGATCCAGGCCGGCCGGGCACGGTGTGGAACCTCCAACTGGCCCTGGACACTTCGGGAACCACACACTCCCTGATCGACGAGACGTACCACCGAAGGCTCAAGTTCAACAACGGGGATCACAGCTTCAACTTCGTGCACATCCCCAGCGCCGACCCCAACAAGTCCCCGGTGATCATCAGGAACGGGCCTTTGAACGCCTGTCTCAAGGTCTCGGAAGGCTTCCGCTGGTTCGGCTCCGGCCAGATGCTGGTGAGCGGTGTGGCCACCCAGGAACCCTGCAACCAGGACGATCCCGGCCAGCGGTTCACCCTGATACCGCAGGGAACGGGGCTGTCGGACGAATACGTCGAGGCCACCGGCGACATCTCCCTGCCCGAGGACGTGCCGGGTGCCCCCGACGCGTCGCTGGGCGCGGCGGCGTCGTTCCTGGCCAAGACCCACGACCGGTACGCGGTCTCGGGGCTGGGCGTGCCGCAGAGCTACACCGGCGGGCACTTCGCCCCCGGCGCGGAGTTCGGGCCGGACGGCTACCAGTCGTCCTTCACCTACGACAACTCCGTCATGATCGCCGCACTGCTCCAGCGCAAGAACCGCGACGTCGCCAGGGCGACCCGGCTGGGCGACAGCCTGCTCTACGCCCAGGCGCACGACAAGGTGCCCGACGGCCGCATCCGCGCCTCCTACCTCCCCAACCCCTTCGTCACCGCCGACGGCACCCCTTACGTGGGCGGGTTCTCCGTCTACACCGGCAACATGGCCTGGGCCGGCATGGCGTTCTCCCGCCTGTACAAGGAGACCGGCGAACAGCGCTTCCGCGAGGGCGCGTTGAAGGCCGCGGAGTGGATCCAGACCAACGCCGCCGACAGCCGGGGCCTGGGCGGGTACACCGGGGGCTGGGTGGACACCGGCGGCACGGGGGACGCGATGGTGCGCCGGGAGTGGAAGGCGACCGAACACAACATCGACGTCGGCGCGTTCTTCGCCATGCTCGCGCAGGTCACCGGTGACCAGACCTGGAAGTCCCGCTCGGACAACGCGTTCGCGTTCGTGCGCGGCATGCAGGCCGACGACGGCCGGCTGTGGACCGGCACCGGGACCGACGGCGTCACCCAGAACCGGGACAGCGTCCCCGAGGACGTCCAGACCTGGAGCTACCTCGCCACCCTGGACCCGTCCTTCTCCCGCTCGGTGGACTGGGCAGCCGAGCACCTCGCCGCCACCGACGGGCCCTACCGCGGGGTGAGCTTCGCCAAGGCCGACACCGGCAAGGTCTGGCTGGAGGGCACCGCCCACCTGCTGGCCGCCTACCACGCCCGCGGCGCGGCCGGCGACCGGGACAAGGCCGCCGTCCTCCAGGACACCCTGACCAGGATCCAGGCCGAGGCGCCCAACGGCGACGGGCAGGGCATCGTGGCAGCCTCCAGCGACGGACTCGCCACCGGAGAAGGCGACATCTACTACGCCTCCCTCCACACCGGCGCCACCGCCTGGTACCTGCTGGCCGGCCAGGGCGGGAACCCGTTCCGCCTCTAGCACCTCGCGCGGCCCGTACACGACCGGCGGCCCGCGCCCTCGGCGGTCGGCCCGGGGTAGGAGCCAACCGCCGGGCGGGACCCGGGTCAATGCCCCGGACACCGCCCTGATGAGATCCCGCCAAACCGCCGCCCCCGGTACGAACGGTTCCGCCCGGCGGACCCGGAACGGCCGTTTCCGGCCACGGCGCGGACGGGACGTGAGGGTACCGTGGGGCCGGCGGTGCCGGTGCGGCGGCGGGCGGGACGGCCGGGGCGCGACGCGTCCGGAGGGGCGTCCTCCGGACGCCCGGGGAAGGGCCGGCAACGGCCCGGCCCGCGCCCGCCGCAGGCCTGTGCGGCGCGCCCGGAGCGCCCCTACGATGTGAGCCCCGTCGGGCCTGACCCCCGACCCCGCCCCTGCCGGCCGACACCGGGCGGCACCGGTCCCCTCCCTGACGGACCGGTCGCCCCGCCGGCCGCCGCGTGCCCGGCTCACCCCGGGCACGAGCGCAGCAGCAGGGCGGGCACCACCGCGCAGGCCGCCCGTGACCACCCACACCCGAGGGGTACGCCCATGCACGCCGGCACCGACGTTCCACCGGTCAGACCCGTCCCCGCGGACCGCGCGTTCCGCGCCGTCCGCGCCCTGCCGCTCGTCCTCGCCGTGCTGGCCGCCCTCGTGGGCGTCGGCCTCCCGGCCACCGGCCCGGCGTACGCCGCCGTCCCCGACCGCTGGGGCTTCGCCTACCTCGACAACCCGACGCCGTCGCCGGGGTACGTCCCCGACACCACCCGCCAGTGGGGCAGCTGGCCCTCGCCGGCCTCCAACCCGGTGAAGGTCGACAAGGTCGGCACCGGCTCCTACGTCGTGCACTTCCCGCTGATCGCGGGTCCCGGCGGCATCGCGCACGTCACCGCCGTCGCCCGCACCGGCTCCTGGTGCCAGGTCAGGGGCTGGGCCACCGCGGGCTCCGGCCAGGACGTCGCCGTCGGCTGCTACCGCACGGGCGGGGCGCCCGAGGACAACCGCTTCACCGTCCTCTACACCACCAGCAGCGGAGTGCCGTCCCCGGCCGTCGGCGGCTACGGCTACGTCTTCGCCAACCCGACCGGACCGGTGGCCGCCCAGTACAACTCGACCGGTGGCACCAACGCCGTCGGCTCCGGCGGCACCGGCGTCTGGAAGGTCTGGCTGCCGGGCCTGGGCCAGTCCACCCCGGCCGGCAACCTGGAGGTCACCGCCGTCGACGCGGTCAACGGCGCGCGCTGCAAGGTCGCCGACTGGTCGCCGTCCCCGACCGGCCAGACCGTCATCGTCAACTGCTACAACGCGGGCAACGTCCTGTACGACACCCGCTGGACGCTGAGCTACTCGGAGAAGCGGGCCGTGCACGGGCCGGCCCTGCCGCCCAAGTCCTACGGCTACCTGTGGTTCAACGGCGGGGTGCCCGCCGCGACCAGCTTCAACTCCTCCGGCGCGGCCAACACGCTCGCCGGCTCCGTCCCCTACACCGTCAACCTGCCGAACATCGCCGTGCCCCCGGACACCGCGCAGGTGACGGCCTTCGGCCCGGGTCCGGACCACTGCACCCTGGCCGCCCCGTGGAACCGCAGCGCCGGCACGGTGAACCTGTACCCGATCTGCTTCAACGCCTCCGGTTCGCCGCTCCCGTCCCGCTTCTTCACCGCGTACACCTCGGCGTCCTGACCCGCCGGCGGCCGGGCCCGGGGCGCACCACCGCCCCGGGCCCGCGCCCGCCCCGTCCCCGCCGCCGAGGTGGTCCCCGGCTTCGCGGACGAACTCGTCGGCCGCATGGCCGACTCCGAGGAACTCGCGGCCGCCCGCGAGGCCCTGGCGGGAACGCGAGGTCTTCGCGCTGTGCGTCCGGTCCGGGCTCGGCTACGCCGAAGCGGCGACCACCCTCGGCGTGTGCTGCACGCGATCTCCGGTCGTGACGCAAGCGTTATGTCCTGCGGCAGGCCTCCGCTGTGGTCCAGGCCACAGTTGAGGTTGACCCTGGGTCAGGGTGGAGGCTCGGCACATCGGCAGGACGCCGGGACCGACACGGCGACACGAAGGAGCGAGCCACCATGCACACTGCTGTTTCCGGCCAGGAGCAGGACCGTCCGGAGCTGCGGAAGGCGATCGAGGAACTGGTCGAGGCCGGTTTCACCGGGATCCAACTACGGGTGAACGACGAGCGGGGCGAGTGGGTCGGCAGCGCCGGCGCGCGCGAGCTGGGCGGGAGCACCAGGCCGCTGACCGACGCTCACTTCCGCATCGGCAGCACCACCAAGAACTTCGTCGCCACCTCGGTGCTCATGCTGGTGGCCGAGGGCAGGATCGGGCTGGACGCCCCGGTCGCCGACTACCTGCCGGAGTTCGGGCCGGACCGGCGGATCACGGTCCGGATGCTGCTGCAGCACACCAGCGGGATCTTCAACCACACCGGCGAGCTCTACGAGGACGGGACGATCGTGCCCGGGGTGCCCTGGCGGGGCAAGGAGTGGGTGGACGCCCGCTTCAGGACCTACCGGCCCGAAGAGCTGGTGCGGCTGTCGTTGTCCAGGCCGGCGCGGTTCGCGCCGGGTGCGGGCTGGAGCTACGCGAACACCAACTACGTGCTGGCCCGGCTGGTGGTCGAGAAGGTCACCGGTCGTTCGTTCGCCGAGGAGTTGCGGCGGCTGATCCTCGGGCCGCTGGAGATGACCGGCACCGTGGCGCCGGGCACCTCGCCGGAGATCCCCGAGCCGCACAACCACGGCTACTACCGCTACGAGGACGCCGGGCAGCAGCGGACCGTCGACGTCACCCGCCAGAACCCGTCCTGGGTGGGGGCCGGCGGCGACATGATCTCGACCACCAAGGATCTCCACACGTACTTCTCCGCACTGATGGGAGGCAAGCTCCTGCCGGCCGCCCTGCTGACCGAGATGCGCACACCGGAACCGACGGCCGGCTACGGCCTGGGGGTGTTCGCGCAGGAGACGGACGGCGGCACCGTCTTCCACCACCACGGCGCCGTCATGGGCTCGGCGGCGCTGATGTACGGCACGGCCGACGGTGCCAGGACGCTGACCGCCGGGCTGACCTGGGTGGACGACGCCGGCATGGCCGTGGCACCGGCCTTCCGGAGTGCCCAGCAGCGCTTCCTCGACGAGGTGTTCTGCGGCAGGCTGGGCGGATGAGGAACGGGGTCACGATCGGGCAGGCGGCGGCGTTCGTCGGCGTCACGGTGAAGACGGTGCGGCACTATCACAAGCTCGGCCTGGTCGCGGAGCCGGAACGCGACAGCTCCGGCTACCGGCGGTACGGATCCGGCGAGTTGTTGCGGCTGGTACAGGTGCGGACGCTGGCCGCCGCGGGTGTGCCACTGGCCGAGGTCGGCCCCATGCTCGGTGCCGGCGCCGAGCAGTTCGGCGCCGCACTCGCCGACGTCGGGCGGCAACTCACCCGGCGCATCGACGAGTTGACCGCCCGCCGCGACACGCTGCACCGGCTCGCCGACGGCGACCGGGCCCTGCTGCCCGACCGCGCCTGCGCGATCCTGGACCGGATGCCCGGTCTCGGCTTCGGCCCCGACTACGTGGCCGCACAACGCGAGGCACTGGTGCTGGCCAGGGCGCTGGTCCCGGAGGGCTTCGACGGCTTCCTGACCCGACTCGAACACGGACTGGACGACCCCGAGCACGTCGACCTGATCAAGCGCGGCCGGGAGGCGGAGACCTGGGAGCCGGACGACCCGAGAATCGAAGAACTCGCGACCGCCATGGCCGAGCGCTACCTCGCCGACCCCGCGTTGCAGGGAGACCGTGCCGGCCTGCGGGCATGGTCCAGGGCTTCCGCCCAGTACAAGCTGATCAACAACCACCGTGGGGACCAGGCACCGGTCGCGGCCCGGCTGACCGCGCTCACCGAGGCCAAGCTCCGGGCCGCGGGCGTACCGATCCCGCACCGCTGACGGAACGTCCTGCCGTACCGCCCCGCAGGGCCGTCCTGTCCACCGAACGGTGGACCCGAGGTTCAACCGGCCGGGCGTGTCGGGCTCCGCCCCCGGCCGACCAGGATCTCGGGTATGAGTCAACTCCCTGTCCGGATAGCCCGATGGAGCGCCCGGCACGCGTGGCGCGCGATCGCCGGCTGGTTCGCGTTCGTCATCCTGTGCCTCGGTGCCGGCGTCACGGTCGGCTCCCACGAAGCCACGACCGAGGACTACCGGGTCGGTGAGGCGGGGCGGGCCGAGGCGATCGCGACCGCGGGCGGCCTGTAGCAGCGGCCGACCGAGCAGATCATCATCCACGCCAGGTCCGGACCGCTGGACACGGCCGCCGCCGCCTCGGCCGCGCGGGAACTCACCGAGCGGATGCGGAAGCTTCCCGAGGTGGACAGCGTGGAGCCCGCGGTACTCGATCGCGTTCAGCGGCGCCGCCGCCGCGGCCACCGTCGCCGGCATCGTCCGCCATCAGAGCCGGCACGTGGAGGACTTCTCCACCGGCAACATCGTCTTCACCCTCATCGGCTACACGGTGAGCGTGCTGCTCGGACTGGGGGTGGTCCGAATCGTCGAGCAGAGCGACGAGCGCGCCCGCCGCCTGGCCGGCGAGCTGGAGAGCGCCCAACGGCGCCTGGCCGAGGCGCACAGGCTCCAGGGCGCCACGGAGGAGCGCGAGCGGCTCGCACGGGAGATCCACGACACCCTCGCCCAGGGCTTCGCATCCATCATCGTGCTGGCGGAGGCGGCCCGCTCCGGCCTCGACACGGACCCGGGCAGGAGCGCCCGGCAACTGCTCTCGATCGAGAACACCGCACGCGAGAACTTCGCCGAGGCGCGGGTACTCGTCGGCTCCGCCCCGCAGAGCGGTCCCGCCCTCGGCTCGGTCGCGGGGGCCCTGCGCCGGACCCTGGACCGGTTCACCGAGGACACGGGGCTCACCGTCACCGCGGACCTGCCGGACGTCGAGTGCGACCAGCCGGCCCGGATCGCGCTCCTGCGCTGCACCCAGGAGTCCCTGGCCAACGTCCGCAAGCACGCGGCCGCCTCCGCGGTGGAGATCGTCCTCACCGCGTCCGCGTACGGCGTCGAACTGGAGATAACCGACGACGGCAGGGGCTTCGTGGTCGAGGACTCCGCCGGCTTCGGGCTCAACGGCATGCGCAACCGCCTCGCCGAACTCGGCGGCGAACTCACCGTCACCAGTTCCCCCGGCGACGGCACCCGCGTCCTCGCCGTGATTCCCGCGAACAGTCAGGTGTGACGACATGACAGTCCGAACGGAACCGGAAAGCCTGCGCATCATCGTGGTCGACGACCACACGGTCATGCGCGCCGGGGTCGTCGCCCTGCTGGCTTCGGAACCCGCCATCGACATCGTCGGGGAGGGCGGCGACGGCCGCGCGGCCGTCGAACTCGTCGGGCTCCTGAAGCCCGATGTGGCACTGATCGATCTGCGGATGCCGGTCCTCGACGGGGCGAGTGCCACCGCCGAGATCGTCGCCCGCCACCCGGGGACCCGGGTGCTGATCCTCACCACGTACGACACCGACGCGGAGATCGAGCGCGCGGTCGAGGCCGGCGCGATCGGCTACCTGCTCAAGGACACCACGCGTGACCAGCTCGTCGATGCCATCCGGTCCGCGTCCCGCGGCGAGACCGTCCTGGCCCCGAGGGTCGCGGAGCGGCTGGTCGCGCGCATGCGGCAGCCCGCTCCGGTGGCTCTGACCACGCGGGAGGCGGACGTACTGAGCGCGGTCGCCGACGGGTTGTCCAACGCGGAGATCGGCCGGCGGCTGGTCATCGCGGAGGCCACGGTGAAGACCCATCTGCTGCGGGTCTTCGCCAAGCTCGACGTCAGGGACCGCACCCACGCGGTGGTCGTAGCCCTCGAACGCGGGCTGCTGAACAGGCGTCACTGACGTCGGCGCCGGCCGGAGGCGCCGCGTTCGGTGGACCCGCCGGTCTTCCCGAGCCCGGCGCCGAGGCGTTCACCGGGCGTAGTCGACCTCGGGGAAGTCGGGGGAGGGACCGTCGAGCAGCCGCCCCCGGTCGCGGAGGTGGAGGTCGAAGAAGGCCCGCGGGTAGGCGCGTTGGAACGCCTGTGCCCGGTGGCCGGGAATCGTCCCGACCTCGTCCTCCAGATCGGGCGCCGACATGCCCAGGAGAGGGGCGATCAGCGGCAGGATCAGCGCATCGTCGCCGAACGACTCGTGCGCGGCTCCCCGTACGGTCAGATGCAGGCGCCAGCCGCGCAGATGCGACCAGAACGCGCGCAGGGCGGGGTTGCTCTCCATGCCGCCCTTGCCCGGGGTGTCCACGACCAGGAACGGACGGTCGAGCCCGGCGTCCACCACCGGGCCCGCCGCGCCCCCGTCCAGGCTCGCTCCCGCGGTGATCCGCCCGTCGGTGAGCATCGTCGCGGCGGTGGTGGCGCCGCCCAGGGAGTGGCCGAGCATCCCGACGCGCCGCAGGTCGAGCGCCCCGCGCAGGCCCGTGGGCAGCGGGGTGCGGCAGACGCCGGGGTGGCCACCCGACTGGAGGACGGCGAGCCGGTCCAGGACGAAGCGGATGTCGGCGGTACGGACCGCGAGGGCCTTGGCGTAGTCGCTGATCCTGCCCAGCGGATTCGTCTCGACGCGTCCACCGGGGAACTCGACGGCGGCGGCGTCGTAGGTGTGGTCGACGGTGACCACCAGGAAGCCGTGACCGGCGAGGTCTTCCACGACGCCGGTGCCGAACGACCGTGACGCGTTGGCGCCGGGGGAGTAGAGCACGACCGGCAGGAGGCCCGGTGGGCCGCCGACGGGAGCGCCCTCGTGGCCGTGGGTGTCTCCCAGTTGCACCCGGCCGGGAGGCAGGCCGAGCAGGCTCAGGTACCGGTCGGCCGCCGCCGCAGGCATCCAGGGAACAGTGGGGCGGGCCGCGCCGCCGCGGGCGGGGTACCAGATGCTGATCATCAGCTCACGGCAGGGGCGGGAGGGCACCCAGGGGTCCGGCCGCGCGGTGTCGGCCAGGTGCAGCGCGACCGTACCCACCGGGTACGGCCCGTTCGGGGCGGGCAACCGGAACCGCACGGGATCGTCCTGCCCCGGGAGCGCGACGGCCGGCGGCGCGAGCGGACCCAGGGCCGTGGCGGCGGCCAGTGCGGCGCACGAGGACAGCAGTGTTCTCCGATTCATGCGTTCCACTGTTCCGTCCGACGGGCTCGACGGCTTCGCCCCCGGGGAGGAACCCGGTGTCAGCCCAGGAGGGTACGAGGGGCATCAGCCACGCGGATGACTCAGCCCGTGAGATGACGTCCTCGGGGCTGACAGGCTCCGGGCCCCGCTTGGATAGCGTGGCCGGCATGGACGATGGGGAGCCACGGCCGCTGGTGGCCGGACGTCTGCGGGACGGACAGTGGCACGGCGTGGACACGGTCGCGGCCGTGCTCCTTGCCCTGGCGTTCGGCGCGAGCGAGACGCACAGCGGTGGCTGGCTCGCGGGAGCCGTGGCGGCGGTGGTCTGGCTGCCGGTCGCGGTACGGCGCAGACGGCCCGTCCGGGTTCTGTACACGGTCCTGGCCGGGGCGGTCCTCGCCATGGCGTTCACCGGATGGGAGGAGTCCTGGGTCCCCGTCGGGGCCGCCCTGTACACGGTGGCGGCGCGGGAGCCGCGGCGCCGGTCCGCGACGGCGCTCGGCTGCTCGCTGGGCGCCGTCGCGGCGGCCATGGCCCTCGCGCCGCGAGCGGTCCCGGCCTCCGGGGTCGCGGGGGGTGTCGTCTTCGCGTCGTTGATGATGACCCTGCCCTGGCTGGTGGGCACCGCGCTGAGAGAGCAGCGGTCGTACGCGGAACTCGCCGCCCGACAGGCCGTGACGGACGAGCGCCTGCGGATCGCCCGCGAGCTCCACGACGTGGTGGCCCATCATCTGACGGTCATCGCGGTACGGGCCGAGGTGGCCCGTGCGGTGGCCTCCACCAACCCGCAGGAGGCCGAGCGCACCCTCGCACTGGTCGGGACCGCGGGCCGGACGGCGCTCACCGAGATGCGCCGCATGCTCGGCGTTCTGCGGTCGCCCGGTGACGGAGCCGAGTCGGGGCCCGCCCCCGGTCTGGCGGACCTGCCCGCGCTCGCGGCCGGCGCGGGCCCGCGCGTGGAGCTGTCCGTCGACCCGGAGCCACCGCTGCCCCCGGGCGTGGAACTGGCGGTCTACCGGATCGTTCAGGAAGCCCTCACCAACGTCGTCAGGCACGCGGGATCGGCCAACTGCCGGGTGAACCTGTCCCGGACGGGTCCCGAGGCGGTCGAGATCGAGGTCGTCAACGACGCGCCGTCCCGGCTCCCGTCGCGGCTCCCGTCCCGGCGTCCTGGCGGCGGGCACGGACTCGTCGGGATGCGGGAGCGAGCGGCCATGTGCGGCGGGACCCTCTCCGCCGGCCCCCTGGCGACGGGCGGGTTCCGGGTGCATGCGCGGCTGCCCTGCGGACCGGGGACAGTACGGTGAACCGGCCGGTCCGGGTCCTCATCGCCGACAACCAGGCGCTGTTGCGGGCGGGCTTCCGCCTGCTCATCGAGAGCGTGCCGGACCTCACCGTCGCGGGCGAGGCCGCCGGCGGCGAGCAGGCCGTCGAACTCGCCCTGCGGCTGCGGCCCGACGTCGTGCTGATGGACATCCGGATGCCGGGCATGGACGGTCTGGAGGCCACCCGGCGCATCTGCGCGGATCCGGACGCCGTCGGCACCCGCGTGCTGGTCCTGACCACGTTCGACCTGGACGAGTACGTGTACGCGGCACTGCGCGGCGGAGCCAGCGGATTCCTCCTGAAGGACATCCTCCCCGCCGACCTGCTGACAGCCCTGCGGGTGGTCGCCTCCGGCGACGCCCTGCTCGCGCCCGCGGTCACCCGCCGCCTGATCCGGGAGTTCGCCGGACGCCACGAGCAGAGCCCGCGACTCACCCGGGAGCCGGCGGGCGTGACCCCACGGGAACGGGAAGTCCTCCGCCTGGTGGCCCGGGGACTGCCCAACCACGCGATCGCCGAGCACCTGGGGCTGAGCATCGCGACCGTCAAGACACACGTCCGGCGGCTGCTGGCCAAGCTCCACGCCCACGACCGGGCCCAGATGGTCGTCATCGCCTACGAGACGGGCATGGTCATCCCCGGCGGAAACCTCCCGTCCACAGGCCCACAGCCCACCGGCCGTGACGACAGCCCCGAGGGGGACCCGCCCGGCGGTGCGTAGACCCCGCGCACGGTCTCCGCTCCTCCGACGACCGCGACGTACCGGACGGGGCGGACGGGGCGGCATCCGGGTGCGGCTCACCGACCACCAAGCCGGAGCCCGTGTCACCCGACGCGCGGCCCGCACCACCCCCGCACCGCCGGGCTGTGGCCGCCCACCGGAGGTGGCAGCGTCACCACCACCGCTCCTGGCACCGCAGCCACCGGGCAACGGCGGAACCGGAACCCGTCCGCCCCGCCCGCCCGCCCGCGGCCGCCCGCCCCGCCGAGGCCCGGCCGCCTCGTTGCGCACCGGTGCGGTCAGCCGCCGCTCTTGCGGCGGAAGTTGCGCTTACCCCCTGCCGCGGCGTGCGCGCCGTGGATCTTCGAATCGCCGTTCGGACCGCCGGCCGTGCCCCCGCCCTTGGCGCCGTGCTTGCGCTCCAGCGCGGCGAGGAACCGGGCCTTGACGTCGCCCTGAGCGGCCGCCGCGGGAGCCTCGACGGCCGGGCCGGCCTCCGGCCCCTCGGAGTTCTCGGGGTTCTCGGGGTTCTCGGGTGACGCTACGTCGCTGCTCATGCAGGACCTCCTGGTGGGATGGGGCTGATGCCTTCACGGGACACCATGTCATGTCCCAGAACCGGCCCGGCCTACCAGTGCGTCCCGAGAGCTTCCAGCTGCCGACCCCGGTCGCCATCGGCGGCGAACTTCCGGCAGTCGCTGCTCGACATCGCTGAGCGTCGGCGGCCGACGGGGCAGGCCCGCGACGAGCAGCGTGCTGAGTCACAGCAGGTGAGCGGGGTGGGGCAGGCGTCGAGAAGTGGCTTCGGCTGCCGGGTGCACAATTGACGCGGCGTTCGTGATCAAGTGGTGGTTGAGAGCGGTGCCGAGGTGCTTGCTTCGGACGGCTGGGGTGGGAACGTGGAACGGCAGCAGTACGTGGAGAGATGCTCGGAGCTCTTCGCCGTGGGTGGCTATGAGGCTGTGAGAGCCGCGGCACAGGCGGGGCTCAAGGAGTGCGGACCCGATCCGGTCCTCTTCCGCTGGCTCGGACAGGCACATGCCGCGGAAGACGAGGACGACCATGATCGCGAGGCTGAGGCCGCATATCGTGACGGCCTCGCGCTGGCAGCGGACGATCTCGGACTCCTGGTGTCGTACCTGGAGCTGTGCCTTCGCTCGGACTCTTTCGAGTACCCGGGGCGGGCGCGCCGTGTTGTGGCTCTGCGGGAAAGGATCGAAGAGCTGGCCCCGCCCGGGTCGGCCGAGCGCGAGCGGGTCGATGATGCGACGGGCTGGGCCGGACGGGGCTACTGGGACGACCTGAACGTCGCCGCTGTTCAAGGGCGGGCTCAGCAGGCGGCCAAAGCGGAGCAGAGCGTGCTGGTGACCGACGCGCTACGGCGAGCCGCTCGTGGCGAGTCCGGCGAGGACACGGGTGAAGACCTCCGGGCCGCTGAACTCGCCGCGGCGGTCGAGCTGTTGCAGGGGGCCCGGAACGCACCGCTACGCCTGCTTCTCGCGCACCGGGTCGAAGCGTACGTGCTGACGTTCGTGGCGTCGTTCGGCACGAACAAGGCGCTGGTGTGGAGTGGAGTGCTGGACTTCAGCCTGTGGGGCTGGTTGTTCTGGGCTCCCGTGTTCGTCGCCGAAGCCAAGCTCCGCCAAGCAAGGAAGCTGGGACAGGAACGCGTGATCGCTCGCATACAGGCGCGCCATGACGAGATGCACCTGCCCCAGAGCCCGCCCGAGGACAAGCGTCTGTGAGCGCCCGAGTCGGCGGCTGCCGCCGACTCAGGGACTCAGTCGGCCCCTGGGGCCGGGCCGGACCGGCCACCGCCCTGCGCGAGGCCGCGTGCGGGGGCCAGGAGGCGACGGCGGCGGTCGCGGGCAGGGTGCGCAGCAGCAGGGTGTCGCGGGCCTCGCGGCGGGGCCGGTGGAGACGGCGACCTCCCTGCCGGCGAGCTTGTCCTCGACGAGCGGTGCCCGGAGTCCGTAGGTGCTCGGCGGCCTGGAGGGCCGGGCATCTCTCCGGAGGCGGCAGGCACCAGGCCTGTCAGGCCGCGGCGCCACAGACCGGTGCCGGCCATGCCGGGGGGCATGGCCGGCACCGATGAGCCGGGCTGGAGCGAATTCACGCCACGGAAAAATTCGACGGCGACCCAAGTGATGGGACTTGTGGCGATGCGGCCGGGAGAATTCCGAGCGGGGCCCGCTCCGCCGGTTCTTCAGAGGATCCGGATGGAGTCGACCTTCGGCGGGCGGTTCGGGTACGAGATGTCGGTCCAGCGGTTGACCCGCACCGAGTCGCCGTTGGCGTCGGAGTAGACCAGGTCGTTGTTTCCCGTGGAGATCCGGTCGACCCACCACCCGCCGAAGCCGATCGTCCCGCCGTTCGCGTAGCAGTCGACGCTGTCACGGCCGTCGAGGTGCGACCAGATCTTGAGGAAGTCATTGCGGCTTCCGTCACACGGGATGTGGTCGATGGCGAAGGCACTGCCGGACGGCACGGCCACGGTCAGCGTGGCCGCCGCGGCGAAGGCCACGGCCATCGAACCCACGACCTTCTTCGCGTTCGAGAACATGTATCCTCCCCAGTCAGATGAAATTTCGAATCGAATTCAGCTGTGCAACGAATTTCTGTTGCGTCGTGCCCAATCAGTATCCAGGCCGTTTTTATGAGGGTCAATCGAACGCGCCTTGACCCAGCGTGTTCCAGGCCATTTCCATGCGGGATCTCCGCAAGGCGTGGGGTGCTTTGTTTCTGGTGTGGCCCGAGAGGTTCCGGGGCCGGGGGGCCGGAACGTCGACCGAAGGCCACCTGTCGGCCGTTCTGACATGGGGAGATCGTGGGACCGCCGAACGCGCCGGACCGGTGCTCGGGGGCACGTGGCCAGAAAAGGGACTACCCGGAGGCCGGCTCGGCCACCAGGGCACCGGTGCAGGCCAGTCTTCCCGGCGGCGCGAGGCTGTGCCGCGCCGACACGCGCCACACGGGTTCGCGGCCCGGTACGGCGGCCGCCGCGCCCACCACGCACCGCGCCCCGCCGACCCGTTCCCGTTGGGACTGGGCCGGCGACACCCCCTGACGCGGTGGATCGCCGCTCGGGGCCGGCACCGCCGGGGCCATCATCGCGGCCGGGGCTCCCGGTCGGTCGGGAAGGGGAGCTCCTTCGGGAGGGGACGCTCCTACGGACGTCAGCCGAGGGCGCTGACGACGGTCTTCGTCGCCCGGGCGATCAGGGCGTCGTCGGAGGTGGCGTCCGCCTTGCCGCGGTCGGTCAGGACGACGATCACGATCGGGCTGCGCCCGCCCGACGGCCACGCCACGGCGACGTCGTTGCGGGTGCCGTAGCCCGCGTTGCCGGTCTTGTCACCGATCCTCCAGTCGGCGGGCACCCCCGCGCGGATGTACGGGCCGCCGGTCGTGTTGCCGACCAGCCAGTCCGTCAGCAGCCCGCGCCGGCCTTCCGGGAGGACGTCGCCGAGCACGTAGCGGCGCAGGTCGGCGGCGAGGACGCGCGGCGTGCTGGTGTCGCGGGCGTCGCCCGGGGTCGCCTCGTTGAGGGTGGGTTCGGTGCGGTCGACGCTGGTGGTCGAGTCGCCCAGGTCGCGCAGGGACTGCTGAACGGCCGCCGGGCCGCCGAGTTCGGCGAAGACAAGGTTGGCCGCGGTGTTGTCGCTGTACCGGATGGAGGCGGCGGCCAGGTCACGCAGCTTCATGCCCGTCGCCACGTGCTGCGAGGTGATCGGTGCCCACGCCAGCACGTCCTCCTGGCGGTAGGGGACGACCTTGTCCAGGTCCGCGTCGGACGCCTTGCGCAACAGGGCCCCGGCGGCGAGCGACTTGATCGTGGACGCGAACGCGAACCGCTCGTCGGTCCGGTGGACGACCTCCCGGCCGCTGCCGGTGTCCACCGCGTACACGCCGAGCCGGGCGCCGAACCGCTGCTCGAGTTCCGCGAAGGCCGCGTCCGCCGCATCGGCCGAGGCCGCCCCCGCGCCCGCCGTCACCGCAGTCGCGCCGGGGGCCGCCGTGCCGGGGGCCGCCGCCGTCGAGGCGCCGCCCGCCTGACCGCACCCGCCGACCAGCGCGGCCACGAGCAGGGCCACCGCGGGCAGCGCGGTGCGGGTACGGGCGCCGGTACGGCGGAGGTCGGGCGTCATCGGTGGTCTCCCCAGGAGGTTCGTGCAATCGCGGTCACGGGCGCGCCCCGCAGCGGTGGTCCACACCGCCGCGATCCGCGCGATCAGGCTCAGCCAAACAGGCCACGGGCTCCCCAGTCCAAGACCGCAATCGTGAAATGAACGATAAGAAAACACCTATGATTGCTGCCCATGGACCTGCTGGGGCACCTCCGCCACTTCCGCGCCGTCGCCGAGGAACGGCACTTCGGCCGCGCCGCCGAGCGCCTGCGCATCGCCCAGCCCTCGCTCTCCCAGCGGGTCCAGCGCCTCGAACGCGAACTCGGCGTGACCCTGTTCGACCGCGGCCCGCGCGGCGTCGACCTCACCCCGGCGGGCCGGCTGCTGCTCGTCGAGGCCGAGGAGACCCTGGACAGCGCCGCCCGCCTCCTCGCCACCGCCGCCGACCTGCGCAGCGGACGGGCCGGCACCCTGCGCGCGGCCGTCCCGCCCGAACTCGGGCCTGCCACCCTCGCCGCGCTGCTCACCGGCTTCGAGACCGCCTCCCCGGGCACCCGGCTCGAACTGCGGGAACTGCCCGTCGCGGCCGTGGTGCGCGAACTCGCCCAGCACACCGTCGACGTCGCCGTCGTCCGCCACCCCTGCCCGGCCGACGGACTGGCCTTCGGCCCCGTCCTGCACCAGCCGCTCGGCGCCCTGCTCGCCGCCGGCGGCCCGCACGCCGACCGCCCGGAGCTCGCGGTGGCCGACCTGACCGGCCTGCGCCTGGTCCTCTTCCCACGCGCCACCGCCCCGGCCCTGTACGACGAGGTCCTCACCACGCTGACCAGGCACGGCTGCACCCCCGAGGCCGTCGTCGACCCGCCGGGACCGGACGTCGCGGGCGCGCTCGTGCTCACCGGCAGCGCCATCGCCCTGGTGCCGCGCACCACACCCCCGCCGGGTACAGTCTGGCGTCCGCTTACCGGCACCCCGCTGGCCTGGCGGACCTCCACGGCCTGGTCGACCGGGCGGGGCGGGCCCGCCGTCCGGCTGTTCGCCCAGGCCGCCCACGAGGCGCTGACCGGCCCCGGCGGCCTGCTGCCCCAGCCGCCCAACCGCCCCCCGCTCTACCCCCGGCCCGCAATGGAGTTCCCGCTGTGACCAGCGACCGCACCACAGCCGACCGTCCGGCCACTGACCGTCCGGCCGCCGACCGGACCCCGCACGGCCGCGCCGCGCGCACCCGCATCGCCGCGGCCTTCGCCGACGCCGGCGTCACCGGCCGGCTCCACGCACGCGACCTCGACACCGGCGCCGAGACCGGCCTCGGCGCCGACACCGCCGTCTCCACCGCCAGCGTCCACAAGCTCTGCCTGCTCGTGACGCTGTACCGGGAGGCCGCCGCCGGACGCATCGACCTCACCCGGCATGTCGACGTCCCCGCCGCCGGCCGCACCCCCGGGGCCACCGGCCTCGGCGCCATGCTCGACGACGCCCGCCTCTCCCTGCGCGACCTCGCCTACCTCACCGCCGCCGTCAGCGACAACACCGCCGCCGACATCCTGTGGGACCGGATCGGCCTCGACACCGTCAACCGCACCATGACCGACCTCGGCCTCACCCGCACCGTCGCCGTCCACAAACTCCGCGACCTCATCGCCGCCCTCGCCGAGGACACCGGCCCCGACTCCCCGGTCGACCCCGCCGTCGTCGCCCGCCTCAGAGTCCTCGACCCCGCCTTCACCAACCACAGCACCCCCCGCGACATGACCACCCTGCTCGCCGCCCTCTGGCACGGCGACGCCTGCCCCGGCGACCACGGCGCCGCCCTGCGACGCCTCCTCGGCCTCCAGGTCTGGCCCCACCGCCTGGCCTCCGGCTTCCCCTACGACGACGTCCGCGTCCACGGCAAGACCGGCACCCTCCCCACGCTGCGCCACGAGGTCGGCGTCGTCGAATACCCCGACGGCGGCCGCTACGCCCTCGCCGTCTTCACCCGCGCCGCCGCCACCACCATCACCCTGCCCGCCGCCGACGCCGCCATCGGCACCACCGCCCGCCTCGCCGTCGACGCCCTCCGGGCCCAGTCGGCCGCCGGCCGGGCAGGCTGACCGGGCCCGCCCCGGCCCGGCCGGCCGTTCCTCGCCCAGCCCCCTGCCGGGCGGCCTCCACCCCACCACCCCACCACCCCGGCCCCTGCGCTCCCGCTCCTGCGCCCCGACCCGGTTCGCACCGCCGCGCCCGAACGGCTGGAGCCGGCCCTGTACGGCAGCCAGCCCGAGCCCGCCGACCGTGACCTCGGCCGACCGATCCCCGACTCCCCTCCGGTGCGCGGTTCGATGTGGCCGCGCTGGACCCGGCATGACGGCATCCGCACCCTTCACCACGGCGCCGGCCTGGCCCGCGGCCGGGTGCCGGCGAAGTGCCGTTCGTCGTCGGCGATCAGAGCCGGGTCCGCCTTGGCGGCGAGCCGCTCGGGCACCTCGAAGGCACTGGTCGTCTGCTGAGTCATGTGCCCTGTGTCCTGCTTCTCCGATCCCCTGCCGGGCAATTGCACGCGGTGCACCCGGTATATGCGGTTTGCGCTGGTTTCCCGATTCGGTCAGCGACTGAGCGCCAGGGAGGGGGCCTTGCCGCAAGGCCCCCTGTCCGGTAGGAGTCGGACAATGTCAGGAGAGCTTCGGCTCCCTGCCTTCGCTGTTCTCGGCCGGCTTTTCGGGGCTCCGGTCGGCGACGCCGGCCTCCAGGACGGAGACCACGGCGAAGAGCGAGAAGCAGGCGGCGCCGAGGCCGACCAGGACCCGGGCCGCGACCATCACGTCCGGGTCGGCCGACTCGAACAGGAACGCCGACATGAACAGGCACAGCAGTGTGGTGCCGACCGGGACCAGCGGGGCGCGGCCGGCCGGCGGCGCGGCACGGCGCCAGCCGAGAGCGAGCGGCAGCACCGCGCTCAGCACTGTCCAGCACAGCAGACCCAGCCCGATCTGCACGTACCCGGTGGCCAGTTGACCGGGCCGGGGGTCCAGGGCGACGACGACCAGGCCCCCGGTGATGTCCATGGCGCCGAGCACGGCGGCCGGGACGAGCCACCAGACCCGCTCCCGCCGGGTGTACGTGTTCCGGATCTGCCGCAGCAAGGTGATCACCAGCCCGATCAGGGCGGTGCAGACGATCGCCTGGTCGACCACCACGTGCCCGGCCGTGAAGCGCCCGTCCGAGTCCCCGCCGCCCCCGTTGGCCAGCATGACGATCGCCCACGCCCAGGCGGCGGCGGCCGCAAGGACCGGGACCGCCACCAGCGCCCGGGCCGCGGACCGGCCGAACGGCGCGGGCGAGCGCGGCGGGGAACCCTCCGGCAGGACGGCGTTCTGCCCGAGCAGCGTGAAGCGGGTGGCGACCGCGGCCACCGACGAGACGCACACGCAGACCAGGCCGATGCCGAGGACCACGCTGCCGGCCACGAAGTCGGCCACCGGCCGGTGGCTCTCCGCCAGCAGGCCCAGCCCGTAGCCGACGGCGGCCCCGGCCACCGCGAAGCCGAACGCCGGGTAGCCGATCCGGTCCAACGCGCCGAAACGGCCGATCAGTTGCCGCACGACGGTCGCCGCGACGGCGAACAGGCAGAGACAGACAGCGGCCAGGAAGACCAGCGTCAGGCCCGCGACCCGGGCGCCCGGCCCGGTGGAGTGCCCGAGGACGTAGCCGCCGAGCGCGGCCGACACCGAACCCATGAGCAGCGGAATCGCCCGGAGCAGCACGCTCATTCCGTGGTTCACCAGGTCTCCTCGCTCCCTCGCGCCCGCCGGTTCCGGGCGGCAGTCAGTGTTCAGCCCACCAGGTCTCCGGCCGGGACCCCGGCGGCGGGTGTCCACGGATTTCGTCCGATCGGCGCACGGCGACACCCGCCGTGCGGGCCCCCGGCGGTGGCCTGCGATGCTGTGGCGGACACGACGGGCAGCGCGGTCACAGGCGGCCTGGAGCGCCTCCAGCGGGCATGGACGCCGGCCGGGTCAGCGCCAGTCGAGGCCGTGCGCGGTGAGCCGGTCGAGCTGCGCCTCGGTCAGCTTGGCCCGGCGGCGGTGGCCCAAACGGGACCGAGCCCGGTCGACCGCGCCCGACCGGGCTCGAAGCACCACGTGATCACCGACGGCCAGGGTACGCCGCTGGTCATCACCCTGACCGGCGGCAACTGCCACGACGTCACCCAGCTCCTGCCGCTCCTGGACTCGATTCCCCACATCCGCGGGAAGACCGGCCTGCCACGCCACCGACCCCGCCGGCTGTTCGCCGACCTCGGCTACGACTACGACAAGTACCGCCAGCTGCTGTGGAAGCTGGGCGTCAAGCCAGTCATCGCCCGCCGGGGAGTGCCGCACTGCTCCGGGCTCGGAGCCGTGCGGTGGGTCGTAGAGCGAACGAACGCCTGGATCCACGGCTTTCGGCGCCTGCGGATCCGCTGGGACATCCGCGACGACATCCACGAGGCTTTCCTCAAACTGGCCTGCTGCGTAATCACCTACCGACGCGTCCGAGCCTTGTGTCAGCTCCTCTTAGCGGCCAACGGTGTGGAGGATGCGGTCGGTCACCAGGTCCGGCTGGTCGGTGGGCAGCGCGTGGCCGGCGTCGGGTACGACCTCCACCCGGGCCGAGGGCACGAGACTGCCCACGCGGTCGGCGACCTGGCGCGAGTCGTGCATGGCGCTGCGCGCCCCGAGCAGGAACAGGGCGGGAACGTGCAGGCCGCGCAGTTCCTCGTCGGAGAAGACCGGGGGCACGGGGAGTGCGCGGCGGAATCCGATCGATGCGCGCATCAGACTCATCAATTCGCTCTCTAGGATGGTGCTGTTGCCGACCAGGCGGGCCAGACGGGGGCGGAGTGGACGTGGTGCGGCTGCGGCAAGTCCGCCGGCGATGAGCCAGGCGTAGAACCGGGGTCCGAAGCCGGCGAAGCCCGCGGGATCCAGCAGGGTCAGGGAGGCGGTGCGGCCGGGGTGGTGGATCTGGTGGTTCAGCGCGAGCCAGCCGCCGTAGGAGCAGCCGACGACGTGGGCGGTCGGCACTTCCAGTGCGGCCAGGAGTTCGTCCAGCCAGGCAGCGCCGTCCCGGCCGTCGCGGATGGGGGCGGCCTGCACGCTCGCGCCGGGCTCGCCGATCGTGTCGACGGCGATGACCGGACGGTGCCGGGCCAGTGTGTCGATGTACCGGTGCCACATCAGCGCGTTCCCGCCAGAGCCGGGCAGCAGGATGATCGGCTCGCCGCTTGGTGGTCCCGTCCGGTAGGCGCGGGTGGTCCCGAACGCGGTCGGAAGGTCGAGTGCCGTCCGGGCCACAGTTCGGCAAGTGTCCGCTCGTAGACGATGCGGAATCGGTCTTCGGCCCGCTTGTTCTTGAACTGGCTGATTCGCATGGTACACCCGTATCACAGCATGATACGGGTGTACCACTGGCGATGGGAGGCAGGCCGATGAGCGCGCAGGTCGATCACGAGGAGCGTCGACGACAGATCGCCGAGGCGCTCTTGCGCACCGCCGACACCCAGGGCCTGCAGGCGGCCAGCATGAGGGCGGTCGCGGCCGAAGCCGGCGTCTCCCTGCGGCTGGTGCAGTACTACTTCACGACCAAGGAAGGGCTGCTGCTTGACGCGCTGGCCAGACTCCGTGCCCAACTCCAGGCCCGCATGGAGCAGTGGATCAACGCGGCGGGGTCCCCGCCCGCGCCGCGCGGTACCGTGACCGCGGTCCTGTCGTGCATCCTGCCGACCGATCCGGAAAGCCGCCGGATCACCAGGACCTACGCCGCCTACTACGCGCTGGTGCTCGGCAACCCCGAGGTGCTGGAGAAGCACGGCGCGGCCCAGCCCGAATTGCTGGAGGGCTTCCTCGCCAAGCAGATCCGCGCGGCCCAGCAGGCCGGGGAGATCGACTCCGGCAGGAACCCCGAGATGACCGCCGCCGGACTGCTGGCCATGGTCAACGGCCTCGGATCGAGCGTGCTGGGTGGCCAACGCACCGGCGACGCCGCGTTGGCGATCCTCACCCATCACCTGGACGAGCTGTTCCGATCGCCCTGATGAGGTTTCAGGGGGGTGTAGTTGCGGTGTGGGATGGCGTGTGGACTGGACCGACCCCGCACAAGTCGACCGAGCCCTGGTCGCCTTCGAGGACCTGGTCCTTCACGGCATCCGCGTTCGCTGACGGTCAGGCCGTCCCGCTGGAACGCGACGGCCTGACCGTCAGCGAACGCGGCCGCATCACCTGGATCCGGCCCCCGCTGCGCTCCCAGACCCAGGACCTCATCGGCCTGCGAGACCCCTCAGGCATCCTCGCCGAGCTCCAGCGCATCTCCCGTGACCTGGCCACCGACCCGGCAGGCGCCATCGGGAGCGCCAAGCAGCTCATCGAAGCGACCGCCAAGACCGTCCTGCTGGAACGCGGCCTGACCGTCGACGAGAACGCCAAGATCCCGGCCCTGGTCAAGCAGGCGCAGAAGGCCCTCGCTCTCGACGCCTTCGCCATCACCCCCGGCCTCAGGGAGTGTCATGAATCAGGTGGACACCCTGATCAAGGGAGACACTGATGAGCTCGCTGACGGATCACCGGATCGGGTCGGTTCCTGACGGAACGGTTTCGTCGGAGTCCGTAGACGCCGATGCCTTGGACATGGGTCCGAGGAAGAACACCGGCGGGTCGGATGTGGTGGCGTCGGTCGCCGAGCTGGCGGCCGAGCAGGCCAGGGCCGGCGGGATGCAGCTGCTCGGTGAGGGCGGGCTGCTGCAGCAGCTGACCCGGCACCTGCTCCAGGAAGCCCTGGAAGCCGAGATGGACGAGCACCTGGCCTCGACCGCGGAACCGGGCCGCTCCGCCCGCAAGGGCGGCAACGCGCGCAACGGCTACCGGATGAAAACCGTGATGACCGAGGCCGGGCCGGTCACGCTCGAAGTGCCCAGGGACCGGGCCGGCACGTTCGAACCGAAGGTCGTGCCCCGGCACGCGCGCCGCACCGAGGGCCTGGACAACCTCGTGGTCTCGTTGACCGCGAAGGGCCTGACCAGCGGGGAGATCGTCGCGCACCTGGCCGAGGTCTACGGCATGACGACCAGCAAGGAGACCGTCTCCACCATCACCGATCGGGTCCTGGAGGGCATGTCCGAGTGGCGCACGCGCCCCCTCGACCCGGTCTACCCGGTGCTGTTCGTGGACGCCGTGAACATCAAGGTCCGCGACGGACAGGTCGCCAACCGGCCCGTCTACGTGGTCCTGGGCGTCACCGCCGACGGCTACCGCGACATCCTGGGCCTGTGGACCTCCAGCGGCGGCGAGGGCGCCAAGTACTGGCAGTCGGTCCTGACCGAGATCAAGAACCGCGGCGTGAAGGACTGCCTGATCCTCATCTGCGACGGCCTGGCCGGGCTGCCCGACGCGGTCGCCCAGGTCTGGCCCCAGACCGTGGTGCAAACGTGCATCGTCCACCTGCTGCGGAACTCCTTCCGCTACACCTCCAAGCGGGACTGGGCGGCGGTCGCCCGGGATCTCAAGCCCGTCTACACCGCGCCGAACGAGCAGGCGGCCCTGGACCGGTTCGCCGAGTTCGCCGCCGCCTGGGAGGCGACCTACCCGGCCGTGGTGCGACTGTGGGAGAAGGCCTGGTCCGAGATGGTCCCCTTCCTCGCCTTCGACGCCGAGATCCGCAAGATCATCTGCACCACCAACGCCATTGAGAGCCTCAACTCCCGCTACCGCAGGGCCGCCGGCGCCTGCGGCCACTTCCCCAACGACCAGGCCGCCCTCAAACGGCTCTACCTGGCCACCCTCGCGGGTCTGTAAAAAGAACGGTGTAACTCCCGATCAAGGAAGTAGCACCTGATGACAGACGTGATCGTCTCCGCCGAGGCCGTGGAGGCTGTGCGGCCGCTGGAGTTGCAGCCGGATGCCCTTGACGACCAGTTGATCGGGCAGCTGGTCGACCGGGCCCGTGCGAGCGGGCTGCAGCTCACCGGTGCTGGTGGCTTGCTCCAGCAGCTGACAAAGACGATCCTGGAGTCCGCGCTCGAGGGCGAGATGACGGACCACCTTGGCTACGAGAAGCACGATCCGGTTGGGGCCGGCAGCGGGAACTCGCGCAACGGCACGCGGTCGAAGACCGTGCTGACCGAGGTCGGCCCGGTCGAGATCGACGTTCCCCGGGACCGGGAGGGCTCGTTCGAGCCGCAGCTGGTCCGCAAGCGTCAGCGGCGCCTGTCGGGGGTTGACGAGATGGTGCTCTCACTGTCCGCCCGTGGCCTGACGCACGGGGAGATCTCCGAGCACCTGGCCGAGGTCTACGGCGCCGAGGTCTCCAGGCAGACCGTCTCCACCATCACCGACCAGGTGATCGAGGGTATGTCCGAGTGGCAGAACCGCCCCCTCGACCCGGTCTATCCGGTGGTCTTCATCGACTGCGTCCATGTGAAGCTCCGCGACGGCCAGGTCGCCAACCGGCCGATCTACGTGGCGCTGGCGGTCACGGTCGAAGGCACGAGGGAGATCCTCGGGTTGTGGGCCGGCGACGGCGGCGAGGGCGCCAAGTACTGGCTGCAGGCCGTCACCCAGACCTGCATCGTCCACCTGATCCGGGCCTCGTTCCGCTACGCGGCCCGCCAGGACTGGGACAAGATCTCCAAGGCTCTCAAGCCCGTTTACACGGCTCCGACCGAGGACGCCGCCCTGGAGCGGTTCGTCGAGTTCAGCGAGGCCTGGGGCAGGAAGTATCCGGCGATCGTGCGGCTCTGGGAGAACGCCTGGGCCGAGTTCGTGCCGTTCCTGAGCTTCGACATCGAGGTCCGCCGGGTCATCTGCACCACGAACGCGATCGAGTCCGTGAACGCCAGGATCCGCAAGGCCGTCCGCTCGCGCGGGCACTTCCCGAACGAGCAGGCGGCCCTGAAGTGCGTCTACATGGCGATCATGTCCCTCGACCCGACCGGTGACGGCCGAAAGCGGTGGATGACCCGCTGGAAGGCCGCATTGAACGCCTTCGAGATCGCCTTCGACGGCCGCCTCTCCGCTGGCCGTCGTTAACTCAACCCAACCGAGTTACACCGTTCGCTGGACAGACCCACCCTCGCCCTCGACCCCACCGGCCGCGGCCGACAGCGCTGGAGCAACCGCTGGATGGCCGCCCTCAACGCCTTCGACATCGCCTTCGACGGACGCCTGTCAGCCGGACGGGCGTAGGCCACCCGGCCCACACTCGCCAGGAAGATCAACACCTAGTACAAACGGGTGCCGTACACCTAGATCGTGATAGTCCCCGGTCTCATGAGGATTTCGGGGGGTCTTGTTACGGCATGAAGAGGTCTGTGGGCTGGGGTTCTGTGAGTTATGTGCGACAGATCTTCGGGGTGGTGGGTGGTCTGGTCGTGGTGTGTGGGCTGGGGTTGTGGCAGTTCGGGTGATTCCAGTCCCGGGTGTCGTGGGTGTTGTCTCGGTCTAATGGCTGTTTTGGTGTTTTCGCTGGTCAGGGTGGTGCTGGCTGGTGTGGTTGGGAGGTTTCCGGGTCTGTTGTGTGGCGGGTTCGGCGGGGGCCTGGGAGTGGCCAGCGGTGGTGTGGCGGTCTTCTCGGTGAGCATGAGGTGTTCTCGCCCGGGGGCCGATACCCGCAGGTAGCGGATGACCAAAGAGGTGGCGTCTGCCGGGTGCGGGTGGTGGGGCGTGTGGTGTGCGAAGTCTCAGCTGGATGTCCTGAGGCTGTCTCACTGATGTGTCAATGATGTGTTGGCCGAGGGTGCCGGAAGGCGCGGGCATCCTGCTTCAGCTGTATGTCATTGAATGAGATCGGTGCATGACGACTTGTGAGAATTCCCAAGCCACTCTGGCGAGAATTGCAATAGCCGTAGCCCTCTGACCAGCCACTTTGAAGCCATTGCATCTGCATGCGCAGGAAATCGGTTCCGCTGAAGGCGGGGGATCTGGCCCGGCTTGCGGTGTGGTCAGGGTGGGGTCGCTTTGTCGTGCAGTAGGAGTGAGGATCGGAGGAAGGGGAACGCCAGCCCTGCGTGCGCGGGGACGACCGGCGGCCGTTGCGCGCGATGGTCTCGCGGATCAACTCCTCTGCCCGCTCGGCTGATTCGGCCGCCTCGACGGTGTGGCCGACGATGTAGCGGCTGAAGATGTCGATGATGACGTAGGCGTGGTACCAGATGCCCTTCCTCGGGCCGGCCGCCTTGGTGATGTCCCACGTGAACACCTGGGAGGGGCCGTCGGCGACCAGTTCGGGCACCGTCTTGGCCGGGTGGACGGCCTGGCGGCGACGCTCGCCCGACTGCCCCCTGCTCACGCAGGATCCGGTACGTCGTGGAGACCGAGCAGTGGTAGCGCCCGGTGTCCAGCTCGCGGGCCCAGATCTGTGCGGGTGGCAGCTCGGCATATTCGGGTTGGTTCATCAACTCCAGTACCGCCTCACGCTCTTCGGCCGTCAGAGCCGACGGCTTGACCTGGGGCGCACGTGGCCCGCGCACCGGTGGCGGCTTCAGACGGCGGTAGTGGGTGGCCCGGGAACGGCCGGTCAGCCGGCACGCGGCCGCGATACCCAGCTCGTGTTCGAGACCGATGAACGCCTCGTCCACGACCGGGTCGGCGGCGTGCCGCGCCCTCGGAGATCATTTCCAAGAGCGCCGACGCTTTTCCCAGGACCTCCAGCGCGGCCTTGTTCCGGGCGAGTTCCTTCTCCAGCCGCTCCACCTGCCGGCGCAGCTTCTCGTTCTCGGCCTCGGCGGCGGACTTCTTCGGGCGGACCGGGCTCGTGCGGCGGTCGGCCAGGTTCTCCAGGGCCCCGGCATCGCGCGCGGCCCGCCACTCGGTGACATGCGAGTGGTGCAGGCGCTCTCGGTGCAGGACCGCACCCTTCTTGCCCTCGGGCGCGGCGTCGTACTCGGCCACGATCCGCAGCTTGTACTCGGGGCTGAACGTGCGGCGCTTCGGCCTGGGAGCCGGTCGGCCGCGGACGGGTTGGTGCTGGTCATCAGGGGTGGAACTCCTACTCGGGCCCTCTCAGGCTAACCCGACAAAGCGGGATGTCTCACCCAAGGCTGACAGAGAGGGAGACGGCGGATCATCCTGTCGACCAGATGTCTGCCCTAACTCCGTGCAGCCCCCGCGGCCTCAACCCGAGCCACGCAACGCGACACCTCCGGCCGGCGCACGTCCGCCCGTCGACCGCGGTTCGAACCGGGCTGTCAGGGGACGGTGGCATGCTCAGCTGCCATGGACACCCAGCAGTTCTGGAAGCTGATCGAGGAAGCCCGCTCGCAGGTGCCGGCTCCGGACAACGGTGACGCTGTGGCCGAGCAGGCGACCGCACTGCTCGCGCTTCGCCCGGTCCAGGAGATCGTCGCCGCCCAGCAGATCCTCTGGGGCCTAATGGCCGACTCCTACCGAGCCCCCCTCTGGGGCGCCGCCTACGTGATCAACGGCGGATGCTCCGACGACGGATTCGACTACTTCCGCGGCTGGCTGATCACCCAGGGCCGTGAGACGTTCGAGCGAGCCATCGGCGATCCCGATGCGCTCGCCGATCTTCCCGCAGTCCGTGCTTTTGCCGCAGACGGGATCGACATCGAGTGCGAGGAAGCCCTGGGCATGGCCTGGAACGCCTACCAGATCGCAACCGGCGAGGAGCTCCCCAACGACTCCTTCACCAACCGCTATCCAGAGCTGGACCCGGAATGGGGCTTCGACTTCGAGGACGACGACGAGCTGAGCCGCCGGCTGCCCCGCCTGGCAGAGCTCTACGCGGAATAGGGTCGGATCAACGCGTCGGCCGTGCTCCGAGCACCGTCAACAGTGTGCCCGACGTGCTGGCACCCACCAGGTTCGCCGACTACTCGCCGACCCTGTCGGCGCAGGCACGGAAGCGTTCGAGAAGTTCGCGCCCGGGCCCACTGTCTGGATCGAAGCCCTGGATACGCCGTAGCCCGGCCGGGACGCCGGCCCCCAGGAGAAGGGCACTGTGGCAGCGGAAGCAGAACGCGATCTCGAAGAGGAGATCGGCGGAGCTGTGAGCCCGAATGCCGTAGCTGGGCACGAAGCACCGATGCAACTCGTCGCCCGGCAGTTCGGCCACCAGGTTCAGCACCTCCCGAGCCTGGTCCTCCACCCAGATCTCCAGAACATCGCCAACCAGGGTGCCCGAGTCCGTCGGTGCGGTGATGCGGACCACTTCGATCAGTTCGGTCTGTGCGGCGGTCTCGGGAAGCAGCATCCGTACAGGATCACCGACAGGGCCACGACTCGGGAAGCGATCACCAAGACGATGTGAAGCGATCTTCAACGCGCTCGGATCTTTCCTGATCAAAGCCACTCGTGAACAGCCCAGATGTGCGGGGTGCCCCGTTGTGAAGTTCCACCCTGGGGCTGGACACCTGGAGACTGGGACATGTGAGCCCGGAGGAAGCAGTTTCAGGTGGGAAGCAACGGCAACATGAGTAAGCGGTACACGGCGGAGTTCAAGAGGGACGCGGTCGCGCTCGTCCGGTCTTCTCCGCACCGGAACGTCACTGAGATCGCCCGGGAGCTGGGGGTCAGCCCGGAGGGGCTGCGGGGCTGGGTCAAGCAGGACCGCACCGATCGGGGCGAGGGCCGGCCCGGTGACCTGACCAGCCCCGAGCGCGAGGAGCTTGCCCGACTTCGTCGGCAGAACCTCGAGCAGCAGAAGACGATCGAGATCCTGCGCAAGGCGGCCGCCTATTTCGCGGCCGAGACGAATCGGTGATCCGCTTCCGTTTCGTTGAGGACCACCACGGCGCCTTCGGCGTCAAGCGGATCTGCCGGGCGCTGGGGATCGCCCGCTCCTCCTTCTACGCCTGGCGGGCCGGTGAACAGGACCGTCGCGCCCGTGAACGGGCCGAGGACCTCTTGGCCGCCGAGATCACGGTGATCCACCTCGCCTCCCGGGGCGTCTACGGCGTCCCGCGCGTCCACGCGGAACTTCGCCGCCAGGGCCGGACGGTGAACCGGAAGAAAGTGGAACGGATCATGCGCGAGCGCGGGATCACGGGCGTCACCCGCCGCCGGCGCCGTGGTCTGACGCGCCAGGCCCGCAAGCCGGTGTTCGCCCCGGACCTTGTCGGGCGCGACTTCACCGCGCCCCGCCCGGGGATGCGGCTGGTCGGCGACATGACCTTCCTGCCGACCGAGGAGGGCTGGCTCTACCTGGCCACCTGCATCGACCTGGCCACCCGCGAGGTGGTCGGCTACGCGATGGCCGACCACCACCGCGCCGAACTGCCGGTGGCCGCGCTGCGGATGGCCGCCGGCCGAGGCGGTCTGGAGCGCGGCTGCGTCTTCCACACGGACCGCGGCAGCGAATATACGTCGAGTGAATTCCGCACCGAGATAGGCAAGTTGGACATGAGGCAGTCGATGGGAAGGGTCGGCTCCTGTTACGATAACGCCGCTGCCGAGAGCTTCTTCGCCGTACTGAAGGAGGAGATCGGCACCCGGGTCTGGCCCGACCGCGCCACCGCCCGGGCGGAGGTATTCTCTTTCATCGAGACCTTCTACAACCGCAGGCGCCTACGCAAACACCCCGAGTGGGGCTACCTCACGCCACTCGAGACCCGCCAGCGGCACCGGCAAGGTCACACCCTCGCAGCGTAGACGGAGAGTGTCCAACCGCAGGGTGGAACTTCTCCCCGTGCGTCAGGCCACGGGCGGACAGTGAGAGCACCATCTCGTCAACCCCCGACAGGCGCCGCTGACGCTTGCGGACCAGCTGCGGCTCGAACGAGCCCTCCCGGTCCCGGGGAACGTCGATCTCGACCGGGCCGACCTCGGTCAGCACGGTCTTCGACCGCGTGCCGTTGCGCGAGTTCCCGCTGCCGGCCCCAACCGGATCGTGCTTCTCGTAGCCAAGGTGGTCCGTCATCTCGCCCTCGAGCGCGGACTCCAGGATCTTCTTTGTCAGCTGCTGGAGCAAGCCACCAGCACCGGTGAGCTGCAGCCCGCTCGCACGGGCCCGGTCGACCAGCTGCCCGATCAACTGGTCGTCAAGGGCATCCGGCTGCAACTCCAGCGGCCGCACAGCCTCCACGGCCTCGGCGGAGACGATCACGTCTGTCATCAGGTGCTACTTCCTTGATCGGGAGTTACACCGTTCTTTTTACAGACCCGGATCTGATCAACATTTCGGGATCGCCCAGCGTGACTGGCTTAGGTCGTCAGGAGTATCCGGCGACGCAGCAACGGGAAGCTGGCACGTCCATATCCTTGCCTTTTGAGGTATTTGATCCGGTTGACGTGACCCTCGACCGGGCCGCTGTTCCAGCGCAGGGTGAGGTCGGCGGTCACGGCGTCGAGGTCCTGGCGCAGGTGGCGGGCGAAGTTGAGCAGGGGCGGCAGGTCGGTGGCCTCGGTCTGCTCGATCCACTCGGGTAGGTGCTCACCGTCGAGGTTCTTCATCATCCGGGCGAAGTCGCGCACCCGTTCGGCGGCGGTGGCCAGTTCGGGGCAGCGGGCCAGGAGGTGCTTGAGCTGGAGGGCTTCGTCGCTGGTCAGGGCGTCGGGGTGGCGGGTGAGCCAGCCGGTGGCCTGCCGGACGGTCAGCATGGTCGGCGGCCTGGGTGCTGGTGCGGGCGAGGAACGGAGCGGCTCCAGCCAGCGTCGGACGCTGCGGTTGCTGCCCCGGTAGCCCAGGGTCTGGATCTCGCGGAAGAGCAGTCCGCTGTCCGTGCAGCCGTCGTTCCACCGCTGGTTCAGATAGCCGACCCACGGGGTGAGCGCGCGGCCACCCTGCCTGGACGGCACCAGCAGTTCCTCGACTGCGGGGGCGTGGGCGTACTTGCGGACCGTCTTGCGGTCCAGGCCGGGCAGCTCGGCGATCCGGCCGATGCCCACCCCCTTGCCGTGCAACTCCTTTACGGTGGCGAAGCGTTCACGGGTCGTACTGGCCCTCCTGCTCTCCGGGAGCTGCATCTGCGGTTCAGGGGCAGGGGCGGGGATCCGGGCCTGGTCGTCCGGGTTCTTCAGGCAGGCGCGGTGGGCGATCACGCATTTCTCGACCGTCTCGGCGAGGTTCTTCCACAAGTGAAAGCGGTCTGCCACCTGCACCGCGTCCGGTGCAGCGGTGCGGACGGCCTCGGCGTAGGCGCTGGCCCGGTCGCGGCACACGATCTCGGCGCCGGGATGCTTGCGCAGCCAGTCGGCCAGGGTCTCGGCGGTGCGGTCGGGCAGCACGTCGATGGGGCGGCGGGCCTCGATGTCGATGAGGACGGTTGCGTACACGTGGCCGCGCTTGAGGGCGAAGTCGTCGACGCCGAGGACCCGCGGCGCCCGCTGGAGCGGCGGGTCGGGCAGCGTGCGTATGAGGTTGAGCAGGGTGTTCGCGCCGGCCCGGCAGTGCAGGTGCTCGGCGAGTCGGCTCCCGGCCCGGCCGGCGAGTGCGAGCGCGACCGCTTCCAGCACCCCGCGCTGGAGCAGGCTGCGACGGCCGTGGCGGAACGTCAGACCTTCGACCTGCTCGGCGAAGGTCCGGCGCGGGCAACCGGAGGTCTGGCAGCGGAACCGGCGTACCGACAGGGCGATCGTCGCGGCACGGCCGCCGACGGCCAGGTCGGCGATCCGCCGCCGGTAGCGGTCGTGCACCCGGGCCGAGCCGGCACCGCACCCCGGGCAACATGCCTGCTCGGAGGCTGAACGAGCAGTGATCCGCAGCCCCGTCTCCGCGACGCGGACCTCCTCGACCACCAGGCCGGACAGCTGCGGGAGCAGCAGCTTCAACATCTGATCACATAGCACTACTGTTCAAAGATCGACCTGATGATCAGTCACGCCGGGCGATCCCGAAATGTTGATCAGATCCGTCTGCCGCGTCCGCTGACAGATCATCGCGGCCGCTACGCTCTGTCCGCCGGCGGCATCGACGGCAACCCCGAAGCGCTCACCGACAGCGAGCGCGAGTCCGCCGACGTGGTACTGGAGAACCTCGGCTACCACACCGAGCACCAGCTGTCCGAGGCCAGCCACCACAAGGACGGCCCGTGGTACATGGCCCGCGACCGGGCCGGTGCACGCGAGCTGCAACGCAGCAACGAGGAACTCAGGTCCGAGGAGATCGCCGACTACTTCGGCGCACTCACGGCCGCCGCCGAGTGAAGGCCACGAAGCGCGTCGCCAAACTGCCCGCCCAACGCGGCTCCGCCAAGACCGTGGCGAGCCTGGACGCGGTCCTGCCGGGCTCGGGCAACTCGACCGACCAGATCTGCTGGCGCTTCACCCACGTCGACCACGACGGGCCGTGGGGCGTAGCCAAACTGCCGCCGGACGAGTGGGAATTGCTGCTGCGCAAACTCTCCGAGGTCGAGACACAGACAATGATGGAATTGTTCAACAGAGGCGAAGAGCCAGGCAAGCACTACGACACGCACCGCCTGCCGAACAAGGACGCCCTGCGGCGGCTCGGCGAGCTGAAGCTCAGCGGCATGACACGAATCTCACGGCTGCGCTTCGGCGGTCGGCAGCGCCTGTACGGGTTCCTCGTTGAGGACGTTTTCCACGTGGTCTGGTGGGACCGGGAGCACGAGGTCTGGCCGTCCCAGAAGAAGAACACCTGAGTGGGCGTTTCGATCCCGGTTGTTGGGGTTGGGTTCCGCGCCAGGTGGGGGTGGATTCGCCGGTGAGGCGACGGGGGGTCAGACTGGGACAAGGCCATCGCACGCCACTCACTCAACGAGCTTTCCTGCTCGGAGAGTTGCGCGATGGATCCTTCATGGCCAGGGGTTACACCAAGATCTCTGCTACACCACTCAGCGGGACGCCACCCCCGGCTGCCGGTGGCCGCGCCGGGTCACCGCTCAAGGGCGGCCGATCTTAGCGTGCTGCTATGGACTGGTTGAAGTGGGCGGCGAGTTCGAGGATCTGGGCTGAAGTGCCCGCCTTCGCGACCTTGCGCAGGAACTCGATATCGCCGGGCAGGTCCTCGCCTCCGAGGGCCGGGACGGTCAGTTCCCCGTGTATCGGGGGCGTACCGCCTGCCTTGGCGTGGCACGCTATGCGCAACCAGCAGGCGGTCATGCGGGGGCCGATCTCGTCAGGGGGTGTGCCTTCGCGCTCAAGATGGTCCCGGACATCGTCCAGTACCGTCTGAGGAATGTAGGCGCGCAATTCGAGGATGGCGTCACGGATCTCGATCACCGTCCGGTAGAGGTGCAGGTCCAACGGGTCGGGGAATTGCAGGAGACCGAGGCCGCTTCGGTGATTCTGCATCAGGCGAACGTCGGGCACTGAATTGACCAGGGCCCGCCATAGCGGGCGCAGCTGCCTCAGAGCGCGTATGCGCCTGAGTGCCAGCGTCGCCGCGGTTCCGAGGGGGACGCAGATCGCGCTCGCTCTGGCGAAGGCGTAGCAGGCCATCAGGATCGGGCTGACCGAGGGGATCCACGAATACCGGGCCAGGATGTACACGGTGTTGAGCATCCAGTAGAGCCCGGCGAAGAACGCGCCGAGGCCGAATAGCCGCACTCCGACGCGTAGGGCGAGGTCCAGCTTTCCGCGGCTGTACCACCAGCAGGCTATGGTGCACACCGTGTTCGTGCCGAGGTTGACGATGACGGCGCGCCACCCGCAGCACGAGGGACTGCACTCGCAGGCCATGGTGGCGCTGTACCGCTCGGGCCGGCAGGCCTCGGCGCTTGACATCTACCGAAACCTGCGCGGGCGGCTGATCGAGGAACTCGGCGTGGAGCCCTCACCGCAGGTGCAGCGCTTACACCAGGCCATCCTGTCCGTCGACCCGAGGCTCGATGTGACCGCGGGCACCCGGCGTGGCTCGACCTTCGACCTGTACGCGGCCTGACCTGGCCCGCGCGAGCACCTGAGCGCTGGCGGGCGGGTCCATTGCCGCGGGTGTGCACCGACGCCGTGAGCCGGGCGCGCGGCAGGACCCTTCCAGCGTGGTCTACCGCTGATCGAAGCGGCGCCGGGTCTCGTCGTCGGCTGGCAGGAACGTCTCCAGATGCAGTCCTTCCAGGGCGGCATCCGTGGCGGTGCTGAGAGTCGCGATGGTGCTGAAGAACCGGAGCGGGCTGCCGTCCACATCGATCTCGAGGGTGACCACCGGCCCCGCGAAGGCGGCGGCGGTATCAGATCTGTCGAGGTAGCTGGCGATCTCCGCGGCAAGCTCGTGGTGGCGCTGGTCATGGGTGCGCTCGGCACGGTGGCTCACCTGTTGCAGCAGATGGCTGCCCCACTCCATGAGATTGCCGATCCGGCCGGCCAGCCCGTCCGGGTGCAGACAGACCCGGAGCACGTTGATCGGCGGCTCCAGCAGTTCCGGCGCGCAACCGGTCAGCAGCTGATCAACGGCGGCGTTGGCGTCGACGATGCCCCAGTGATCGTCCAACAGTAGCGCGGGGTACGGCAAATGGGCGTCAAGGAGTCGGCGCAGACCGTCCATCACCACCGCGAGCGACGCGTCGTCCAATTGGTGATCCTGATAGCGCGGTGCGTAGCCTGCGGCGAGCAGAAGCCGGTTGCGATCCCGCAGCGGCACGTCCAGGTTGTCCGACAGGTGCATGAGCATCTCCGGTGTCGGATGCGCCCTGCCAGTCTCCACTCGGCTGAGGTGGCGGGTGGAGACCCGCGATCGGTTGGACAGCTCCTGCTGGCTGAACCGGCGCCGCTCACGCCAGGTCCGCAGCATGGCACCGACCGGCGGGGCTTCGACTGCAACGCTCATGTCGTGAGTCTAAGGGGCCGTGTCCAGAGTGCCATGACCTGTGAGGTCATGGACCGGACGACCAGCCCGGGTCAGGATTCAAAACATCAGCTGTTCAAGACGACTTGGGAGCAACAGTGAGTGACCTGAACAACCTGGCCGACCGCTACATCGCTATCTGGAACGAGGAGGACGCCGACAAGCGCGCCGCGGCGATCTCCGAGCTGTTCACCGCGGACGCCACGTACACCGACCCGCTGGCCGACGTGGCGGGGCACGAGGGCATCGGCGCCGTCATCGCGGGCGGCCGTGACCAGTTCAAGGGCTTCGACTTCAAGGTGCTCGGTGAGGCCGACTCCAACCACAACATCACGCGTTTCCAGTGGGAGCTGTTGCCCGCTGGCGGCAGCGAGAACATTGTCATCGGCTTCGACGTCCTGGCGACCGACGCGACCGGGAAGGTCAAGAGCGTCTACGGCTTCCTTGACAAGGTGCCCGCCGGCGCCTGAGCGCACCAGGCGGACTGTGTACCGGGCGGAACGCGGCCATTGGCGTGTCCGCCCGGTCTGCGCTCGCCGTATCTCACACCTCCCTCTCAAGGAGCACCACGATGAGTACCGAAACCGGGACAAACGCCGCGGCCGAGGAGGCAGGCGCTCCCGCGGCCGCCACGGCCGGTCCGGGATGGGGCACCCTGGCCATCGTGATGGTGGGCACCTTCATCACCATCCTCGACTATTTCATCACCAACGTCGCTATCCCCTCGATCCAGACGGACCTGGACGCCACCCCGGTCCAGTCGCAGCTGGTCATCATCGGCTACGGCGTGGCCTTCACCGCCGGGATGATCACCGGCGGACGCCTGGGCGACCTCTACGGCAGGCGTCGGCTATTCGCGTTGGGCCTCGCCGGGTTCACGCTCACCTCCGGGCTGTGCGCCGTGGCGCAGAGCCCCGAGACCCTGGCCATCTTCCGCGTGCTGCAGGGCGCGTCCGCAGCCGCCATGGTGCCGCAGGTCCTCGGCATCCTCGCCGTCGTCTATACCGGTGCCGCCCGAGGCCGCGCCTTCGTCGTCTACGGCCTGGTCATCGGCCTCGCCGGAGTCTTCGGCCAGGTCATCGGCGGCGCCCTGATCTCCGCCGACGTGGCGGGCCTGACCTGGCGGACCATCTTCCTGATCAACCTGCCGATCGGCGTCGTGGCACTGCTCCTGACCCCGCGCCTGGTCCCCGAGTCCCGCAACGCCGAGGGCGGCCGACTCGACTTGGTCGGCGCGGTCCTCGCGACGGCGACCATGGTGGCGATCGTGCTCTCCCTGGTCGAGGGGCAGGAGCGCGACTGGCCGCTGTGGACCTGGCTGCTGCTCGCGGCCGCCGTGCTGCTGGCCGCCGCCTTCGTCGCGCACCAGCGTTCCCGGCAAGGCCGAAGCCCCCTGCTCGACCTGACGCTGTTCCGCAGCCGTACGTTCTCGGTCGGACTCGTCGGCATGATGGCGTACTTCCTCGCCATGGGTTCGTTCTTCTTCATGCTTGCGCTCTACCTGCAGGAGGGCAGGGGCCTGTCGCCGGCCGAGGCCGGGCTCGTCTTCCTCACGCTCGGCGCCGGGTACTTCGGCTCGTCGCTGCTGTCTACGAGGCTGGCGGCACGTCTGGGCCACCGGCTGTACTCCGCGGGGCAGCTGACCCTGGCGGTCGGCTACGTCCTGACCGCGCTGACCGCCTCGGAGATCGGCACCGGCCGGCCCGTCCTGTGGATCATCATTCCGCTGGTCGTCGCCGGGATCGGGATGGGCATGACCACCGGTCCGCTGACCGGCGGCGTCCTCGCGGGCGCCGACCCGGAGCACGCCGCGGCGGCCTCCGGCGTGGCCAACACCGTGCAGGAAGGCGCGGTCGCGATCGGCGTGGCCGTCGTCGGTACAGTCTTCTACCCGGCCCTCGGCGACTCGCCCGCACCGGGCGACTACCCGCACGCCCTCGGCATGGGCCTGATTCCCCTGGCGGCCTTCTGCCTCGCCTCCAGCCTGATCATCCAGTTCATGCGACCGCGCGCCAAGCGGTAAGGACACGACCGGGCACCTGAGAACGCAGGCCCTGACGGCCGGACCGGCGCGACACGCCGATCCGGCCGTCACGCGTGCCGCGGCACGGGGCCGTCGGTGGCCTAACGCACGGCGGGCGTGTCAGCGGCGTGTCAGGCGGTCGTGCTTGGCTGGACGCTCCCGTACGCGGGCGCGCCACTATCGGCCCCGCGCCGCGGGCGAGCCAACGCGCGAGGCCCCTCACCCTCACCTTCTCACCTGGGAGGTCACCATGCCCTTCGTCACGGCCAAGGACGGCACACGGCTCCACTACGAGGACTGGGGGACGGGCCGACCGGTCGTCCTCCTGTGCTCGGCCACGATGAACTCCCGCATGTGGGAGTTCCAGGCCCCGTACCTGGCCGGGCGCGGCCTGCGCTGCATCCTGCCGGACCGGCGCGGTTTCGGTCGCTCGGACCGGCCCTGGAACGGCTACGACTACGACACCCTGGCCGACGACCTCGCCTCCCTCATGGGCCACCTGGAGCTGCGGGACGCCACCCTCGTCGGCTACGCGATGGGCGGCGGCGAGGCGGTGCGCTACCTGGCCCGGCACGGTTCGGACCAGGTGGCGCGCCTGGCCCTGGTGTGTTCCACGACGCCGTACCTGCTGCGCGCCCAGGACAACCCCGACGGCGTCGACCCGGCCGTCCTCGAGCAGGTCACGGCCGCGATGGCGGCGGACCGGCCCCGGTACGTCTCCGAGATCGTTGCCCCGTTCTTCGGCGGCCCCGGGGCCACCGCGGACTCGCACACGGTCTCGCCGCAGCTGGCCGGCTGGATCACCGGACAGGCCCTCGACGGCTCCCTGCGCGCCTCGGTGGAGATCACCCGCACCCTGCTCACCGAGGACCTGCGCGAGGACGTGCGCGGCATCGGCCTGCCCACGCTGATCGTCCACGGCGACGCAGATGTGAGCGCCCCGCTCGAACTGTGCGCGCGCCGGACCGCGGCCCTGATCCCGGGCGGCGAGGTCGTCGTGTACGAAGGCGCCGCGCACGGCCTGTTCGTGACGCACGCGGACCGCCTGAACGCTGAACTCCTGGCGTTCGCCGGACAGTAGGCGCAACGGCCCGCCCGGCCCCGTCCCTCGGGGCCGGGCGCCTGCCGCTACCAGGTCGCCGGAAGAGACTCCAGGCCGTACACCAGGCTCCGGTGGCGGAACTGCAGGTCCTCGACGTCGCACGCCAGCCGGATGCCGGGGAAGCGGGCGAGGAGCGAGGTGATGGCGATGTCGACCTCGCGGCGAGCCAGCGGGGCGCCCGCGCACAGGTGCGTGCCGAAGCCGAAGGCGACGTGCCGGTTGTCGCCGCGCTCCAGGGAGAACTCCTCCGGGTCGGGGAAGGCCTTCGCGTCGTGGTTGGCGCCGGGGACGGCGAGGACCACCAGCTCGCCCACGGACATCTTCACCCCGGAGTACTCCATGTCCTGGTCGATCACCCGCAGGACGTTGTCCTGCGAGACGGACCAGAACCGCAGCGACTCCTCGACGAACGCGGTGATGCGCTCGGGGTCCTCGATCAGCTGCGCCTTGACCTTCGGGTTGGTCATCAGGGTCAGGGTGCTGAGCGCGATCTGACTGGTGGTGGTCTCGTAGCCCGAGACGAGGATGAAGCGGACCATGGGAAGCAGGTCCGGCCGAGCGAGCTCGCCGGTCTTCACCCGGTCGACGATCAGGCGGCTGATCAGGTCCTCCCGCGGCTCCGCCTCCCTCTCGGCGATGATCCGCAGCAGGTACTCGTCCAGGGCGTGGAAGGCGGCGAACGACTTCTTGGGGTCGTCCAGGCTCAGGCAGTCACGGCTCTGCTGGGCGAAGGTGCGGTAGTCCTTGTCCGGCACGCCCAGCAGCTGGGCTATCACCTGGGTGGGCAGCGCCAGGGCGAACTCGCGGTAGAGGTCGAGCGGGCGCGGAAGCTCCTCGAGGCGGTCGAGTATCTGGTCCACCAGGCCCTGGATGCGCGGGCGCCACTCCTTGATCTTGTGGGCGGTGAACTCTGTCATCATCATGTGCCGGAGCCTGCCGTGCTCCGGCTCGTCCTTGCGCCAGAAGGAGTTCAGGTCCACGCCCTTGGGGAGCTCGGTGCGGGCGCGCCCCATCTTCTCGTCGTCCGAGCTGAACCGCGGGTCGTTCATGGCCTGCCGGACGTCGTCGTAGCCGGTGAGCAGCCAGGCCCAGCCGCCATCGGGCATGTCCACCTTGACCGGGCCCTGCTCCCGGAACGAGCCGTACTCGGTGGGCGGGGCCATCGGACACTGTCGGGCCATCGGATAGGCGGGATTCGCCATGAGTGCACGTCCTTGGGTACGTAGACGGTCCTGCGGGAAAGCCTGCACGAACTATTTATGACGCGCCGCTGACCGCGCGCTGACGGCGCGCAGGAGCCGCAGGCCGCCGGGGATCCTCGGGGCGAGCGGGCCGTCAGCGGTGTGTCAGGAGTTGATGTTTCGCTGGACGCTCACTCACCGGCGCGGCCCACCGCGTCCGTTCCTCGGATCGGTCACCGACATGCCTGAAACGAACACCTCACCGGCGGAACTGCGCGAGCTGCCTGCCCACGAGCTCAGGGAAGAGATCGAAGTCCTCGTCGTGGAGCTGTTCAAGGCCGCTCTGCTGATGGAGGACGACGACGAACTCTCCCTGGAAACCAGCTACTTCGACCTGGGGCTCACCTCGTTGAAGCTGACCGTCCTCAAGCAGAACCTGGAAGAGCGGCTCGAGCTGTCCATCAACACCAACGTGCTGTTCAACGAGCCGACCGTCGAGCAGCTCGTGCACCACCTCACGGGCCTGCTCGCCGGCCCGTCCGCCGGATCCCCGCCCGCCCAGTAACCGCCACGGACCACGCCATCGGACGCGTCATCCGGACAGAAGGAGCCACTGCGGACATGTCTGTCGACCGCCACACCGCCACCGCCGGGTCCCCGCCCGGGCGGCACGAGCGAGACCAGGGCGGCGAGCCCGTCGCGATCGTCGGCGTGGGCCTGCGCTTTCCCGGCGGCAGCACCTCGTTCGACGAGTTCGAGGAGTTCCTGCGCACCGGAAGCTCCGGCATCGGTCCGCTGCCCGAAGACCGCTGGGACGTCGCCGCGTTCACTCCGCAGGGCCCCGACGACAAGGGGAAGATACGCGCCCGTGGAGGCGGCTACCTGGACCGGATCGACCTGTTCGACGCGGGCTTCTTCAACATCTCGCCCAAGGAAGCGCAGTACATCGACCCGCAGCAGCGCATGCTCCTGGAGACCGCCTGGCAGGCCCTGGAACACGCCAACATCGACCCGACGCTGCTGCGCCGCGGCAACGGAGGCGTGTACATCGGCGCCAGCTCCGTCGACTACGCCTTGGAGCTCGACTCCCTGCCCTACGAGGAGCTGGACGGCCACCTGGCGTCCGGAATCACGCTGTTCCCGCTGGCCGGGCGCCTGTCCTACTTCCTGGGCTGGCAGGGGCCGAGCATCAGCGTCGACACCGCCTGCTCGTCCTCCCTCGCCGCCCTGCACATGGCCGTCACGGCGCTGCGCCGCGGCGAGTGCGACATCGCCCTGAGCGGCGGCGTCAACGCGCTGCACCACCCGCGCATCCCGGTGATGTTCTCCAACGCCCAGATGCTCGCGGCCGACGGGCAGTGTAAGACCTTCGACGAGTCCGCGGACGGCTACGCGCGCGCCGAGGGCGTCGGCGTCATCGTCCTGAAGCGGCTCGCCGACGCCACCCGCGACGGCGATGACGTCCTGGCCGTCATACGCGGCACCGCCGTCGGCCAGGACGGCGACAGCGCGGGCCTGACCGTGCCCAACGGTCCCGCCCAGGAACGGGTGCTGAAGTTGGCACTCGCCGACGCGGGGCTCACCCCCGGCGACGTCCAGTACGTGGAGGCGCACGGCACCGGCACCCCGCTCGGTGACCCCATCGAAATCGGCGCCATCAGCAACGTGTTCGCCGACACGCGTACTAAGGACGACCCGCTGATCGTCGGTTCGGTGAAGACGAACCTCGGTCACATGGAGCCCGCATCCGGTCTCGTCGGCGTCATCAAGGTGCTGCTACAGCTCCGCTCCGGAACGATCTACCCCCACCTGAACTTCACGACGCCCTCCTCGCGCATCCCATGGGAGGTCTACCCGGTCCGCGTCCCGACCGCGTGCGAGTCCTGGCAGGCACCGGTGCGCCGGGCCGCCGTCAACAGCTTCGGCTTCGCGGGCACCATCGGCGCGGTCGTCCTGGAGCAGCCGCCGGCCCGAGCCCTCGGCGCGCGGAGCGCGGACGGCGCCCAGACGGTCACGCACGGCGCCTCACCTCTCTTCACGCTCTCCGCGAAGAGCGCCGCCGCACTGCGCGAACAGGCCGAACGCTACCGGCAGTTCGTCACCGAGCGGCCGGACTCCGACATCGCCCGCCTGTCGTACACCGCGAACGTGGGCCGCGCCCACTTCACGTACCGCGTCGCCGCCCTGCTCACGAGCCGCGAGGACCTGCTGAAGGTCCTGGACACGGTGCGCCAGCCGGACCGGACCATCGAGCCGTCCGGCGTCCGCAAGGTCGCCTTCACCTTCACCGGACAGGGCGCCCAGTACCCCGGCATGGGCGCGGCCCCCTACGTGCGCTTCCCGCTCTTCCGCGACACCGTGGACGAGTGCGACCGGCTCTTCGCCGCCCATTTGGACGTGTCGGTGAGAGAGTTGCTCCTCGGCACCGCCGACGACCCCGACACGATCCACCAGACCCTCTGCGCACAGGCGTCCCTGTTCACCCTGGAGTACGCGCTCGCCAAACTATGGATGTCGTGGGGCGTCAAACCCAACGTCCTGCTCGGACACAGCATCGGCGAGGTCGTGGCCGCTGCCGTGGCCGGACTGTTCTCCCTGCCCGACGCCGTGACACTGGTCGCCGTCCGCGCCCGGCTGATGCAGTCGGTGACCGCGCCCGGCGGCATGGCGTCCGTCAGCGCTCCGGCCGAACGCGTCGAACCCTTCCTCCAGGGCCACGAGGACCTGGCAGTCGCCGCCGTCAACGGTCCCCAGACGTGTGTCGTCTCCGGCGGCAGCGAATCCCTGCGGGCGGTGAGCGAACAACTGGCCGCCAACGGGATACGGGTGCAGCCCCTCGCGGTCTCGCACGCCTTCCACTCGCCGTTGATGGCGGAGGTATTCGACGAGTTCCGCGCCGCACTCGACGGCATCTCCTTCCGCGAGCCCTCGATCTCACTGGTCTCCAATCTCACCGGCAAGGTCGCGCGGATGCGGGAGATCGGCGGCCCCGACTACTGGGTGCGCCACATCGGCCGGCCGGTGCAGTTCATGGCGGGCATGCGGGCGGTGGCCAGGCGGGGACGGCACGCGTTTGTGGAGCTCGGCCCCTCCGGCATGCTGACCGCCCTTGGCAAGAACTGCGTGCCCGCCGACGAACATGTGTGGCTGGCCAGCCTGCGCCGCCAGGACACCACCGGCACCGCGACACTGCACGCCCTCGCCGACCTCTACGCCGCCGGACTGCCCGTCGACTGGGCCGCCTACCACGCCGGGCACGCCCCCGCGAAGCAACAACTGCCCACATACGCTTTCCAGCGCAAACCGTACTGGCTGCCCGCCGTCAAGGCCCGCACCCGGCGCGCCGCCGGACCGGCCTCGCACCCGCTGCTCGGCCAATCGACACCGACGGCCGAACTCCCCGAGGGAACCCGGGAGTTTACCACCGACTTCACCCCCGACGACATCGGCGAGGCGATCGTCGGGCACCGCCTCGCCAGCCAGGCGACGCTGCCGCCCGCTGCCTGGGCCGACCTGCTGCTCGCCCTGCAGGACGCGGTCCTCGGCCACACCCGCGCCACCGTGGCCGACCTGCGCCTGCCCGAGCCGCTGCCGCTGCCGGACGAGGGCGTGGTGCGCCTGACCACCCGGCTGCGCCACGCGGACGAGGGCGCCATGGACGTCGAGGTGACGGGCCTCACCGAAGGCGCCGAGGGCGGACAGGGCCAGGAACGCACCTATGTACGCGCCCGCATCCTGCCCCGGACGCAGCCGGGCACGGGCCCCGACAGCGGCCTGCTGGCCCTTGTCGCCGGGCCCGGCTCGATCCTCGCCGAGGCCGACGGCGCCGACATCGCCACCGACCTCGCCGCCGTCGACCGCGGCTTCACCGACGACGAACCGCACATCACGCGCGTCACCCGGCACGACGGCGGTGTGGTCACCGCAGAACTGGCCGGCTGCGCCGCGACCGCCGTGGAACAACTGCCCGCCGTCCTGCTGGAGAGCGCGCTGCAGGCTGCCGTCGCCACGGACGACGAGGGACCGGTGTTCGTCCTCCAGGGGGCGCGCGGCGTACGGCTGTTCAAGAAGCCGCGCGGCGAGCGCCTGCGCGCGGTGGCCCGGGTGCGCCGTGACGGCGCCGGACGCCTGGCCGACCTCCTCCTCCTGGACGGTTCCGGCCCCGAGCCCGCCGAGCCGGTCGCCGAGATCCTCGGCGCCGTGCTCGCCAGGCCCCACGGCGCGGACGCCGGGCCGCACTTTACGCACCGGCTCGGCTGGCCGCGCCACTCGCTGCCCGCGGTCACCACCGACACCCCGCAACGCCACGTGGTGATCCCGGGCGCGGACGACGCGGTCCGACCCGCTGTCCTGGCCGCGCTCACCGCGCACGGGCCCGCGGCCGGGGTACGGGTGTCGACGGTGCCAAACGCACAGGCGCTGCGCGAGGCCCTCGCGGAGCACCCGTCGGTGACCGACGTGGCGTGGTTCTGGCGGCCCGGACCCGGCGAGATGTCGTACGACCGGCTGCACGCCGAGTCCGAGGCCAACTTCACCGAGCTGCTCGACGTGGTGGCCGCCGCCGACTCGCGCCCCGCACGCCGCGCCCCGCGCGTGTGGCTCATCACCGAGCGCGCCCAGTGGCTGCCCGGCGACCGTGCCGACGGCACCGAGCAGATCGCGGCCACCTCCCTGTGGGGCTTCGGCCACGTGCTGCTCAACGAGCACCCGCACCTCAAGGCGACCCTGATCGACCTCGACGCGCCGGCCGACGGCGCGGACCAGGCGGTGGCCGCCGCGCTGCTCGCCGAGTGGCGCGCGCAGGAGAAGGACGAGTACCAGATCGGCTACCGCGCGGGACAGCGCCACGTGCGCAGGCTGCTCGCTGGAGACGAGACCCCCGCCTGGCAGGGGACCTTCGAAGTGCGCGCACCCGCCTCCGGCGACCTCGACAAGTTCGCGGTGACGGCTGGGCAGACCGCGGAGCACCCGCCGCAGGGCGACGAGGTACGGGTGTCCGTCACCGCCGCGGCGCTGACCCGGCGCGACTTTCCCACGGCCGTGGACGCCGAGGGCGAGCACGAGACGGTACCGGTGACCGCCACCGCGTACGCGGGCACGGTGCTCGCTGCGGGCCCGGCTGCCACCCACACCGTCGGCACCGAGGTGACCGTCCACCACCACGGCCCCCTCGCCTCCACGCTGACCGTCCCCTCGACGGCCGTGACACCGCGCGCCGCCCAGGACACCGACCCGGCCACGGCGGCGGCCCGCGCCGCGGGCGGCAGCGCCGCAAGTCCGGACGTCTACGGCCAGGACGAGGTCGACGAGGCGCTGCGGGTCCTGTCCACGGGCGCCGACGTGACCGTCGTGACCCTTGGCGCCGACCGGCCAGGCGGCGCCGCCGCGCCGTCCGCGCAGGCCGCCGCGCCCGCCATCCGCCCCGACCGCACCTACGTCATCACCGGCGGCCTCGGCGGCCTCGGCCTCGTCACCGCACGGATGCTCGTGGACCTCGGGGCGCGCCACCTGGCCCTGGTCAGCCGGCGCGGACGGGCCACCGAGGAGGCCGCCGACGTGCTCGCCGCCCTCGAGGAACGCGCCGACATCGCCCTCCTGCGCGCCGACACCGGCAGCGCCGACGATGTGGCACGGCTAGTCACCGACCTCGCCAGCCTGCCGCACCCGGTGGGCGGCCTCGTGCACGCGGCGGGCGCCATCGGCACGGGCCTGATCTCGGAACTGACCTGGGAGGCCATTCACGAGCAGCTGGCGCCGAAGGCGTACGGCGGCTGGCTCCTGCACCAGGCCGCCACGTCCTTCCCGGACCTGGACTTCTTCACCGTCTACTCCTCCATCGCCTCCGTGGCCGCGGTGCGCGGCGGCGTGGGCCAGGCCCGCTACGCGGCGGCGAACGCCTTCCTGGACGGCCTCGCCCACCTGCGCGTCCACCAGGGCCTGCCCGGCCTGGCCGTCAACTGGGGCTCGTGGGCGCGGGTCGGAATGTCGGCCCGCCTGGACACCTCGTACATCCAGGAGATCGAACGCAGCGGCGTCCGCTTCTTCTCGCCCTCCTGGGCGCTGCGCACCCTGCACCGCCTGTGGGGCCTGCCGAACGCTGGGCAGCGGATCGTGAACCGCTTCGACTGGCCGGTGTTCGCGGGCCGACTGCCGCAGACCAACGCCCTGTACGCGCGCGTCACTGACCCGGCCGGCACGGCGGCCGGGGACGCCGGCCTCGATCTGGCGGACCTGCTCTCGCGGCCCGGACCGGAGCGCCTGAAGCTGATCGGGCAGACGGTCGCCGAACGCCTCGCCAAGGTGCTGCACTTCGGCTCGGTCGACGAACTCGACCCCGTCGCCGACTTCATCACCCTCGGCCTGGACTCGGTGATGGGCATGGAGGTCAAGTCCGGGCTGGAATCGGACTTCGGGCTGACACTGCCCTCCTCGCTGACCTTCGACTGCCCCTCGGTGCGCCACATCACCGCGTTCGTCGAGAGCCAGATCACCCAGGACGCCGTATGACGGCGACGCCCGGCACCACAACGGTGCAACGAAGTGCCGAGGAAAGCACTGGAATTGGTTTCATGGGCCTGAATCCGCAGTGGACCGCCGCCGCCGCGCTGGCCCGCAACGCGGCGCGGCGCGGCGCGCACCCGGCGATCATCTGCGAGGGCCGCAGCGTCAGTTACGAGGAATTGCACCGCGACAGCAACCGGGCGGCGCACGCCCTGCGCTCGGTGGGCATCGGACGCGGCAGCCGGGTGGCCTACCTGGGCCGCGAGTCGGCGCACTACTACGTGACGATCCTGGCGTGCGCCAAGGCCGGCGCGGTGATCGTACCGGTGAACTGGCGCCTAGGAGCTGTCCGGCCGATCATGTGCGGAGCCAGATGACGAGGGCGGCTGCGGTGACGGTGCCGAGGTAGACGTAGCCGCGTTTGTCGTAACGG
>NZ_JBIVUM010000027.1:0-102179 GCF_044757205.1 Kitasatospora sp. NPDC091335 | reverse complement strand
GATAAAACGCGCACGCCGAATATGCCCCAGGCCGTCACGCGGAAAAGCGAAACGACCGGCACGAACCGGAAGTGGTGATTCAAAGGATTGGCCGCCCCGGGACCGTCCGCGCAAACGCGTGTCCGGTGCTCCCAGCCAGGCAGCTCGAAGAACCCTACGCGCTTCTGCGGCCGGATGCAAACGTCGTGCAGAGACGGCCGGCCGGACCCCGGGGAGAGGGGTCCGGCCGGTGGAACCGTGGCAGCTCAGCTGTTGGTGGGGAAGCCCAGGTTGATGCCGCCGTGCGACGGGTCCAGCCAGCGCTGGGTCACGGCCTTGCCCCGGGTGAAGAACTGCACGCCGTCGGATCCGTACGCGTGGGCGTCGCCGAACAGCGAGGCCTTCCAGCCGCCGAAGGAGTAGTAGGCGACCGGGACCGGGATCGGCACGTTGATGCCGACCATGCCGACCTCGACCTCGAACTGGAAGCGCCGGGCCGCGCCGCCGTCGTTGGTGAAGAGGGCGGTGCCGTTGCCGTACGGGTTGGCGTTGATCAGCGCCAGGCCCTCCTCATAGGAGGCGACGCGCACGACCGAGAGGATCGGACCGAAGATCTCGTCGTTGTAGACGGACATGCCGGGCTTCACGTGGTCGAAGAGCGTCGGGCCGAGCCAGAAGCCGTCGGCCGTCGGGGAGCCGTTCTCGTCCTCGGCGGTGACCGGGTGCTTGCGGCCGTCCACCGCGAGCTCGGCGCCGTCGGCGACACCGGACTCGACGTAGGAGGTGACCTTGTCGCGGTGCTGGCCGGTGACCAGCGGGCCCATCTCGGAGTCGCCGTTGCAGCCCGGGCCGACCTTCAGGCCGGCGACCCGCTGCTTGATCTTCTCGACCAGCTCGTCACCGATCGGGTCGACCGCGACCAGCACGGACACCGCCATGCAGCGTTCGCCGGCCGCGCCGAAGCCGGCGTTGACGGCGGCGTCGGCGGCGAGGTCGAGGTCGGCGTCGGGCAGGACCAGCATGTGGTTCTTGGCGCCGCCCAGGGCCTGCACGCGCTTGCCGTAGCGGGTGCCGGTCTCGTAGACGTAGCGGGCGATCGGGGTGGAGCCGACGAAGCTGACCGACTTGATGTCCGGGTGCTCCAGCAGGCGGTCGACGGCCGCCTTGTCGCCGTGCACGACGTTGAACACGCCGTCCGGGAGGCCGGCCTCCTTCCACAGCTCGGCGAGGAAGTTGGCGGCGGACGGGTCCTTCTCCGAGGGCTTCACCACCACGGTGTTGCCGGCCGCGATGGCGATCGGGAAGAACCACATCGGCACCATGGCCGGGAAGTTGAACGGCGAGATGATCGCGACCGGGCCGAGCGGCTGGCGGATCGAGTAGACGTCGACGCCCGTGGAGGCCTGCTCGGTGAAGCCGCCCTTGACCAGCTGCGGGATGCCGCAGGCGTACTCCACGACCTCCAGGCCGCGGGCGATCTCGCCCAGCGCGTCGGAGTGCACCTTGCCGTGCTCCGCCACGATGATCGAGGCCAGCTCGTCGCGGCGGGCGTTCAGCAGCTCGCGGAAGGCGAAGAGCACCGTCGTCCGCTTGGCGATCGACGCGGTGCGCCACCCGGTGAAGGCCGAGGCGGCGGCGGCCACCGCCTGGTCGACCTCGGCGATCCCGGCGAAGTCGACCTGGCCGGCGACCTGGCCGGTGGCCGGGTCGAAGATGTCGCCGCGACGGGGGGCCGCACCGGCGGTGGCGACCGGCTTGCCGCCGATCCAGTGAATGATGTGCTTGCTCAAGGTCCGTCTGCCTCCGAAGTCCCGGGCGGCGTGCTGCCACCGGTCCGGCCTGGCGCCGCCCGCGGGTGGGCCGGGCGACGGAAATTCACGGGGCTACCGCGCTCGTCTCCCAGTCTGGTGGCCGCTTCGGCCAGGCTCAACGAACAGGCTGACGGGGATCGTGGATTCAGCCTTACAGGTCGTCCGGTGGCTCACTCGGACGGCCGCACCCAGCGGTGGGGCGACCCCAGTCCGCCGGGCCGCCCCGGGAGGAGAGCGCTCTCAGGCCTCCTCCCCGGCCTCCGGCTCCTCCAGGTACGGATCGTGCAGCCCGTCCGCCGCCTCCTGGGTCTCCAGCAGGTCCAGCCTCAGGTCCTGCGCCCAGGCCAGCGCCCACCGCTTCCGCTCGTCCACCTCTCCGGCCGGAACGCCCCGGGCGCGGAACCGCCCGTCCGCCGCCTCGGCGAGCGTCTCCAGCCGCTCGGCGAGCGCGGCAGGCTGGAACTCCGGATCCAACTCCCCGGCCAGTGCGAGCAGTTCGCCCTCCCGGTAGCACCGGGTGAGGGCGTGCACGTCGATCAGGTCGCGCGGCATGCCCCGGTCCACGAGCAGCACGGTGGTCAGCGCGCCCGCGTCCTCCAGGGCGACGACCGGCAGCACCACCGGCGGCTCGTCCGGTCCGGGCGCGCCGAGGTCGAGGCGGACCGGACGGTGGCCCAGCGGCTCCTTGCGCAGCTCGACCGAGTGCGACCGGCCGCCCAGTGCCAGCCGGACGGTGAGCTGCTCCAGCCGCGGGGTGCCCGGCCGCTCGACGGCCCCGCCGCCCGCCGCCCGGTACGCCTCACCCAGCGCGGCGGCCACCTCCGGCAGATCGGCGGCGCCGGTCACCAGGGTGAGCCCGTCCTGCGGGCAGGCCGCGACGCCGTGGGCGCGCAGCGCGTGCCCACCGGCCAGGGCGAGGCCGTACCGGTCACAGACCGGTGCGGCGAGCGCGGCCAGGCGCAGCTGGGCCGGTCCCGGGCGAAGGGACGCGTCGACGGCGTGCGGGGCGGTGGTCACGCCTCCAGTCTGACGCGACCGCCCGGCCCGCGCGCCGTCGTCGCCCGCCCTCACCGAACGCCACCGTCGCCCGCCGGCTCCCGCCCGCCCGGGCTCACCCGGCCTCACCGGGCTTCACCGGACCTCACCAGCCGCTGAGCCTCGCGGCCGCCTCGTGCAGGGCGAGTTCCAGCAGCATCGGGTCGGTGAGCCGCCCGGACCCGTCGGGCGGGACCAGCCAGCGCACGCCCCGGCTGCTGCGCTCGGGGTGCGGGACGACGATCCAGGTGCCCTCCCCCGAACTGCGCACTCCGGTGCCGATCCAGCGGGAGGCGGTGCCGACGGGCACCAGGAAGTTGACGTGCTCGCCCCCGAAGTCGGTGAGGACCGGCCCGCGGGTGCGCGGGTCCAGGACCTCCAGGGCCGGGCGCCCGAGCCGTCCGGGGACGGAGAGGACGTCCCAGCGCCGGCCGGCCGGCAGCAGCATCAGGCCCAGCCCGGTGCGCTCCCACTGCTCCCGGAAGGACTCCGGGTCCGGTGCCACCTGGGCGAGCCAGTGCAGTCCGGTGGTCTCCATAGTCGTGTCCCCGCTTCTTGCCGTTCGTCCTGTTCGGAGACGGCGGGAAGACCGAGACCCGCCGTCACCAAGGAGAGGCGGACGGCGGGTCCCGATTACACGACTACGGAGCACCCGACCGGGGGACTTTCACGCGTCAGCTGTCGAAGCCCAGCCCCAGCCGGTCGAGGGTGCGCAGCCAGAGGTTGCGGTGGCCGCCGGTGCGGTCCGCCCGTTCCAGGGACCGGGTGGTGAGTTCGATCCCGGCCCAGCGCACCGGCTCGGGCGGGAACGGCAGCGGCTTGCTGCGCACCATGTCCAGCGAGGTGCGCTCGGTGCGCTCCCCGGCGAGCAGGTCGAGCATCACCTCGGCGCCGAAGCGGGTCGCGCCGACGCCGAGCCCGGTGTAGCCGACCGCGTACGCGACCTTGCCCCGGTAGCCGGTGTCGAAGAAGGCGGAGAACCGGCTGCAGGTGTCGATCGCGCCGCCCCAGGCGTGGCTGAAGCGCAGGCCCTCCAGCTGCGGGAAGCAACGGAAGAAGTGGTTGGCCAGGGTGCGGAAGGTCTCCGGCCGCTGGTCGTACTCGTGCCGGACGTGGCCGCCGAAGTGGTAGACCGCGTCGTAGCCGCCCCAGAGGATCCGGTTGTCGGCGGAGAGCCGGAAGTAGTGGAACTTGTTGGCGCTGTCGCCGAGGCCCTGCCGTCCGCGCCAGCCGATCGAGGCGAGCTGCTCGTCGCTGAGCGGCTCGGTCATCAGCGCGTAGTCGTACACCGGGACGATGTACGGGCGGACCCGCTTGAGCAGGGACGGGAACACGTTGGTGCCGAGCGCGACCTTGCGGGCGAGGACCCGGCCGTACGGGGTGCGGACGGCCATGCCGCTGCCGTGCTCCCGCAGGTCGGTGGCCCTGGTGTGCTCGAAGATCCGCACGCCCTGGCCCAGGCAGGCGTCCTTGAGGCCCCAGGCGAGCTTGGCGGGGTGGACCATCGCCACGCCCTCCTTGTCCCAGAGGCCGCCGAGGAAGGTCGGCGAGTCCACCTCGGCGCGCAGCTGGTCGGCGTCCAGGACGGTGATGTCGAAGCCGTACCGGGCGACCGCCTCGGCGATCTCGTGGAGTTCCTCGACCTGGTGGGGCTGGGTGGCGACGTCGATCTCGCCGGTGCGCTCCCACTCGGCGTCGATGCCGTAGCGCTTGAGGGTGGCCTCGATGCCGTCGAGGTTGGCTGCACCGAGCCGCTCCAGCTGGGCCAGCTCGGACGGCCAGCGGTCCAGGCCGTTGCCGAAGCCGTGGGTGAGGCTGGCCGCACAGAACCCGCCGTTGCGCCCGGACGCGGCCCACCCGACCTCGTTGCCCTCGACCAGCACGACGTCCAGCGAGGGGTCGCGCTCCTTGGCGATGAGGGCGGTCCACAGGCCGGAGTAGCCGCCGCCGACGACCAGCAGGTCGCAGGTGGTGTCGCCGACCAGGGCGGGCAGCGCCGCCGGCCGGCCGGGATCCTCCAGCCAGAAGGGGGTGGGCCTGGCGTCACTGAGCGCGCGGGCGGAGTCCATGCATTATCAGCCACTTTCTAGGAATAGATGACGGTTTCGCGTGTCACCGCTGCCGACCGTACGTCAGGCGGCGGCCTTCCGGCGGTTGCCCAGCCACTGGCCCCCGACGGTCAGCAGGACGGCGGCGAGGAACATCGCCGTGCCGATGACGTTCACCTGCACCGGGATGCCGCGCTGCGAGGCGCCCCAGACGAACATCGGGAAGGTGACCGTGGTCGGGCCCGAGTTGAACTGGGTGATGATGAAGTCGTCGAAGGAGAGCGCGAAGCTGAGCAGCGCGCCCGCCGCTATCCCGGGCGCCGCCAGCGGCAGGGTGACCCTCAGGAAGGTCTGGGTGGGGGTCGCGTAGAGGTCCTGGGCGGCCTGTTCGAGCCTCGGGTCCATGCTCATCACGCGCGCCTTGACCGCCGTCACCACGAAGCTGAGGCAGAACATGATGTGCGCGATGAGGATGGTGGTGAAGCCGAACGGGATGCGCATGTTGAGGAAGAGCGTCCCGAGCGAGGCGGCCATGACCACCTCGGGCATGGCCATCGGCAGGAAGATCATCGCGGTGGTGGCCGAGCGGCCGCGGAAGCGGTGGCGGGCCAGCGCGAAGGCGACCATGGTGCCGAGCACGGTGGCGCCGATGGTGGCGAGCACCGCGATCCGCAGGCTGAGCGAGAGCGACTGGCACATGTCGGCCACGCCGCAGGGGTTCGTCCAGGCGTCGGTGGAGAACTCGTTCCACTCGTAGTTGAACTTGCCCACCGGCTTGTTGAACGAGAAGGCGAGCACGACCAGGTTGGGCAGCACCAGGTAGGCGAGGGCCAGCAGGCCGGCCAGCACCACCAGGTGGGCGCGGATCCACTTGAACATCCGGGACATCAGACCAGATCCTCCGTCCCGGCCTTGCGCATGTAGACCGTCACCATGCCCAGGATGAGGGCCATCAGGATGAAGCTCAGCGCGGCCGCCGTGGGGTAGTCGAGCACGTTCAGGAACTGCTTCTGGATGCCGTTGCCGACCATCTGCTCGCTCGGCGAGCCCAGCAGCTGGGCGTTGATGTAGTCGCCGGAGGCGGGGATGAAGGTCAGCAGGGTGCCCGCGACCACGCCCGGCAGCGAGATCGGGAAGGTGACCTTGCGGAAGGTGGTGAACGGCCGGGCGTAGAGGTCGCCGGCCGCCTCGTGCAGGCGCGGGTCGATCCGCTCCAGCGAGGTGTACAGCGGCAGGATCATGAACGGCAGGAAGTTGTACGTCAGACCGCAGACCACCGCGAGCGGCGTGGCCAGCACCCGGTCGCCCGAGGTGAGGCCGAGCAGGTTGGTGACGTCCAGGACGTGCAGCGCGTCCAGCGCGCCGACCACCGGGCCGCCGTCGGACAGGATGGTCTTCCAGGCCAGCGTGCGGATCAGGAAGCTGGTGAAGAACGGCGCGATGACCAGGATCAGGATGACGTTGCGCCAGCGCTTGCTCGCCTTGAAGGCGATCGTGTACGCGAGCGGGTAGCCGACGGCCAGGCAGAGCACGGTGGCGACGGCCGCGTACGAGAACGAGCGCAGGAAGTGCCACCTGTACTCGACCAGGGCGTCCCAGTAGGTCGAGAAGTGCCAGGTGACCTTGAAGCCCTCTTCGAGCGAGCCGGTCTGCAGCGACGTCGACCCCTGGTAAAGCATCGGGACGGCGAAGAAGACGACCAGCCAGGCGATGCCGGGCAGCAGCAGCCAGTACGGGGTGAGCTTGCGCCTCGGCTTCGGCGACGCGGGTTCCGCCAGGGGGCCGCCGTCGGGGGGTATCGGCTGCGGCGGCGCGGCCGCGGTGGTGGCGGTCATGCGGCCTCCTCCGCGGTGCCCGCGTCGATCGCCTGCGCGGCGTCCAGGGCGAAGGAGTGCGCGGGGTTCCAGTGCAGCAGGACAGGGGCGCCGGGGACGACCCGGGCGTCGCGCTCCATGTTCTGCTCGAAGACGGTGACCTCCTGGCCGCCGTCGGTGCGCACCACGTACTGGGTGGAGACGCCGATGAAGCTGGAGTCGAGCACCGTGCCGGCCAGCCGGTTGCGGCCGTCGGCGACCTGCTCGGAGGCGTGGCTGATGGTGATCTTCTCCGGGCGCACGCCCAGGTGGACGCGCTTGGCGTCGGTGGCGCAGCGCGCCTTCGGCACCGCGAGCCGGGCGCCGGCCGCGCTGAGCAGCAGGTCGCCGCCCTCGGTGCCGGTGACCTCGGCGGGCAGCAGGTTGGACTGGCCGAGGAAGTTGGCCACGAAGGTGGTGGCGGGGTTCTCGTACAGCTCGGCGGGCGCGCCCAGCTGCTCGACCCGGCCGCCGTTCATCACCGCGATGGTGTCGGCCATGGTCATGGCCTCCTCCTGGTCGTGGGTGACGTGCACGAAGGTGATGCCGACCTCGGTCTGGATCCGCTTGAGCTCCAGCTGCATCTGGCGGCGGAGCTTGAGGTCGAGCGCACCGAGCGGCTCGTCCAGGAGCAGCACCTGCGGGTGGTTGATCAGTGCGCGGGCGACCGCGACGCGCTGCTGCTGGCCGCCGGAGAGCTGGTGCGGCTTGCGCCGGGCGTACTGGCCGAGTTCGACCAGCTCCAGCATGTCGTCGACCTGCTTCCTGACGTCCTTCCTGCCGCGCCGGCGCAGGCCGAAGGCGACGTTCTCGAAGATGTCCAGGTGCGGGAAGAGCGCGTAGCTCTGGAAGACGGTGTTCACCGGCCGCTTGTACGGGGGCAGGGCGGTGACGTCCTGGCCGCCGATCAGGACGGTGCCGCTGGTGGGCTCCTCCAGGCCGGCGATCACGCGCAGGGTGGTGGTCTTGCCGCAGCCGGAGGCGCCGAGCAGGGCGAAGAACGATCCCTGCGGGACGGTCAGGTCGAGCGGGTGGACGGCGGTGAAGGAGCCGTAGGTCTTGCCGATGCCGGTGAGCCGGACGTCGCCGCCGACGGCCGTGTCACGCTGCTGGTCTGTCATGGCGTGGTGTCTTCCTGGGTTTCTCTGCCGGGAGTGGGGGTCAGGCGCCGATGAGCTTGGAGAACTTCTGCTCGAAGTCGCTCTCCTCGCTCTCGGAGAGCGTGCGGAACACGTGCGCCTTGACCGCCATCTCGGGGGTGGGTACGACCAGCGGGTTGGCCGCGGTGTCCGGAGCGATGCCGACGAGCTCGTCCTTCATCCCGGTGACGGCGGAGACGAAGCCGATGCCCGCGACCAGCTGCGCCGCGATCTTCGGCTGGTAGTAGAAGTCGATCAGCTTCTCCGCGTTCGTCTTGTGCCGCGCCTTGGCCGGGACCAGCATGTTGTCGGTCGAGGCGATGTAGCCCTTCTCCGGGATCACGAACTCGATGTCCGGGTTGTCGGCGCGCAGCTGGATCAGGTCGCCGCCCCAGGCGACGCAGGCCGCGATGTCGCCCGCGGAGAGCTCCTGGCCGTAGTCGTTGCCGGTGAAGCGGCGGATCTGCTTGCTGTCGACGGCCTTCTGGAGGCGGGCGACCGCGCCGTCGTAGTCGTCGGCGGTGAACCTGGTGACGTCCTTGCCCTGGTCCAGCAGGACCATCCCGACGGAGTCGCGCATCTCGGAGAGGAAGGTGACCCGGCCCTTGAGGTCGGGGTCGTCCAGCAGCTGGGAGACGCTGGTGACCTCCTTGCCCCTGGTCGCCTTCCGGTTGTACGCGACGACGGTCTGGATGCCGGCCCACGGGTAGGTGTAGAGCCGGCCCGGGTCCCAGTCGGGGGCGCGGAAGCGCGACTCGATGGTGGTGATCGCGGTGGTGACGTTCGCCGGGCTGAGCTTCTGCGCCCAGCCGAGCCGGATCAGCCGGGCGGCCATCCAGTCGGTGAGCACCACCAGGTCGCGGCCGGTGTCCTGGCCGGAGGCGAGCTGCGGCTTGATCTTGCCGAAGAACTCGACGTTGTCGTTGACGTCCTCGGTGTACCTGACCTTGATCCCGGTGGCCTCGGTGAAGGCCTCCAGGGTGCCGTGCTTCTCCTTGTCCTTCTCGTCCGCGTCCACGTACAGCGGCCAGTTGGAGAAGGCGACCTCCTTCTGCGTCTCCGAACGGTCCTCGGCGGCGTTCGCGGTCGAGTCGCCGCTCACCCGGGGGGCCGCCGGGATGCCGCAGGCGGCCAGGGTGCCCGCTCCCGCGGCCAGCCCGGCGGCGCGCAGCAGGGTGCGGCGGCCGAGCGCGGCCCGACCGCTGGTCAGACTGCGTTCCCAGGCCCTTCGGACCGGTTCGGGCAGACCGTCGGTGAGCTCGTTGAACGCCATGGAACGGGCCTCCTGGAGGAGAGGGGGTGTGGGGGCACCCGCTGGGGCCGGGGGTTATCTGTCTCCGAAGACGGTGCGGTGCCAGTCCTTGCGGGCCACCGCCGTGGTGTCGAACATGACGTGCTTGACCTGGGTGTACTCGTCCAGCGAGTACTGGGACATGTCCTTGCCGTAGCCGGACGCCTTGTAGCCGCCGTGCGGCATCTCGCTGATGATCGGGATGTGGTCGTTGACCCAGACGCAGCCGGCCGCGATCTCCCTGGTCGCGCGCAGCGAGCGGTGCACGTTGCTCGTCCAGGCGGAGGCGGCCAGGCCGTACGGGGTGTCGTTGGCCAGCCGCAGGCCCTCGTCGTCGCCGTCGAAGGGCAGCACGGCGAGCACCGGGCCGAAGATCTCGCCCTGCACGACCTCGCTGTCCTGGGCCGCGCCGGTGATCAGGGTGGGCGGGAAGTACGCGCCCCGGGTGAGGTCGGTGCCGTCGTGGCCCGTCTCCGGGACCCGGCCGCCGGTGACCACGGTGGCGTACGAGCGGGCGCGCTCCACGAAGCCGGCCACCCGGTCCCGGTGGGCGTAGGAGACCAGCGGGCCGAGGTCGGTGTGCGGGTTCAGCGGGTCGCCGGTCCGGATCGCCGCGTACAGCTCGGCCACCCCGGCCACGAAGGCGTCGTAGAGCGGGCGCTGGACGTAGGCGCGGGTGGCGGCGGTGCAGTCCTGTCCGCCGTTGATCAGCGAGGCGGCGACCGCGCCGTGCACCGCGGCGTCCAGGTCCGCGTCGTCGAAGACCACGAACGGGGCCTTGCCGCCGAGTTCCAGGTGGGTGCGCTTGACGCTCGCGGTGGCGATCTCGGCGACCCGCCTGCCGACGCCGGTGGAGCCGGTGAAGGAGACCATCGCGACGTCCGGGTGCCCGACCAGGTGCTCGCCCGCGGTGCGCCCGGCGCCGGTGACCACGTTGACCACGCCGTCCGGGATGCCCGCGGCGGTGCAGGCCCGGGCGAACATCAGCGAGGTGAGCGGGGTCAGTTCGGCCGGCTTGAGCACGATGGTGTTGCCCGCGGCGATCGCCGGGAGGATCTTCCAGGCGGCCATCTGCAGCGGGTAGTTCCACGGCGAGATCGAGCCGACCACGCCCACCGCCTCGCGCCGCACGTACGAGGTGTGGTCGCCGGAGTACTCGCCGGCCGCCTTGCCCTCCAGGTTGCGGGCCGCGCCGGCGAAGAAGGCGGCGTTGTCGACGGTGCCCGGCACGTCGAACTCGGTGGCCAGCCTGACCGGCTTGCCGGTCTGTGCCGTCTCCACCCGGGCCAGGTCGTCGGCGGCGTCGGCCAGGACGGCGGCCAGCCTGGTCAGCGCCTCGGAGCGCGCGCCGGGGGTGGCCGAGGACCAGCCGGGCAGGGCGGCCTTCGCGGCGGCGACGGCGGTGTCCACGTCCTCGGTGGTGGCCAGCGCGACCTGCTCGACCACACTGCCGTCGGCGGGGTTGACGACCTGGAAGGGTTCGCCGCTCCCCCGGGTCTGGCGGCCCGCGATGTACTGCGCGCCCGGGCCGAAGTCGGTCAGGTCCATCTGATTCCTCCAAGTGCCGTGGTTCGACCGCTGCGGGGTCACGCGTCCGCGGTGGGGGTCTGCGGTCCCGCTGACCTTGCCTGCTGCGGGGCCGGGGTGACAAGGGTCACTCCGACAGTCTCGACACGAAGGGCCTTACAGGGTGCAAGGGTGCGCGCAGGGCAACAGGTCGTCGGGGGGATGGATGATTTACCTGACACCCTGATCCCCCGGAGCCTCCCGTTCCGGTTTCCCACCGCCCCCGGAGGCCCGCGATGCTCCCCACCGTCGCCCGAGTCCTCGACCTGGACGTGATGCGGCGCGGCCTGCCCCAGGTGGTGGCCGGCGCCGACCACCTGGAGCGGCCGGTCCGCTGGGTCCACGTCAGCGAGCTGCCGGACGTCGCCGGGATGCTCCGCGGCGGCGAGCTGGTGCTGACCACCGGCATCGCGCTGCCCGAGGACCGCGAGGGCCTCGCCCGCTACGTCCGCGAGCTGGACGACGTCGGGGTGGCCGGCCTGGTCGTCGAGTTCGGGCGGCGCTACTTCGACTCGCTCCCCCGCGCCCTGGTCAACGCCGCCGAGCAGCGCGGACTGCCGCTGATCACGCTCCGCCGCGAGCTGCGCTTCGTCGCCGTCACCGAGGCCGTGCACGCCCTGGTGGTCAACGCCCAGCTGGAACAGCTGCGGGCCTCCGAATCCGTCCACCAGGTCTTCAACGAGCTGGTCGTGGAGGGCGCCGAACCGCCCGAGGTGATCCGCCAGGTGGCCCGGATGGCCGGCGGCCCCGTCATCCTGGAGAACCTGGCCCACCAGGTGCTCGCCCACGACACCGCCGGACGCCCGGAGGCCGAGGTGCTGGAGGACTGGGAGCGCCGCTCGCGCGGGGTCCGGCCGGCCGGCCGCACCGGCCACGACCCGCGCAGCGGCTGGCTGGTCACCACCGTCGGTGCCCGCGGCCAGGACTGGGGCCGGCTGGTGCTGGTGCAGGAGCCGGGACCACTGCCCGAGGGTGAGGCCCACCCGCACACCATGCTGCTGGAGCGCGGCGCCTCCGCGCTGGCGCTCAACCGGCTGGTGGTCCGCGACCGGGAGAGCCTGGAGCGGCAGACCCACCGCACCCTGCTCTCCGGCATCCTCACCCACGCGCTGACCGTCTCCGAGGCGGCGCTGCGCGCCCAGGCCCTCGGCGTCCCGCTGGAGGGCCGCCGGCTGGTCGGCGTGGTGCTGCGCCAGCGGCGCGGGCCGATCCCGGCCGCGCTGGAGGCGCAGGCCAGGCTGCGGGACTTCACCGAGCTGGCCGCCGGCGCGGCCCGGGCCTGCCGGCTGTCCGCCCTGGTCGGCGCGCTGGACGACGAGGCCGTCGGCCTGCTGGTCACGCTCGGCACCCAGCAGGACGAGCACGCCGCGCTGGACGCCCTCTCGGCCGCGCTGCGCCGGATGTCGGCCGAGTCCGGACGGGAGGGCGCCGACCCGGCCGGCCCGGTGGTCGCGGTCGGCTCCTCGGTCGGCTCGGTGCGCGACGCCCGGCGGACCCTGCTGGAGGCCACCCAGGTCGCCGACGCCGCCCTGCACGACGCGCCCGGCGGCCGCAGCTCCTCCTACTACCGGCTGCCGGACGTCCGGCTGCGCGGCCTGCTCCACCTGCTGCGCGACGACGCCCGGCTGCAGACCTACGTGGAACGGGAGTTGGGCCCGCTGCTGGCCCACGACGCCGAGCACAACGGCCAGTTGGTGCAGATGCTGCGGATCTACCTGGAGCAGGGCCGGAACAAGTCGGCCGCGGCGGACGCCGCGCACCTGTCCCGGCCGTCCTTCTACGACCGGCTGCACAAGGTCGAGCGGATCCTCGGGGTCGACCTCGACCAGGTGGAGTCCTGCCTCTCCCTGCACGTGGCGCTGCTCGCCCTGGACGCCGTACGGCGCTGAGGCCCGCGCCTCGCACCCCAGCAGCTTTCACACCCCGGTGATGCGCCCCCAGACCTTGTGCAGCTCGGGCCGCTCCGCCGAGGTGACGTCGCGCATGGTGCGCAGCCGGGCGCGCATCTCCTCGGTCGGGAAGACCAGCGGGTTCTCGGCGAGTTCGGCCTTCTCCTTGTCGCCGCTGGCCGCCAGCACCTCGCGGGCGGCCGGCACCGGGCAGATGTACTGGACGAACGCGGCGAGTTCGGCGGCCACCTCGGGCTGGTAGTAGTGGTCGATCAGCAGCTCGGCGTTGCGCTTGTGGGCGGCCCGGTTGGGGATCATCAGGCTCTCCGCCCACAGCTCGCCGCCCTCCTCCGGCACCACGAACTCGATGTCCGGGTTCTCGGCGGTGAGCTGGACGGCGTCGCCGGAGTAGGCCTGGCAGGCGATCGCCGCGCCGGAGGCGAGGTCGCTGGTGTAGTCGTTGCCGGTGAAGCGCCGGACGTGGCCGCTGTCGACGACCTTCTGCACCAGGTCCATCGCCTTGTGGGCGTCGTCGTCGCTGAACTCCGCGATGTCCGCGCCCTGGGAGAGCATCAGCAGCCCGAGCGCCTCGTCGAGCCCGGCGAACAGCGTGACCCGGCCCTTGAGGTCGGGGGCCCACAGGTCCTCGGTGGACCTGATCTCCCGGCCGAGCGCCTTGCGGTTGTAGGCGATGCCGGTGATCCCGGACTGCCACGGCACGCTGCGCCGGCGACCGGGGTCGAAGGACGGGTCGGTGAGCTGCGGGTCCAGGTTGGCCGTCACGTTGGGCAGGTTGGCCCGGTCCATCGCCTGCACCCAGCCCAGCGAGACGTACCGCCCGGCCATCCAGTCGCTGATCACCATCAGGTCCCGGCCGGGGGCGGCACCCTGGGTGAGCACCGGGCTGATCTTGCCGAAGAACTCGTCGTTGTCGTTGATGTCCTCGGTGTAGGTGACCGCGATCCCGGTCTTCTCCCTGAAGGCGTCCAGGGTCGGGCGCCCGCCCTCGTCGTCGGTGTCGATGTACTGCGTCCAGTTGGAGAAGGCGAGCCGCCTGTCGCTCTCCGAGCGGTCCGGCGCCGAGCGGCGGTCCTCGGCCACGTACGCGGACGGGATGCCGCAGCCGGTGAGCGTGCCCGCGCCGAGCAGCGCGGCCCCGCCGAGCACGGAACGCCGGCGCACTGCCGGGGAGTCGGACGGACGGCGGGTCAGGGTGGAGCTGCTGGGCATGGCGGGGGCCTTCCGGAGCGTGGGACGGCCCCGGACACACACACGCGCGGGTGTCCGGGGCCGTCCTGGGAGGTACGTCGTCCTGGTCGGTACGTCAGACGGTGTGGGCGTCGGTGAGCGTCAGCACCTCGTCCAGCACCGCGAGGCCGGCCTTGGCCTCCTCCTCGGTGACGGTGCACGGCGGGACGACGTGGAAGCGGTTCATGTTGACGAACGGCCAGAGCCCGCGCTGCTTGCAGGCGGCGGCCAGCTCGCCCATCGGCGCGTTGTCGGCACCGGCCGCGTTGTACGGGACCATCGGCTCGCGGGTCTCCCGGTCCCTCACCAGGTCGAGCGCCCAGAACACCCCGAGGCCGCGGACCTCGCCGATCGACGGGTGCCGCTCGGCCAGCTCGCGCAGGCCGGGGCCGAGCACGGTCTCGCCGATGTGCTTGGCGTTCTCGACGATGCCCTCCTCCGCCATGGTGGTGATGGTCGCCACCGCGGAGGCGCAGGCCAGCGGGTGGCCGGAGTAGGTGAGCCCGCCGGGGAAGGCCCGCTCGGCGAAGGTGGCCGCGATCTCGCCGCTGATCGCCACGCCGCCCAGCGGCACGTAGCCCGAGTTGACGCCCTTGGCGAAGGTGAGCAGGTCCGGGGTGACGCCCCAGTTGTCGGCGGCGAACCACTCTCCGGTGCGGCCGAAGCCCGCCATCACCTCGTCCAGGATGAACACGATCCCGTGGCGGTCGCAGATCTCCCGCACCCCGGCCAGGTAGCCGGCCGGCGGGACCAGGACGCCCGCGGTGCCCACCACGGTCTCCAGGATGATCGCCGCGACGGTGGCAGGCCCCTCGAACGCGATCACCTGCTCCAGGTGCTCCAGCGCGCGCTCGCACTCCTGCGCCTCGTTCTCGGCGTGGAAGTTGGAGCGGTAGGGGTACGGCCCCCAGAAGTGCACCACCCCGGAGACGCCGGTCTCGTTGGGCCAGCGCCGCGGGTCGCCGGTGAGGGCGATCGCGTTCGCGGTGGCGCCGTGGTACGAGCGGTAGGTGGACAGCACCTTCTGCCGGCCGGTGTGCAGCCGGGCCATCCGGATGGCGTTCTCGTTGGCCTCGGCGCCGCCGTTGGTGAAGAAGATCTTGTCCAGGTCGCCGGGGGTGCGCTCGGCGATCAGCCGGGCGGCCTCGCTGCGCGACTCGACCGCGAAGCCGGGCGCGATGGTGCAGAGCTTCGCCGCCTGCTCCTGGATCGCGGCGACCACCCTCGGGTGCTGGTGCCCGATGTTGGTGTTGACCAGCTGCGAGGAGAAGTCGAGGTAGCGGTTGCCGTCGTAGTCCCAGAAGTACGAGCCCTCGGCGCCGGCCACCGCGAGGGGGTCGATCAGCGCCTGGGCGGACCACGAGTGGAAGACGTGCGCACGGTCGGCGGCCTTGACCGCCTGGCCGGCGGCGGGGTCAGCGGTGGGGATGCTCATGCCGGTAAGGCTAGGACGGCCCGTCCCCGAAGGGCAGTTCCATCGTGTCAGCCGGTCGCGCCAACCGTCGACAGGGTGCAAAGGGACAGGGCCCGGGTCGACAAGACCCGGGCCCACTGTCGCATCAGCCGACCATCAGATCGCGGTCATCCTGCGCTCAATGGCCATGACCCGCTAGATCGCGGTCATCCTGCGCTCAATGGCCATGACTCGCTAGATCGCGGTCATCCTGCGCTCAATGGCCATGACTCGCTAGATCGCGGTCATGACGTGCTTCACCCGGGTGTAGTCCTCGAAGCCGTACGCCGACAGGTCCTTGCCGTAGCCGGACTTCTTGAAGCCGCCGTGCGGCATCTCGGCGACCAGCGGGATGTGGGTGTTGATCCAGACGCAGCCGAAGTCCAGGCGGCGCGACATCCGCATGGCGCGGGCGTGGTCCTTGGTCCACACCGAGGAGGCCAGCGCGAACTCGACGCCGTTGGCGTACTCGACGGCCTGGTCCTCGTCGGTGAACTTCTGCACGGTGATGACCGGGCCGAAGACCTCGTTCTGGATGATCTCGTCGTCCTGGTTCAGGCCGGAGACGACGGTCGGGGCGTAGAAGTAGCCCTTGTCGCCGACCCGGTGGCCACCGGCCTCGACCTTGGCGTGGGCGGGCAGCCGCTCGATGAAGCCGGAGACCTGCTTCAGCTGGTTGGCGTTGTTCAGCGGGCCGTACAGCACGTCCTCGTCGTCCACGCCGCCGGTCTTGGTCTCGGCCGCGGCCTTGGCCAGCGCCTCGACGAAGGCGTCGTGGATCGACTCGTGCACCAGCACGCGGGTGGCGGCAGTGCAGTCCTGGCCGGCGTTGAAGTAGCCCGCCACCGAGATGCCCTCGACGGCCTCGGCGATGTCGGCGTCCTCGAAGACCACGACCGGGGCCTTGCCGCCCAGCTCCAGGTGGACGCGCTTGACGTCCTTGGAGGCCGACTCGGCGACCGAGATGCCGGCGCGCACCGAGCCGGTGATGGAGGCCATCGCCGGAGTCTTGTGCTCGACCATCAGCTTGCCGGTCTCGCGGTCGCCGCAGATGACGTTGAAGACGCCGGCCGGCAGCTCCAGGTCCTTGAGGACGCCGCCGATGATCTCGGCCAGCAGCACGGTGGAGGCCGGGGTGGTGTCCGACGGCTTCAGCACGACGGCGTTGCCCGCGGCGATGGCCGGGGCGAACTTCCAGACGGCCATCATCATCGGGTAGTTCCACGGCGCGACCTGGGCACAGACGCCGACCGGCTCGCGGCGGATGATCGAGGTCATCCCGTCCATGTACTCGCCGGCGGCCTTGCCCTCCAGCAGGCGGGCGGCACCGGCGAAGAAGCGGATCTGGTCCACCATCGGACCGATCTCCTCGGAGAGGGTCATCGCGCGGGGCTTGCCGGTGTTGCGCACCTCGGTGTCGACGATCTCGTCGGCCCGGGCCTCGACCGCGTCGGCGATCTTCAGCAGCAGCTTCTGCCGGGTGCTCGGGGTGGAGTCGCGCCAGATCGGGAACGCAGCCGCGGCGGAGGCCATGGCCGCGTCGACATCGGCGGCGCCGGACAGCGGCGACGTCGCGTACGCCTCGCCGGTGGTCGGGTCGACGATGTCGAGCGTGCGGCCGTCGGCCGCGTCGACGAACTCACCGTTGATGTAGTTGCGCAGCGTGCGAAGGTCGCTCACGGGTCTCTCCTCGGTCTGGGCCTGCGGCGTTGCAGATTCCGGCGCCATGGTACGTCGGCGGATACGGCATACGAAGGGTGCCGCCGAGTGGCCGCGTCCGGAGCGACGCGGTCCACTGGTGGCGGTATGTGCGCCGCCCCTCGGGGTCGCGCGCGTACCGTGTCAGGGTAGCCGCACGACTGCTGGTATCGACAGACCGAGTGCGCTTGGGCGATGAAATCCGCATGTGTTTTCCAAGATCACAACGAAATCAGCAGCTTCCTCGCTTGCGAACACGAGAGCGATCAGGCACAGTGGCCGCGTGGCCAACCGCGACCGGAACGCCAGCGTTCCCCTCGACGCCGCCTCCAAGGCGATCATCGAGCAGCTCCAGGAGGACGGGCGCCGCCCGTACGCCGCCATCGGCAAGGCCGTCGGCCTGTCCGAGGCGGCCGTGCGGCAGCGCGTCCAGAAGCTGCTCGACCAGGGCGTGATGCAGATCGTCGCCGTCACGGACCCGCTCACCGTCGGCTTCACCCGCCAGGCGATGGTCGGCATCCGGGTCGAGGGTGACATCGAGCCCGTCGCCGACGCGCTGGCCGCCCTCGACGAGGTCGACTACGTCGTCTGCACCGCAGGCTCGTTCGACCTCCTGGCCGAACTGGTCTGCGAGGACGACGAGCACCTGCTCGAACTGATCAACAAGCGCATCCGCGCCCTTCCCGGCGTGCGGAGCACCGAGAGCTTCGTTTACCTGAAGCTCCGGAAACAGACCTACACCTGGGGCACCCGATGACAGCCGACCCGGCGCAGAAGGACCTTTCCAAGACCGCCTACGACCACCTGTGGATGCACTTCACCCGCATGTCGTCGTACGAGAACTCCCCCGTGCCGACGATCGTCAAGGGCGAGGGCACCTACGTCTGGGACGACAAGGGGCGCAAGTACCTCGACGGCCTCGCCGGCCTGTTCGTCGTGCAGGCCGGCCACGGCCGCGAGGAGCTCGCCGAGGCCGCCGCCAAGCAGGCCAAGGAGCTCGCCTTCTTCCCGGTGTGGAGCTACGCCCACCCGAAGGCCGTCGAGCTGGCCGAGCGTCTGGCCAACTACGCCCCGGGCGACCTGAACAAGGTCTTCTTCTCCACCGGCGGCGGCGAGGCCGTCGAGACCGCCTGGAAGCTCGCCAAGCAGTACTTCAAGCTGACCGGCAAGCCGACCAAGTACAAGGTCATCTCGCGCGCCGTCGCCTACCACGGCACCCCGCAGGGCGCGCTGTCGATCACCGGCCTGCCGGGCCTGAAGGCCCCGTTCGAGCCGCTGGTGCCGGGCACCCACAAGGCCCCGAACACCAACATCTACCGCGCCCCGGCCTTCCTCGAGGGCCCGGACGGCACGGTCGACCCCGAGGCCTACGGCCGCTGGTGCGCCGACGAGATCGAGGTGGCCATCCTCAACGAGGGCGCCGAGACCGTCGCCGCCGTCTTCGTCGAGCCGGTACAGAACGCCGGTGGCTGCTTCCCGCCGCCGCCCGGGTACTTCCAGCGCCTGCGCGAGATCTGCGACCGCCACGACGTGCTGCTGGTCTCGGACGAGGTCATCTGCGCCTTCGGCCGCCTCGGCACCATGTTCGGCGCCGACAAGTTCGGCTACCAGCCCGACATGATCACCTGCGCCAAGGGCATGACCTCGGGTTACTCCCCGATCGGCGCCACGATCATCTCGGACCGCCTGGCCGAGCCGTTCTACAAGGGTGACAACACCTTCCTGCACGGCTACACCTTCGGTGGCCACCCGGTCTCCTCCGCGGTGGCGCTGGCCAACCTCGACATCTTCGAGCGCGAGGGCCTGAACCAGAAGGTCCTCGACAACGAGTCCGCCTTCCTGGGCACCCTGAACAAGCTGCGTGACCTGCCGATCGTCGGCGACGTCCGCGGCAACGGGTACTTCTACGGCATCGAGCTCGTGAAGGACAAGGTCACCAAGGAGTCGTTCAACGACGACGAGGTCGAGCGCGTGCTCTACGGCTTCCTGTCGAAGGCGCTCTTCGACAACGGCCTGTACTGCCGCGCCGACGACCGTGGCGACCCGGTCATCCAGCTGGCCCCGCCGCTGATCTCCGACCAGTCGACCTTCGACGAGATCGAGCAGATCCTGCGGACCAGCCTGACCGACGCGTGGGCGAAGATCTGACCCCCTGATCCTTCTTCCCCACCCTCCGCCGAAGGGCGGTCCCGCTCCCCGCGGGGCCGCCCTTCGGCGTCTCCGGGCCCGCTTTTCCCGGCCGCAACATCACAGTCGTACGACCAAACATGCCTGAATGCGGGTGATTTGCCCGTGATGGACCAGTGCGCCGCATCCGCCACCAGGCCCCGTCGTTCTAATCTGACGACTGTCATATCCCTGCGGCCACCCAGGATGGATCCTCATGTCAGCGGCACCGCCTGACAACGACGTGCTGTGGGCCCGAGGGATCGTCAAGTCCCATGACGGCACCCCCGCCGTGCGCGGCATCTCGATCGGCGTCCGCGAGGGCGAGGTGCTCGCCGTCACCGGCCCGCGCGGCTGCGGCAAGAGCACCCTGCTCGGCTGTCTCTCCGCACAGCTCCCGGTCGACGAGGGCGAGGTCTGGTTCAACAGCGCCCCCGTGCACACCCTCTCCCGGGCCGGCCGCGAACGGCTGCGCCGCGACCGCTTCGGCTTCGTCGGCTCCGAGCCGCACCTGGTGCCCGAACTGACCGCCCGGGAGAACGTCGCCCTGCCGCTGCTGCTCGCCGGGGCCGGCAACAAGGCCGCCTACACCGCCGCCGCCGAGTGGCTGGAGCGCCTCGACGTCGGCGACTGCGCCCGGCAGCGCCCCGAGCGGCTGCTCCAGAGCCAGCGCCAGCGGGTCGCCGTCGCCCGCGCCCTGGCCCCGCTGCCGCCGGTCGTCTTCGCCGACGACCCCACCGCCCCGCTGCACCGCGAGGCCTCCGACCAGGTCATGCGGATACTGACCAGCGCGGCCCGATCCCACCAGCTCACCCTCGTCCTGGCCACCCACGACCCCGAGCTCGTCCGGTTCGCGGACCGCGCCGTCGCCCTCGTCGACGGACGGCTCACCGCCCCCGCCGCCCCCGTCCCCCGCGGCCCCGCCGTCCGCGGGACCGCAGCGGCCGCCGTCACGGCCAACCACCGCTGACCACGCCGAGCCGCGAAAGAGTCGACGTGTTCTATCTCCGTCTGGCCCGGGGCTACCGGGTGCCCGACCTCGGCCGCTGGCTGCTCACCACCCTGGCCGCCGCCGTGGTCGCCGCCTTCCTGCTGCGCTCCCTCGGCCGGGCGATGAGCGACCCGACCGGCGGCGCCGACCCGCTGGCCCGGCTGCTCTGGTGCCTGCCCCCGCTCGCCGCCGTCGCCTGGTTCGCGGCCGTCACCGCCCGCGCGGTGCCCGCCCGGCGGCCCGAACGGATCGCCGGCCTCACCGCCGCCGGGGCCGGCTCCCGCCGGATCCGGACGCTGATCGCCGGCGAGGTCACGCTCGCCTCCACCCTCGGCAGCCTGCTCGCCCTGCTGCTCTTCCTGGTGCTGCGCAACGACATCGCCGGGCCCGCCCTCGCCCCCGACCTCGGCATGGGCGTCCCGCTGCCCGCGGCCGCGCCGATCGCCCTGCTCACGCTCGTCCCGCTCACCGCCGGCACCGCCGCCGCCTGCGCGGTGCCCTCCCCCGAGGGCCTGCCCGGTGGCCGCGTCCACGCCCCGACCGGCTTCGGCGTCTGGCGGATCGCCCTGGCCACGGGCCTGGGAGTGATCGGCGCCGCGCTCGAACTCATCGCGCTGCGGCCCGGCGCCGCCGCCGACGGCCGGCCGATCCACCTGCCCGCCGGACTCGGCACCACCAGCACCGCCGCCCTCGGCGGCTGGGCCGCCAGTGCGCTCGGCCTCGCCCTGCTCACCGGACCGCTGCTGGCCTGGACCGGGCGGCTGCTCGCCGTCGGCCGGCCCACCCCGCTGCGGCTGCTCGCCGGGCGCGGACTCACCGCCCAGGCCCGGCGGCTCGGTGCTCCGCTGGCCGTGCTCACCCTCGCCGTCGCGCTGGTGCTCACCACCGTCCGGTACTGGATCGGGGCGCCGGACAGCGCCGACGCGCTGCCCGCCGTCGAGGCCGGGCTGGTGCTCGGCTGCGCGGCCGCCGCGGTGATCGCCCGGCTCGCCGAGGTCCGCACCGACCGCCGCGAGGTCACCGACGCGCTGCTGCGCCTCGGCACCTCACCCCGGATGCTGTTCGGCGCGGTCGCGCTGCGCACCCTCGCGGTGGGCAGCACGCTGCTGCTGACCGGCGGGGCGACCGCCGCGCTGGCGGCCGCCGGACTGCGCTGACCCGGACTTCCCCCGGCAGGCCTCCTGCCCAGGGCTCCCGCGGTGGGGCTCAGCCCGCCGCGGCGAGCTGGCCGCAGGCGCCGTCGATCTCCTGGCCGCGGGTGTCACGGACGGTCGTCGGCACACCGTGCGACTGGAGCCGGCGGACGAACTCGCGCTCGTCCTCGGGCCGGGAGGCCGTCCACTTCGAACCGGGCGTCGGGTTCAGCGGGATCAGGTTGACGTGCACCCGGCGGTTCTTGATCAGCCGGCCGAGCAGGTCGGCCCGCCAGGCCTGGTCGTTGATGTCCTTGATCAGGGCGTACTCGATGGAGATCCGGCGGCCGGACTTCTCCGCGTAGTTCCAGGCCGCGTCCAGCACCTCGGCGACCTTCCAGCGGGTGTTCACCGGCACCAGCTCGTCGCGCAGCTCGTCGTCCGGGGCGTGCAGCGACAGCGCGAGGCGGCAGCTGAGGCCCTCGTCGGCGAACCGGTGCATCGCCGGGACGAGGCCGACGGTGGAGACCGTGATGCCGCGCTGGGACAGGCCGAAGCCGTCCGGCGCCGGGTCGGTCAGCCGGCGGATCGAGGCCAGCACCCGGTTGTAGTTGGCCAGCGGCTCGCCCATGCCCATGAAGACCACGTTCGACAGCCGCGCCTCGCCACCCGGACTGCCGCCGTCTCCAGGAACCGACCCCCCGCGCGCCCCGAACTCCCCCGCCTTGAGCGAGCGCATCCCGGCGGCGATCTGCTCCACGATCTCGCCGGTGGAGAGGTTGCGGGTCAGCCCGGCCTGGCCGGTGGCGCAGAACGGACAGTTCATGCCGCAGCCGGCCTGGGAGCTGATGCACATGGTGACCCGGTCCGGGTAGCGCATCAGCACCGACTCCACGAGCGTGCCGTCGAAGAGCTTCCAGAGCGTCTTGCGGGTGGCGTCGTCGTCGCAGGAGACGTGCCGGACCACCGACATCAGCTCGGGCAGCAGGCTCCCGGTGAGCTTCTCCCGGCTGGCGGCGGGGATGTCCGTCCAGCTCTCCGGGTCGTTCGACATCCGGCCGAAGTAGTGGTTGGAGAGCTGCTTGGCGCGGAACGGCTGCTCGCCCAGCTCGGCGACGGCCTCCTTGCGCTCGGCGGGGCTCAGGTCGGCGAGGTGTCGCGGGGGCTTTGCGCCGCGCGGCGCGACAAAGGTGAGTTCTCCGGGCTTAGGCATGGTTCCTCAAGTGTCGCAGACGCGCGGGGGCCCCGGACGCCAGGCGTCCGGGGCCCGTCGTACCCGCGGGTCAGCTGCCGACGAAGGCCGCCAGCAGCAGCCAGACCACCGGGGCGGTCGGCAGGAGCGAGTCCAGCCGGTCCATGATGCCGCCGTGGCCGGGCAGCAGCGTGCCCATGTCCTTGATCCCGAGGTCGCGCTTGATCATCGACTCGCCCAGGTCGCCCAGGGTCGCGGTGACCGCCGCGCAGCCGCCCAGGATCAGGCCCTGCCACCAGCTGCCGCCGTCGATCATCAGCTGCATCAGCAGCGCGCCCGCCAGCATCGACAGGCCGATGCCGCCGGCCAGGCCCTCCCGGGTCTTGCCGGGGCTGATCGTCGGGGCCAGCTTGGTCTTGCCGAACTTGTAGCCCACCGCGTAGGCGCCGGTGTCGCTGCAGATCGTGACGATCAGGAAGAGCACGATCCGCTGGGGACCGTCGTCGGCCGCCAGCATCATCGCCACGAAGGTGGCCAGGAACGGCACGTAGAAGGCCGTGAACACACCTGCCGTTATGTCCCGCAGGTAGTCCTCCGGCGGCTCCGCCATCCGCCAGACCATCACCGCGAGCCCGGTCAGCGCGAGCGAGGCGGCGGCCCACTGGATGCCGGACCAGTAGCCGGTGGCCACCATGGCGATGCCGCCCACGACCAGCGGGACCAGCGGCGCCTTGATCTGCTTGCGCTCGGAGAGCCGACTGGTCAGCTCCCAGACGCCGACCGCGACCGCGGCCATCACGACGACCAGGAACATCGCCTTCACCACGAACAGCGAGGCGACGATCACCGCGCCGAGGCCGACGCCCACGCCTATGGCGGCCTGGAGGTTACGGCCGCCGCGCTGCTTGCGCGGCTGCGGCTGCGGCTGCGGGGCGGGCTGGGCGGCCACTGGTGTCTCCTGCCCTGGGTGGGACGTCGGCACGAAGCGGGGCTGCCCGGCCGCCGGGTGGTTCGCCGGCGGCGCGGGATGCACCGGTGCCCCCGGGTGCGGCTGGGTGCCGTGACCGGGGGCGGGGGTCGTGTCGTCGGATATCGCGCGCAGCACGACCGTCTCCGTCACGCCCGGCGGCGCCGGGTCGGGCTGCTCGTCCCGGAACAGCGGGCCGCTCAGCCGGCCGGCCTCGCGGGCCTGCCCCTCCTCGGGGTCGGCCGGGCCGCCGTGGGCGGATCGGCCGTCGGCCGCGGGCCAACCGTGGGATCCGGGCCGGCCGTGGGACGCGGGCCCGCCGTGGGATCCGGGCCGACCGTCAGCCGCGGGCCGGCCGTGGGCGGCCGACCGACCGGGGTCGGGCGCGCCGGGCGGCGGGCCGGGGTCGGCCGGTACGGGAGGCATGACCTGAGTCTCCTCCGCGTCGCCGCCCCAGTACACCGGAGGCTGCTGCGACTGATCCGAACGGAGGCCCGGTGCCCCCGGAACGGGGCCCGGCGCGCCCGGGGGCACGACGTGGCCGCCCGGGTGGCCGGGGTGTCCCTGGACCGGTGCCGGCTGCTCTCCGTACCCCGGCGCCTGGTGGGCCGGAGTACGGACCGCCTGCGGGTGCGGCGCCGGACGGTAGGGCTGGAACTGCTGGTCGGACGTGCCCCAGTAGCCGGGGGCGTCAGGGGCGTCGTTCATCAGACCTCGAGCAGCTCGGCTTCCTTGTGCTTCAACAGCTCGTCGATCTGGGCCACGTACTTGGCCGTGGTGTCGTCGAGCTCCTTCTCGGAACGGCGGCCGTCGTCCTCGCCGATCTCGCCGTCCTTCACCAGCTTGTCGATGGCGTCCTTGGCCTTGCGGCGCACGGCGCGGATCGAGACCTTGGCGTCCTCGCCCTTGGTACGGGCGACCTTGATGAACTCCCGGCGGCGCTCCTCGGTCAGCTCCGGCAGCACCACGCGGATGATCGAGCCGTCGTTGGACGGGTTGACGCCCAGGTCGGAGTCGCGGATCGCCTGCTCGATGGCCTTCAGCGCGGTCTTGTCGAACGGCGAGACGACCGCCATCCGCGGCTCCGGCACCGAGAAGGAGGCCAGCTGGTTGATCGGGGTCTTGGCGCCGTAGTACTCGGCGACGATCTTGGCGAACATCGCCGGGTGCGCGCGGCCGGTGCGGATGGCCGCGAAGTCGTCCTTGGCGTGGAGGACGGCCTTCTCCATCTTCTCCTCGGCCTCGAGGAGGGTCTCTTCGATCACTGTGGTCTCCCTGTCCGGTTCATCTGCTGTTGTCCCGACCGGTGTCGGCGCGGCGGCCGGTAGCGGCGCCGGCGCCGCCCGGTACGGCTGGTTGCTGCTCAGGCCCGGACAGAATCCTGGCTGATGAGTGTGCCGATCTTCTCACTCTTCACCGCGCGCGCGATATTGCCCTCGGCCAGCAGCTCGAAGACCAGCATCGGCAGGTTGTTGTCCTTGCACAGCGTGATCGCGGTGAGGTCGGCGACCTTGAGGTCGCGCGCGATGACCTCGGAGTACTCCAGCGCGTCGAACTTGACCGCGTCCGGGTTGGTCCGGGGGTCGGAGTCGTAGACGCCGTCCACGCCGTTCTTGCCCATCAGCAGGACGTCCGCGTGGATCTCCAGGGCGCGCTGGACGGCCGTGGTGTCGGTGGAGAAGTACGGCATGCCCATCCCGGCGCCGAAGATCACCACGCGGCCCTTCTCCAGGTGCCGGACGGCCCGCAGCGGGAGGTACGGCTCGGCGACCTGGCCCATGGTGATGGCGGTCTGGACCCGGGTCTCGATGCCCTCCTTGACCAGGAAGTCCTGCAGCGCCAGGCAGTTCATGACGGTGCCGAGCATGCCCATGTAGTCGGAACGGGCCCGGTCCATGCCGCGGACCTGGAGCTCGGCGCCCCGGAAGAAGTTCCCGCCGCCGATGACCACCGCGACCTCGGTACCGGCACGGACGACGGTGGCGATCTCCCGGGCGATCGCGTGCACGACGTCCGGGTCGACGCCGAGCCCGCCACCACCGGCGAAGGCTTCACCGGACAGCTTGAGCAGCACCCGGCGGCGCGAGCCCGCCTTGGGGTCCTGCGCGGTCTCCTGCGTCTCCTGCATGGACTTCTCCTTTTTGCACCTACTGGTCACAGGCGCGGGTGTGCGGATGCCCCGCCTGCGTGTACACGCGAGGAGGCCACTGCCGCGGGAACCGGTTTCGGTGTCCTGCACGGCAATGGCCTCCTCGTCGTTCATGGTGCCGACGCGAGCCCGCCCGTCGGCGGTAGGCGTGGGGTGAGCCCGTTCGGCGTTCCTCCCGCCCCGGTCAGCGGGCGGGGGCGGTTCCCAGCGTAAGGGGGCCGGGGACCAGGTGGAACGTGGCTCAGGCGCCGACGCGGAAGCGGGCGAAGCGCTTGAGGGCGACGCCATTCTCCGCGAGGACCTTGGCGACGGTCTTCTTGTTGTCCTTCGCGAAGGCCTGCTCCAGGACGGAGTTCTCCTTCACGAAGCCCGTGACGCGACCCTCGACGATCTTCGGCAGGGCGGCCTCCGGCTTGCCCTCCTCGCGGGCGGTGGCCTCGGCGACGCGGCGCTCGTTCTCGAGCTCCTCGGCCGGGATCTCCTCGCGGGACAGGTACTTCGGCGCGAAGGCGGCGATGTGCTGCGCGACGTCCTTGGCGACCTCGGCGTTCTCCTTGTCCAGCTCGACCAGGACGCCGACGGCCGGCGGCAGGTCAGGGCTGGTCTTGTGCAGGTAGACCGCGACGAAGCCGTCACCGTCGAACTGGGCGAAGCGACGGAGGACGATCTTCTCGCCCAGCGAAGCGTTGGCCTCGTCGACGAACTGCTGGACGGTCTTGCCGGCCTCGATCTCGGAAGCCAGGGCGGCGTCCAGGTCGGCCGGGGCCGACTTGGCGACGTGGGCGGCGATCGTGTCGGCGACCTCGACGAACTTCTCGCCCTTGGCGACGAAGTCGGTCTCGCAGTTCAGCTCGACCAGGACACCGGACTTCTTGTCCTCGGCGATCAGCGCGGCGACGGCACCGTTGGAGGCGTCGCGGCCCTCACGCTTGGCAACGCCCTTCTGGCCCTTGATGCGCAGGAGCTCGACGGCCTTCTCGACGTTGCCCTCGGCCTCGTCCAGGGCCTTCTTGCAGTCCATCATGCCGGCGCCGGTGAGCTCACGGAGCTTCTTGACGTCCGCGGCGGTGAAGTTCGCCATGGTGTGAATCTCTTCTCGCGTCTCGCGTGTCTGCGTGGAGTGGCGCCGGGACCGGTGGTTCGGTCCCGGCGCGGGAGAGAGGGGCACCCGCCGGTTTCGTACCGGCGGGTGCCCCTCACCCTTGGTACGTCAGGCCTGCTCGGCCGGAGCCTCGGCGGCGGGGGCCTCGACGGCCGGAGCCTCGGTGGCGGCAGCCTCGGCGGCGGGGGCCTCGACAGCGGACTCGGCGGCGGGGGCCTCAACGGCGGCGTCGGCGGCGGGGGCTTCCTCGGCCTTCTTCTCGCCCTCGAGGATGTCCTTCTCCCAGTCGGCCAGCGGCTGGTCGGCACCCGGCTCGGCCTTGACGTCGCCCTTGGCGACACCGGCGCGGGACTTCAGGCCCTCGGCCACGGCGTCGGCGATCACGCGGGTCAGCAGGGTGACGGAGCGGATCGCGTCGTCGTTGCCCGGGATCTTGTAGTCGACCTCGTCCGGGTCACAGTTGGTGTCCAGGATGGCGACGACCGGGATGTTGAGCTTCCGGGCCTCGCCGACCGCGATGTGCTCCTTCTTGGTGTCCACGATCCACACGGCGCTGGGGACGCGCTGCATGTCACGGATACCGCCGAGGGTCTTCTCCAGCTTGTCGTGCTCGCGCTGGAGGACCAGGAGCTCCTTCTTGGTGAGGCCGGAACCGGCCACGTCCGAGAAGTCCAGCTCGCCGAGCTCCTTCAGACGCTGAAGGCGCTTGTAGACGGTCGAGAAGTTGGTCAGCATGCCGCCGAGCCAGCGCTGGTTCACGTAGGGCATGCCCACGCGGGTGGCCTGCTCGGCGATGGCCTCCTGGGCCTGCTTCTTCGTGCCGACGAAGAGGACGCTGCCGCCGTGGGCAACGGTCTCCTTGATGAACTCGAAGGCGCGGTCGATGTAGTTCAGCGACTGCAGGAGGTCGATGATGTAGATGCCGTTGCGCTCCGTGATGATGAAGCGCTTCATCTTCGGGTTCCAGCGGCGGGTCTGGTGACCGAAGTGGACGCCGCTCTCCAGCAGCTCCCGCATCGTGACGACGGCCATTGCCGTACTCCTTGGTGTTGCGGCCCGGCAGCGGCACTGCGTCGCAGCGATAGCCCACAGCCGGGTCAGGCTCGGTTTGTCCGTGGCGGCCAGGTGACAGCCACGCCTGACGCCCCGAACGTGCCGAGCCGCTTGCGCCCGCCCGGCCTGGGGCCGGTCGGGCTCGGCGGACCGAGCGGCACTCGCACCTGGCGGGGCCGCGGACGAACCGCGTCCGACCGCCGGTGGCGGGGCGTGCGAAGTCGACCCGGCAGACCGGGTCGCGTGTGAAGTGTACGGGAAGCGCCGAGGGGCGGGCGACTCCACGGACGACCGGGGCCCCGCCGGGGAACTGGGAAGAGCCTGGGAAACGGCCTGGACGGGCGGGTTCCGGCGGGGCTGCGGCGGAGTCGGGGGCTCGCGGCGCGGGGCTCGGACGGGGGTGGGGTGCGCGGCGGGGGCGCGGGTCTGGAACGGGCTGCGCGGAGGGGTTGCCGGGGGCGGGCGCGGGCTGCCGGGTGCCTGCCCGGGGCCGGTGGCCGGCATGCCGCCTCTACCCCGGATGGCGGCGCTCGTACACCCGTCGGGGGGACGGCGTTCGGGGTGGAGGCGGTTTGTCCACAGGAATCCGGATCTGGGTGGCGCGCGGGCGGTGGGGCGGCGAGCCTGCGGGCATGGCTGGTCGCCGACGGTTCGGTGGAGTGGGCGAAGTGGACGGGGTGGGCGAGGTGGGCAGGGTGGGCAGGGCCGCCGGGGCGGTCGGGGTGGTGCGGGGCGGGCGGTGGAGGCGCGGGGTGCTGGCCGTGGTGGTGGCGGCGCCGCTCGTGCTGTCGGGGGCTTCGGGTGCCTCGGGTACCTCGGGGGCTTCCGGTGGTGACGGCGCGGCTGGCGCCTCGGGCCCTGACGACGGGACCGGGCGGGGTGGTGGACGGGCCTGGCCGGTGGGCGGGCCCGCCGGGTTGCTGGAGCGGTTCGATCCGCCGGCGAAGGCCTGGTCCGCCGGGCACCGGGGCGTGGATCTCGCCGCCGCGCCCGGAGTGGAGGTACGGGCGGCCGCTCCCGGGGTGGTCACCTTCTCCGGACTGGTGGCGGGACGGCCCGTGGTGACCGTCTCCCACCCGGGCTCGGGCTCTCCCCCGCTCCGGACCACCTACCTGCCCGTCAACGGCACCGTCCCGGTCGGCGCCTCGGTGGCGGCCGGGCAGGTGATCGGGCGGCTCGCCCCGGACGGACGGCACTGCGCCGGACGCGACTGCCTGCACTGGGGCCTGCTGCGCGGAGCCCGCTACCTGGACCCACTGGCCTTGTTCGGCGCGGGCACCGCGCGACTGCTGCCGTTGGACGGCACGGGCGGGTAGCGCACGCCTGCGCGCACTCCACGCACCCGCCCGCCTTCACACACCCTCCGGGCTCCCGGCGGAGGCCGATCAGGAGCGGACGAGCCCGTGCAACACCAGCGCGACGGCGGCGTCGGCGATCTCCTCGGGGGTCTCGGCCGCGCAACCGCCGCGGCCGCCGGCCTGCGCCTGCTCGGCCCGACGGGTCGCCGCCTCCACGATTCCCTGGACCAGGGTCGCGGCGAGCCGGGGCTGCTCGTGGCCGAGGTCCTCCAGCGTTCGGCCGACCAGGCCGGCCAGCCTGCCGTGCGCCGCCCTGATCCGCTCGCGCGCGGCCTCGTCGAGTTCCAGCGCCGAGATCGCCACGACCGCGCGGTGCCGGGGGTCGGCGGCCAGCGCCAGCTGGCCCCGGACGTAGGCCTCGATCCGCTCGACAGCGGTGTCGCAGCTCGCCATCCCGGCCTCGATCTCAGCCGCCCAGAGCGGGAAGTCCACCTCGCAGAGCGCCTCGACCACGGCGGCGCGGGAGCGGAAGTACTCGTAGACCGAGGAGCGCGCCAGCCCGGTGCGCGCCGCGAGTGCGGGGAAGGTCAGGGCCTCCATACCGCCCTCGGTGAGCAGGGTGCGGGCAGCGTCGAGGAGGGCTGCTCGCTGGAGCTGGCGATGCTCGGCCACCGTGGCCGCTCGGATCTTCGGCACGCTCCCACTGTACGGAGCCCTACCTTGGACCGATACGGCGCCGCGCACCGGGAGGCGGTGCGGGCCCACGGCCGACGCCCGACGGCCCGGTTTCCAACGGCCCGGCCTACGACGGCCCGGCTTACGACGGCCCGGTTCCGACGTCGGAACCCGACGCCCTATCGGATGTCCGACAGCTTGGCGCGCAGCTGGAGGACGGACTTGGTGTGGATCTGACTCACCCGACTCTCCGTCACCCCCAGCACCTGTCCGATCTCGGCGAGGGTGAGCCCCTCGTAGTAGTAGAGCGTCACCACCGTCTTCTCCCGCTCGGGGAGGGTGTTGACCGCCTGGGCCAGCAGTCTGCGCAGCTCACGGTCCTCGGCCACCTCGACCGGATTGTCCGCGCCGTGGTCCTCCAGGGTGTCCATCAGGCTCAGCCGGTCGCCGCCCTCCCCCACCGGGTGGAGCAGCTCGTCCAGGGCCACCACGTTGGCGAGCGACAACTGGCTGAAGATGGCGTGCAGGTCCTCGATCGCGATGCCCATCTCGGCCGCGACCTCGGGCTCGTGCGGAGTCCGGCGCAGCCGGGCCTCCAGGGTCGCGTACGTCCGTTCGACCGCCTTGGCCTTCTGCCGCACCGAGCGCGGGATCCAGTCCAGGGCGCGCAGCTCGTCGATGATCGCGCCGCGGATGCGGCTGATCGCGTAGGTCTCGAACTTGATGGCGCGGTCGATGTCGAACTTCTCGATCGCGTCGATCAGCCCGAAGACCCCGGAGGAGACGAAGTCCGCCTGTTCGACGTTGGAGGGCAGGCCGACCCCGACCCGCCCCGCCACGTACTTGACGAGCGGTGAGTAGTGCAGGATCAGCTGCTCCCGCAGCCGCTGGTCCCCGCTCTCCTTGTAGGAGCGCCAGAGGTCTTCGAGCGCCGTTCGCCCCTGTGTCGCGGCATCCCGGGTGTCCTGTCGCCGATCGCCGCCCGCCACCCCCTGCCGGCGGGGCGGGGACAGCGGCGAGGCGAAAGGCGGGGAGGCGGCGCTCCGGGCCTGCGCGCTGCCTGGCTGCCGGGGCGCGCCGGCGGCCACCGCGCCGGGGGATGCGCCGGCGGGCGGGCCGGCGGCACCTGCCGTGCCGGCACCACCAACCGGCTCACCGCCTCGGACCGCATCCGCGGGCTGGCCTGGCACCACCGTCGGCCGGCCGCCCTGGCGAGACAGGCCTCCCATCGTCCCCGCCGACTTGGACGGGACGTCGGGCGCGGAGCGCCGCTCTGTCCGCGGCCCTCCCGAGGACCGAGCGCCACCGGTCACTCTGTGTCCGGGAATGTGTGTGGGCATGCGTTGGTCTGCGCCGTTCTGCCGAGTCATGTGCTGATAGGGAAGGCATGTGGAGCGTAGCGTGACCGACTCACTGCAAAGCGCTACCGCCACCCGGTCGTCCCTCGATCCGGTGGCGTTCGTACATCGGATCGAGGAGCGAACAGGGGAGCCGGACCGGCAGGTCGGCCGGGCGGCTCCGGCATACGCTCCCTCGGCGCGAAGGTGTCCTCCGGTCCGGCGCTCACCTCCTCCGCACCATGCGCCAGTGCGCACCGTGCCGCTCCACGTAGCCGAGCGAACCCAGCTCGTAGAGCCGTTGCAGGACCTCATCCGGCGGGAGACCGGACTGGCGGGCCAACCGTTCGACCGGGGCACCCTCCGCCGTCGCCGGTACGGCCTCCAGCACCCGGGCCACTGCCGGCTCCAGCAGGTCGCGCGGGAGTACCGGACCGCTGCGCTGAGGCGCCAGATCGTCCCCGATGGCCCCGATCAGCTCGGTGATCTCGGCCGCGTCGGTGACCAGGACGGCGCCGCCGCTGCGGATCAGGGCGTGCACTCCGGCGGAGAGTGCCGAGGTCACCGGGCCCGCGACTCCCATGGTGTGGCGATTGAGGTCCCGCGCGCGTCTGGCCGTGCTCAGGGCGCCGCTGCGCACCGCCGCCTCGACCACCACCGTGCCCCGGGTGAGCGCCGCGATGACCCGGTTGCGGAGCACGAAGCGGAAGCGGTTCGGGTGCTCCCCCGGCGGGAGTTCACTGATCAGCAGGCCCTGGACGCCGATCCGGCGGATCAGTTCGGCGTTGCCCTTGGGATAGGCCACGTCGACCCCGCAGGCGAGCACGGCCGCGGTCATCCCGCCGACGGCGAGTGCTCCACGGTGCGCGGCCGCGTCGATCCCGTAGGCGGCACCGGAGATCACCACCCAACCGCGCTCGGCCAGCTGGGCCGCCAGTTCGCCGGCGACGTGGGCGCCGTAGGCAGTGCAGGCACGGGAGCCCACCATCGCGACCGAGCGGAGCGCGAGCAGCCGCAGCGATCCGGTGCCCGTCACCCAGAGCCCGATCGGACGTCCGTCGCCCAGGTCGTCGAGTTGGCTGGGCCACTCCGTGTCCCCCGGAATGATGAACCGTCCACCGACGTCCTGTACCCGTTTCAGGTCCATCTGCGGGTCCAGCCCCGGGAGCCGCGCCTGGTACCCGGCCAGTCGCATGGCGTCCAGTCCGGGGTGGTCGGGCACGGTTCCGTCCCGGATCGCCTGGACCACGTCGACGGCGGGGAGTTGGCCGAGCCACCGGCCGACCACCGCGTCCCCCGGTTCGCTGAGCCTGCCGAGCAGCACCCGGGCGAGGCGCTCGGGATCGGGCCCGGCTCCGGCTCCGACTCCGGAACCGGGGACGGCCTCGGCCGGGCCGGAAATTCGAGCGTGCCTCAGCGGCTGGTTCATGCCTCACCCTCCTTGTTCTCCGGATGCTCCTCACGCGGCTCGCGCTTCCCGGACCGACCACCGCCCGGACTGCCGCGCTGCGCCGGGATTCCGCCGAGCCGGCCGAAGACCCGTTCGGCCAGCGGCAGTCCGTGCTCCACACCCGTGCGCAGGACCAGGGCGGTACGCACGTCCCGCTGGTCCGGCCGGTCGCGTCCGGCGAGGTCGGCGACCGTCCAGGCGACCCGGAGCACCCGGTCCAGGCCGCGGGCGGTCAGCAGCCCTCGCTCCAACTGCCGTGCGGCGTCGTTGAGTGCGCCGGACGCGAGGTGCCAGCGGGTGCGCAGTTCGTGGCCCGGCACCTCCGCGTTGGTCCGCCACGGAGTGCTCGCCAGGCGGGCCGCCGCCCGTTCCCGTGCGGCCAGCACCCGGGCCGCGACGGTCTCGGTGGTCTCCGCCGAGGCGTCCCGCTCCATGAGCTCGGCCCTGGTCACCGGAGCCACCTGGACCTGGAGGTCGACCCGGTCCAGCAACGGCCCGGACAGCCGCCCCTGGTAGCGGCTGACCATGGCCGGGGTGCACTCGCAGCCCTCGCCCCGCCGCGAGTACCGGCCGCACGGACAGGGATTGGCCGCCAGGCAGAGCAGGAAGCGGGCCGGGAGTCGCATCGATCCGGCCGAGCGGGCGATCACCACCTCACCCGACTCCAACGGCTGGCGCAGTGCGTCGAGCACCCGGACGGGGAACTCGGGCGCCTCGTCCAGGAACAGCACACCCCGGTGGGCCAGCGAGACCGCCCCCGGTCTCGGCAGACCGCTGCCGCCGCCGACGATCGCGGGCATCGTGGCCTTCTCCACAGTCGGTATGTCTCATGAGACATCAGCTCACTGGCAGGCCAAGTCACGGCGCTCTCTCGGAGTCATTGAGAGGGCTGTTCGATGAGACATCTCCTCGGGGGCCCTGTGTGACTGACATCACCTTCCGGCATCAGCCTTGGCTGCCCCTCAAGGGCGAGCACACGCGTAATACAGGTGCCGCTCGCCGTAGAGCATGATGAGCGCGGCGAACCCCACGTCAGCCCCGGCCCGCGCGCCTCCCGGTCGACCTGTTCTCTCGCTACTCGTCGCACGCGGCCTCGTCATGAGCCACCACCAGGACACGCGCCGTGACCGGGGTGGTGGTGCGGAGCCGCCGGTCGAGAGCGCATCCGCAACGCCGGCTCCGCACAACCGGGACCTTGACCGCAGGTGTTCGTCAGCCGTGCACGAGCCGCAGGCCGGGCCGTACCGGCGCGGACTGCTCGCCGCCGCCCTCGACGGCGATGGGCACGAGGCCGAAGACGTAGTCGTTCAGCTCTTCGGGGAAGATGTTCATCTGCGTGGCCACGTCAGCCGGGGACATCGACAGCGGCGGCTTGCGCAAGGCATCGAAGACCTTGGCCAGCAGCTGGCTGCTCTCCCGGACCATGGACGACCCGGGCTCAGAGGTGCGGTAGCCCATGCTCGCCAACTGCTTCATCGCCTGGTTGTAGCGCCACTCCGACAGCAGGTCCAGCTTGCGCAACCGGTACGTCAGCGCCATCGCGGACACGCCCCAGCGACGCTTGGCGCTCAGAATTCGCTCCACCGAGGCGTTGGTCAGCCTCTGCGCGGTGATCCCGGCCTTGGGCATCAGGAAGGCGGAGGCGAAGTCGTTCGCCTCGCCCTCAGAGTCACGCCCGTGCGGGATGCGGTGCTCGCAGTGCAGGGCGAGGTGCCCGAGCTCGTGCGCGGCGTCGAAGCGCCCACGCTCACCGGTCTTACGGGTGTTCAGGAACACGAACGGCGTTCCGGACTTGATGGTGGAGAAGGCGTCCGCGTCCAGGCAGTCCGGGGCCAGGGAGAACACCCGCACGCCGTTGGCCTCCAGCAGGTGCACCAGGTTCGGCACCGGGTCCTCGCCCAGCCCCCAGTGCGCCCTGAGTTGTTCGGCGGCTTCCTCCGGCCCTAGGTGCGGGTACGTCGGCACGTTGGGTTTCGGCAGCTTGAAACGTTCCTCCAGCCACGTGTTCAGTGTGGCCGCCACCGTCCCCGAACTCAGTGCACTGTCCCGCTCCAGGGCGCTCATCTTCGACGGTGCCCGGAAGCTGACCATGTCGGGGAGCATCTCCCCCGGCACGGAAGCCTCGAAGAACGACACGGGGTAGCGCAGGGCTTTGGCGAGCGAGGAAAGTGACTCCTCCGAGGGCGGCTTGCGGTGGTTCTCGAACGCGGTGATGCTCTGCGGCGAGACTCCCGACTCCCGTGCCAAGGCCGCCAGCGTCAACCGCCGGCGCTTGCGCGCGAGAACCAGCCGTTCAGGGGTGAACACTTTCCTCAGCTCCCATGTCGTACCTACGTAATGCCCGTCAGCCCCCCAGCAGCTCCACGATGACCTCGGTGCCACCATCGTCCCCGGGGTCGTCGAGCAGGTTGACGTCCACGCCGATCGCGCCCAGGTCGGGCAGGTCCAGCGGGATGCGCTCCAGCCACTCGTCGACGAACTTGCCGTTCATCTTGATCGGCATGGACAGCTCGGCCAGGAGCCTGTCCTTCTCCCACTTGTAGAGCAGGCACCAGGTCGGGATGTCGTCGAGCTCCCGGCCGTATTTGATCGCGTCGCGGGTCATGAAGGCGAACTGCCCGTTGAGCTCCACGATGCGAGCCATCTTCGGCCCCTTCGGGTTCCTCGAGCGCACCTTGGCGTCGAGGTCACCGACCCCGCCCGCCGCGCTGACCGCAGTGACCGCGTGGCTCCGGGACGGGTGGATCGTGCGCAGGATGCTGTCCCGCGTCGTGTACTCCCATCCCGTCTTCTCCTTCTCCTTCTTCTCGCCGATGAAGCGGTTGGTGCGGCTCCAGAAGGTGGTGCCCCGCATCGCCGGCGCGTCGAAGTCGGTGCAACGACGGGCCTCGGCGCTGGCCGCGTCGAACGCCTCATGGAACAGGTCGACCGTGAAATCGAGCTCGGCGAGCCGCTCCTCGCGCCACTCAGCACTGAGGTTCTGCAAGGACCCCTCCAGACAACCGTAGGTTTCATAAACCATACCTCATCTGAGGGCCGGTTTATGAAACCCTGGTCATCATCGCACACCAGTTCGTATCTGTCATCCCAGCTCGCAGCCCATTTAGGCATGCCAGAGGAACCCGTGGCGGTGGTGGTCGTTCGGCGTGTCGCAGCGGATCCCCGCCCCGTCGCCGACGGCCGCGCGGGAAGGTAGGCAGGTCGCCGGACGCCGCAAAATCGGACTGGGTCGGGTACCCGGCGGTCGTTTCCTCCTCCCCGAGGGGCAACCGCGGCAGGTCAGACCGGCATGGAGCGGGAGTGGGACCGCAGATGCCTACGGAGCCTGTCCCGTAGCCCTGCCAGCGGCGCGGTGGCACCCAGGCGCGTCAAGAACTCGTTCACGTCCCAGGCGACGAGGTGGCCCTGGCGGGAGAGGTACAGGCCGAGGCGGTCGATGCGGTAGCGGTCGTCGTAGTCCAGGAGGAGGTAGCCGGCGAGCTGGTAGACCTCGTCCTGGCCGAGCCGCTGGGGGCGGGTGGTGGCCTTGCAGTCCAGCAGCAGTCCGCCGAGGATGAAGTCGGCGTCGGCGCCGCCGATGTCCGCGCTGCCCGCGAAGTCGGGGCCGCAGATCCGGGACTCGGGCGCCAGTGCGCGGAACTCCCTGAACGGCCCGTCGGCGAGTTCCATCTGCCGGGCGAGGTCCTCGACGACGTACTCCGGTACGGCCGCGCACAGCTGACCGAGCGTCGTTGTCCCACTGGCGGTGGCAAGCGGGCTGAACCGCCGCACCTGCCCGGAGCGGAAGACGTCCTCGAAGTGCGCGGCGACAAAGCACATGCGGCTCACGGCTTCCTCGTGTAGCCGTCCGGGGCCGGCCAGGTGGTCGTCCACGGCCGCCAGGAGCTGTCGGCCTGCCTGGTACAGGGCCGCGCGGGCGCTGGAGGCGGGCGCCCCGGGAATGAAACGGTCGGAGCCGATGGCGTGGATGCCGAGGGTGACGGCCCCGCCGAGCAGACGGCCGAGGGAGAGTCGCAGGCGGTAGTCGACGGCGTGTCCGAGGGCCGACCAGTCGGGGTGCTGGACGTCGATGGGCTGGACGGGGTGCGGCAGGCCGGCACTGCGGCGTAGGTAGTCGTGGACCAGTGCGCCGCTGCTGGGCAGGTGTTCGGCCATGAACCGCGACATCGGCGAGGTGGTGTAGCGCAGTTGCCCGGTCAGGGGCAGCGCGATCAGCGGCACCCCCGCGATGGTGCCGTTCTTCTCCTCGTGCGCGATTGCCTTCTCGTAGGCGTCCACCCAGGAGATTCCGCGGGCATCGAGCTGGCGGCGGGCGCGGGTGACGGCCACGTAGACCAGCCGCGCCTCGTCGGAGCGCATCGGCATCTGCCGGCCCTCCTCGGTGACCGGCGGGGCCGAGAAGCCGTCGCCGATGCGCACGCATCCCCACTCGCGGCCCTTGGCCTTGTGCACGGTGGAGACCGTGACCTTCGCGCTCTCCTCCGGTGTCAGCCGGTCCACGGCCTTCAGGATCGTCTCGGGGCCGTAGGCGTCGACGAGCTGGACGATCGCCTTCAGGTCCTGGGCGGCCTTGTCCTGCTCGGCGTACTCCTGCACCTCGCCCCAGGAGCTGAAGAGGAACAGCTCCGGGTGGCTGGTGCGCCGGCCGGCCTTGAGCTCCTGGGCGGCGGTGGCGATCCGCTGGAGCGCGCTGCCGCCGCCCGCCAGGGCCACCGGCACCCCGCGCTCCAGGTAGGCCAGGACCTCCTGGAGCGCGTCCGCGTTGCCCCGGCACAGCACCGCGTCGGGCTCGGCGGCCGGGCCGATGCGGGAGTCTTCCGGTCCGGAGCCGGTCAGCCGCATCTGCGACTCGGCGTGCCCCAGCCACCGGTTGGCCTGCTCGGCGATCCGGGGGCCGAAGCGGAACGACTGCGTGAGGTGGAGGTGCTCGGCGGGAAAGCCCGTCATCACGTCCTTGGCGGAGCGCCAGGCGTAAATCTGCTGGGCGGGGTCGCCGACGCAGATCCGCTGGGCGTTCTGGGCGAGGAACACCTCCTCCAGAACGGGGTTGGTGTCCTGGGCCTCGTCCAGCAGGACGAAGTCCGCGTCCAGGACGGGCCGGTTCAGCGCCCACATCTTCATGTAGAAGTCGTGTTCGAACCGCAGCCTTCCCGTCGTGGACTGGATGTCCTCCCACGCCTTGACCGCGTACGGCAGCAGCACCCGGGCAACGTAGTCCTGCCCCTGCATGTCCAGGCCGTTGAGGCGCTCCATGTGGCGGGCCATCACCTGCAGGTCGGTGGTGTAGCAGAACTTGCGGAGCATGCCCATCACCAGCCGCGCCTGGTGGTTGACCTTGACCTTGACGGCGTTCACGACCAGGTCGCGCTCGATGCCAAGCAGCCGGGCGGTCTCCTTCGCCGGGATCCGCGCGGAGGCTTCCAACCGCTGGCGATAGTTCCTACCCACCGCCTTGAACGCCAGCGAGTGCGAGGTGCGGCACTCCACGTTGGACCCGAAGCGCTTGCGGGCGTCGTCCGCGATCGACCGGTTGAACGCCATGTACAGGCCGCGCCTGCGGGTGGCGGCGCCCATCAGCATCAGAGTGGAGGTCTTGCCCGTCCCGGCCCCGGCGACCAGCGCCAGGTCCCGGCCCGAGGCGAACACCTCTCGCGCCGCCTGCTGTTCCTCGGTCGGCTCCATGGCCACGTTGTTCCTCCCCTGGCGTGCGGCTTCATCTGCCGCGATCACCGAGGCTGCCCCGACCAGTCACTTTCCGTCAAGGCTCGCCGGTGCGGATCACATCCCCCGGCACTGCTCTCCGTGCGGCCGGCGGGGTGCCGGACGACCGGAAGGAGCGGTGTGCGACGGTCAGACGAAGGCGAAGGCGAGTACCCACAGCAGGCCGGTGAGGCCGCAGGTGACCGGGCGGTCGGACGGCTGGGATCCGTACCAGACCATCGCGACGGTGGCGGCCCCGTAGGCCGTCCAGGCGAGTCGGCGGCTCCAGGCGCCACTCAGCAGGTTGGTGAACAGGATCACCGCTCCGGCCGCCCACCACAGGCCCCGCAAGGTCGCAGCCCCGGCGGGAACTGTCTGGGCGTGGGCGAGGATGAACCGGCGGACCGGGTGGTCCACAGTCGCTATCACCGGCCACACGGCGCCGGTGATCAGCTCCTGGCCCCAGTGCGCGAGTTCGCCCGCGGCCTGGCTCTGCGCGACCTTCCAGACTGCGAGGACACCGGCGGCCGCTCCCACGACGAGGTGCCAGGGGTGGTGCCGGGCGGCCTGCTTGAGCTTGAACCGCAAGCGCCGCGCCCATGACCAGCGGTAGCCCAGACCCCGCCGCAGCATGGACAGCGGCCGGTGACGCGAGGAGGCGCCGCCCAGGCTGAACGAGTAGTAGTGAGCGTGTTCGTGGCGGACCCAGGTCTCCTCCTCCGTCTCCCTAGCCCTGGGCGGGGGGCCTGGGACCGTGATGACGATCGGCGGGACAGGCTGGGGCCCGCTGTCGCCGGCCTCGTCCTCTTCGGTGGCCGCGGCGACGAACAGGGCCTTGTACTGCGCGCCAAGGTCGGGCAGGTGCCGCTCATGGTGCGGGGAGTTCAGCAGGTGGCCGCCGGCCGCGTAGGACTCGATGTACTCCTGCTCGACGGTGAGCAGGTCCTGCGTCCGCACGCGGTCCACCTCGGTGATGACCGGCGTGAGGCCCTGGGCCATGAGGATCAGTGTCCACAGCCGCATGCCCGGGTTGGTCGGCTGGTTGAGATGGCCGGCCAGCCGGGTCTGCAGGCTCTTCTCCGTCTGGCCGACGTAGCGCACGCGGTGATCACGCGGGTCGGTGAGGGTGTAGATCGACCCGTGGGTGGGCCGGTCCGGGCTCTTGCGCTGAGAGGGCATACGACTGCGGGTGGGCAAGGACGTCCTTCCTGTCGCGGAAGCAGACCGCCACCACCGAGGCGGGCGGAGCGCGGGAGGTGCCCGTTCTAGCAGCTGACGGTGACACACCGACACGTCGGCGCCCGTGCGGCAGAGCCATGGGCCGTACGCGCACCAGCGCACGCCGACATGAACGCGCCATCTGTCGCAGGAGGGTGTTCCGACTACCCCGTGATACCGCTCGGGTGCGTTGTGCCAGCACTCCGGGGCTACAGTGCCTTGCTCGGCCTTCCGCCCAACCTCTGGCCACCGCGCCGCACGGAACAGTCCGGTGCGAGCACACTGCACCGTTTGCACCGGTCAGCCCCCCGACTGCTGCCGTTCCGGCCTCCTGGGAGAGACGGTCGCGCCGATGGCCGGTTCGTACCGCACAACAAGATCATTGTTGATCATCCGTCAGGAATTGTCGGCCGCCGCTGCTACACAACTTCCCAAGGACGGAGCCATATCACGCGGTCCGCCGGTCAGGGGAGGGAAAGCTCATGGCACCCGAGGGATACACCTACGTGCGCGGTCATATCCGGCGCAAGCCGCGCCCGAGGATGAAGAAGACCAGCGGCTGGCTCATCGCCGCGCTCGTCGTCGGCGGTGTGTGGCTGTACGGACAGGGCGGCGGCAGCACGACGACCACCAACACGAACCCGGGCAGCACCGCTCCGGCCTCCGCTCCGGCGGCGGGCCACTGATGCGCCGGAAGCTGCGGCACCTCGGGCTGCGGCTGCCCCGCACGACAGCCGAGCGCGTCGCCGCCGCCGTCATCGCGCTCGTGGTCCTGTCCTGGGCACTCGACGGCCTGCGGTGGGCGTTCACCACCGGGCTGCCCGTGCTCGTGGCCGTGGCCGGGCTCGCTGCGGCCGGCCTGGCTGCCTGGTGGTGGCTTCGACGCGCTGGCGAGGCGGCCCGGCAGCAGCGGCTCGCCACGTTTCGGCTCAGCCTCGCGCAGCTCGACGCCATGGACGACAAGCAGTTCGAGTTCGCCCTGCGCGACCTGCTCATCCGCGACGGTATCCCGGCCCGGCAGGTCGGCCAGCAGGGCGACCAGGCCGCCGACGTCATCGGCGAGGACCGGCTGCGAGGCCGGATCGTTGTACAGGCCAAGCACACCAAGGTCGGCGGCAAGGTCGGCTCGCAGGTGATGTACCAGGTCAAGGGCACCGCCGGGCCCGTGCACCATGCCGAGGTCGCGGTGGTGGTCACCAACGGCTCCTTCACCCGCGACGCGAAGGCGTGGGGCGACAAGCACGCCGTGCACTGGGTCGACCGGGATGCTCTTCGACGTTGGGCCGAGGGCGGAGTGGCGCTGCCCGACCTCCTCCGTCTGCCCCTGCGAACTGCCAGGCGCGGCCGGCTCAGGGCTGCGGCGTGAGAACCGGACACGAGGACGAGAAGGAGGTGGCATGACGCCGCTGGAGGACGTGCTGGAAGACCATCTCGCCAACGAGGCGACGCCCTCGTCCGGGCACGCCCCGATGCCGAGGGCGCCGTGGCGGTGGCAGGAGGAGGCGCTCCTGGCCGCCCAGGGCGTCTTCTGGGTGCTCTTCTTCATCGGGAACCTTCTCCTGGGCGCCTGGCTGGACAAGCACCACTGGGTGATCAAGATGGCCCTCGTGATCGGCTGCTGCCTCCTCGCCTGGTGGGGCTCCCGCCGCAACTGGCGCAAGGAGTGGGAGGAGGACGTGCGCCGCAACGGGTTGCGGTTTTCCCCCGAGCAGATCGACTCCTTCCACCACCGGGGCTTCGAGTACGCCGTGCGGGACCTGATGCGCCGCGACGGTTTCACCGCCGAGCGGGTCGGCGGCGCCGGTGACAACGCCTGCGACGTGCGGGCCGTGGATCCGGACGGCCGCGTGTGGGTGGTCCAGTGCAAGCACCGGCGTGACGGAGCCAACGGCAAGGCGGTCGGGACCCCGGACCTTCAGCAGGTCAAGGGCACCGCCGAACCGGTCCACGGGGCCACGTTCGCCCTGGTCGTCACCAACGGCCGCTTCTCCTCGAAGGCCATACCGTGGGGCAAGACCTACGGCGTCCATCTGGTCGGTCGGCAACTGCTGGCCGAATGGGCCGCCGGAAGCGGATTGCTGTGGAACCTCGTCGAGGAGATCCGGCGGCCCAAGCGTCACCCCGCTGACCGATGAGACCGCAGCGAACAGCGGACTCATCGAACGCCGTCACCACTTCGCATGCGCCGCTGCCCTGTCCGGCCGTCGTGTCACCGGCCCGCAGCCGCTGCCGACCGTTGTCGGGGCGGTCTGGGATGATGACGAAGGCGGCCGGCCCCACTAACGCTGGGGCCGGCCGCCATTCGTTGCCCGGCCGCCAAGGCGGCCTGTGCCGCTGTCAGGCCAGGTGGTCGAAGGCCCCGGCCTTCGCACCCGCGACCATCGCCTTGATCTCATCCCGGGTGTAGACCAGCGGGGTCTGCTCGGGCCGCTTGGAGTCGCGGATCGCGATGAACTCGTCGACCACTCCGAACTCCACGCAGTTGTCGTTGCCCCCGCTGAACGGGCTCTTCTCCCAGGTGACGCCGGAGAAGTCCAGCTCAACGGGGTCGGGCTTGGTGGTGCTCACGCTTACAGCTCCTTGAGGATCTTGTTGATCTGGCTGCGGGTCTCGGGTGGGCCGAGGGCACGGGCCCGCAGGTGGTCGAAGACCTCGGTGTAGCGCTCCACATCCTCAGACCCCTCGAAGTACACCGAGTTGGTCAGATTCTCCACCCACACCACGTCCGGGTTCGGCTCGGGGAAACCCATGAGCATGAACGACCCGTACAGACCGGGGTGGAAGCCGGCGGAGAACGGTAGGAGCTGGACCGTGATGTTCGTGCGAGGCGCGACATCCAACAGGTGCTCCAGCTCGCCCTTCAAGACGGCCCGGTTGCCCTCGATCCGCCGTATGGCCGCCTCGTCGATCACCGCCCAGAGCTTCGGCGCGTCCTCGCGGCCGAGCACCTTCTCCTGACGCTCCATCCGCACGGTCACCAGGGCATCCACCTGCTTGGCGGTCAGGTCCACCCGCATCTCGGTGATGACCTGCCGCGCGTAGTCCGCGGTCTGCAGCAGACCGGGCATCAGCTGCGGCTCGTAGGAGCGGAAGCTCGTCGCGCTGGACTCCAGCGCAAGGTAGCCGCCGTACTGGGTGGTGTTGATGACCGCCGAGTACTTCTTCCACCACTGCTGGCGCTGGGCCTGGTCAGCGCGGACCAGGTCGAGGATGTCCTCCCGCTCCACCGGGTCGGTCACCTCGTAGCAGTCCAGCAGGGCCTTAACCAGTACCGGGGTGGTGCCCCGGTCGCCGTTCTCGATCCGACTGAGCGAGCTCTGGTTGACCTCCACGACCTCGGCGACCTCGCTCAGCGTCAGCTCCTTGGCGTCCCTCAACTCCTTGAGTCGGGAGGCGAGCTGACGGCGGTACACGGACTGCGGAGCCGGGTTCCTCTTCGCCATGGCGCAAGTCTCCACCCCACCCGAGACGGAAGACAACCAATCCGAGGGAATTCGTCTTAGGCATATTGCCCAGACCCAGGGTTCGGCGGCATGCTGACTCCTGGTGGCGAGCTGTGACCTTCCGGTCGCACTTCGTGTCATATGCCGCTGCCTGCCTTGCGCCGACTGCCGGGGGCTTTCGTCTGCCCCGACGCCGACGTGCCTGCCGAACCCTCGCGCGAGCCTTCCTCCACGTCCGTGGCCGGCGGCTTGCTCTGTCCACTGGGGAGCCCGCCATGCACGAAGACCAGGTCCGCCCTCGTTACGAACCCGAAGTGGCCGCATGCGGCTTCTTCCTGGTACCCCGCCCCGACGGCTTCGTGCTGCACATGAACGCCAGCGCCGAGCACATCAGCGAGATGCGCTCGCGCGTCTTCAAGGCCGTGGCCTCGGCCGGGGCGGCCGAGCCGGTCGCCGAGGCCGCCCGGCTGGTGGCCAGCGAACTGGTCGGCAACGCGGTGCGGCTGTGCGGCCCGTGGGCCCCGGTGATCGTCCTGGTCGCCAGCGCCGACGAGCAGATCCTGGTGCAGGTCCACGACCCGGTGCCGTCAGCGATGCCAGACCGGAAGGCCGAGCCGCCGGACAACGCGCATGCCGAGACCGGCCGCGGGCTGTGGATTCTCGACGTCCTCGCCCCGGGCTGGACCGTGAGGCCCACACCGGTCGGCAAGCAGATCACCTGCACGCTGCCGCGCGAAGACCTCGCGGCTGCCTGACCCCGCCGCTTCCGGCGCGAAAGCCGCACCGTCCGCCCCGGACGTGCGCCTCGCGCCGGGCCGCGCCATCGCTCCCGGCACCCCGGGACCGACGCGCGGCGGGCACCGCCCCACCCCTTCTGATCGGGGCGGTGCCCTTCGCGGCCTGGCCGCCGCCCGGCGAACACCGGATGTCGGCGGCCGGGCCGCCCCGAGCACAGCTGACCGGCACCAACCGTCCGTCCTGCCCACTGCCGTGGAGGCTTCCATGACGCTCGTCCCCAGCCCTGTGACCGGCCTGGCCGTCACCGTCCGACCCGGCCGCCCACTGGCCGGCCTCGTGCGGGTGGACGGCTCGAAGAACGCCGCCCTGCCGCTGCTGGCAGCAGCCGCCGCGATCCGCCGCCCGGTCCACCTGGACAACGTTCCCGACAGCGCGGACGTGCAGCTGATGCTGACCCTGCTTCAGCGCTCGGGCTGCCACCTCGCCCGGCCCGTCACCGACCCCCGGGCGGTTGCCCTCATGCCGGTGGACAGCCGCATCCCGGTGCCCGAGCTCCCGGACGCCGCCCGCATCCGCGCCTCCTACTACCTGGTGCCCGCCCTGCTGGCCGCCTGCGGACAGGCCCGGCTGCCGTGGCCCGGCGGCTGCCAGATCGGCGAGCGCGGCATGGACCAGCACTTCAAGGTCTACGCGGCCTTCGGCGACAAGGTCGAAGTCGACGACGCCGGCTACCAGGTCACATCCTCCCCCGACGGCCCCGGACAGGTGGTGATCGACCTGCCGTTCCGCTCCCGGGGCGCAAGCGTCGTGGCCGTGCTCCGCGCCGTGGTCGGCGGCCACCGGCTGCTGCTGGGCAACCCCAACCTGTCCCCGGAGTTCACCGGCGTGCTGGACTGCCTGCGCCAGGCCGGATGGCGGGCAAACCTCGGAGAGGACACCCTCGCCGTCGAGCCACCGGCCCTCGCCGACCAGGCGACCCTGACCTGGGCGGTGCCCGGCGACAAGATCGAGGCCGGGACACTGGCCTGCGCTATCGCCGCGACTGGCGGAAGCGGCCGGATCGAAGGCGTGCGCGGCCAGGACACCGTCCCCGTCACCGAGGCCCTGAACTGGCTGGGCATCCCCGCCCTGGCCGAGCCCGAAGCCCTGGTCCTGCCCGGCGGGGGCACCGCGAGCGGCACACCACTGTTCGCCATCGCCTCGCTCGCCCCGGGCGGCCTGGACGCCGACTTCGAGCCCGCCCTGATGGCACTCGCCCTCGGCCTGCCCGGCACCCACCTGTTCGCCGACGCCATCAACCCCGGCCGGCACGGCAACCTGATCCCCCAGCTCCGCACGCTCGGTGCCCAGATCGAGGAGATCTCGCCCACCCAGTGTCGGCTGACCGGCCCCCAGCGGCTGACTGGCGCCGCCGTACAGGCCACAGACATCCGCACCGGCACCGCGCTGCTGATCGCGGGACTGACCGCGCGGGGCACCACCACCGTCACCGGCCTGGACCAGCTTCAGCGCGGCCACGCCGACCTGCCCGCCAAACTCCGCACCCTCGGCGCCGACATCACCGAGGTCACCCGATGACCCCGGCCACGCGGACGCTGGATCGGATCGTCGCCACCACCGACGTCCACTCCAACCTCGCCCACAGCGCGGGGATGCTCACCCAGCTCCACGCGGAGCGCGGGCGGTCGCTGGTGGTGGACTGCGGGGACTTCTTCGAGGGCACCGGCTTCTACCGCCTCGGCCGCGGCGGGATCGAACGGCAGATCCTGCTGTCGCTCTACGACGTGATCGCGCCCGGCAACCACGGCTGGAGCCACCACTTCGAGCCTGGCCTGCACGAGCTGACGGTCTGCGCGAACGCCGTCGCCGAGGCCACAGGCCGCCCGCTCTTCCGCCCTCTGCACCTGGTGGAGATCGGCGGCCGGAAGGTGGCGGTCACCGCCGTCATCAACCCGCAGGCGTTCAGCGCCATCCCGCTCGACCAGCGCGCCGGACACCGCGCCATGGACCCGGTGCGGGCCCTGCGCGAGCTGCTGCTGGCCCACCACCACGAGGTGGACACCTGGATCCTGCTGTCCCACTCCGGCTTCGAAGAGGACCGGGAGCTGGCCAGTGAGTGCCCGTTCCTGGACATCGTCTTCGCCGGGCACTGCCACAGCGACCACTACGCGCCCGAGCCGGTCGGCACCACCCTGGTCGTCAAGGGCGCCGAACTCGGCGCCGGGTATGCGCTCGCCGAGCCCGTCGGCTCAGGCTGGGCAGCCCGCACCTGCCGCTTCCCCGACACGGCCACGCTCCCCGCCGAGCTGGAGGCGATCGGCGAGGCGATCGAGGCGATCAGGGCCCGGCTGGCCGCGCCGCTCGGGCCCGTCGCCCGCCGCTGGCAGCACACGGTGCCCGACCGGCGCGACCTGCTGGAGGCTGCCGCGGCCCGGTTGCACACCGGTCTGGGCGCCGAAGCCGTGATCCTCAACGAGACCGCGCTTCGGCCCACCGCGCTCGGCGAGGTGCTGCACCTGGCCGACCTGCTGGCCATCGAGCCGTTCGGCAACCAGCTGGTCCACGCGGCCCTGCCCGAAGCCGTCTCCGGGGACCTGCCCGGTCTGCTGGCCCACCTCACCGAACGGGCCGGGCCGCTGGTGGTGGCCCCCGATCCGCTGCCGCCCGGCGTCCGCAGCGTGCTGACCACCGATTACCTCGCCGAGACCTTCCTGGCCGGCCGCGCGGACGAAGCCGGGCTCCAGCTCGGCCAGGCCGTCCGGCACGTCCTCGCCGAAATCCCGCCCACCCGCGTCGAAGGAGAAGCCGAATGATCCTCACCGGACCGGAGATCACCGCCGCCGTCCGCGACGGCAGGTTGCGGATCGCCCCGTTCGAGCCCGACCAGGTCAACCCCAACAGCTACAACGTCCGCCTCGGCCGGACGCTGATGACCTACACGGGCGACGTCATCGACGCCCACCACCCCAACCCCACCCAGGAGATCGAGATCGGTCCGGGCGGGTTGGTCCTTGAGCCCGGTGAGCTCTACCTCGGCCATACCGTGGAGGAGGTCGGCTCCGACACCTTCGTGCCCCTGCTGTTCGGCCGCTCCAGCGTGGGCAGGCTCGGCCTGTTCGTCGAGATCACCGCCCCGATCGGCGACATCGGCTTCCACGGCCAGTGGACCCTCATGCTCTCCCCGACCCGCCCGCTGAAGGTCTACCCGGGCATGAAGATCGGCCAGATCATGTTCTTCGTCTCCGTCGGCCCGGTCGACCTGTACAGCGGCAAGTACCAGGCCGCGCTCGGCCCGCAGGCCTCCGGCTACTGGCGCGACCAGCCCGGCGTCGAGGCGGTGGCCCGATGATCCTTACCGGAGGTGCCATCGCCGCCGCCGTCACCGCGGGCGAGATCGCCATCGAGCCCTTCGACCCGGCCCGGCTGTCCCCCAACGCCTACGACTGGCGCCTGGGTGAGACGTTACGGGTGTGCGACGGCGACCTGGACGCCGCCGCACCCACCGCCTTCGCCGAGACCGTCATCCCGCCGGGCGGCATGGTCCTGGAGCCGGGCGTGCTCTACCTCGGGGTAACGCTGGAGCGGACCGGCTCCGAGCGGTACGCGCAGATGCTCAACGGCGACCGCACCACCGGCGTGCTCGGTATCTGGGTCCACGTCTCCGCGCCGCTCGGTCACGCCGGCCACGCGATCCGCTGGACGCTGGAGATCCGCGTCGCCAGGCGCGTGCGGGTCTACCCCGGCATGACGTTCGGGAAGCTGATCTTCCTTCAGACCTTCGGCGCCCCGGCCAGCTACCAGCAGCTCGGCCTCAAGTACACGGCCACCGACGGCATCGACATCTCCCGCCTCTACGAGGAGATTCCCGGAGGTGCGGCATGACCTTCCCACGACCCGGCCAGCCGTTGGTGGCGACCTGCCTCGACCTGCCGGCCGGCAGCCCCGGCGGCAGCGTCGAGCTCTTCCGCGACCTCTACACCGGCGAGGACCCGCTCATCCCCGCCCGCGCCTTCATGCTCCAGCCGCCTGGGCGCCGACCCGCAGTCCCGGCCGGACTCGAACTGCTGGCCGTCACCGGCAAGACCCTCGAAGGCCCCGCCTTCCGGCGGTACGTCGCCGCGCTCGGACAGGCCCTCGCGCATGCCCTGGCCCCGGAGCAGATCGGGGTGCTGCACCTTCACCACCTGGCCTTCGGCGCCACCCCGGCCCTGATGCGGGCCCTGCCCCATCACCCGCGGATCGCGCTGGTCCACGGCACCGACCTGCTGTTCGCCGAGATGCACCGCGACCAGCTTCGGGTGCTGCGCGAGACCGCCCGCCTCGCCGACGCCATCGTGGCACCCACCCCCGCCATGGCCGACCACCTGATCCGCCTCGCACCCCAGACCGATACCCACAAGATCCACCACATCCCATGGGGCATCCCCGACCACCTCCTCACCACCCCGCCCGCCGCACCGAAGCGCTCCACGACCAGCCACCTGCGGCTGCTGTACGCCGGTCGGCTCACCGCCGAGAAGGGCGGCGACGTCCTCATCAAGGCCCTGACCGCCGCGAGAGGGGTCGAACTGAGCGTCGCCGCCCCGCGCGCGGAGTTCAACGCGCTCCAACCCGTGCTGCGGAAAGCCGGCATCCACGCCCGCTACCTCGGCTGGCTCCGCCGCCCCCAGCTCTGGCAGGCGTTCACCGAGCACGACGCGCTCGTCATGCCGTCCACCACGCTCGAGGCCATGGGCCTGGTCGCCCTCGAAGCCCAAGCGTGCGGCCTGCCCGTCCTCTACCAGCCAGTCCCCGGCCTGCGTGAAACCCTCGGCGGCTCAGCGCTGGCCACCGACTTCACCGACACCGCCGCCATCGCCCGCGACCTGGACCGGCTGCGGACCTCGCCCAGCCTCCTGCCCGCGCTGCGAAACGCCGGCCGGACCAACGCGGCCCGCTACCCGCTCAGCACCACCGCGGCCGCCCTGACCGACCTCGGCAAGCAGTTCAGCTGACCGGGGTTCGCGCCGAAGCCCGCCCCGCTCCGGCCAGCTCACTACGCTGGCCGGAGCGGGGACGTCCACAGTGAATCGGGGAGACGATGACACCCAGCACCGACCGCATCCACCAGCTCCTGGCAGGCGGCGTACGCGAGCACGCCTACCCCGGGGCCGTGTGGGCCGTCGGCGACGCGGCCGGAACCCGGGCCAGCGGCACCGTCGGCGTCCTCGACCCCGACCAGCCAAACACTCTGATGCACCTGGACACCGTCTTCGACGTCGCCAGCCTCACCAAGATCCTCGCCGTCTGGTCCACCATCGGCGCGCTGTGGGAGGACGGCCGGCTCCCGCTCGACCAGCCGCTCGGCGGCTTCTGGCCCGAGGTCACCGGCCGCCCCCTCGGCCAGGTGAACGCCCGGAGCCTGCTGACCCACACCGCCGGTGTGCCGCTGCGGGCCCAGCTGAAGAACCTCTACGGCACCGACCCGGCCGCCGTCCGCACCGGGGTCCTGCACGAGGCCCTGCACCGCCCGCCGGGCGAGGCCGTCGAGTACACCGACCGGGCCGCCCTCATCCTCGGCTACCTCGCCGAACACCTCTCCGGCCAGCCGCTCGACAGGCTCGCCACCGAGCGGATCTGGCGTCCACTCGAGATGCACGCCACCCGCTTCGGCCCGCTGGCCGCCGACCAGGCCGCCCGCTGTGCCCCGACCGAACTCGACCAGGACACCGGCACCCACCTGCAGGGCACTGCCCACGACTTCTCCGCCCGCCTCCTCGGCGGCGTGTGCGGAATCGCCGGCGTCTTCTCCGCCCTGGACGACCTGGCCCGCTTCCTGCGGTACATGCTCGACCCGGTCACCGCACCCGTGCAGCCCGGCTTCGGCCCCGCCTGGACCGAGGAATCCCTGGCCGTCCACACCGGTCAGCTGGAGCCCGTACGCGGCCTGTTCTGGCACCCCGCTCCCGGCACCGCCCCGGCTGAGCACACCTGGGTGCACTACGGCTTCACCGGCACCGCCATGTGGATCTCACCCAAACGAGGAACCTGGGCCGTGCTCCTGACCAACAAGCTGTTCCTCACCCGCGACCGGCAGCCCCTCACCGACATCCGCAACGCCTTCCGGGAACTGGCGTTCAGCTGAGAACTCCAGGTGAACGCGGGTGCGCTACTCGGCTACTGCGATCCTCTCGTCAGCGCGAAGCGGCTGAACCCGCCTTCGACTCCCCAGCGGGCGATGAAGGGAGACGCCACGGCCAGCAGGGAGAGGGGTGCGCCGACAGCGCTTGGAAGGCTGAGCTGGGAGACTGCCCACGCGAGCCCCAACGACAGGAGCCAGGCTCCGAGGAACCAGACGCGCTCCCAGTCCCGTGCGGGCCGTCCCTGCGCGAGCTTGTCCTCGGGAAGCAGGGCCACGTACTTTCCGGCCGCGTAGTTCTCGGAGATGGTCACGACCATGACCGCCAACTCGCGCAGCGCGCTCTCGGGGTCCTGGTCCAGCTTGGCCTCCGCCTGCCGCAGCGAGCCGATCACACGAGCCGCGTGCGCGCGGATCTCCTTCCGGCGCGGTGAGAAGAGCCGAGTATGCCGAGTGGTTCGATGTGCCCGCCGCAACCCTCGTTCGACGCCGGCGCACTGGTAACTGATCCAGCGCAGGTACGTGACTCGCTCGATGGGAGAGACGCTGAAGGCATGTCCGCAGGAGGTGACCACGAGACTGGCCCAGCGGATCAGCTCGTAGCGTTCGACATCAGCAAGGTCGTTGTAGGCCCTGCTGAGCGGCCGGAACAGCCTGACGGTGATGGCGACGACGACGACGCCTCCACCCCACAGGGCTGCGAGCCGCAGGACTGCCTGGAGCGCGGGCACACCAGCGGACGGATGGTCCTTGATGGTGGCCACGAGAGGCACCACCATCCCGGCCAGGTACGCAAGCCGCATAGCCCAGACCCACAGGGAGTGCGGGAGCCGCGCCCGCCAGAACGCCCGCAACGCCTCAGCAGTTCGGGAGAGGTCCGCCTCCTCAGCGCCCATCGACTGCAAGGCAGCCTCGAGGCCAGCGGCTTCGGCTTGTATCTCCCGCGCGGATCGAACAACGACGATCGCCATGGCCCCCCTCAGAACGCATCGGTGGCCAGAGCATGCCACGAAAGCTCGCTGGCTTCGTAGCGGATCACAGCATTCGAGGATGCGGGCCCGGCGAGGTTGCCAGCGACGACCGCCCTCGGAGCTGTGCACCCGCACGGATCACTCTGACAGCACTGCCTTCCAGGGTGGGTACCGTCTCAGGCGCGATGCTGGTCGATGGAGATGACCGAGCCTCCACGGGATGCGATGTGTTCGCGCAGGGCCTTGTTCTCGTGGTGCAGAGCGCCGATGACGGTAGCGGCGGCGTCGAGCTTGCGCTGCAGCTCGGTGATCTTCTGGGTCTTCTTGCACAGGTCGTCCTGCAGCTGGCTGATCTCGGAGTCGCGCCGGGCCTCTCCCACGGTGCGGCGGCCCTGCTGGGCGGTGTAGGTGTTCCACTCGTCCATGACTGCGGTGGCGCGGTTCATGGTCGCCCGGCTGACGCCGGCCTCGCGATACAGGTTCTCCTTGGTCATCTTCCCGTCGGTCACCCGCGGGCGCCCCTCGATGAGGCGGGCCATGGCCTCGCGCAGGGCCTTCTCGGTGGCCGGGGTCACCGGGGCGGTCACTGGGTGACCTTCGCGATGACCGCGTTGACCTCGTCCAGCTGCAGTTGCAGCGAGGCACGGCGGTCGGGGTGGATCTTGGGTGAGGCCATCTGTCGTTCCACGCTGCCCTTCTCCGCGGACCAGATTCCGATGTGGTGGAGTGTGACGATCGCGTTGCCGCACCGGCCGGGGCGGCACATGTCGTGCAGCGGTCCGGTGTGACCGACGGGGATCTTGGCGTTCTCGCGGCAGACCGCGCCGGCCGGGTCTCGGTCGTCGACGGTGCAGTGGTTGAGCTTGCCAAAGCGGATCGGTATCCGGGTCTTGCGAAGCAGGTCGTATTCGACGCGGCCGTCGCCCTGGCGGGCGTTGCCGGTGGACCTCATCTGCTCGGCGGCCTCCTCGACCGCCCGGAAGGCCGCTGTGACCCGTTCCGCGCCAGGGCCGAAGCCGATGGGCCGGCCCTGCTTGTACTCGTCGTAGAAGGCGCTCAGGCGCTCGAAGTGGACGTCCTCCAGGGCCGTGTCCAAGAGCTTGGCCCAGTCGGCGTCCGGGGCGGCGTATCCCTCAGTGAGCCGGTTGGACAAGGTCCGCTTGGCCGCGTGGTGGAGCTGGGTCCCCAGGGCGATCTCCCATCCCGGTTCGGTGCTGGTGAGCATCGACATGGTCTTGCGGAACTGGTGCGGGGATGCCGAACCGGGCGGGATGTGCAGACCGTGCGAGGCAGATCGCGTGTTGACGTACGCGACGAAGTTCTTGACCACTTCACCGCTGTCGAAGGCGTCGCCGTGCTCAGTGGCCAGGATCTTCCCGCCTCCCACACCCGTCGCGAAGATCAGATCGGGGTGCTGGGAGAGCTTCTCGGCAACCCGAATGGTCTCCGCGACGGGTTCGATGATCCACCAACGCTCCTTCGGGACGCTGGGGTTGAGCTTCTGAAGACGGGAGACGACCGCCGGTGTGCCGTAGTATTCAACAACCGAATTACGGGTAATTGCCCTGATTTCCGAGTCGCGCATCATGCTCAACGCGGCGATGAAGGTGAAGCAGGCACCGCGCAGTGCCGTCAGTTCCGCGGCCAAGGCCGTGGCGTCGAAGCCCTCGACCCAGGGACCTCGGCTGCCGTCGGCTCGGGTCACCTGGCACAAGGTGCCCTGGAGCCCGCCGGGGATGCCCCGCCCCTGGGCCACGGCCTCCTCCAGCTTCTCCCGGTGGGAAAGGAGCCGGTTCGCGTGCGCGGCTGTGACGCCAAGGGTCAGGGCGAGCTGGCGAAGGTTGGGCTGCCCTGCCCGCCGGGCAGTAGCGGCCGTGTGCACGGGGATGCGGTTGTCGGGATCGGCCAGGTAGCGGCGCAACCGCTCGTCGATCCCGCGGGCGGACGGCTGGGCTGCCTCGACCAGGAGCCGGTAGTTCTCGCGGGCGGCCAGGATGTCGGGTGCGAAGTCGTGGATGTAGGCCCAGGACGCGCGGACCAGCGCGAACCAGACTTCCGGTCGGATGTTCTTCGTCGTGAGTCCCTCGGGGGTGTACTCGGCGACCTCGTTCACCGTCTGCCCGGGCCAGGGGTCGGCCGGCAGGCCCCCACCAGTCAGCAACCCGTGGAGCGTGACCAGACGGCGCAGGTGGCGGACGTCTAGGACGAGGGCGCTCGCCTCGACCTGCCCTCTGCGGAACGTCAGGAAAGCCCGGATACGGCTGAGCTCCCAGCCGCTGATGTCGCTGGACATTCCCTGACTTTGCGCCCATGTCGCCAACAAGCGCAGTGTGCTGATCTGGGCGTAGACGGTCAGCGGACTGTACGGCCTGCGTGCGACGTTGATGCCGCGCTCCAGCACGGCGGGATGCTGCGGGTTGAGCATGGCCATCGCGACTTCTCGTCCCCGCAGGTTCCACACAGGGTCATGGTTCGGCAGCGGGACAACCCAGGCAGCGGCTGCCATGTTCGCGGCCCTGGGGGTCGCGATCATCGGCCAGCGGGAGGTGTCGCCGAACACGGGCACCGGCACGCCGGCGGTCAGCGGGTGGGACTGCAGGACCGGCTCGTCCGCGGCGAAGATCGCGCTCGCCAGGGGCGCCGGGGAAGCCGAGGATGCGGGCAGGGCGGTGGTCATCGGTCGAACTCCGTGTACGCGGCAAGAGGGATCTGCAAGGTGGTGCCGTCGGCGGCGATCTGCTGGCGGGCCGCCTGTTTCTCGGCAGGACTGCGCTCGGCGAGCACAGCGGACAAGTTGGTGTGGCGCTGGCCCCAGTTCAGGGCGAAGTGCTCCGGGGACAGCCGGTCGCGCAGACCGTCCAGGAAGTCGCTGTACAGCAGCAGCTGGGGGAGGTTGGAGGGCAGGATGAAGGCGTTGCCGCATTCCAGGCACCTCAGCGGTGCGACCGGGCATAGGTCGCCCTCCTTCTTCGCGTACGGGGACTGCCGCGGGTTGCGGCACCCGCTCACCCCCATGTCGAGGTAGCCGTCGCGGAGCTGACCGGCCTGTTCCGCGGTCAGGTCCAGCGCCTCCAGGCTCTCGGGGGAGGAAAGCCCTTCGAGGGCCTGCTCGTCGACCAGGACGGGCCCTTGCAGGGCCCGGTCCAGCCACTTGCCCTGCGCGCGGCTCACCACGGCTCCGGACAGGGTCCGCAGAGTCGTGCCGTGGGCGTAGTGGCCCAGGAACGTGGCCACGCTGTGGTCGTCGGCGGCTGCGGCGACAGAGCCGCGACGGGCGATGACCTTCTCCACCTTGGTGCTCTTGCGGATGCGGCGGATCTCGTGGGGCTCTGCGATGTCCAGGCCGTGTCGCCGAATCCAGTCACCGAAACCCACCTTCACGCGAGCTGTGGAGAAGCTCGCCACCCGGATGTCACGTGTGGACTTGGCCACGACGGCATGCAGGAACAGGCGGTCGCTGTCGGCGGGACCGGCCAGCGGCCGGGCCTTCTCGGTGGCCGCGATTAGTCGTCGGATGATGTAGGCCACGTTGAGGGAGCGTCCTTCGGGATGGATCACGTCCTGCGCTGTAGAGAATTCGCGGTACCGGACCTCCTTGCCCCGCAGCTTCGTGAGCTGGAGCCGCACGCCGTTGGGGGTGAACTCGATGCCGGACAGACACAGCGTGCTGATCTCCTCCGGGGCGTGGCCGGTGGCACAGGCCAGAAGCACCCGGAACGCCTGCAGGTCGAACGAGTTGGGGTAGAGCAAGGACGCCATGGCCTTCGCCAGGGTGAAGGCAGCAGGGCTGCCCGGTCCGTACGGCTCGCCGGTCACCGCGAGCATGTCCGCGAGCATCGCGTGTGGCTCTGCCGACCAGTGCTCCATGTGCGGGGGTATCTGCTCCAGGAACTGGGACATGGTGATCTCGCCGCGCTCCAGGGCCCACAGGACATTGCCGGGGTCCAGCCATCCGTACTTCTCGGGATGGCCCTGGGCCTGCCCGATGAGGGCTTGGCCGTGCGCCAGCCGCTTCTCCAGGGCGCGCAGATGCGCCCAGCCCGCCCGAGCCAGGATCCGCTTCTGCGCCAACGGGAACTCGTCCAACTCGGACGACTGTCCCAGCGGCACCGTGTGTCGGGCGCTGAGGAGTGCGAGGAGCCCCGGCTCAAGCGTGGCGCCCTCGCGCTCGCTGCGGCTGCGGATCAGCCGGTGAAGGGCATAGACATAGTTGGCGGGCGTCACCGAGCCGACCGGATACGACGCCGGCAGGCTCCTGCCGAAGTCGCCCACGAGCGGGGCGAGAGCTGGTTCCGCGCGGCCCAGCGACGCGTCCTGCGGGCGATCGGTGCTCTTGCCCACGTGCTCGGCGAACAGCTTCAGCGCCCTGGTGTACATGTCCACGTTGCCGCTGGTCCAGCGGTGCAGTTCGGCTTGCCGGACCAACTCGTCGGCCAGTTCGCCGACAAGCCTCGAGCAGCGGAAGTCCCCGGGGTTGATCGTTCTCTCAACCATCCTGGTCGACGCCGCCAGCCTGATCGTGAGTGTCCGGGGCCCGATGCGGTCCAGAGCCGGGGCGGACGGCGGGACGGCCACAGCAGGGGTGTAGTCACCGCGCAGGGGCATGGGATGCCTCCAGACCCAGGGTCATGGCCTTGGCGGCGATCTCGGTGTAGGTGGCCCCGTCGTGCTGGGTCCACTGCCGGAAGGCGTCATCGACGTATTTCATCGGATCGTCCATGTAGCGCACGTAGTGATATGTACTGGAAAGGTGCTTATGCCCGAGTCGCTTCTGGACGAGGGTGATCGCGGCGAGGTCGAGGATGTCGATGGGAGAGATCGCGGCGCCGGCCTCCAGCTCCCGCCGCTGCTCGAACTGGCGGAACTTCAAGTGCCGCAGCAGCTGCAGGGCGAACGTGTGGCGAGCGTCGTGGAAGCGCCAAACCTTGCGCGGCAACTGCGGGGCGGACGGGTGGCCGGCGTGCTCGGTCATGCGGGTCCAGGCGTCCTTGCGGATCGCGTCCCAGGACGAGGGGCCGATCATCAGCCCGCCGTGCCCGATGAAGATGGCCATCGCCTCCAGGCCGCCGCCGTCGCGCTCGAAGACCGTGACGCGGCGCATCTCCGGGTCCATGGCCTGCATCACGAATACTCGGCGCCGCCCCTGGTAGGTGCCGGTCAGCTTGCCTGTCGAGTGGTCGATGTCGGTGACGACGAACAGGTCCCGGGCCCTGCGGGCCAGGGAGCGGGCGGACGTGTCGGCGATCTCGTCCCGTTCCAGCATGAAGAAGTTCGACAGCATCGCCCGAGCCGCGACCGGGGCGTACACCACGCGGTGCATCCCGTACTTCGCGCAGGCTTGCAGGTCGAACTCGGTGGACCCCGTTGGTCGGTAGCCGTCGAAGAAGCCGAGTTCGGGCAGCAGCGTGGTCGACCACTCTTGCTTGCGCATGCCGGTCAGCAGCGCCAGTTCGAGACCGGCCCGGCTGCGGTGCGGGTACCAGCCCCGGAAGCCCAGGTTCAAAGTCGCGTCGGGCAACTGGCCACCGAGTCCCACGTCCCGGAAGTACAGGTACTGGTCGGGAGCGAAGTGACGGATGTCCATCCCCCGGGTGATCCCGGAGGCGAGAGGGTTGCGGCCGTCGCCGTCGAGGCGCACGGGCCGCCGCTTGACGTGGCCGTTGTCGAGAAGCCAGCCGTACAGCCGGTCGATCACTCCTGCGTCGCGATCCCAGGTGCCGTCATCGATCGGCTCCTCCTGCAGCTCAGTCCGAGACCGGCGGAAGGCGGTCAAGTCGGCCTCGGTAGCCAAGAGCACACTGGTCCCCCGCTGTTCCAGGAAGTGAACGAGGCTCCGAATCAGGTAGGCGTACTGGCGCATCGTCTTCCGGTCGCGATGGCGCATCGAGAGGTGCCGAAACCAGCCCGACAGGTACTCGATCGGGCGCATCTGAGCGTCGAGGAACAGAGGCGTGCCGTCCTTGATCACTCCCTCTTCAAGGATCGCGCGCACCTCGGCCGCTGAAGGCCCGACGCCTGGGTGCCATCGATCGAGCAAGTCGGGCTTGATGTAGTGAAGTTCCACTCAGATCCCCTTGAGACAGTTCGATCCATAAGAGATAGCACTCCAGTTCGATCCAGCCCGACTGCCCAACCTTTCGAGCTGAGACAGTTCTGAACCATCCGCAGAAGTCGTGGAGTGGTGCGGGGCGCAGTAGGGCGCGGTGTCGATCAGCGGACGCCCGACCGGGAGCAGGCCCGCCACCGAGTGGACGGCGGTGACCTCCAGCGCCTCCTGCTGGGTCAGCGGCGGGAGCAGCGAGGGCAGGCGCTCCGCCAGCATCGTCTTGCCCGCGCCCGGAGGCCCCTTCAGATAGAGGTGGTGTCCGCCGGCGGCGGCGATCTCCAGGGCTCGCCGGGCCTCGTACTGGCCGGCCACGTCGGCCATGTCCAGTCGACCCGCCTTGTCGTCGGACAGGCCCCGCACGCTAGCGCTGGGCAGCATCAGCCCGGCCATCAGCGGATCGGGCCGGCCCGCGATCGGATCGGGCGGCTCCTCCGGTGCCGTCGCCCCGGTCAGGATGGCGACGAGTTGGCGCAGGCTGCGGACACCGATCACCGTCGTCCCGGGAACGAGCGAGGCCTCGGGCGCCGTCTGCTCGGCGACCACGACCCGCTCGTACCCGGCGTCGGCGGCGGCCAGCACCGACGGCAGCACCCCTCGGACCGGCCGCACCCGGCCGTCCAGCCCCAGCTCGCCGATGATCAGCAGGTCGGCGATGGCGGAGGGGTCGAGCCGCTCGGCGGCGGCCAGCACGGCGCAGGCCACCGCGAGGTCGAAGCCACTGCCGCTCTTGGGCACCGAGGCGGGGCTGAGGCCGACCGTCAGCTTGCGCTGCGGCCAGGCCTCGCCGCTGTTGACGACCGCGGCACGGACCCGGTCACGGGCTTCGGTGAGCGCCTTGTCGGGCAGGCCGACCAGGGTGAACGCGGCCACTCCGGGCTCCAGATCGGCCTGGACCTCGACGATCACTCCGTCCACGCCGACCAGCGCGACGGAACAGGTACGGGCGAAGGCCATCTCAGACCACCCCCCGCAGGTGGTCGACCAGGGCCGCACCCCGCGCCCGGTTGACCACCGCGACCAGGTCGATTCGGACCCCGCCCGGTGGGGCGGGAGGCCAGTGCGGATCGGTGGGCCCGGGGTCGTAGTCCGGCCCGGCCAACTCGGCGAAGTGACCGGGCCAGCGCTCGGCCATCCAGCGCTCGGCGAGGCGTTGCAGCCTGGCGGCCTTGGCCCGGTCGATGGCCTCGGTGGGCTGCTGGAACCCCCGCTCGGAGCGGGTCTTCACCTCGCAGACCGCCACGGTGTCGCCGTCGAGGGCGACGATGTCCAGCTCGCCCTCGACGCAGCGCCAGTTGCGGTCCAGGATGCGGAGCCCGGCCTCCGCGAGACGGCGGGCGGCGACCCGCTCCCCGTAGCGGCCGAGGCCGTTCCTGGTGCTGCGCTCCGCGACCGCCCGCGGAGCCTTGCCTGCGTCGACCGTGTCCGGTACGGCCTGGTCCTGCACGATGGTGTGCTGCATGGTGACCACCTCCGCCGAGGAGGCTGCACCAACACGCACGAGGAGGCCCGGGAATTCTCATCCCCTGTGGATAACTCGGACCTGTGGATAACTTTTGTCACCCGCAGGAGTGAGAAGCCCCCGTCCCGCGAAATTCGGCTGGACAACGCGGGACAACATCGTCCAACGTCAGCTCCCGAAGCCGGACTCGTCCGAGGGCAGCTCCAGGTCGCTCTTCGCGAGTTCCTCGATGTTCACGTCCTTGAAGGTCAGCACCCGGACCTTGCGGACGAACCGGGCCGGCCGGTACATGTCCCAGACCCACGCATCCGCCATCGACACCTCGAAGAACACCTCGCCCTGGACCGAGTGCACCTGCAACTCGTAGTCGTTGGTGAGGTAGAACCGTCGTTCGGTCTCGATCACGTACTTGAACAGGCCGACGACGTCCCGGTACTCCCGGTAGAGCTTGAGCTCCATCTCGGTCTCGTACTTCTCGAGATCTTCGGCACTCATCCAGGCGTCCCCTCAATTTGTCAGTCCACCCATTGTGGACCACCGCACCCACGGTCAGAGCCGCACCGGATGCACCGGCGGGCCCTCGACCAGCAGCCGTTCCAGGAAGTCCGCCAAACCGGCCGGGTAGACCGTCTCGGCCGTCCCCCTCAGTTCCTCGACCGTCCACCAGCGCGCCGCGAGCAGCTGGGCGTGCTCGTCCGCGCCCGTTCCCCAGTGGTCCAGCCCCGTCTCCGTGGTCCGGGCCAGGTGGAACCACTGCTCCTGCTCGTAGCGCTGTCCCTGGAAGGAGAACGACACCGTGCCGTACGCCACCAAGGGCCCCAGGTCCACTCCCCGCAAGCCGGTCTCCTCGGCGAGTTCCCGCTCCGCGGCCTCGCGCACACCCTCCCCCGCCTCCAAGCCGCCCCCTGGCGTGAACCACCACGTCTCCCCCGGGGTGGCCGGGTCGGCCCCCAAGAAGAGGAGGATGCGGTCCAGCCCGTCCAGCAGCAGGATCCGCGCCGCCCTGCGACGCCGTGCTGTCATGGCGGCGCTCCACGCTCCTTCCGTTCGCATCGGTGGCGCTACCGATCCTGCCACCCGACGTGGTCGCCCGGGGCGATGTTCGGCAGAGCGGCCCTCCCGGCGGCGGTCCCGCTCAGGAGCTGCGCCCCCGGAGCCGGCGGGCCAGGCCCGCCACCCCGCCCGCCGCCGAGGTCACCACGATCAACGCCGCGCCCGCCACGGTGGCGTAGGCGGCCGGCTCCAGCGGACCGGGCCGCGAGGCCTTCGGGCCCGCGAAGCCGTCGAAGTCCGTGACCCGGTCGAGCAGGCCCGTCCGGCCGAGGGGCAGCAGGGTGGCCTCGACCCTGGCCTCGACGGCGTCGGCCGGGACGGTCCCGCCGTCGACCTCCAGGTGGGTGCGGGAGTCGAGCGAGCCCACCCGGTTGTCACCCAGCAGGAACAGCCGGCCCTGCGGCACCGTCACGCTGAACGACTCGCCCTGGCGGCCCCGCGTCGCGAGGTAGGGCTCGTCCACCGGCTGCCCGTTGACCGTCAGCCGGTGCTCGTTCCCCGTGGTGGTGGCGACGGTGTCCCCGCCGACCGCGACCACCCGCTTGACCATCAGCTCACCGCCCCAGGCCTGGTCCCGGAAGACGACCACGTCACCCCGCCCGATGTCGCCGCCGCCGGCCTTGCGGGCGAGCACGGTGTCCCCGGTGCGCAGCGTCGGGTGCATCGAGGCGGTGGGGATCTTGTACGGCCGGTAGTCGATGGCGATGAGGGCGAAGCCGCCGATCATCAGCACCAGCCCGAGCGCCAGCGCGACGCCCTGCACCACCGCGGCGGGCCGGCGGCCCGCCGGGGCGGGCACGCTCGGGTGGTCGGCCGTCTGTTCCACGACACTGCTCATCGACACCGTCCACCTCTGGCCGACCGGAGAACACCACTGGCACGCCGGAGGCACGGGCGGAGAAGCCGACGGGCCGTGGCACGTCCGAGCAGATTACTCGTCGGTACCACGGCCCGCGCAAGAGCCGGAGCCAACCCGGTGGAACCCTGTCCGGTGGAACTCAGGACTCCTTCCGGCGCTCCACCCGGACCCGCACCCGGCGCACCAGTGGAAGCAGGGCGACGGCCCCCACCGCACCGGCCACGGGCGGCGCCATCGGCGCGGCCGCCGCCAGGCCCTTCTGGTCGAAGGTGTCCGGCACCGGCAGCGTCGACCAGTTGCCGATCGGCCAGGCCACCACGAAGGCGCGCCCGATCACGTTGTCCACCGGGACGGTGCCGCCGCCGGGCTGGTCCATGTGGAAGCGGGAGTCCAGCGAGTTGGCTCGGTGGTCGCCCATCACCCAGATCCGGTCCTTGGGCACCTTGACCGGTCCGAAGGGGTGGTCACCGCAGGGGGTGTTGCCCTGGTAGACGTACGGCTCGTTGAGCGCGACGCCATTGACCTTGACCGGGCCGTCGCCCTCGCACTCGACGGTGTCCCCGCCGACCGCGATGACCCGCTTGATCAGGTCCTTCTCGTTGGCGGAGGGCATCAGACCGACGAAGCTGAGCACGTCCTGCACGCCGCGGACGAAGGCGTTGCTGCTCTGCTGGGTCGGCTCGTCGTTCAGCCAGCCGCCCGGGTCGTGGAACACCACGACCTCGCCGCGCTCGGGCTCGGCCCCGAACCACGGGGTCAGCTTGTCCACCAGGACGCGGTCGCCGACCTGCAACGTGTTCTGCATCGACTCCGACGGAATGGAGAACGCCTGGACGAAGAAGGTCTTGATCACCAGGGCGAGGATCAGCGCGATGCCGACCAGGATCGGCAGTTCCTTCCAGAACGAGCGCTGCTTGCGCGGCTTGGGAGAGGCCTCCGATTCCGCCCCGTCCGCGGGCTCGGCCTCCGCGTGCGGGGAGTCCGGGGAGTCCTCCGGTCCGGTGCCGCCCTGCCCGTCAGTGCTCTGGGCCGCCGTCTCCTCGGCCGAGGCCGAGGGCGATGCGGACTCGGCGGACCGGTCCGCCCGATGGCCTGAGCCCTCGGGCTCCCCGGCGCCCGAACGGGCGCCGATCACCAAATCCCCCACAACGTCTCCTCCCTGCTGTGCGGACGCCCGCGCGCCCGCGTTCAGAGTGCCGCACAGCGGGCACCACGCTCACCACGACCATGAACGCCTCAGGGCTGCCCATCGCGGACGCTCCTGACACCAGCACAGCCTCGGCCCGCGGCCGGAACCGCTCCAGGCCGCACCTGCACTTCTCTATCACTCCAAGACATCCGGCTCGCGGTCTCACACGCGAGGCCAGGCCGGTCGGCGGCCTGCGAGGCTCACTCCGGAGGCCGCCCCGACCGGCGAACGACGAGCGGAAGGATGCCCAACACACCCATAACGAGCGGAGGTTCCACAGGAACCGGCCCAACGCCCACCGATCCCGCGGCAGTTCCGCCGGCCTGCGGCGTCCGGGCGAGAGAGGAGAGTGAACTCGGCGCATCGAGTTGATGGAACCGGTCCAGCGGCCAGACGATCACGAACGCGCGACCGACCACGCCGCTCAGCGGGATCGTCCCCTCTCCCGGGTTGCCCATGTGGAAACGGGAGTCGGCGGAGACGTCCCGGTGGTCCCCCATGACCCACAGCCGCCCCTGCGGCACCTCCACCTTGAAGGTCTGCCGGGACGGCGGGTTGCCGGGCGCCACGTAGGACTCGTCCACCGGACGGCCGTTGACGCTGAGGCGCCCCTGCGCGTCGCAGCACTCGACGGTGTCCCCGCCGACGCCGACCACCCGCTTGATCAGGTCCTGTTCGTCGTCGGAGGGCAGCATCCCGACGAAGGTCAGCACCTGCTTGGCCGCGCCCAGCACCGGGCCGTCGTCGGAGGGCTTGCGATCGTGCTCCAGCCAGCCGCCCGGGTCCTTGAACACCACGACATCGCCGCGCTGCGGCTCACTGCCGAACCAGGGGGTCAGTTTGTCCACCAGTACCCGGTCCCCGATCCGGATGGTCTGCTCCATCGAGCCCGAGGGGATCACGAACACCTGGAGCAGGAAGGTCTTCATCACCAGCGCCACCAGCAGGGCCACCAGGATGATCATCGGTACCTCGCGCACCAGCGAGCGCTTGCGCCGACGGGCCGCCCTGCGGGCACTGCGCCGGCGCTCGGCCCGGCCGCGCACCGGCGGGCCCCCGGCCGGTCCGTCGGCAGCCGGTCCGCCGCCGGCCAGTCCACTGGCAAAAGGTCCGTCGGCAACAGATCCGTCGGCGGCCGGACGGCCCCCATCCGGCCGATCCGCATCCGGGCGGTCCGCCGTCGGCCGGTCCGCGCTCGGCCGGTCGGCGAGCCGTCCCCTACCCCTGGTCCCCATGCCCACCCGTCCTCGCGGTCCCGGCGAAGGCCGCGGGCCGGTCCAGGCCGGTCCAGCGCGAGAACGGGTAGACCACCCAGTCCGCCCGGCCGATCACCTTCTTCTCCGGCACGAAGCCGCCGCCGGGCTCACCGAGGTGGTCGCGGGAGTCCCGGGAGGCTCCGCGGTGATCGCCCATCACCCACAGCTCGCCGGTCGGCACGACCACGTCGAAGGCCACGCTCGACGGGTCGTCGCCCGGGGCCAGGTAGGAGGTCTCGTCGATCGGCACACCGTTGACGGTGATCGGCGCGCCCGGTCCGGTGCTGGTCACCCGGTCCCCGCCGACGCCGATCACCCGCTTGACGTAGACGGTGTCCCCTGCCGGGGCCAGTCCGAGATCCTGGGCGAACGAGCGCAGACCGTCCAGGAAGCTCGACGGCTTCGCCGGCTCCGGGAGGAAGGAGCCCGTCCCGTCGAAGACCACGACGTCACCCCGCTGGGGGTGGCCGCCGAAGGCGTAGGCGAGCTGGTTCGCGATCAGCCGGTCGCCCGGACGCAGGGTCTCCTCCATCGACCCGGAGGGCACCGCGAACGGGCGCGCGACGAAGGCGTTCACCAGCAGCAGGGCCGTCAGGCAGATTCCGACCAACAGCAGCAGGTCCCGAGAGCGCGAGGGCCCTGGCTCCTCGTCCTGCTCCTCCTGAGCCTCCCGCTCGTCCTGATCCCCGTGCTGGTCCTCGGCCCCGTCCCGGTCGTCCCGGTCGTCCCGGTCGTCACCGCCATCGCCGTCACCGCGATCGTCACCGTCACCGGTATCGCCGCCATCACGACGGTCCACGCCGTCGCGGTCCGAGCCGGCGGCCCCCGCCGCGGTGTCTCCGACGGCCTCACCGGCACCGGCCCGGGAGACAACACCGGACCCGCCCCCGGAAACGACCGCGAACCGCGACAGCGAGTCCGCACCGGTGGGTGCGGGACTGCCGTCGCGGTCCGCGGGTGGTTCGTGCGTGCTCATCGGGGGGTGAGCATACCTTGCGGCCGTTCGGCCCCCTCAGAGCGTTCCGATCCCCCGGCGAGGCCGGGAGCCGGTGGATCAGCGGTCGCGCTTCTCCTTGATCTTCGCGGCCTTGCCGCGGAGGTCACGCAGGTAGTACAGCTTGGCGCGGCGAACCGCACCGCGGGTCACGACCTCGATCTTCTCGACGACCGGGGTGTGCACCGGGAAGGTGCGCTCCACGCCGACGTTGAAGCTGACCTTGCGAACGGTGAAGGTCTCACCGACGCCGGCGCCGTGGCGGCGGATGACGACGCCCTGGAAGACCTGGACACGGGAGCGGTTGCCCTCGATGACCCGGACGTGAACCTTCAGGGTGTCACCGGCGCGGAAGGCCGGAATGTCGCTACGCAGCGAGGCCGCGTCGACAGCAGCGAGCTTGTTGCTCATGTTGCTCTCCATCGCAGGCGCCACGGGCCGCCCACGGAAAATAGTCACGATGGGGTCTGTTGCGGGCCGCATCGGCTGACGACGATCCCCCCGTGGCGAGGGCGCCGGTCCACGTGCCCCCTACGGAAGGGAACCAGCGACAGACAACAGCGGCCTATTCTTCCACACCACCGGCCACGGACCGAAATCGGCCGAGCTGCTCGTCCCAGGCCAGGCCGAGGATGCTCAGCGCCTCCCGCTCCTTCTTGTCGAAGGCGCCGTACTGCCAGCGTTCGACCAGGTCGGGCCGGTTCGCCAGGGTCCGGGCGAAGGCCTGCTCCCGCCGCCAGCGGGCGATCTTGCCGTGGTTGCCGCTGAGCAGCACGTCCGGCACCACCCGGCCGCGCCACTCGGCGGGCTTGGTGTAGACCGGGCCCTCCAACAGGTCGGCCATGGCTCCCGGTGCGAAGGAGTCGTCGCGGTGGGACTCGGCGTTGCCGAGCACCCCGGGCAGCAGCCGGGCGATCGCCTCGACCATCACCAGCACGGCGACCTCGCCGCCGGCCAGCACGTAGTCGCCGATCGAGACCTCGACCACCGGCATCCGGGTGGCCGCCTCCTCGATCACCCGCCGGTCGATGCCCTCGTACCGCGCGGGGGTGAAGGCCAGCCAGGGGCGTCCGGCCAGCTCCTGGGCGAGTTCCTGGGTGAACGGGCGCCCGCTCGGGGTCGGCACGACCAGGGTGGGCACCTCGCCCTCGGGCCCGCCGGCGACCACCGCGTCCAGCGCCTCGCCCCACGGCTCGGGCTTCATCACCATGCCGGGGCCGCCGCCGTACGGGCTGTCGTCCACGGTGCGGTGCACGTCGTGGGTCCACCCGCGCAGGTCGTGGACGTGCACGTCCAGCTGGCCGCGGGCGCGGGCCTTGCCGACCAGCGAGATGTCCAGCGGCTCCAGGTACTCGGGGAAGATCGTGACGACGTCGATCCGCATGCCGATCTGCACGCCACGCGGCACAGCGTCACCGACCGCCTCGGCGGCCACCTCGACGCTCTCCTCGGCAGTCACCTCGACGGACCCACCGGCACCCGCCTCGACGGGCCCACCGGCACTCGCCTCGACGCCCGCTCCGACAGCCACCTCGGCGGTCACTCCGACTCCTCCGAACCATCGGCGCCCTCGGCCGAGGACGTCCCGGCGACCTCGGCCTGCTCCAGGTCGATCAGCCCGGGCGGCGGGGTGATCACGGCGCGCTGGTTCTCCAGGTCGATGGTCGGCACGATCTGGGTGACGAAGGGCACCAGCACGTCCGTCCCGTCGGCCGTCCTGACCGTGAGCAGGTCCTGGTAGGGCAGGTGGACGACCTCGGTCAGCTCGCCGACCGGGGTGCCGTCGAGCAGCACCACGTCCAGGCCGATCAGCTGGTGGTCGTAGTACTCCTCCGGATCCTCGGGGCTCTCCTCCGGGTCGACCTCGGAGATGAGCACGGTGCCCCGGAGGGCCTCGGCCGCGTTGCGGTCCTTGACACCGGCGAAGCGCAGCAGCAGCCGGCCGCTGTGCACCCGGCCGGACTCGACGGTCAACGGCCCTGCCGACGCGGGGTCGGTGAGCACGACGGCACCCGGGCCGAGCCGGAGTTCCGGCTCGTCGGTGCGGACCTCGACACTGACGTCCCCCCTGATGCCGTGGGCACGGCCGATCCTGCCGACGACGAGCTGCACGGTGATCGTTCTCCTGGAGTTCCTGAGCCGAAACGAAAAGCGACGGGCTGCGAAGCGATGATGCGACGGAAATACGGATGGAAATGCGAAAAGGCCGACCGGGACGACATGCGTCCCGGTCGGCCTCACAAGCCCTGACGGCTGAACGAGCAGCAGCGTCAGCGAATGTTGTCCACGTCGACCAGGTCGACCCGGACGTTGCGACCGCCGAGGGCGCCGACCACGGTGCGCAGAGCGCGCGCCGTACGGCCACCCCGGCCGATCACCTTGCCGAGGTCATCGGGGTGCACTCGCACCTCGATGGTGTTACCCCGACGCAGGTTGCGCGAGCGCACCTGCACGTCGTCGGGGTGCTCGACGATGCCCTTCACCAGGTGGTCGAGGGCGTCCTCGATCACGATCAGGCCTCGGCGGCGGCGTCGGCCTCAGCCTCGGCCTTGTCCGACTTCTTGGCCTTCGGGGTGATGGCGACGCCGGTGGTGGCGTCCTCGAAGCCGGCGACGGCCTTCGCGAACAGGTGCGAGAAGTCCTCGACCTTGGGCTCCGCGACCTTCAGCGGCTCCGGGGCCGGCAGGCCCTTGAACTTCTGCCAGTCGCCGGTCAGCTTGAGGATGGCGAGCACCGGCTCGGTCGGCTGGGCGCCGACGGACAGCCAGTACTGGGCGCGGTCGCCGTCGACCTCGATCTTCGAGGGGTTGTAGGTCGGCTGGTAGATGCCGATCTCCTCGATCGCGCGACCGTCACGCTTGGTGCGGGCGTCGGCGACGACGATGCGGTAGTGCGGGGCGCGAATCTTGCCGAGACGCTTGAGCTTGATCTTGACTGCCACGGGAGTGGATTCTCCTGGTGTTGACGTGGGTGAGCGGGCTGGCCACCGCGTGGGGTTGCGGGGCTGACCACTCAAGGGACACGCCAGCCGTAGGAGAGAGGGGTCCTGCTCGGCTGCCGAGTACTCAGCTGTCCATTCTGCCACATGGCCGGGAACCGCCTGTACGCGAGCCCTTGACCAGGCGGCCCGCCAAGCGACCGACCGGGTGGCCGGCCACGCGACCGGCCGGCCGGCTGACCACACGGTCACGCGGCTTCCCTGACCCCGGAAGCCGAACCCCGTGGACGCCGGCGGTTCCGTCGAGGGCCGACCGGGAGCCCCCGCTCCCGGTCCGACCCAAAGACTCACCGCCGTTCCGCGGTACGCGTCCTGCCGCACGGCCGTCCCGCCGCGCGGCGCGCACCGCTCGTGTACCCGCGTACCTGCCTCGTGCACCTGCCGTACCTCGTGGTCCGGCCGGGCCGCTTCGCTCCGGCCCGCCCCGGCTCACTCCCGTTCACTCCGACCGGACCGCTGCCCGCACAGCAGCCCCGCCTGGACGTCGACCGACTAAGCGATCTTGAACGGCTGCTGGCACGCGCCGCAGACGATGGACGCCTGCGCGAGCACCGAGGGAACGACCCGGACGTTGCGTCCGCACCCGCAGACCGCCTTGACCCGCACACCGCCCCCGGAGGAGCCGTGCCGGGCGGCCGGGCCGCGGAAGGCGCGCGTAGCACCGTCGCCGGCCACCGCCTCCTGGTGCGCCCCGAGGGCACGGTCCAGGCGTTCGATGGTCTCGGTGTACCGCTCCTGCGTCTCCTTGAGCATGGTCACCTGGGAGAAGCCGCTGCTCGCGTGCGGCTCGACCGGGTGCGCCAGGCCGAGCTCGGAAGCGAGCATCAGGAAGCGCCGGTTGTGGTAGCGGCCCGCCCGCGAGGTGTCCCGGATGTCCCGGGCCGCGGCCAGACCGTGGGCAGCCTCGTGGAGGAGCCGCTCGAAACCGAGGCGGGTCCCGCAGGCTGAGGAGGACTCACCGATCAGCGCCTCGGGCGAGGCGAGGTCGGGAAGGTCCTGATGGAAGGCCTGGATGTCGCTCCAGGCGGCGGCCAGTTCGGCCGCGAGAACGAGGGGCTGTGTCGTGCTCACGCTAGACCAACGATGGAGTGCGAGCCGATGTTCCGCATGTTCTCGTTCCCGGGGAATTCACAGGGAACTCCCAGGAATGCGAGGCCGCGCGCGAATTGCGCGTTCCGGATCTGACGCAAGACCAACCCCCTGCCGGTTTCGGCCCGTAGCGACGCCGTGGGCCTGATGAATTCCGTCCGGGGGGCGGGCTGTCGCCACCCAGGACGTACGGCCCGTGAGCCTGCCGGATTGACAGGGCCACGGGCCGTACACCGTACCGCTATTCCGTTAATACCGGGAGTTGACCGGCCAGTAGGGATGTTGCCGCCGGGGCCCCGCCGGAACCGTTACCGGATTCCTACTCATCCGCATTCCGGGCAAATGTCGCCGCCTACGGTCATTACCCGCGGATGACCGACGTCCGGTGGACATCCGCGGGACATCCACCGAACACCGGACGGATGTCAGTACGCCCGGGCGACGAGCGCGACATTGCCTTCCTGGTCGTCCGTCTGCGGCACCGAACCGTCCGCCGCGACGATGCAGCGCACCGAGACGCCCTGCTCGGCCAGCTTGGCCTCGCCCTCCGCGCCGAGGTCGGCCCAGGAGATCCGGCCCCAGCCGGTCGCGGCGGCCTCGACGGCCTCGTCCATGGTCTTGACGTCGACCGTGCGGGACTCGCGGCGCTCGCGGGACTGGCGCAGCAGCAGCGCCTGGTCCTCCTCCAGGACACCCGGGAGCAGCGCGGCCAGGGCGTCGATGGAGACCGGCTCCTTGCCGCCCGGAATGCGGCGGGCCAGCATCGCGGTGCCGTTCTCGAGGTCGCGCGGGCCGACCTCGATCCGCAGCGGGACGCCCTTGAGCTCCCAGTCGACGGCGCGGCGGCCGAACGGGGTGTCGGTGCGGTCGTCGACCACGACCCGGATGCCGGCGGCCTCCAGCTGGGCGCCGATCTCGCGGACCTTGGCGATGACCGCGTCGTCACCCTTGATCGCGAGCACGACGGCCTGGACGGCGGCCAGGCGCGGGGGCACCCGCAGGCCGCTGTCGTCGCCGTGGGACATGATCAGGCCGCCGACCATGCGGGTCGAGACGCCCCAGGAGGTCTGCCAGACGTACTCGCGCTCGGCGCCCTGGAGCTGGTAGGTGGTGTTGAACGCCTTGGCGAAGTTCTGGCCCAGCTCGTGGCTGGTGCCCATCTGGAGCGCCTTGCCGTCGCACATCATGCCCTCGAGGGTGAGGGTGTTGATGGCGCCGGCGAAGCGCTCCTTGGCGGTCTTGCGGCCGAGCACGACGTCGATGCCGAGCACGTTGGTCATGAAGTCGCCGTAGACCTGGGTGTGGATCATCGACGCGTAGTCGCGGGCGTCCTCGTAGGTGGCGTGGGCGGTGTGGCCCTCCTGCCAGAGGAACTCGGTGGTACGCAGGAAGACGCGCGGGCGCAGCTCCCAACGGACCACGTTGGCCCACTGGTTGATCAGCAGGGGCAGGTCGCGGTGGCTCTGCACCCACTTCGAGAAGTACTCGTTGATGATCGTCTCGGAGGTCGGCCGGACGACGATCGGCTCGTCCAGCTGCTTGCCGCCGCCGTGGGTGACCACCGCGAGCTCGGGGGCGAAGCCCTCGACGTGCTCGGCCTCCTTGGTCAGGTAGGACTGCGGGATGAACATCGGGAAGTAGGCGTTCTGCGCGCCGGCCTTCTTGATCCGCGCGTCCATCTCCTGCTGCATCCGCTCCCACAGGCCGTAGCCGTACGGTCGGATGACCATGGTGCCGCGCACCGGACCGTTGTCGGCCAGCTCGGCCTTGTTGATGAGGTCCTGGTACCAGCGCGGGAAGTCTTCCGCCTGAGGGGTGAGAACGGGTGCCTTAGCCATGGGGCGAATGGTACGGGGAGCGACCCCCCGACTTCGAATCGGTATCACGCCCGGGGCCCTCCGCCGACGCCCCGGACGCCGCCCGGGGGGCGTCCGCAGGGGGCGCACCACCGCGACACGCGCGCACCACCCTGCACCCCTCTGGACGCCGGGCCCGACCCGCTGTTCGCTGGTGTGGGGCGGGACTTTGGGGGAGCCGTAGCAGCACACCGAAGGACCGGATGGGAGGCCGCGATGGCTTCAGCTCGGACGACCGGCACCACCGCACGACCGACGGGCGCACGCCCGCACCACCCGCAGCCCGGAACCGCCCGGCCCGCACGGGCGCGCGACTGGGCGGAGATCCAGGAACGCATGCTGGTACCGCTCTACGAGGCGGTCCACGACCGGATGGAGGTCGGCCCGGCGAGCAGCGTGCTGGGCCTGGGCTGCCGGTCCGGACTGGCCCTGCTGCTCGCGGCCGGCCGGGGTGCCCAGGTCGCCGGGCGGGAACCGCGGGACGAGCTGCGCGAGCTGGCTCACGGCCGTCGGCTGCGGGTGTGCGCCGGGGCCCGGACGGCCGCGGCCGTCCCCCGCCCGGCCCATTCGCTGGTGACGGTTTTCGAGCAGCCGCCCGGCGCCGCCGAGGCCGGCCCGGTGGTCGCCGAGGCCGCCCGGCTCGTCCTCCCGGGCGGGCACGTGGTGCTGGCCGCCTGGGGCCCGCCGGAGCGCTGCGAGAGCGCCCCGGTGCTGGACGTGGCCCGGCGGATGGCGGGCCGGACCACCGCGCGCGACCCGTTCGAGCTGAGCGCGCCCGGCGCGCTGGAGGACCTGCTCGCCCCGGCCGGCCTGCGTCCGGCCGGCAGCGGCCGGGTGAGCTGCCCGTTCGCCTACGCCGACCTCGACAGCGCGGTGCGCGGCCTGCTCTCCACCGGGCTGTTCGAGCCGGCCGAGGAGTTCTCCGGCGCCTCGCTGGTGGCCAAGGAGCTGGAGGAGACGCTCCAGCCGTACCTGCGGGCGGACGGCTCGGTCCGGATGGAGAACCTGTTCCGGTACCTGATCGCCGAGCGGCCGCGCTAGGAAGCACGAAACCGGGGGCGCCCGCCACCACGGCGAGCGCCCCCGGCTTCCGGCTTCACGCCTGGTCGATCGACTTCCCGCCGGCCCCGCCGGGCTCCCCGGCCGCACCGGACTCCTCGGGTCCAGCAGCCCCCGCAGACCCCGTGGACCCCGCAGCCCCCGCAGGCTCCGCTGAGTCCTCGGAGGATGCCTCCCGCGGCACCCCCGCCGCCCGGTACGCCGCCGCCTCGTCCAGCGTCTCCGCCTCCAGCAGCGCCGCCGACAGCGCGTCCAGCCGGTGCCGCTGCTCGGTCAGGATCCGCACCGCGTCGTCGTAGCACTCGGAGACGATCCGCCGGGCCTCCTCGTCCACCGCGTCCAGGGTGGTCGGGGCGGCGGAGAGCCCGTACGCGCCCTGCGGGTCGGAGGGCACCGCGGTGAGCCGGCCGACCCGCTCGCTCATCCCCCAGCGCCCCGCCATCCCGCGGGCGATGTTGGTGACCTGCTCCAGGTCGCTCTCCGCGCCGGTGGTGATCACCCCGTAGACCACCTGCTCGGCCGCCATGCCGCCGAGCGCGCCGATGATCCGCCCCCGCAGGTAGGGCTCGGTGTACGAGTAGCGGTCGTTCTCCGGGGTGGAGAGGGTGACGCCGAGCGCCCGGCCGCGCGGCACGATGGTGATCTTGCGGACCGGGTCCGCGCCGGGCTGGAGCATGCCCAGCAGGGCGTGCCCGCTCTCGTGGTACGCCGTCCGCTCGCGCTCCTCCTGCGGCATCACCAGCGGCCGGACCGCGCCGAGTTGGACCTTCTCCAGGGCGTCCGAGAGGTCCCGCTCGTTGACCGCGTCCTGCCGGCGCTTGACCGCCAGCAGTGCCGCCTCGTTGACCAGGTTGGCGAGTTCGGCGCCGGTCATCCCCGGCGTGACCTTGGCCAGCTGGGTGAGGTCGGCGTCGCCGGCCAGCGGAACGCTGCGGCTGTGGATGCGCAGGATCGCCGCGCGGCCCTCCCGGTCGGGCGGGCTGACGGTGATCCTGCGGTCGAAGCGGCCGGGGCGCAGCAGCGCCGGGTCGAGCACGTCCGCCCGGTTGGTCGCGGCGATCACGATGACGCCCTCGGAGCCGCTGAAACCGTCCATCTCGGTGAGGATCTGGTTGAGGGTCTGCTCGCGCTCGTCGTGCCCGCCCATGCCGCCGCCCGCGCCGCGCTGGCGTCCGATGGTGTCGATCTCGTCGATGAAGATGATCGCCGGGGCGACCTTGCGGGCCTCGGCGAACAGCTCGCGGACCCGGCTGGCGCCGACGCCGACGATCATCTCGATGAACTCGGAGGCGGAGGCGGAGAAGAACGGCACGTCCGCCTCGCCGGCGACGGCCCGGGCCAGCAGGGTCTTGCCGGTTCCGGGCGGACCGCTCAGCAGCACGCCGCGCGGCATCTTGGCGCCGAGCTTGCGGTACCGATCGGGGTTCTTCAAGTAGTCGACCACCTCGGTGAGTTCGGCCTCGACCTCGTCGATGCCGGCCACGTCGGCGAAGGTGGTGCGCTTGCCCTCCTCGGCGGTCACCGGCTTGGGCGGGGCCTTGCGGCCGAGCGGCCCGCCGCCGAGCCCGCCGGCCATCCGGCGGGCGAGCAGCACCCAGATGAAGACCAGCAGCAGCATCGGGGCGAGCGAGAGCAGCAGGTTGGTGAGGAAACTGCGCTGCTGGACCGGCGAGGTGGCGGTGACCTCCACGCCCTGCTGCTGCAAGGTGCTCCAGAGGTTGTCGCCCGCGAAGGAGGGCCGCTGGGTGTCGAACTCGGTGTAGTCGCCCTTGCCGCCGTCCGGTTTGGGCTGGGCGGTCTTGAGCTTGCCCTCGATCGAGTCGCCCTTGGCGTAGATCTTGGTGATGTTGCCCTTGTTCAGCTGGTTGTTGAACTCGGTGTACGAGATCGTGGTGGCCCCGGCGGGGCCGAAGAGGGACAGCAGCAGGTCCGAGATCAGGAACACCACGAGGGCGGTGAGGGCGAGGCCCACCCAGCCGCCGGGCATCCGGCGCTTGGGCGGGGGCGGGGGCGGGGCGCCCTCCGAGCGCCAGGGCTGGTCGGGGGTCTGACGCGGCGGCACGGGTTCGGTCACCCATCGGACAATACGGACAGGTGCTCGGGCGAGCCAATCGCAACGCCGCGCCCGGACCGCCGTACGGCCGCTCCGACCCCTCCCACCAGCGGCTATGCCGCCGCTCCCGGCCACTCCTCGGCGGTCAGCGCGAACCGCTCGTGGTCACGCCAGTCTCCCTGGAGGAACAGCATCCTCGGAGTGAAACCCTCGTGCCGGAAGCCCAGCCGCTTGGCCATCGCGATCGAGCGGTCGTTCTCCGGCTGCACGTTGATCTCCAGCCGGTGCAGGCCCAGCCCGTCGGCCGACTGCGACGCGAAGCAGCGGTCCAGGACCAGTCGCATGCCCTCGGTCATCCGCCCGGTGCCGCTGAACGGGACGTACGAGTCGTAGCCCAGCGAGGCGTTGCAGAACCGGCTCATCACGATGTTGGCGACGTTCACCTTGCCGACCAGCCCACCGGTCTCCCGGTCGAGGATCAGGAAGGTGCGCAGCCCGGGCCCCTGGCGCTCCAGCAGGTCGGGCAGCCCGTCCGGCTCCACCGGGTTCCACTTCCCGATCTGCTCGGCGGACCGCCGGACCGCTTCGGCGTACGCAACCGCGTCCTCGGCCCTCGGGGCCCTGATCATCACTCGCATGCCCCCATCATCGGACACGCGATCGGCCCGTCGCCCGGAAATACCGGACGACGGGCCGATCGGAGCCGATCAGGACCGGCCCCGGTCTGTCGTGGAACGACCGGGGAGCGATCAGGGCCGCTCAAGGACTACAGCAGGTCCTTGAACTCCTTGGGCAGCTCGAAGTCGGCGGGGCCCTTGCCCGCGCCGAGGCCGAACGCGCCGCCGTCCGCCGGGGACTGGCCCGCGCCCGGGCCGAGCGCGCGGCGCTCGGCGGCCGCGGCCTCCTCCTGCGCGCGCTTCAGCGGGTTGCCGCTCTTGCGCTTCCCCTTGGCCTGCGGGGCCTTCTTGCCGGACTTCTTCGCGCCGCCGCCCATGCCGGGGATCCCCGGCATGCCGGGCACGCCCTTGCCGGAGGCCATCGCGGACATCATCTTGCGGGCCTCGAAGAACCGCTCGACCAGGTTCTTCACCTCGCCGACCTGGACGCCGGAGCCCTTGGCGATGCGGGCCCGGCGGGAGCCGTTGATCAGCTCCGGCTCGGCACGCTCGACCGGGGTCATCGACTTGATGATCGCGCCGACCCGGTTGACGTCCTTGTCGTCGATGTTGTTGATCTGGTCCCGGATCTGGCCCATGCCCGGCAGCATGCCGAGCAGCTTGGAGATCGAGCCCATCTTCTGGACCTGCTCCAGCTGGGACAGGAAGTCGTCCAGGGTGAACTGCTTCGGGCCGCCGCGCAGCTTGGCGGCGATCTTCTCCGCCTCGGCCTGCGAGAAGGTCTGCTCGGCCTTCTCGATCAGCGAGAGGACGTCACCCATGCCGAGGATGCGCGAGGCCATCCGGTCCGGGTGGAAGGCGTCGAAGTCGTCGACCTTCTCGCCGTTGGAGGCGAACATGATCTGGCGGCCGGTGACGTGCGCGACCGACAGGGCGGCACCGCCGCGGGCGTCGCCGTCGAGCTTGGAGAGCACGACACCGGTGAAGTCGACGCCGTCGAGGAAGGCCTGGGCGGTGGTGACCGCGTCCTGGCCGATCATCGCGTCGACGACGAACAGGACCTCGTCCGGGTTCACCGCGGCGCGGATGTCGGCGGCCTGCTGCATCAGCTCGGCGTCGATGCCCAGGCGGCCGGCGGTGTCGACGACGACGACGTCGTACTGCTTCTGCTTGGCGTACTCGATCGAGTCCTTGGCCACCTGCACCGGGTCGCCGACGCCGTTGCCCGGCTGCGGGCCGTAGAAGGCCACGCCGGCGCGCTCGGCGACCACCTGGAGCTGGTTGACCGCGTTGGGGCGCTGGAGGTCGCAGGCGACCAGCAGCGGGGTGTGCTTCTGGCTCTTCAGCCAGTGGCCGAGCTTGCCCGCGAGGGTGGTCTTGCCGGCGCCCTGGAGGCCGGCCAGCATGATCACCGTCGGACCGCTCTTGGCGAACCGCACCCGGCGGGTCTCGCCGCCGAGGATCGCGATGAGCTCCTCGTTGACGATCTTGATGATCTGCTGCGCCGGGTTCAGCGCACCGGAGACCTCGACACCGAGCGCCCGCTCCTTGACCTGCTTGATGAAGGCCCGGACGACCGGCAGCGCGACGTCCGCCTCCAGCAGCGCGATGCGGATCTCGCGGGCGGTGGCGTCGATGTCCGCCTCGCTCAGGCGGCCCTTGCCCCGGAGGTTCTTGAACGTCGCTGCGAGGCGATCGGAAAGGGTGTCGAACACGTCGTCGCGGGTCCTCTACGGCATCGGTATCGGTACGGTCGTCGTCCCCCAGGGTATCCGGCCGCCCCGGGTACGGTCTCCACCCCCGGTCGGAACTCCTCCCCGGAACCGGACGCGGGCCCGACGCGGGCCGGACACAGACCGCACGCGGGCCGCACGCGACCCGAGCCGGAACCGGCGCTCAGCCCAGCGCGGCCCGGACCGCCGCCGCCACCTCCCCCGCCCGGCGGGCGGTCAGCGGACGGCCCAGCGGGTCGGTCAGGTAGAACGAGTCGACGGCCTCCGCGCCCAGCGTGGAGACGTGCGCGGTGCGCACCCGGACGCCCGCCCCGTCCAGCGCCCGGCCGATCCGGTGCAGCAGTCCGGGGGCGTCGTGCGCGCGGACCTCCAGCACGGTCGCGGTCGCCGAGGCCACCGCGGGCGCCACCGCGACCAGCGGCGGAGGAGTGGGGATGCCCCGGCGGCGCGGGGCGGCGGCGTCCCGCTCGGCGAGGCGGCGGGTGACGTCCAGCGAGCCGTCCAGCGCCCGGCGCAGATCGGCCCGCAGCCGGGCGGCCTCCGGCAGCCCGCCGTACTCGGCCGCCACCCGCCAGGACAGCAGCAGCACCGGTCCCGCGCCCACCGGGTCCAGTTCGCGCAGCCCGGCCGAGCGGACGGCCAGCCGGTGCAGCGCGAGCACCCCGGCGGCGGTGCCGAGCAGCCCGGGACGGTCCGGGACGGCCAGGTTCAGCTCGACGCCCATCGGCTCGGCGCCCGGAGCCGCCCCCTCGAACCCCTCGAACCCCTCGAACCCCTCGAACCCCTCGAACCCCTCGCACCCCTCGCACCCCTCGGACCCGGCCCGCAGCGACAGCGCCGGCTCACCGGTCCTGGCGGCCTCGACGGCGAGCCGCTCCTGCTCGGCGGTCGGCGCCGCCTCCACCGGCGCGGCGCCCGCCCCGGCCAGCCGGTCCGCCACCCTGGCCACCAGTCCGTCCACCAGCGAGGCCCGCCAGTCGCTCCACGCGGCCGGACCCGTGGCCAGCGCGTCCGCCTCGGTGAGCGCGTGCAGCAGCTCCAGCTCCGGCAGGGTGGTGACCACCTTGGTGATCGCCTCGACGGTGGCCGGGTCGTCCGGGTCGCGCCGGGTCGCGGTGTCCACCAGGGTCAGGTGGTGGCGGACCAGCACCGCCAGGGTCCCGGTGTCCTCGGCGCCGAAGCCCATCCGGGCGGCGAGGTCGCGGACGATCACCTCGCCGGACTCGCTGTGGTCCCCCGGCCAGCCCTTGCCGATGTCGTGCAGCAGCGCGGCGACCAGCAGCAGGTCCGGCCTGGCCACCCGGCGGGTCATCGCGGCGGCCCGCACCGCCGTCTCCACCAGGTGCCGGTCCACCGTCCAGCGGTGCACCGCGTTGCGCTGGGGCCGGCAGCGCACCCGCTCCCAGTCCGGCAGCAGCCGGCCGACCAGCCCCTCCGCCTCCAGCGCCTCCCACACCGGGACGGCCGCCTCCCCCGCGCCCAGCAGGGTGACCAGCTGCTCGCGCGCCTCGTCCGGCCAGGGCACCGGCAGCGGGCGGCACTCGGCGGCCAGCCGGCGCACCGTGGCGTACCCGACGGGCAGCCCGTTCTGCGCGGCGGCGGCAGCGGCGCGCAGCGGCAGCACCGGGTCGGTGGCCGGGCGGGCGCCCAGGGCGAGCACCGCCTCGCCGTCCTGCTCCACCACGCCCTCGGCGAGCGGGCGCCGCTCGGCCGGGCCCCGGGCCGCCGCGCCGGCGCCGCGCCCGAGGCCGGTGAACGGGATGCCCGGCCGGCGCACCCGCCGACCCCGGCCGCCGCGGGCCGCGAGCACCCGGTCCACCGCCCGCCAGGTGACGTCGCCCGCGTACGCGATGGTGCGGGCGGCTTCGTAGACCCGGCGCAGCAGGGTGTCGGCGTCCAGCACCCCGAGCCGCTCGGCGACCTGGTCCTGGTCCTGGAGGCCGAGCCGCTCGGTGGCCCGGCCGGTGACCAGGTGCAGGGCGTCGCGCACGTCGGCCAGCCGCTCGGCGGCGGCGTCCAGGCCCTCCCTGGGTGCGTCGGCCAGCCAGGTGGCGGCGATCGCGTCCAGCACCACGACATCCCGCAGGCCGCCGCGCGCCTCCTTCAGGTCGGGCTCCAGCAGGAAGGACAGCTCACCCTGCCGTTCGGCCCGCGCGCGGGCCAGCTCGCGCAGCTCGGGCAGGCGCGCGGGGGCACTCGCGCGCCAGTCGGTGAGCACCCCGGAGCGCAGCGCGTCGGTGAGCGCCCGGTCCCCGGCGAGGTGGCGGGCGTCCAGCAGGCCGAGCTGGGCCCTGAGGTCGGCGGCGGCGACCGCGCGGGCCTGGGCGACGGTGCGCACCGCGTGGTCGAGCCTGGCGCCCGAATCCCAGACCGGGTACCAGATCCGCTCGGGCAGTTCCCCGGAGACACGTCCTTCGTGCAGCAGCAGGACGTCCAGGTCGCTGCGCGGGGAGAGCTCGCCGCGCCCGTAGCCGCCGACCGCGACCAGCGCGACGCCGGACGGGGCACCGGCCGCCGCGAACAGTCCGGCCAGCCAGTCGTCGGTGAGCCGGGCGAGCGCCCGGCGGCGGGGGCGGCCGACGAGGCCGGGGGCGGCGAGCAGCGCGGCCCGGGCGGCGGGGTGGTCGTGGGGGTCTGGGAGGTCGGGAAGGCCGGGGAGGCCAGGGTGGGCTTGGGGGCCAGGACTGCTGGGAGTGGTCATGCGCGTGGGTCCCGTCCGTCGTGCGAGGGGAGACGCCATCGGCGGGCCCGCTCCCCCGGAGGGGTGACGGGCCCGCCCGGGCTTCGGCGTCTACAGGGCGTCCGGGCCGCGTTCGCCGGTGCGGACCCGGACTGCGGTGTCGACCGGGACGCTCCACACCTTGCCGTCGCCGATCTTGCCGGTCCGGGCTGCCTTGACCAGGACCTCGATCAGGTCGTCGGCGTCGTCGTCCTCGACCAGGACCTCGATCCGGACCTTCGGGACGAGGTCGACGGTGTACTCGGCGCCCCGGTAGACCTCGGTGTGGCCGCGCTGGCGGCCGTAGCCGCTGGCCTCGGTGACGGTCAGGCCGTGGACTCCGAAGGCCTGCAGGGCGGCCTTCACCTCGTCCAGGCGAAAGGGCTTGATCACGGCGGTGATGAGCTTCATCGGGCGTCGACCTCGGTCTTCTCGGCGGGCTTCTCGACAGGCTTCACAGCGGGCTTCTCTGCTGCGGCCGTCCCGGCGGCGGGCTGCTCGGCCGCGGCCGTCCCGACAGCGGCACCGGTCAGGCCGGACGCGGCCCGGGCCAGGCCCGCCCCCACGGCGCTGAAATCGTAGGCGGACTCGGCGTGTTCGGCCTGGTCGATGCCGGCCATCTCGACCTCCCCGGAGACCCGGAAGCCGACCAGCCGATCGACCGCCCTGGCCAGCAGCCAGGACAGCACGAAGGAGTACACCGCGACCACCGCCACGCCCATCGCCTGCTTGCCCAGCTGCCCGATCCCGCCCCCGTAGAACAGGCCCCTGGCGCCCTGGCCGACCCCGCCGGTGGCGAACAGGCCGACCAGCAGCGAGCCCATCGCCCCGCCGACCGCGTGCACGCCGACCACGTCGAGCGAGTCGTCGAAGCCCCAGCGGTACTTCAGCGACACGGCGGCGCAGCAGACCGCGCCCGCGACCAGCCCGATCGCCACCGCGCCGAGCGGGCTGACCGAGCCGCAGGCCGGGGTGATCGCGACCAGCCCGGCCACCGCGCCGGAGGCGGCGCCCAGCGTGGTGCAGGCGCCGTGCCTGAACCGCTCGCAGACCAGCCAGCCGACCAGCGCCGCGCCGGTGGCGACCTGGGTGTTGACCATCGCCATCGCGGCGACGCCGTTGGCGGCCAGTGCCGAGCCCGCGTTGAAGCCGAACCAGCCGAACCAGAGCAGTCCGGAGCCGAGCATCACCAGCGGCAGGCTGTGCGGGCGCATCGGGTCCCGCTTGAAGCCGATCCGCTTGCCCAGGACCAGGCAGAGCGCGAGGCCGGCGGCGCCCGCGTTGATGTGCACGGCGGTCCCGCCGGCGAAGTCGATCACGCCGTTGCGGTCGCCCAGCCAGCCGCCGTCGCCGCCGTCGAAGAAGAACACCCAGTGCGCGACCGGGAAGTAGACGATCGTCACCCAGAGCGCGATGAACAGGCCCCAGGCGGCGAATCTCGCCCGGTCCGCGACGGCGCCGCTGATCAGCGCCGGGGTGATGACCGCGAACATCAGCTGGAAGAGGGCGAACGCGGTCACCGGGATGGACCCGGTCAGCTCGTCGAGGCCGATCCCGCGCATCCCGAGGTGGTCCAGGTTGCCGATCAGGCCGGCGAAGGAGTCGGACCCGAAGCTGAGCGAGTAGCCGTAGAGGACCCACAGCACGCTGACGATGCCCAGCGAGAGGAAGCTCATCGCCAGCATGTTCAGCGTGCTCTTGGCCCTGACCATGCCCCCGTAGAAGAAGGCCAGCCCTGGGGTCATCAGCATGACCAGGGCCGCACTGATGAGTACGAAGGCGGTGTCGCCCGCGCTGAAGCCGTCCGGCATCGGCGTCTCCTCTGTGTCCAGTGCCGATCCGCACCCGGGACCCGTCCCGTGGTGCCACCCGGGGTGTCGGCGTTGGAGAGGAGCGTGCCGAAGGCTGGTTTCGGCTGGTGCGGCCGGTTGTTTCACCGCAGTGACGTGTACGACGCGCGGGTTACGGCTGCGTGAACCGCGGCCCCGCCACCCGGCCGGCGGCAGCACCGGCGCCGGACATACCACCGACCGTGACGGCGGCGGCCGTCACGGTCGGTGGAGCTTTTCCGGTGGCGCCCCCAGATGGAGCCCCAGGGCGGGACCCGTCAGGCGGGGCCCGTCAGACCACCGAGACGAACTCCGGGATGTCCTGGACCACCCGCTCCTTGAGCCGGCTCACCGCGTCCACGCCCTTGAAGCGGGCCGCCGCGGCCTCCGTGGTCTTGCGCACCCGGGAGTTCAGCCGCTCGGAGCGCACCTTGGTGGCGATGTCCACCGCCTGCTCGGCCATCACCGCCGCCTGCTCGGCCTCCTTCTGCAACAGGTGCACGCTGGCCATGCCGATCAGGTTGAAGGCGTACGAGCGCACGTGGTCGCCGTCCTGGCGGAAGAGGTCGACCGCGCGCTCCATCACCGGCGCCGACATCGAGGCGTAGAGCTCGGCGTTGTCCGAGTGGTACGCGAGGTCGCGGAAGGAGTGCGCGTTCTCGGCGTTCAGCTCGGCCGGTGAGAAGAACTTCAGCCAGTCCGGATCGCCGTCGCCCTCCCGGATGTCGGTGAAGGTGTCCTCGGACAGCCGGACCGCCCTGGCGCAGCGGTTGACCTCGCCGATGGTGGCGTAGGCGCGGGCCTCCATCGCGTAGAGCAGGGACTGCTGGCGCGCGGTGGCGGTGTCCCGGCTGCCGTACTGGGCCAGGTGGATCAGCTCCAGGGCGTCCTCGCCCCGGTTGAGGTGGATCATCTGGCGGCTCATGTCGGTGAGGATCAGCGCGCCGAACGGGCGGTCTCCCGCCTCCTTGGCGGCGTGCAGGGCGAGCACGTAGTACTTCTGCGCGCTCGGATGCATCCCGACGTCGTACGACATCCACCCGGCCAGGTGGGCGAGTTCGGCGGTGAGCCGGAACAGCCGCTTGGTGGTGTCCTCGCTGTACGTCTCCTGGAGCAGGTCGGTGACCTCGTGCAGCTGGCCGACGACGGCCTTGCGGCGCAGCCCGCCGCCGTTCTGCGCGTCCCACTGCCGGAACATGACCGTGGTCTGCTCCAGCAGTTCCAGCTCGGGTTCGGAGAGCCGGCCGGTGAACGCCTCGCCGCCGTTGGCCGCGGTGAGGATCGGGGTGGGGACGCCGGTCGGGCCGGGGGTGAGCCAGCGCTGCATCGGCTCGATCAGCGCGGCGCCCGCGGTCAGCGCCAGCGAGGTGCCGAGGAACCCCCGGCGGTTGAGCATGAGGTCGCTGCGGGAGTAGTCGCTGATCAGCTGGACGGTCTGCGGGCCGCTCCACGGCAGGTCGACGCCGCCGCCCACGGTCGAGACCGGGATCGCGGCACGCAGGCCGAGGTCCTCGATCGAGACCACCGAGCCGAACCGTTCGGAGAAGAGTTCCGACATGATCTTGGGGATCGGCTCGCGGGGCTGTTCACCGTCGAGCCAGCGGCGCACCCGGGAGGTGTCGGTGGACACGTGGTGGGCGCCGATCTGCCGGGCCTTGCGGTTGACCTGGCGGGCCAACTCGCCCTTGGACCAACCGCTGCGGGCGAACCACGTGGTCAGCTTCTCATTCGGTTGCTTCTCTGCCATGGGTAACGTCCCCATCCCGCCCGGCCCCTCGCGGGGCCCCCGAGTCGTGACCGCCCGACGGTTGCGGGCTCTTGCCAGACGTGCCGTACCTGAAGGTGCCGCCGCGCCGCGGTGCTGCCGGAACCTCGGCGCCGTCGCACTGGTGTGCCATCGTTGCGGACGATCCGTCAGATTCCCAACTCCCGTTCCTCCAGGGCCCGGGACAGACTCCTCGACGACATCCGCGTGCTGAACGTAATGCCCCGCGAGGGGCCCGCGGGAGCGGCCCTGGCGAAACGCCACCTTTCGCCACCCCCAGGAGTGAACCGAAGCCAGGGGCCACACGCTTCACTTAGGGAGTCCCGACGGCCCGGCATATGCGGGCAGCCCAGTCCCCCGGCGCATCCGGGAGGACTCGACAGACTCCGCAATCCACCGCAGCCACAGGCGAGTTCACCGTCCACTCCGGACAGCGGCAGCCCCACGCACACGACGATCCGGCATCGGCGCCGCCCCCACAAGGCGGCGCCCGAGGCACACCGGCGGAACAGGCGCACACCACGCGCCGCACGCCGCCACCGCACTACGCACCACACGGCTGACAATCGACACACAGTCACCGTCCCGTAACCATCGGCAACGAGAATCTGTTGGGGAAGGCATGGACAACCTGTTCGGCGAACTACGACTGGGGCACCTGCGGCTGGCGCCGCTGGGCGCGCGCCGCCGCACCAAGGTCACCGCGTCCCAGGCCGCCGCGGAGTACACCGGTCGCTGGGGCTGGACGGTCGTCACCGGCGGCCCGGCCACCGGCGCCACCGCCCCGACCCACTGTCCCTGCGGCGCCACCCGCTGCGCCGCCCCCGGCCTGCACCCCGTACCCGGGAGCGGCGGCCCGGCCGGCGCCGCCCGCACCGAGGGCTCGGTGCTGTTCCCCACCGGCCGCGCCTTCGACGTCCTGGACGTCCCCGAGCAGGCCGGCCTCCAGGCACTGGTCCGACTGGAGCGGATGGGCACCCAGGTGGGCCCGGTGCTCGCCGCCCCCACCGGCCGGCTCCAGTTCCTGGTCGCCGCCGGCACCGCCCGGCGCCTGCCCGACCTGCTGTACCGGATGGGCTGGGACGACGCTGCGCTCGACCTGGCCTGCCACGGCGAGGGCAGCTACGTCGCCGCCCCGCCCACCGTCCTCGGCGGCCTCGGCCCGGTCCGCTGGCTGCGTCGCCCCACCCGGGACAACGCGGGCTGCCCGCCCGAGGCCCGGCTGCTGCTCGGCACCCTCGCGTACGCCTGCCACCGCAGCCGCGAGCGCACCGCCGAGCCGGCCTGGATGGCCTCGTGACCCGTCCGCCCGCCACCGGATCGCGCTGAACCGGCGACTCCACCGGTCCGCCGGCCTGCCAGGCCGGCGGACCCGCCCGGCCGCCGGGCACGCGAAAGGGTCCGCCCCCGGGAGGGGAGCGAACCCTTCGCCAGGCCCGTGTCAGGCCCTCGTACGGCCTCGCGTACGCGGGGAGCCTCAGTCCCCGATCAGCGCGTCCACGAACGCGCCCGGCTCGAACGGCGCCAGGTCGTCCGCGCCCTCGCCCAGGCCGATCAGCTTGACCGGCACGCCCAGCTCGCGCTGGACCGCGACCACGATGCCGCCCTTGGCGGTGCCGTCCAGCTTGGTCAGCACGATGCCGGTGATGTCGACCACCTCGGCGAACACCCGGGCCTGGATCAGGCCGTTCTGGCCGGTGGTGGCGTCCAGCACCAGCAGCACCTCGTCCACCGGGCCGTGCTTCTCGACGACCCGCTTGACCTTGCCCAGCTCGTCCATCAGACCGGTCTTGGTGTGCAGTCGGCCGGCGGTGTCGATCAGCACGGTGTCCACGCCCTCGGCGATGCCCTCCTTGACCGCGTCGAAGGCGATCGAGGCCGGGTCCCCGCCCTCGGGGCCGCGCACGGTGCGCGCCCCCACCCGCTCGCCCCAGGTCTGGAGCTGGTCTGCGGCGGCGGCCCGGAAGGTGTCGGCGGCGCCGAGCACCACCGTGCGGCCGTCGGCGACCAGGACACGGGCCAGCTTGCCGGTGGTGGTGGTCTTGCCGACGCCGTTGACGCCGACCACCAGGACCACGGCCGGGCCCTCCTCGTGCTTGGTGGAGCGGACGGCCCGGTCGGCGTCCTTGCCGACCAGCTCGACCAGCTCCTCGCGCAGCAGCGCGCGCAGCTCGTCGGGCGTACGGGTGCCGAGCACCTTCACCCGGGTGCGCAGCCGCTCGACCAGCTCCTGGGTGGGGGCGACGCCGACGTCCGCGGTGAGCAGGGTGTCCTCGATCTCCTCCCAGGTGTCCTCGTCCAGGTGCTCCCTGGAGAGCAGCGAGAGCAGGCCCTTGCCGAGCGAGTTCTGCGAGCGGGAGAGCCGGGAGCGCAGCCGGACCAGCCGGCCCTCGGTGGGCTCGGGCACCTCGACGGCGGGCGCCGCCTCGGCCTCGGCGGGTGCGACCTCGACGGCCTCGGGGGCTTCGGGGGCCTCGGCCTCCGCCGGGAGTTCCACCTCCTCGATGGTGCGGCGGGGCGCCTCGGTCGGCGGCGCGGACTCCTCGCCGACCTGGGGCTCCTGCGGCGTGGGCTTCGGCGCCGTGATGACCGGCGCCTGCGACTTCGGGGGCAGCTGCTGGCGTCGTCTGCCGGAAACGACGAGGCCGGCGATCGCGCCGACGGCGACCACGGCGATGACTACGGCAAGGATCACGTATTCCATAACCGCTCCAGTATCCGCGACCGGAGCCCGGATGGACCGCAGCCGCCCTACACCGATGCGGTACGGACCGCCCGCGGCCGCCGTTCCCGGTGCTCTTCGCGCAGCCGCTGGCTGATCACCTGCGAGATGCCGTCGCCCTTCATGGTCACGCCGTACAGCGCGTCGGCCGACTCCATGGTGAGCTTCTGGTGGGTGATCACGATCAGCTGGGAGCTCTCCCGCAGCTCCTCCATGAGCCCGATCAGCCGGCGCAGGTTGGTCTCGTCCAGCGCCGCCTCCACCTCGTCCATCACGTAGAACGGGCTGGGCCTGGCCTTGAAGATCGCCACCAGCAGCGCCACCGCGGTCAGCGAGCGCTCGCCCCCGGACAGCAGCGACAGCCGCTTGACCTTCTTGCCCGGCGGGCGGGCCTCCACCTCGACCCCGGTGGCGAGCATGTCGTCCGGGTCGGTGAGCACCAGCCGGCCCTCCCCGCCGGGGAAGAGCCGGGCGAAGACGCCCTCGAACTGGGCGGCGGTGTCCTGGTAGGCCGCGGTGAACAGCTGCTCGACCCGCTCGTCCACGTCCCGGACGATGTCCAGCAGGTCGCGCCGGCTGCGCTTGAGGTCGTCCAGCTGCTCGCCGAGGAACCCGTGCCGCTCCTCCAGCGCGGCGAACTCCTCCAGCGCCAGCGGGTTGACCTTGCCGAGCTGCTGGTACGCCTTCTCGGCGGCCCGCAGCCGCTTCTCCTGCTCGGCCCGGACGTACGGGTACGGCTCCCCCGGCTCCTTCCCCTCCTCTGGGGTGGACGGCGGGACCGGCTGGTCGGGCCCGTACGAGGCGAGCAGTTCGCCGCCGTCGATGCCGAACTCCTCCAGGGCGCGGGCCTCCAGCTGCTCGATCCGCAGCCGCTTCTCGGCCCGCAGCACGTCGTCCCGGTGCCCGGCGTCGACCAGCTTGTCCAGCTCCTCCTTGAGGCCGCGGCCGTGCTGGCGGTGCTCGCGCAGCTCGTGCTCGCGCTCGGCGCGCGCCTGCTCGACGGCCGCCCGCCCGGCGTCCGCGCGGGCCAGCGACACCTCCAGGCAGGCCAGCAGCTGCCGGGCGCCCGCCGCGACGGCGTTCGCGACCGAGGCGTCGTGCTCGGCGCGCCGACGGCGCTCGGCGGCCCTGGCGCGCGCCTCGCGCTCGGCCCTGGCGGCCTGGTCCAGCCGGTCGGCCCGCCCGGCCAGCGCGCGGACCCGCTCCTCGTGGGTGCGCACCGCGAGCCTGGCCTCCAGCTCGGCCTGCCGGGCGGCGCTCGCGGCCCCGGCCAGCCGCTGCTGCCCGGCGGTGTCCGGCTCGTCCTCCCCGGACTCCGCCGACCCCTCGGCCGCGGCCAGCCGCTCCGCCAGCTCCTCGGCGGCGTCGAGCAGCCCGGTCAGCGCCTGCTCGGCCCGCGCGGCGGCGGCCGACAGCCGCTCGGCCTCCCCCGCCGCGGCGCGGGCCTGCCCGCCGAGCCGGCCGAGCGCCCCCGCGACCTGGGCCCGCTCCCGCTCCGACTTCCGCCTCTGCTCGGCCAGTTGCTCCACCTCGGCGACCGACTCCCGCCTCAGCTCGGTGAGTTCGGCCAGCCGATCGGCCGACTCGGCGCAGCGGACGGCGAGTTCACCGATCGCCCGGGCCGTCTCGTCCACCGCCACCCGGGTCTCCAGCAGGCTCGGCGCGCCGCCGGAGCCGCCCTGCGCGAAGCCGGCGCCGAGCCGGTCCCCGTCGGCGGTGACGGCGCGGAGTCCGGGGTGCTCGGCGACCAGCCGCAGTGCCCGGTCCAGGTCGGCGACCACCACCACCCCGGCCAGCAGCTGCCGTACCGCGCCGAGCAACCCGGCCGGGCCGTCGACCAGTTCGGCCGCCCAGCGGGTGCCCTCCGGCAACTCCCCCGCCTCGTGGGCCACTGCGGCGACACCGTCGATCAGCAGCGCGGCCCGGCCGGCGTCCTCGGCCCGCAGCAGCCGCAGCGCCGCCACGGCCGCGGCCGGCGAGTCGACGGCCACCGCGTCGGCCGCCGCGCCGAGCGCCGCGGCGAGCGGCACCTCGCAGCCCGCCTCGATCCGCAGCAGGGCGGCCGCCGGGCCGAGCAGCCCGCCCAGCCGCTCGCCCGCGTCCAGCAGCGCGCCGGTGCCGTCCTTGCGGCGCAGTCCGAGGGAGAGCGCCTCGTGCCGCGCGGTCAGCCCGGCCCGCTCGCGCTCGGCGGCGCCGGCCGTCTCCCGGGCGGCGGCGAGCCCGCTCTCCACGGTGGCCAGCCGCTCGCGCGCCCGCTGGTACCCGGCCTCTGCCTGCCCGTCGGCCCCGGCCAGGCCGTCCACCTGTCGCTGGAGTTCGTCCAGTTCGTCCTGCGCGGCCCCGGCGCGCAGCAGCGCCTCGTCCCTGGCCTCGGCGAGCCGGCCGATCTCGGCCTGCGCCGCGGCGGCCTTGGAGCGGGCGGCGGCGGCCTGCCCCTGCAACCGGGCCAGGCCCTCCCTGCGGTCGGCGATGGCCCGGGCGGCGTCCCGCAGCCGGCGCTCCTCGGCGGCCAGCTCCCGTTCCAGCCCGCCCCTGCGCTCGACCGCCTCGGCCAGCGCGTACTGCGCCTCCTCCAACGCCCCGGCCAGTGCGGCCTCCTCCGCGCGGACCTGCTCGGCCTCGCCTTCCAGTTCCTCGGGATCGCGCCCGCGCCGCTCCTCGCCCCGGCCCCCGGCGACGGCGTGCCGGGCCCTGGCCTCGGCCAGCCCGACGGTGCCGCGGGTGCGCTCGGCGAGCGCGGAGAGCCGGTACCAGGTCTGCCGGGCGGTCTCCAGGTCCGGCCCGAGCCGCTGGACCTGCGCCTCCAGGACGCGCTCCCGCTGCACCGCGCGGGCCAGCTCCTGCTCGACGGTGGTGCGGCGCAGCCGCAGTGCCAGTTCGTCCGCGACCTCGGCCTCGACGGCCCGGCGGAGCGCGCCCAGGTCGTCGGCGAGCAGCCGCAGCCGGGCGTCGCGCAGGTCGGCCTGGATGCCGGCGGCCCGGCGGGCGACCCTGGCCTGCCGGCCGAGCGGTCCGAGCTGGCGGCGCAGCTCGGCGACCAGGTCCTGGACCCGGTTGAGGTTGGCCTGCATCGCGTCCAGCTTCCGCAGCGCCTTCTCCTTGCGCTTGCGGTGCTTGAGGACGCCGGCCGCCTCCTCGATGAAGGCGCGCCGGCCCGTCGGGTCGGCGTGCAGGACGGAGTCCAGCCGGCCCTGGCCGACGATGACGTGCATCTCGCGGCCGATGCCGGAGTCGGAGAGCAGCTCCTGGATGTCCAGCAGGCGGCAGGTCTCGCCGTTGAGCGCGTACTCGCTGCCGCCGTTGCGGAACATCGTCCGGGTGATGGTCACCTCGGAGTAGTCGATCGGCAGGGCGCCGTCGGCGTTGTCGATGGTGAGGCTGACCTCGGCGCGGCCGAGCGGGGCGCGCCCGCTGGTCCCGGCGAAGATGACGTCCTCCATCTTGCCGCCGCGCAGCGACTTGGCGCCCTGCTCCCCCATCACCCAGGACAGCGCGTCCACCACGTTCGACTTGCCGGAGCCGTTCGGGCCGACGACGCAGGTGATGCCGGGCTCGAAGCGCAGGGTGGTGCTGGAGGCGAAGGACTTGAACCCGCGCAGCGTCAGACTCTTCAGGTGCACGCGGCCGGTCTCCTCTATCGCTCGCGACGGGAACCGACTGTATCCGGCGCCGGACACGACGAAGGGACGCCACATCCGGGCGTCCCTTGCAAGCTGCGTCCCTTTCGGGGCGGCTCAGTGCACAGCGGCGTCGATCTGCGAGGACCGGGCGGGACTCAGGTGAGAGCCGGCTCCCGCTGATCCAGATCGATGCTGCTGAGCAGCGAGTGCTCGTCAGCGACAGCGGTCAGAGCGTCGTTCTCGGCCTGCATCCGAAGGAGCTCGGATTCAAGGTCCTGGACGCGCTGCTGAAGCCGCCGCATCTCGGAGAGCATTCGCGGGTCGGGGCCGCCGACGTACCCGAGAAGCGCCTTTGCCATGATGAATGGTCCTCCACGCTGAGTGACCGAACCGGAACGGTCCAGGTCTAGGGGGAAGGGGGACGCACGCGCGGCGCGTCACCGGAAGTGCTGGCTGGGCACTACGGCACAACCACCGTGAGCTGGGCTCACGAGGGCATGCGCCTGCCGGGAGAACGCGGTCGTGTGCGCGGGCTTCCAGCGTCTCACCAAAGACGGAAAGGGTCAACACGATCACCGCGCGCTACCGCGCCCCTGTCACCTGCCCGGCGGTGTCGTCACGCCCGGGGGGGCTTCGGGATGGGTCCACCAGGTGCTCGTGGATCATCGTTCGATGCGGAGTCAACCACGAGTCTGCCCGGATGGCAACCTCGTGACACCGCAGGTTCGGGATCTTTTCCCGGACGGCCTCGGAGCGGGCCGCCGGGCGGGGGCGGCGGGACCGGCCCCGGGCGGCTCAGCGGATCCCGAAACCCTCGTAACCAGCGCCGACGGCCGTCCAGATCTCGGTGACGCCGCTGACGTTCCCCGGGGTGCCGGGGCCGCGCAGCAGGGCCAGCAGCTGCTCGCAGTCGGCCGCGAGCCCCTCCGCCACCACCTGCACCCGGCCGTCGCCGAGGTTGCTCGCGTAACCGGTCAGGCCGATCTCCAGCGCCCGTGCCCTGGTCCACCAGCGGAACCCGACCTGCTGGACCTTCCCCCGGACCCAGGCGGTCACCCGGACCGGTTCCTCACTGTGGGCGTCGCGACCGTGCATGCCCCGACCTTAGGACACGCCCCGACCGCACGCGCGACCGGCCGCGGGACGGACGGCCGCGGCCCCGCCGGAGGACCGGCGGGGCCGCGGGAACGGGCGGGCGGTTCGGCGGGTTACCAGTCCCCGCCGCCGAAGTCCCCGCCGCCGAAGTCGCCGCCCCCACCGAAGTCGCCACCGCCGAAGTCGCCACCGCTGCTGAAGTCGGCCGCGTTGAAGTCGGCGCCGGTGAAGTCGCCGCCCTCGTACTGGTCCTGGTAGCCGCCGCCCGTCATGGGCGCCGCCGCGTAGGCCGGGGAGCTCATCATCGAGCCGAGCATGGTGCCGACCAGCAGGCCCGGCAGCAGTCCGCCGCCGCCGAAGCCGCTGTAGTAGCCGCCCGCGTACGGGGCGTACGCCGGGCCGGCGTTCCAGTACGGCTGCGGGCCCTGGTCGGTGTCGACGGTGCGGATCGCCGGGTCGAGGCCGGCCGCCACCCGGTCCGCGTCGGCCTGGCAGACCGGTACCGAACGGGCGGAGCCGCCGGCCGGGGCCCAGTCCACGTCCTTGACGGACGGGCCGTGCCGCGGGTCCATGAAGCACGGCGGACGGCGCTCGGGCAGCGGCCGCTTGTCCCGCCGGGCGGCCAGGGTGGCCAGCGAGAAGCGGCCGTCCTCGATCGCCTCGGTGACCTGCTTGACGTCCTCGGGCCGCTTCGCCTCGTCCATCAGCCGCTTGGACTTCTCGTACGAGTCCAGGGCGTGGCTGTAGTCGGTGCGCTGCTCGTCGTCGGCTTCGGACGCGGCCGGGCTGAAGTCGAGCCGCTCCAGCTCCACGCCGAAGGCGGTGATGTCCTCGTCCACGACCCGGCGCAGCTGCTCCAGCTCGGCCCTGGCCTGGTCGTCCTTGCGCTTCTTGGCGCGCTTGAAGAGGAAGAAGACGCCGGCACCGGCCAGCGCGATCAGCACCACCGGGATGACGACCCAGGCGATCGAGGTGCTGTGGTTGACCCCGGTGCCCTTGGTCTGCGGGACGGCCTGGTCGACGAAGGAGTTCAGGGTGGCGTCGATGTCGCCGCCGCTCGAACGGAAGGCCGCGCCGGCGATGCGCTGCGGCTGGCCCGCGCCCATCGCGCCGCGGTCGCCGCCGGCGTCGAACTTGTCGCCGTGCCAGACCCCGTAGACGCCGTCGATGCCGACCAGGGTGCGGAAGTCCTTGAGGCCGGTCTTCGCGTAGGCCGGAGAGTCGGGGATGACCGCGATGAAGATCGGCTTGTCGGCCTTGTCGATCTTCTTGGTCAGCGCGTCGGCCTGGGACTGACTGAAGCGGCTGGTCATGTCCGGATCGACGTAGACCCGGCCCTTCTTCATGGTGGCCGCGGCGTCGCTCAGGCCGCCGGCCGCCGAGGCCGCGGGTGCCAGCAGGAGCAGCAGCCCGAGCAGCGCCGCCACCAGGGCAAGCGGCCCGGCGCCCCGGGAACGTCGTGCAAGGGATCTCATGCCCCCGACGCTACCGTGACCGGCCGCCGAGCACGCCATACCCCTCGCATACTGGTACCGGGAAGGCTCCCCGCCGTCCGCCGGGGCCGTTCCCCTCCTCGGGGATGATGTTTCCCCCAGCCGCCCCTGAGTCGGGCCTCGCACGGGAACCCCGGGAGGCGTCCGGACGTACGTTCCGGCGGGCCCGGCCCGCTTCCTGGCCGGTCCGGGGGGCGTGCCGACCGTACCGTGCGAGCGGGCATAGTGGTCCCGGATCCTCGGTCCCATTGCCTTTTCTTGACCCAGCCCGTTTCCTGACCCACCTCCCGATCGGAGCACTCGGTGATCATCGGCCTCGTCACCGCCGTGGCGGCATCCGCCTGCTACGGCACCGGCTCGGTACTCCAGGCCGTCGGATCCCGCCGCTCCGCCCGGGAGGAGGCGGCCAAGGGCGCCACGACCTCCACCACCGAACACGGCGGCCCGAGCCTGTCCTCGACCGCGAAGGCGGCCGTCACCTGGGAGTTCATCCTCGGCACGGTGCTCGACCTGATCGGTTTCGGGCTCGGCGCGCTGGCCGCCCGGCTGCTGCCGCTGTTCCTCTCCCAGACCATCATCAGCGCCAACCTGGTGATCACCGCGGTGCTCAGCATCAAGCTGCTGGGCATCCGGCTCAAGCAGCTGGAGTGGGCCTCGATCGCCGTGCTCTGCTCGGCCCTGGTGCTGCTGGCCGTCTCGGCCGGCCCCGAGGGCGGCCACCACGTGGCGATGTCCTTCCACTGGTGGCTGCTGATCGTCATCACCGTGCTGCTGGTCGGCGGCAGCCTGCTGGTGCGGCGGATGGGCGCCAACGGCGCGATCCTGGCCGGTCTGCTCTCCGGCTTCGGCTTCGGCGCCCTGGGCGTCGGGGTGCGCATCCTCAACGGCATCGAGCCGTTCGACCTCGGCTCGCTGCTCTCCGACCCGGCGCTGTACGCGGTCCTGGTCGGCGGCATCGGCGGCATGTACATCCACACCGTGGCGCTCCAGATCGGCTCGGTGAACGGCGCGACCGCCGCCCTGGTGGTCGGCGAGACGGTGCTGCCCGGCGCGGCCGGCGTGCTCTGGCTCGGCGACGCCACCAAGGCGGGCCTGGGCTGGCTCGGCGTGGTCGGCTTCCTGCTCGCGGTGGTCGCCGCGGTCGGGGTCGCCTACTTCGGCCAGGACACCCACGGAGCGCCCGGCGAAACGGCCGCGGACGAGCCGGAACTCGCCCGCGGGTAGCGCCCCTCCGGAGGCTCAACCCCCGCTGCGGGCGCGCGGCACGCGCTGGCAGCGGGGGCAGAAGTAACTGGAGCGGTTCATCCAGGCCGCCCGGCGGATCGGGGTGCCGCAGCGGCGGCAGGGCTCCTGCTCGCGGCCGTAGGCGTCCAGGTCCCGGGAGAAGTAGCCGCTCTCGCCGTTCACGTTGACGTAGAGGCTGTCGAAGCTGGTGCCGCCGACGGCGAGCGCCTCGGTCATCACGTCCCTGGCGTTGGCCAGCAGCAGGAGGGCCTGCGGGCGGGTGAGCGTCGCGGTCGGGCGGTCGTAGTGCAGCTTCGAGCGCCACAGCGCCTCGTCGGCGTAGATGTTGCCGACACCGCTGATCAGGCTCTGGTCGAGCAGGGCGCGCTTGACGGTGGTGTGCCTGGCCCGCAGCGCGGCCGCGAAGGCGGCGTCGTCGAAGCGCGGGTCGAGCGGGTCGCGGGCGATGTGCGCGATCGAGACCGGGGTGCCCTCAGGGTCCCCGTCCTCGGCCTCCTCGACCGCCAGGCCGCCGAAGGTCCGCTGGTCCACGAAGCGCAGTTCCCGCCCGCCGTCGGCGAAGCACAGCCGGACCCTCAGGTGCGTCTCGTCGGGGACCGCCGGGTCCTGGACGAGGAGTTGGCCGCTCATCCCGAGGTGGCCGATCAGCGAGAAGCCTCCCTGGGCCTCCGGCCTCCCGGGGCCGGTCAGCGGCACCCACAGGTACTTGCCGCGCCGCTGCGCGGTGCCGAGGGTGGTGCCGGTCAGCCGGGCCGTGAAGTCGGCCGCGCCGGCCGGCTGGCGGCGCACCGCGCGCGGGTGCAGCACCTGGACGTCGGAGACCGTCCGCCCGGCCACCCAGTTGGCCAGACCACGGCGGACGACCTCGACCTCGGGAAGTTCGGGCACGGGAACACGCCTCCTGCTCGGTACGGATCAGCAGGAGTGAAGGCTACTGCGCGGCGGGCCCGGCGTGCCGGGCCGCTGCTCAGGCCCCGGCGGGCAGCCGGTCGGCGTACTTCTCCCTGATCGCGCGCCAGGCGCTCTCGGCGGCCTTCTGCTCGGCTTCCTTCTTCGAGCGGCCGACGCCGCTGCCGAAGTCCTCGCCGGCCACCCGGGCCGCCGCGGTGAAGGTCTTCTCGTGGTCCGGACCGGACTCCATGACGACGTACTCGGGCACGCCGATGCCCACCGAGGCGGTGAGCTCCTGGAGGCTGGTCTTCCAGTCCAGGCCCGCGCCCAGCTGAGAGGACTCCTCGATCAGCGGGTCGAACAGCCGGTGGACGAACTCGGTGGCCGCGCCCAGTCCCTGGTCCAGGTAGATGGCGCCGATCACGGCCTCGACGGTGTCGGCGAGGATCGACGACTTGTCGCGGCCGCCGGTGCCCTCCTCGCCCTTGCCGAGCCGGATGAACGTGCCGAGCTCCAGGCCGCGGCCGACGTCCGCGAGCGCGCGGGAGTTCACCACCGCGGCGCGCAGCTTGGCGAGCGTGCCCTCGGGGACGTCCGGGTGGACGCGGTAGAGGGTGTCGGTCACCACGAGGCCCAGCACCGAGTCGCCGAGGAACTCCAGGCGCTCGTTGGTGGGCAGACCACCGTTCTCGTACGCGTACGAGCGGTGGGTCAGGGCACGTACCAGAAGGGCGCGCTCGAGCGTGTACCCGAGGCGCCCTTCCAGGACGTCGTATTCGGTCGAAGCCGGCCCGCCGGCCTTGCCACCGCCCGAAGAACCCTTCGGAACAATGGACGACTTGCGGGTGGAGTTACCGTCCGACATCGATCCGTACACCCCGCCGATCAGACCGAGAGGACCTGGCGACGGTTGTACGTGCCGCAGCTCGGGCACGCGATGTGGCCGAGCTTCGGCTCGTGGCAGCGGTCGCACGCCACGAGGGCCGGAACAACGGCCTTCCAGTTGGACCGACGGTGGCGCGTGTTGCTGCGCGACATCTTCCGCTTCGGAACAGCCACGGCTACTTCTCCTGGTTCTCGGCGAGACCCTCACGGGTGTCGCTGGTCTTGATCCCGTCACCCTCGTCGCCGGGGGCGGCGGAGAGTCCCTGCAGAGCCGCCCACCGGGGGTCGGCGGCATCGTGGTGGTGCGCCGGGTCGTCGCTCAGGCGCGCTCCGCACTCGGAGCACAGGCCCAGGCAGTCTTCCTGGCACACCGGCTGCAGCGGCAGTGCGAGCACCACCGCGTCACGCAGCACCGGCTGGAGGTCGAAGAAGTCGCCCTCCAGACGGTAAGTCTCTTCTTCCGAGTCCTCGTCGAGGTCCTCGGTCCCGGCGGTCCTGGCGCGGTGGCGCTCATCGGACTCCGGGTAGTAGTACAGCTCCTGGAAGTCGACGTCGACGTCGAAGTCGACGGGCTCCAGGCACCGGACGCACTCGCCCTCGACGTGGGTCTCGGCGGTGCCGGTGACCAGCACGCCCTCGACCACGGACTCCAGGCGGAGTTCCAGCTCGATCGGGCTCTTCTCCGGCACGGCGATCACGTCGATGATCCCGAGGCCCTCGGGGGCCTCCAGGGTCCGGCTCACCTTGCGCATCGAACCCGGACGACGGCCGAGCTCGTGCGTGTCGAACACGAGGGGGTCGCGGTGGTCGAGGCGGTTCACGGTGTCCTGACTTCCATAGCAATCAACGAGGAGCCCCATTCAAGTCGACATTGCGAGAGGGCAAGCCGACGGCCGGACATGGGGAGGCCGGAGTGGTCAGACTACCGGAGTCTCCGGCCAGGCCCAACTTCGGTCCCGTCAGGAGACTCCCGCGCGGCCGCGCCGGGGGTCGGCTCAGCGGCCTCCGAGCTCCCGCAGCCTGGTCATGTCGATCATGCTGGTGTCGAAGAAGCTGGTCTCGTCCAGACCCTGCCCCGGAGCCTGGGCCTGGCCCTGCTGCTGGGCCTGCTGCTGGTGCGGCACCGCCGGCGGGGCGCTCGGCGGCTGCGGGTAGGTGTAGCCGTCGTACGACTGCGCCGGGTAGCCCTGCTGCTGGGGATAGCCGTAGGCCCCCTGCTGCTGCTCCTGGTAGCCCTGCTGCTGGTAGCCGCCCTGCTGCTGGCCCCACTGGGTGTTGTACGGGTCGCCCTGGCCGGCCGGGTCGTACCCGCCGCCGTACACCTCGGCGTACTGCCCGCCGGGCTGCTGGGCGGCCGCGTACTGGTCGGTGCCCTGGGCCTGCCAGCCGGCCGCGGCCGGGGTCTGCTCCGGCCAGGTCTGCTGCTGGGGGACGGCCTCGCGGTACCAGGCGATGTCCTCGCCGTCGGCGTCCTGGGCGAAGCCCGCCGCCACCGCCTCGGCCCGCTCCTTGGCCTGCTGGGCCTGGTCGGCGGCGGCCAGGTAGGCGCCCAGCTCGTCGATGGGCCGCTTGCCGAGCAGCTTGTCCCGGCCCTTGCCGACCGCCTCCAGGGTGGCGCTGAGCACGTTCTCCAGCGTGGCGAGCTTCACATCGACGTACTCGTCCACCTCGGGGCTCGGGCTGATCCGCTGCGGGCGGAACTCCTCCGCGTCGCCCTCACCGTCGGACTCGGTCTCGAAGACGCTGGAGTCGCCGCGCAGCTTGGTGCGGCCCCGGCCGACCGCGCCGAGCGTCTTGGTCAGCACGACCTCGAAGTTGGCGAGCTTGCTGTCCACGTAGTCGTCGGCCTCGGCCCGCTTGCCGTCGACCTCGGTGCGCGCCTCGGCGAGGATCCGGTCGGCCTGGGCCTGCGCCTGGCGGACCACCTCGGTGTCCGAGATCAGCGAGCCGCGCTCGGCGTGCGCGCCCTGGATGATCGCCTCGGCCTCGGCCTGGGCACCCGCCACCACCTGCTCGTGGTCGGCCATCACCGACTGCGCCTGGGCGAGTTCGGCGGGCATCGCCGCCTTGAGGTCGTTGAGCAGGCCGATCAGCTCGGCCCGGTTCACCACGCAGGAGGCCGACATCGGCATCGAGCGGGCGTTCTCGACCGCCGCCACGATCTCGTCGACCTTGTTCTGCACGTCCACGGGGCTTCGTCTTTCCGTGTGCCGCCGACGGTCCGGCGGAGGCAGGCCCGACGCGGTGGACCTCACCGCGGGGCAGGGATACAGACTGTACGGCCACGGCCGGGCACGCTCACAACGCCTGAGCCGAACCGGTCCCGCGCCCCCAGAACAATCCGTGACGAACCGGCAGAAAAGGACAGAGGCCGGGCTACTGCTGGGCCTTGCGCTCCGCGATCCGCTCGACCAGCCGGCCGTGCACCACCTCCGGCAGCAGGTGCGAGACGTCGCCGCCGTACGAGGCCACCTCCTTGACCAGGGTCGAGGAGAGGAAGCTGTACGTCGGCGAGGTCGGCACGAACAGCGTCTCCACCCCGGTCAGGCCGTGGTTCATCTGGGCCATCTGGAGCTCGTAGTCGAAGTCGCTGACCGCGCGCAGGCCCTTGATGATCGCGGGGATGCCGCGCTCCCGGCAGTAGTCCACCAGCAGGCCGTGGTGCGACTCGACCACCACGTTCCCGAAGCCGGCGGTGACCTCCTCGATCAGGCCGATCCGCTCCTCGACCGTGAACATGCCCTGCTTGTTCCGGTTGATCAGGACCGCGACGTGCACCATGTCGTACAGCTTCGAGGCCCGCTCGATGATGTCGAGGTGGCCGTTGGTGATCGGGTCGAACGAACCGGGGCAGACGGCTCGGCGCATGGCGTGTGTGCTCCCTCGTGGGGTGACGGCTGCTGCGGGCCGCGGCCCGCTACTCCTGCTCGCCGGCCGCGGCGGCGGCGCGACCGTACCAGAGCGTGCCCTCGCCGTAGCGGCGGGAGCGCAGCACCTCGAAGCCTTCGGGCCAGCCGAACTCGCCGCCGCGGGTGCTGCGCTCCACGGTGACGAGTGCGTCCTCCGTGAGCCAGCCTCCAGCCCGGAGTGTGATCAGCATCTCGCGGATCTCCTCGTCCGTCACGGCGTACGGCGGGTCGAGGAAGACCAGGTCGTACGGGCTCTGCGGGGGCGGTCCCGCGATCACCTTCTCCGCCCTGGCGGCCTGCACCTCGGCGCCCGGCAGGCCGATCGTGCGGACGTTCTCCCGGATCACCCGGGCCGCCTGGCCGTCCGCCTCGACCAGCAGGACGTGCGCGGCGCCGCGCGACAGCGCCTCCAGCCCGACCGCGCCCGATCCGCCGAACAGGTCCAGCATCCTGGCCCCGTGCAGGGTGCCGTGCAGCGCCTCCAAGGTGGAGAACATCGCCTCACGGGCCTTGTCTGAGGTCGGGCGGGTGCCCCGGCCTGGCGGTACGGCCAGCCGGCGGCCGCCGGCCGCCCCGGCGATCACGCGGGTCATGGTGGGGGGAGGTCCTTTCGTCGCTGCCCGACCACGCTATCCCGACCACCGCCGTCCCGATCACCGCACGCGCCTCACCCCGGGGACCCGCGGCCCGGCGGGAACTCCCCCGCCGGGCCGCGGTCCCGCACGCGGAGGGTCAGCTCGCCTCGGAGCCCGCCGGCCGCTCCGGCAGCGCCGCGCCGAGCAGGGCCGGCGAGGCGTAGCGGGACCAGGACAGGCAGCCGTCGGGCGGGCAGAACTCGGGGCGGCGCGGGTCGTGCCCGAGCTCGCGCAGCTTGGTCCGGACGGAGTCGGGGGTGCGGCCGAAGCGGGCGGCGATCCGGGCGACGGTCTCGCCCTCGTGGAACCGCCGGACCAGCTCCTCCTCGTGCTGCGGGACCCAGGGGGCGCCGTGGCCGGGGTACAGCTCGCGCAGCACGTCACGGTCGGGGATGGGCTCCGAGACGTCGGCGACGATCGCCAGCGCCCGCAGCGCGCGGTTGAGCGCGATCCGCAGCGAGGCGACGTCCTCGACCGGCAGGCGGAGCCTGCCCGAGGCGAGCGGCGTGGCGGCCGCCCCCTCGCGCCAGCCGGTCAGGGTGAGGGTGACCTCGCGGTCGTCGTCGCTGGCGAGTTCGATCCGGAAGACCTTGTCGCCCAGCGGGAGCTCGTTGAGATGACGGAATGCCATGGCTTGACCCCCAAGTGTCGTGCCAGGTACGCACCTTGGGGGTGCGCCCTGAACACCTTCATTCTCTCGCGGGGGTCTGACAATCCGGCTGGGCGAAGCAGGGCTCAGCCCTTCTCCATGTAGGCCGCGCGGTCCTCGTCGAGCAGGCTCTCCAGCACGGTGCGCAGCTCCGGGTGGGCGGCCAGGTCCGGGTCCTCGGCGACCAGCCGGGTGGCCTCGGTGCGGGCGGTGAGGATGACCTCCTCGTCCTCCAGTACCGAGAGCACCTTGAGCGAGGACTTCACCCCGGACTGCGCCTGGCCGAGCACGTCGCCCTCGCGGCGCTGTTCGAGGTCGATCCTGGACAGTTCGAAGCCGTCCAGGGTGCCCGCCACCGCGTCCAGCCGGGCCCGGGCGGCGCTGCCCCCCGGCATGTCGCTGACCAGCAGGCACAGGCCCGCCGCGCTGCCGCGACCGACCCGGCCGCGCAGCTGGTGGAGCTGGGAGACGCCGAACCGGTCGGCGTCCATGATGACCATCGCGGTGGAGTTGGGGACGTTGACGCCGACCTCGATCACGGTGGTGGCGACCAGCACGTCCACCTCACCGGCCGAGAACCGGCGCATCACCTCGTCCTTGGCGTCCGGCGCGAGCCGGCCGTGCAGGATCTCCACCCGCAGGCCGCTCAGCGGGCCCCTGACCAGCTTCTCCGCCGTCTCCACCACCGAGAGCGGCGGCCGCCGTTCCTCGCTCTCGGCGCCAGCGTCGGCGACCTCCTCGAAGTCCTCCTCGGCCGCCTTGCGCTTCTTCCTGCCGTCCTTCGCCGCGGCGGCGGGCTCCTCGTCCCCGATCCGCGGGCAGACCACGTACGCCTGGTGGCCCTTGCCGACCTCCTCGCGGACCCGCTCCCAGGCCCGGGTGAGGAAGTTGGGCTTCTCCAGCGCCGGGACGACGTGGGTGGAGATCGGCGAGCGGCCGGCCGGCAGCTGGTCCAGGACGGAGGTCTCCAGGTCCCCGAAGACGGTCATCGCGACGGTGCGCGGGATCGGGGTGGCGGTCATCACCAGCAGGTGCGGGGGCTGCTCGCCCTTGGCGCGCAGCGCGTCCCGCTGTTCGACGCCGAAGCGGTGCTGCTCGTCCACCACGACCAGGCCGAGGTCCTGGAACTGCACCTTGTCCTCGATCAGCGCGTGGGTGCCGATGGCGATCCCGGCGTCCCCGCAGGCCATGTCGAGCAGCGCCTGACGGCGGGCGGGCACGCCCATCGAGCCGGTCAGCAGCACCACCCGGGTGCCGAGGTCGGAGCCGCCGAGCATGCCGCCCTCTGCGAGGTCCCCCATCATCTCGACGACCGAGCGGTGGTGCTGCTGGGCGAGCACCTCGGTGGGTGCCAGCAGCACCGCCTGGCCGCCCGCGTCCACCACGGCGAGCATGGCGCGCAGCGCGACCAGCGTCTTTCCCGAGCCGACCTCGCCCTGGAGCAGCCGGTGCATCGGGTGTTCGGTGGCGAGGTCCGCGGCGATCTCGGCGGACACCTTCCGCTGGCCCTCGGTGAGGGTGAACGGCAGCCGGGCGTCGAAGGCGTCCAGCAGCCCGCCCTCGCGGGCCCGGCGCGGCTTGGCGGGCAGCGCGGAGTCGGCGGCCCGGCGCTGGGCGAGGGCGACCTGGAGCACGAAGGCCTCGTCCCAGCGCAGCCGGTTCTGGGCGCGCTCGCGGTCGGCGTGGCTGCGCGGGCGGTGGATCAGCTCCAGCGCCTCGGGCAGCGGGATCAGGTCGTGCCGCTCGCGCAGTTCGGCGGGCAGTGCTTCGCCGACGTCGCCGAGGTGCTTGGTGAGCGCCGTCTCGACGCAGATCGACAGCTTCCAGCTGGGCATCTGCGCGCTGGCTCCGTACACCGGGATGAGCCGGCCGGCGAACTGCCTGGCCGCGTCGGAGCCCGCGTCCTCGTCGAGCAGCTGGTAGTCGGGCGAGACCAGCTGGCGGCTGCGGTTGAACACGCCGACCTTGCCCGCGAACAGGCCCTGGGCGCCCGCCTTGAGCTCCTTCTGCCGCCAGCCCTGGTTGAAGAAGACCAGCGAGAGCCGGCTGCGGCCGTCGGTGACGACCACGTCCAGCCGGTCGCCCTTGCGGCCGCGGAACGGGATCAGGGTGACCTTCTCGATCCGGGCCAGCACGGTGACGTGCTCGTCGATCTCCAGTTCGTCCAGGCTGGTGAGCTGGCCGCGCTCGACGTAGCGGCGCGGATAGTGGTGCAGCAGGTCCCCGACCGTGCGCAGCTTGAGGCTGTCGGCGAGCACCTTCGCGGTGCGGTCGCCGACGAGCTTGGTCAGTGGTTCATCGAGAGCGCCCATCAGGCCCCTGTCTACACCAAGGCACCGACGAACCGGGTGCTACTCCACCCCGATGAGCAGCGGCGCCGGTTCCTGCCCGCCGTGGAAGACCACCGCGTCCACCTCGGGCCGCCGGTGCCGGACGTGGGCGACCAGCCGTTCGGCGAGCGCCTCGTCGGTGCCCTCGCCGAGGACCAGCGTGACGAGTTCGCCGCCGGCCCCGAGCATCCGGTCCAGCACGCTCTCGCCGACCTCGGCCAGCCCGGTGCCGATCACCGCGACGTCGCCGTCGATCAGCCCCAGCACGTCCCCGGCCTGGCAGACCCCGGCCATCGTCCAGGACTCCCCCTCGGCGACGGCGAGTTCGGCGTACCTGGTGGCCCCGGCGGCGGAGGTCATGGCGACCACGTCCTCGTCGAAGCGGCGGCCGCCCTCGTGCACCGCGAGCGCCGCCAGCCCCTGCACCGGGGAGCGGGTGGGCAGTACGGCGATCCGTATCCCCTCCTCGCGCAGCTGGTCGGCGGCGGCGCCGGCGGCGGCGCGCAGTTCGGGGTCGTTGAGCAGCAGGACGACCTCGCGGGCGGTGGAGCGGCGCACCGCGGCGGCGAGTTCGGCGCTGGCCGGCGGGCGGTCCGGGTCGGCGTGCAGGACGACGGCGCCGGCCTGCTCGCAGAGCTCGGCCAGTCCCCCGCCGGACACCACCGAGAGCACCGCGCGGGCCCGGTCCTCGCGCTCGCCGGGCTCGGCGGCGGTGCCGGCCCGGGCGGCGGCCTCGGCGAAGTGGGTGATCCGGATCTGGTGCGGGCGCCCGGCCTCGACCCCGGCCTCCACGGCGGCGCCCGCGTCGTCCACGTGGACGTGCACGTTCCACAGGCCGTCGCCGCCGCCGATCACCAGCGAGTCGCCGAGCGTGCCGAGCCGCCTGCGCAGCGCGGGCAGCGCCCCGTCGGGGGCGTCCAGCAGGTAGATGACCTCGAAGGCGGGGTGGCCGGGGCCGGGCGGCCTTCGGCGCGTCTCACAGCTCTCCGCGGCCCGGACGTCCCCGCGCAGCGCGACCGGCCCCATCGGCTGCTGTCCGGCGACGGCGTCGGCGAGCGCGCCGAGCACGGCCACCAGGCCGCGCCCGCCGGCGTCCACCACCCCGTTCTCGGCCAGGACGGCGAGCTGCTCGGGGGTGTGCCGCAGCGCGTCCCTGGCGGCCCGGTAGGCGGTGTCGGCGACCTGGGCGAGCCCGCCCCCGGCCCGGACGGCCTCCCGGGCGGCGACCCGGGCGACGGTCAGCAGGGTGCCCTCGACGGGCTCCGCGACGGCCTGGTAGGCGGAGTCGGCGGCCCGTTGCAGGGCGGCCCGGAGCTGGTCGGCGCCGCCGCCCTCGGCCAGGGTCTCGGCGGTGCCGCGCAGCCACTGGGCGAGGATCACCCCGGAGTTGCCGCGGGCGCCGACCAGCGCGCCGCGGGCCATCGCCCGGACCGTGTCGGCCAGGCCGGGGGCCGGGCCGGCGCCGGGGTCGGCGAACCGGCTCTCCACCTCGGCGGCGGCGGACTCGACGGTCAGGTAGAGGTTGGTGCCGGTGTCGCCGTCCGGGACGGGATAGACGTTGAGCGCGTCGATCTCCTCGCGGGCCTGGCCGAGCGCGCGCAGCGCGAGCTGGCACCAGGTGCGCACGGCCGGGGCGTCGAGCGTGTGCAGCACCAGGTCTCCTCCGGAACGGGACGCCGTGCCGGCCCGAGGGACGGCGCGTGCCGGGGGGCAGCGCTCGTCCGGGCCGGCGGCGAGGGGTGATACCGGCAGGTTATCGGGGGCCGGGGAGGGTCGTCCGGTCCGGCGACCGGAGCGATCAGCCGGCCGGTCATGGTAGTTTCGTGGGACGGAAGCAAGCGTTGTATGCTCTTCCGGTTGCCTGGAACCGTCCAGGCTCACCCCCTTGTCCGACCCGGTTCACGCGAGTGTTCTGGTGGGTGAGCGGGGTTTTCGAAAGTATCTGATCTGAAGTCTTGGAGTGACTCCTGTGGCTGCCAACTGCGACGTCTGCGGCAAGGGGCCGGGCTTCGGCAACAGCATCTCCCACTCTCACCGCCGTACCCCCCGTCGTTGGAACCCCAACATTCAGACGGTGCGCGCTGTGATTGGGCGGACGCCGAAGCGGCTCAACGTCTGCACCTCGTGCATCAAGGCCGGTAAGGTCTCGCGCTGACGCGCAGACCGGCATGCCGGTCCTCCAGTGAGCCGGTTCATCCTCGGATGGGCCGGCTTCACTGTTTCCGTGACCGGCCACGCCGATTTCCGGCCGTGACCGTGGTGGGGGGGGGGCGCCCCGGGGCCCCCCCCCCCCCCCCCCCCGCCCCCGGGCGCCCCCCCCCCCCCCCCCCCCCCCCCGCGGGGGGGGCCCCCCCCCCGCC
>NZ_JBIVUM010000026.1:0-105781 GCF_044757205.1 Kitasatospora sp. NPDC091335 | reverse complement strand
GCCGGACAGAACAACCCGAAGACAGCCCAGCAGGGCGTCAGTCAGTGGGAGAGCCACGACCACCGGAACCTGAGTATCAGCATCAATGTCAGTGGGGCTGTGTAGCGTTCGGGGTGAAAGAGGGCGTGCGGCGCAGCAGCCGCGGTGTGGGAGGTAGATGTCGTGACGGACACTGTCGAGGCGGGCGTGGTCGGGGCCGGCGCGGACGGCGGGCTGGAACTGCCCGAGTCCTGGCGCGGGGTGCTGGGCGCCGAGACGGAGAAGCCGTACTTCGCGGAGCTGGCGGCCTTCGTGGCGGCCCAGCGTGCGGAGCACGAGGTGTTCCCGCCGAGCGGCCAGGAGTTCGCCGCGCTGGACGCCACTCCGTACGACAAGGTCCGGGTGCTCGTGCTCGGCCAGGACCCGTACCACGACAACGGCCAGGCCCACGGCATGAGCTTCTCGGTGCTGCCGGGCACCAAGACGCCGCCGTCGCTGCGCAACATCTTCAAGGAGCTGGACGCCGACCTGGGCATCCCGGCGCCGGACAACGGCTACCTGATGCACTGGGCCGAGCAGGGCGTGCTGCTGCTCAACGCGGTGCTCACGGTCCGCGCGCACGAGGCCAACTCGCACAAGGCGAAGGGCTGGGAGAAGTTCACCGACGCGGTGATCAAGGCGGTGAGCGAGCGCGAGGAGCCGGTGGTCTTCGTGCTGTGGGGCAACTACGCGAAGAAGAAGCTGCCGCTGATCGACACCACCAGGCACGTGGTGGTGCAGGGCGCGCACCCGTCGCCGCTCTCGGCCAAGCTGTTCTTCGGCAGCCGCCCGTTCTCGCAGATCAACACCGCGCTGGACTCCTTCGGCGCCGAGGCGATCGACTGGCAGGTGCCGAACCTGAAGGGCTGAGCCCCGGGTCGCGGGGTGCCTGAGCCCCGGCTCGGGCGTTCCCGGGCGCTGTCGGGTGCTGGTGGCCGTGGGCCGGGCGGGTTCGATGTCCCGTTCGCCCACGGCCACTTGCCGTTCACCACCGGTGGCCGCCGGCCGGTGCCGGGTGTGCTTAGCTGGTGCGGACCGGTCGCCTGACCGGTGCCGGGGAGGGGCGGTACGTGCACGGGCTGGGGCGGACAGGGACGTTGCGGTGGGCCGTGGGGGCGGTGCTGGCCGGGGTGCTGGCGGCCGTGTCCGGCTGTAGCGGTTCGGACGGCGGCAAACCGGGCGCCGCCACGGGGACGGGTGCCACCGCGGGTGGGGGCGCCTCCGCGGGGACGGGCCAGGCCGGGGGGCTCGCCCAGCTCCCCGGGCAGACCTTCTACGTCTCCGACCAGACCAACGCCGCCCGCCAGGCCGCCGCGCTGCGCGGCCAGGGCCGGACGGTGGAGGCCGACACGCTGCAGCGGATCGCCTCCCAGCCCTCCTCGCAGTGGCTCGGCGAGCAGGGCGCCAAGGAGATCGCCGAGCAGGTGAGCCGCCGGGCCACCGAGTCGGGCCGGACGGCCGTCTTCGTCGCGTACGACATCCCGCACCGCGACTGCGGCCAGTACTCGGCCGGCGGAGCCTCCGACGCGGCCGCCTACCGGTCCTGGATCACCGGCGTCGCGCAGGCCCTCGGCGACCGCAAGGCCTGGGTGGTGCTGGAACCGGACGCCGTCGCGCACACCCTGGACACCTGCGGGATCAAGGGCGACCTGGCCGCCGAGCGGTACGGCCTGCTGGCCTTCGCCGTCCAGGAGCTGAAGAAGAACCCGAACGCCCGGGTCTACCTGGACGCGGGCAACCCCGGCTGGGCGCAGGACCCGGAGGAACTGGCCGCCGCCCTGCGCAAGTCGGGCATCGCCGCGGCGGACGGCTTCGCCGTGAACGTCGCCAACTTCTACGACACCGAGCGGAACGCGGCGTACGGCGCCAGGCTCTCCGCGGCCCTGGGCGGGAAGCACTTCGTCGTCGACACCAGCCGCAGCGGCAACGGCGCGATGGGCGGGGACTCCTGGTGCAACCCGCAGGGGCGCGCGCTCGGCGACCGGCCGACCACCGAGACCGGGCGGCCCGGGGTGGACGCCTACCTGTGGATCAAGAACCCGGGGGAGTCGGACGGCGACTGCGGCCGGGGCGAGCCCAGGGCGGGCGAGTTCTGGCTGCCGTACGCGCTCGGGCTGGCGCAGGCGGCGCGCTGAGGCACGGCCTGCACCGGCTGCGTCACCCGGCCCGGGCGATCAGGGCTGATCGCGTCGCCCCGGCCGGCCCGGGCCGCTCGCGTCGTTCCGGGGTGTCAGGCGGTGACCTGGATCCAGCGGGCGACCGACGGGGTGCCGACGGCGTCCGTCAGGAACAGCATGTACCAGCCCGGCGGCAGCAGACTGGGGTTGCCGGGCAGGGCGAGCGAGACGCCGTCCGCCGTCCGTCCGGTGATCTCCAGGGCCACCGAGCGCTGCTCGACGTCCGTGACGTGGGTGACCGAACTCGGCCGGATCAGCTTGGCGGTGGCGACCGCCTCCGGCCTGGACGCACCAACGGCGACGGTGCTGCCGAGCCCGGCCGTCCGCGGAACGGCACCGGCCTGCGGGCGGTCGCCGTGGTACAGGTACGGCGGGGTGTAGATCTCGATGCGCTGCTCGAAGCCGCCCGGCTGGGTCTCGGCCTTGTCCGCGAAGAGCGGGTTGGAGCCCAGTACGGCGACCCGGCCGTCCGGCAGCAGCAGCGCCTCGGAGTGGTAGTCGCGGCCGACGGCCGGCTCGGCGGCGGTGCTGAAGCTGTTGGAGTCCGGGTGGTAGACCTGCGCCTTGAGCAGGTCGCTGTCGCCCCGGCCGCGGTAGCCGCTGGAGCCGCCGGTGGTGAAGACGGTGTCGTCCGGGAGGATCACGCTGTTGAGGTAGCGGGTGCCGCCGGCCGGCAGGTCCGGGCCCGGGGCGAAGGCGGGCGCGGCGGCGGAGAGGTCCGCGATGTCGGTGCGGGCGGTGGACAGCGGCGACTCGCCGACGCCGCCGCCGCCGAGCACCATCACCTTCTGCGCCTGCGCGGGCGGCAGCAGCACCGAGGAGGAGGTCTCGGTGAGGCCGGGGTCGCGCAGGCCGGGGACGGGCTGGAAGGCCCCGGTCGACACGTCCCACACGCCGGGCTCGCGGCCCTTGTCGCCGGGGCCGTAGCCGCCGTTGGAGCCGGAGTAGAAGAGCTTGCCGGAGGCGGTCAGGAAGATCGCCGGGTAGGTCGGGAAGTAGTGGTCGGGGCCCTTGGACCAGGACTTGGACTTCGGGTCGTAGATCTCGTTGTCGTTGCCGCTGAGGATCTCCCCGGTGTCGTCCAGCCCGGAGACGGTGACCACCCGGCCGTCGCCCAGCCCGGTCAGCGTCGGGTACCAGCGGGCGTGGGCCATGTCGGTGACCGGCTCGTACAGCTCGGTGTCCGGGTTGAACTCGAAGGCGGAGCGGATGCCCTGGTACTCCTGCTTGTCCAGGGTCAGCTTCGTGTTCTGCCCGTACAGGTTGTGGGCGTCGGTGCCGCTCAGGCCCTTGATCCGGTACTGGGCGGGGGAGTCGGAGACGTAGTCCGGGCCCGCGGCGACCGCCTCCACGTACACGTGCTGCTCGCCGGCGGTGACCACGGTCTGCTTGCCGGAGCCGGCCTTGGTCGCGGCCGGGACGGTCACCTCGGCGGTGCTGGCGTACTCGTGGCCGTTCGGGGAGACGAAGACGGTGCCCTTCGGGAAGGTCCGGTCGCGGTCGGGGCTCTCGTTGCGCACCCGCATCACGCCCGCGGCCTTCTTCACGGCGCCGGCCAGCTTCTCGTAGCGCTGGGTGCCGCCGGCCACCAGGACCCGGCCGTCCGGCAGCGAGGTGTGGCCGCCGCAGAACATGTCGGCCGGGGTGGGGACCGGCTTGTAGGAGTTCTCGGCCGGATCCCAGAGCAGGCTCTTGAAGGTGCCCGCGTTGAACTGCTTCTCGTCGTTGCCGGAGCCGGCCACGATCAGGACCTTGCCGGTGCGCAGCAGCGTCGCGTGCACGGCGTTGACCCGGAACTCGGCGGGCAGCGACAGGGTCTGCCAGTGGCCGTACCGCGCCTTGTAGTCGGGGCGGTTGATCACGTAGCTGTGGTACTGCTCGGAGGCGAAGCCGAGGACGGCCGGTGCGTTCATCCCGGCCACGGTCAGCGCGACGGTACTGCCGAGGGCGAGGCGCTTGGTGCGGCCGGCCTTGTGGATCCTCACGGTGGTTGCTCCCTCGGGAGGCGGTCGGGGGCTGTTCTGTTCGGGCGGCTGTTCTGCTCGGGCGGATGTCCGGCTCGGCGCTGTGCTGTTCCGGTCAGTGGGAGGGCGTGCGGCTCCCGGTCCGGTCGGGTGCGGGCGGGGTGAACGACGGTGGTGACGCGGTCCGTACGGGCGGTGCGGCCCGGCGGTCGCGGGCGTGGCGCGGGCGGCGCTTCTCCAGGAGGACCGCCGGGGTCGCCGTCGGGCCGCCGGTGACGGTGAGGGTGGCGGTGGGGCGGGTCCGGCGACGGCGGACGGCGTCGCCGGCGGTGATCAGGACCGGCAGGAGGGTGAGCAGCAGGGCGATCCAGGCCCAGGCGCGCATGGCGGCGTGGTCGTAGCCGGTGAAGTAGGAGGCGGTGATCGCGCCGCCGAACACCAGCGTCCAGAACAGGTGGAAGCGGAAGGCGCCGAGGCGGTCGGTGCTGGCCGAGCGGCCCTTGGGCGTCACCACGAAGCGGCTGCGGCGGCGCACGAGTGCCTGGAGCAGCGAGGCCGCGTAGACCGGGCCGCAGAGCGCCGACATCACCATGCCGGCCACCCCGGAGGAGCCGGCCGGCTCGTGCGGGCTCACGTTGTGCTTGCGGTTCCAGGTGTAGAGCAGGAGCTGGAGGGCGGCGGCGTCGCTGTAGAGCATCATCCAGATCTCCGAGGAGACGTGCACGCCCGAGGCGCCGAAGCCCAGGTAGAGGACGCTGGACAGGCCGCCGAGCAGCCAGGTGAGCGCCGCCATCGGGTAGAAGCCCACCATCAGCGAGTAGTTGAGCAGCCGCCCGGGCGACAGCTGCCACAGCACCCGCCAGTACTGGGTGAGCAGGGTCTCGTAGGTGCCGCGGCTCCAGCGCAGTTGCTGGGAGAAGAAGTCGGTCCAGGACGACGGGCCCTCGCCGACCGCGAGCACGTCCGGGGTGTACACGGACTTCCAGCGCTCTCCGGTCTCCGGGTTCCGGCTCCGGTGGAACTCCAGACCGGTCGCCATGTCCTCGGTGATGGAGTCGGACAACCCGCCGATCGACTGGAGTGCGCGGATTCTGACGGCGTTGTTGGTGCCCACGAACATGGGCGCGCCGTAGCGGTTTCCGGCGCGTTGGATGAGGGCGTGGAAGAGGTACTGCTGGCTCTCGGAGAATTTGGTGACGGCCGAGCCCGAGCTCCGGTAGTTCCCGTACACCTGGGGGCCGACCACGAATGCCACGTCGGGGTCGCGGAAGTAGCCGAGCATCCGCTCGCAGAAGTCCGGCAGCGGAACGTGGTCGGTGTCTACGGACACCCAGAACTCGTAGTCGTCGCCGTGGGCCTGGAGCCAGGCGTTGTAGTTGCCGTGCTTGGTCCCGGCGCGGAACCGGCCCTTCGGCCGGTTCCAGTGCGGCCGGCCGGCGCGGCTGAAGTGACGCACGCCCAGCTCGGTGCAGAGCTCCCGCATTGCAGGATCGTTTCCCTCGTCCAGGAGCCAGACGTCGTACGGTCCGTCGTGCCGTACGGCGCGGGCCGCGGCCAGCGTGGCCCGGACCATCTCCGGCGGCTCCTTGCCCGGCACACAGGTGGTGAGGAAGGCGACCCGGGTGCCCGGCACCGGTGTCACCGGGATCGGATCGCGGGCGACCAGCGTGGCGTGGGTGTTGGAGACGACGTTGACCAGCCGGAACACCTCGACGACGGCGATGATGCCGATCATCACCTTGTCGCCGAGGAGCACCAGGGTGTTGGTCTCGTCGAGCCGCTCGGGCCAGTGCTCCGGCAGCAGCAGCCAGACCAGCAGCACTACTTCCACCACGGGAGCGGCCATCAGCAGCAGGGCGGCGCGGATCCGGTGCGGCTCGCGGCGCAGCAGGCTGCGGTAGCGGACGCGGTACGGGGGTTCCGTGGGCGGTGGTTCGTGGGACGCGGCCGAGGGGGCGGTTGCGGGGGCGGTTGTGGGGGCGGGAGCTGGGGCTGGGGCGTACGAGCTTGCCGGGGCGGGTTCGTACGAGACGGCCGGGTCGGGCCAGTAGACGCCGCCGCCGAGGTCGTCGTCCTCGTCCGGGTCGTGTGCCGGGCCGGCGAGACGGCTGAAGTGGCCGTAGTCGTACGGGGCTTCGGGTACGGCTACGGTGCTCAGGACGGCCTCGTCCAGCTGCCCTTCACCTCGCCCTTCACCTCGCCCGTGGGCCGTTCCGACGCCCTTTCGTCGTGAGAACGGCGTGGTCATAGCTGCTCCCCCCGGAGTTCGCGCCTTGCTTCACTCGCTCGGCTTCTGCGTGGGCTTGCCTCGACTCGGAGCCGGCCGGGTGGAACCAGGTGGAACCGGTGAGAACGCGGCCCGGGGAACCGCGCTTCTCAGGCGGTTTCCGGGCGGTCCGGCAGGTCCAGCGTGTGCGACCGGTTCGGTTGTGCGCGGGTACGGCGGCCTCGAATCCGGGATCCCGATGCTTTTCCCGCTTCCCCTCCGGACACGTCGGGATCCTCGACTTCCTCAACTCTCCCTGAGCGCAACGGTGATCGCAACCAATCCGGGGGATCACCGTCGTCCAGGCATGAAGATGCCACGGTTCCCGGCCAATCTGGCGGGTGTTGGTGCTATTGCGGCGAATTCTCCTTGCCCGGCCGATCCGCGCTACCCGGCGGAGGCCGGACGGCGGAGCGGGGGTGGTGCCGAGGGGGCGGCGGTGAGGGGCCAGCGATGAGGGGCGGCGGAAGGGGGACGGCGGCGAGGGGCAGCGGGACGGCCGGACCGCCCTGGGGCGATCCGGCCGTCCGTACGGGTCCTGGCTGGTCAGAGCGGAGGCAGCAGGGCGGCGCCGGTCGCCGCCTGGACCTCGGCGAACCCCACGCCCGGGGCCGTCTCCACCACGCGCAGCCCCTCCGGGGTCACGTCGACCACCGCGAGGTCGGTGACGATCCGGTCCACAACTCCCCGTCCGGTCGCCGGAAGTGACAGCTCCTCGACGATCTTCGGTGAGCCGTCGCGGGCGGTGTGCTCCATCACCACGATCAGCCGGCGGGCGCCGTGCACCAGGTCCATCGCGCCGCCCATGCCCTTGACCATCTTGCCGGGGATCATCCAGTTCGCGAGGTCCCCGGCGGCGGAGACCTGCATCGCGCCGAGCACCGAGACGTCGATCCGCCCGGCCCGGATCATGCCGAAGGAGAAGGCGGAGTCGAAGTACGAGGCGCCGGCGGCGACCGTCACCGTCTCCTTCCCGGCGTTGATCAGGTCGGCGTGCTCGGCTCCCTCCTCCGGGTACGGGCCGACGCCGAGGACGCCGTTCTCCGAGTGCAGCACCACCTCGACGCCCGGCGGGAGGTGGTTGGGGATCAGCGTCGGCAGGCCGATGCCCAGGTTCACGTACTGGCCGTCGCGCAACTCCCGGGCGGCGCGGGCGGCCAGGGCGTTGCGCGGGTCGAGGGCGGGCGTGGGCGCGGATGCGGGCGCGGCGGAGATGTCGGGGGTGGCCGCGGTGGGGCCGGCCGCGGTGGGGGTGATGGTCGGGGTGGGCATCGGGTCAGGCCTCCTGGAGTGCGGGGCGGACGGTCCGGCGCTCGATGCGGCGGTCCTCGGGGTCGGCGGCCACCACCCGGTCGACGTACAGCCCGGGCAGGTGCACCGCGTCCGGGGGGAGTTCGCCGGGCTCGACGATCCGGTCCGCCTCGACCAGGGTGATCCGGCCGGCCGCCGCGCAGAGCGGGTTGAAGTTGCGGGCGGCGGCATGGAACACGCAGTTGCCGTGCCGGTCCGCCACCTCGGCCCGGACCAGCGTGAAGTCCGCCGTGATCGCCTCCTCCAGCAGGTACCGGCGGCCGCCGAACTCCCGGACCTCCTTCGGCGGGGAGGCCAGGGCCACCGAACCGTCCGCCGCGTAGCGCCAGGGCAGCCCGCCCTCCTCGACCTGGGTGCCGACCCCGGCCGGGGTGAAGAACGCCGGGATGCCGGCGCCGCCCGCCCGCAGCCGCTCGGCCAGCGTGCCCTGGGGGATGAGCTCCACCTCCAGTTCGCCGGAGAGGTACTGCCGGGCGAACTCCTTGTTCTCCCCGACGTACGAGGAGGTCATCCGGGCGATCCGGCCCGCCCGCAGCAGCAGGCCCAGCCCCCAGTCGTCCACCCCGCAGTTGTTCGAGACCACCCGCAGACCGGTGGCACCGGAGTCCGCCAGGGCGCCGATCAGCGTGCTCGGGATGCCGCACAGGCCGAAGCCGCCGACGGCCAGCACCGCGCCGTCGGGGATGTCCCCGACGGCGTCGGCGGGGGAGTCCAGGACCTTGTCCAAGGGATCACCTCGTGAGGAGTGGGAGGAAAGGGGGTGGGCGGGTCGACCGCGGGGCCGGCAGGCGTCCGTGAGGGCCGGGCGTCGGGGACGGGCCGGGCATCGGGACGGCCGGGCGTCGTGGGTGAACCAGGGGTCGGGGGTGGAGCGGACATCGGGGTGGCCGGCGGGCTCGGGAACCGCGCGGAGCCCGCGGTCGGACCGGGCGGGGCTGGGGTCCTGTCCGGGCCGGACCGGGGTCGGGCACGCCGCTGGGGTGGCTGCCGCCGGACGGGCTCCGCGCCCCTCCACCGTCACCGGACACGGGCCGGGGCAGCCATGGCGGCCACCCCCATGGGTGAGCCCTGGGTCGTGTCGGCCGGCCACACCAGAGCGCCCGGGGAACGGGACCGGGCCGACGGTATGTCGACCGGAGCCACATCCCGGCCGGGTGATGCGTCGGTTGGGCACATGTCGCCGCTCCCACCGCACACCTACGGTTCCCGCATCCACCCCGCCGCACCACAGGAGTCGGTCACCATGCGCAGCTCGACAGCCCCCTCCAGGACCGCCTCCGGCGCCCGCCTGGGCGACTCCCTGACCGGCGGCCCGGCTCGGAAGTTCGCCGCCCTCGCGGCCTGCGTCCTGCTCGCCTCGGGCTGCGCCAAGGCCGGCACGGCCGGGACGAACACGGCGGACGGTGGGGCGAAGGGCCCGATCAAGGTCGGCCTGGTGTACTCCAAGACCGGGCCGCTGGCCGCCTACGGCAAGCAGTACCTGGAGGGCTTCAAGGCCGGCCTGAGCTACGCGACCAAGGGCACCGGCGCGGTCGACGGGCACAAGATCGAGTTCGAGGAGCAGGACGACGCGGGCGACCCGGCCAAGGCGGTGTCCGCCGCCAAGGACCTGATCGGTAAGGGCCACAAGGTGCTGGCCGGTTCCACCGCCTCCGGCGTGGCCCTCCAGGTCGGTCCGATCGCCGCCCAGAACAAGGTGCTCTTCATCAGCGGCCCGGCCGCCGCCGACAAGGCCACCGGCCTGAACAAGTACACCTTCCGTTCCGGCCGCCAGTCCTACCAGGACATCAAGACCGCGGCCTCGTTCGTCGGTGACGCCAAGGGCAAGAAGGTCACCGTGCTTGCCCAGGACAACGCCTTCGGCCAGGCCAACGTGGCCGCCGTGAAGGCCCTGCTCGGTGCCGAGGGCGCGACGGTCGACCAGGTGCTCGCCCCGCCGAGCGCCACCGACCTCACCCCCTTCGCCACCCAGGCCAAGACCGCCAAGCCCGACCTGCTGTTCGTCGCCTGGGCCGGCGACACCGCCTCGGCCCTGTGGACGGCGCTCAACCAGCAGGACGTGTTCGCCGACACCAAGGTCGTCACCGGCCTCGACCTGGCCGCCTCCTACCCGCTGTTCGGCCCGGCCGGCGAGAAGATCTCCTTCCTGAACCACTACTTCGAGGGCGCCGCCGGCACCCCGGTCGAGAAGGCCATGACCGAGGCCGTCGCCGCCGCCGGAGGAAAGACCGACATCTTCACCCCCGACGGCTTCACCGCGGCGCAGATGATCGTGCACGCCGTCGAGGCGAACCACGGCTCCGCCGAGGACACTTCGGCCCTGATCAAGGCCCTGGAGGGCTGGAGCTTCGACGGGGTGAAGGGGAAGACCACGGTGCGCGCCGAGGACCACGCCCTGCTCCAACCGATGTTCCAGGCCCGGCTCACCGGCAACGGTGCCGCCGCCAAGCCCTCGGTGGAGAAGACCCTGACCGCGGACGAGGCGGCGCCCCCGGTCGTCCCGATGGCGGGCTGATCCCGATGCCCGCCCGTACCGTCTCCACTCCTGCCGCTTCTGCCGCTCCGCCGGCGCGTTCCTCCTCGTCCTCCTCACCGGTGCTGAGCCTGGACGGGCTCGGCTGGTCCGTCCGCGGTGTGCCGATCGTCGAGGAGGTCTCCTTCTCGGTCGACGAAGGCGAGTTCATCGCCTTCATCGGACCCAACGGCGCCGGCAAGACCTCCCTCTTCAACCTGATCTCGGGCATCTACCCGGCGAGCCACGGCAGCCTCCACCTCGACGGCGCGGACATCACCGCCGAGCCGGTGCACGCCAGGGCCCGGCGCGGGCTCGGACGCACCTTCCAGACCTCCTCCCTCTGGCCGGGGATGACCGTCGCCGACCACGTCCGCCTGGCCGCCCAGGCGGCGGCCGGGCCCGGCGCCTCGTACCGGCTCTGGCGCCGTGCCGACCGCTACGAGCGGCAGCTGGCCGCCACCTTGGAACGCACCGAGCTCACCCACCGCGCGGACACCCTGGCCAGTGCGCTCTCGCACGGGGAGAAGCGCAAGCTGGAGCTGGCCGTCCTGCTGGTCTCCGAGCCCCGGCTGATCCTGTTGGACGAGCCGATGGCCGGTGTCAGCGCGGAGGAGGTGCCCGCCCTCACCGAGCTGATCCGTTCCGTGCACCGTGACCTGGGCCGGACCGTCCTGATGGTCGAACACCACATGGACGTCCTGCTCGGCCTGGCCGACCGGCTCGCGGTGATGCACCACGGCACCCTGCTCGCCTTGGACACCCCCGAGGCCGTGATGGCCGATCCGACCGTTCAACAGGCCTACCTGGGTGAGGCGTTGTGACCTCCTCTCCGTTCTCCGATCAGCGCCCCTCTTCTTCGGCGCACTCGTCCTCCTCGCTGCCGTCCACTGCCGAACCCCTCCTCTCCGTTCGCGATCTGCGGGTGGTCATCGACGGGCTGCACATCCTGCACGGCGTCGACCTCGACGTGGCCCCCGCCGGGGTGACCGCACTCCTGGGCCGCAACGGCGCGGGCAAGACCACCACCGTCAAGGCCGTCATGGGCCTGGTGCCGCGCACCGGAAGCATCCGGTTCTCCGGCGCCGAACTCTCCTCCCTTCCCACGCATCTGGTCGTTCGCCAGGGCATCGGCTACGCGCCCGAGGACCGGGGGATCTTCGCCGGCCTGACCGTCGCCGAGAACCTCCGTCTTGCCGAGCGTGCTGCCGAGCGCGTCGCCGGAGGTGGGGGCGGGGCCGGTGAGCCGAACTACGCGCTCGTCCACGAGCTCTTCCCCGAACTCAAGCAGCGGGCCGGACAGTTGGCCGGGACGCTCTCCGGCGGCCAGCAGCAGATGGTGGCGATCGGCCGGACGCTGCTCAACCGCAACCGGCTGATCATCGCCGACGAGCCCACCAAGGGGCTGGCCCCGAAGATCGTCGCCGAGGTGGCCGATGTGCTGGCGCGTGCGGCCGAAGCCGTGCCCGTCCTGCTGGTCGAGCAGAACCTCGCCCTCGTCCGCCGACTGGCCGGCACCTGCGCCGTCCTGGCCGACGGCCGTACCGCCCACCGCGGCGACACCGCCGAGCTGTTGGCCGACGAGGAGGCCGCCCGCCGCCTGCTCGGCGTCGGCTCCCGTCACCCGCTCGCGGGCGGACCCCGGCCCGGGGTCTCCCCGGCCACCCCTGTCGTCACCGCGGAGGTGAAGCCCTGATGGACACTGTCGTCCTCCTTTTCTGTACCGGACTCGGTCTTGGTGCGCTGTACTTCCTGGTCGCCTCCGGTCTGTCGCTGATCTTCGGGCTGATGGACGTGCTCAACTTCGCGCACGGCGCCCTGCTCTCCATCGGCGCGTACGCCACCTGGTGGGCCGGCGCCGAAGCCGGTCTCTCCTTCTGGCTCGCGGTGCCGTTCGGCACCCTGGTCGGGACGGCAGCCGCCGTCCTGTTGGAGCTCTTCCTGATCCGGCCGCTCTACAGCCGCCCGCGCGACCAGATCCTCGCCACTGTCGGGGTCGGGCTCGCCGTACCCGCCCTGCTGATGGGGATCTGGGGCGCGGACTCCCGCCCCTTCCCCCAGCCGGAGCTGCTGTCCGGCACCTGGCACGTGCTCGGTGCGACCGTCCCGGTCAACCGCTTCGTGCTGGTGGCTGCCGCCGCACTGTTGCTGCTCGCTCTTCGGTTGTTCCTCGCCCGCACCCGCTACGGGCTGATCGTCCGGGCCGGCGTCGAGGACCGGGCGATGGTCACCGCGCTCGGCATCGACGTCCGGAAGGCGTTCACCCTCGTGTTCGCCCTCGGTGGGGCGGCCGCCGCGCTCGGCGGCGCCCTCGGCGGCCTCTACTTCGGTTCGGTCAATCCCGGCCAGGGGACCGGCCTGCTCATCTTCGCCTTCGTCGTGGTGGTGATGGGCGGCATGGGCTCCGTGACCGGAGCCGCCGTCGCCTCGGTGGGCGTCGGTCTCGTCCAGCAGTTCGCCAACTACTACACCGGCGCCGGGCTCGGCGACCTCTCGGTCGTCGTCCTGCTCGCCGTGCTGCTTCTCGTCCGACCCCGTGGACTCACCGGGAGGCTCGCGTGAGCGCCGAAACACCGATCACGAGCACCGGTGGCCCCGCGGCCGACCGCGGCGCCGCTCCGACAGGGGGGACTGACACCGGCCCTGCCGTGACCACCATGCCGACGGAGGGGACTGACACCAGCTCCGCCGACACCACCACTGTGGCAAGGGGGACTGACACCGGCCTTGCCGAGACCCATTGTGAACACAAGGCCGCGTCCGGCGCCATCCCTCGAACGGGTGATCCAGTCACTAATCGCTGGACAGGCGTACACAGAGCGCTACGCTGGTGGCCGATCGCTCTGCTGATCACGTTCCTTGTCGCCCCCTATAGTGCGCTTCCCGTACCGGGACTGCTCGACGGCCCGCTCGGCAGCCCCGGAAGCCTCCAACTGCTCGCCCTGTGCCTGCTCTACGGGGGCCTCGCCACCGGCTACGACCTCCTGCTCGGCCGTACCGGACTGCTCTCCTTCGGCCACGCGCTCTACTTCGCCACCGGCCTCTACGCCACCGACCTCGGCATGCTGGAGCTCCGGCTTCCGTTCGTCGCCGCCGCGGTGTTCGGCGTCGCCTGCTCCGTGCTGCTGGCCCTGCTGCTCGGCTCGGTCAGCCTGCGCGTCACCGGCATCGGCTTCTCCATGGTCACCCTCGCCTTCGCCCAGGCCGGCTCGATCCTCGTCCAGCGCAACCCCGGTGGCGTCACCGGTGGCGAGGAGGGCCGCTCCGCTCCGGCCGACCTGCTGCCCTCCGGCCTGCTCGGGATCGAGAACACCGCCAACCTCTACTGGATCGCCGTCGGCTACCTGGTGCTGACGGTCGCCGCGGTCCACTGGGCGGTCAAGTCGCCGATGGGCCGGGTCTGGGAGGGCATCAAGGAGAACGAGCGCCGGGTCGAGGTGCTCGGACTGCGGCCCTACGGCTACAAGCTGGTCGCCTTCGTGCTGTCCGGCGGGCTCGCCGGACTGGGCGGGGTGGTCTACCTGCTGCTGACCGGCGGCGCCACCCCGCAGGCCGCCACCTCGGACGCCACGCTCGCGCTCCTGGTCATGGTCGTCCTCGGCGGCTCCGGCACCCGCTGGGGGCCGCTGCTCGGCGGGGTGCTGTACACCTGGGCCGGCCACCGGCTCGGCGACCTCGCCAACTCGTCGACCGTCGCCGACCTGCCCGGGGTGCTGCGTGTGCCGCTCTCCCAGCCGCTCTTCCTGCTGGGCGCCCTGTTCGTCGCCGTGGTCTACCTGCTGCCCGGCGGGCTGGCTAGACTGCCTGCCCGCATCCGCGCGGTCCGATCCGCCCGCGCCGTCCCGGCGCCGGCCGGCCTCGGAACCGCCCGCCCGACCGGAGGTACCCCCGCGTGAGCCAGTCGCCGCTGAAGCCCGAGGAGTCGACCGTCCCCGTGCCCGGTGGGGACCTGGCCGTCCTGCGCTGGCCCGCCGAGGACCCGGAGGCCCCGACGATCGTGGCGGTGCACGGCATCACCGCCAACGGCCTCGCCTGGTACGAGGTCGCCGACCGGCTCGCCGGCCGGGCGACCCTGCTCGCACCCGACCTGCGGGGCCGCGGCGCCAGCCGCTCGGTCGCCGGACCGTACGGGCTGGCCAGGCACGCCGACGACGTGGCCGCGCTGATCGGGGCGCTCGGCTCGGGCCCCGTCACGGTGGTCGGCCACTCGATGGGGGCCTGGGTCGCCGCCCTGGCCGCCGTCCGGCACCCCGGCCTGGTCCGCCGCGTCCTGCTGGTCGACGGAGCGCTGACCTTCCCGTTGCCGGAGGGCGTCCACGAGGAGGACGCCCTGGCCGCGGTGCTCGGCCCCGCGCTGGCCCGGCTGTCCACGACCTTCCAGGACCGGGACGCCTACCGGGAGTTCTGGCGCGCGCACCCCGCCTTCGCCGGCGCCTGGAGCGAGGGGATCGACGCCTACACCCAGCGCGACCTGGTCGGCACGGAGCCCGAACTGCACTCCTCCTGCGTGCTGGAGGCGGTACGGGTCGACGGCGCCCAGGTCCTGCTGGACGAGGACGCGGCCGCCGCCGTGCACCGGTTGCCCTGCCCGGCCGAACTGCTCTGGGCCGAGCGCGGCCTGCTCGACGAGCCGCAGGGCCTCTACGACCACGGGCGGATCGGTCTGGCTGGGCTGGACCAGGAGCGGGTGCCCGCCTCGCCGGTGCCGGACACCAACCACTACTCGATCCTCTGGGGCGGCGCCGGGGCCGACCGCATCGTCCGCAGCCTGCTCGCGGACGTCCCCACCGCCGGGTAGCGGGCCCGGCCGAGCGTCCGACCGGGACGACGCCGGCCGGCGGGGCCGAGCCCCGCCGGCCGGTGCCGGTTCCCCGTCCCACCGCCCTTCGGCGTGTCAGCCCGCCGCGCCGAGGAAGCTCTCCCAGCCGCCCGTCGGCGCCTGGCCGACGTTCAGCGTGCGCAGCTTGCGCAGGGTGGACTGGTCCTGGACCTCCAGCCACTCGACCAGTTGCTTGAAGGAGACCAGCCGGACGTCGGGCTTGCCCGCGACGGCCTTGAGGGTCTGCTCGACGGCGTCCATGTAGATGCCGCCGTTCCACTGCTCGAAGTGGTTGCCGACGAAGAACGGCGCGCGGTTGCCGTTGTACGCGCGCTCGAAGCCCGCCAGGTAGGAGTTCGCGGCCTGGGTGCGCCACTCGTCGTACATGGCCGGGTCGCCCTTGGTGCTGCCCTTGGACTGGTTGGCCAGGATGTTGTAGTCCATCGACAGGACCTGGAAGGTGTGCCCGGGGAACGGGATGGACTGCAGCGGGAAGTCCCAGACCTTGCCGTCCTGCACCTTCTGCGGCCATATCTGGAGGCCGCCCGAGGAGCTGGCGTCGTACTTCCAGCCCAGCTTGGCGATGGTCGGCAGCAGCGCCTTCTGGCCCTCCAGGCACGGGGTGCGGCCGCCGATGAGCTCCTTCTTGTAGTCGAAGGGGAGCGGGTCGACGTCGGTGAAGCCGGTGTTGGTCCGCCACTGGGTGACGAAGCCGATCGCCTGGTCGATCTCGCTCTGCCAGTCCTCCGGGGTCCACACGTTGACCCCGTTCTTGTCCGGACGGCTGGAGCAGAAGTGCCCGTTGAAGTGGGTTCCGATCTCGTGCCCGGCCAGCCAGGCCTGGCTGACGAGCTTGAGCGTGCTCTTCACCGCGCCGTCCGACAGGTACGGGATGTCGGAGGCGCCGACCGAGTGCTTCGGCGGGTGGTACAGGTCGGACTTGCCCTTGGGCAGGGCGTAGATGCCCGAGAGGAAGAAGGTCATCGTGGCCTTGTGCTGCTCCGCCAGCTTCAGGAAGCGGGGGAACTGGCCGTCGTCGGTGCCGCCCGCGCCGTCCCAGGAGAAGACCACGAACTGCGGCGGCCGCTCGCCCGGCTTGAGCTTCTCGGGCTTGGGCTGGTTCGGCTGCGGACCGGTGTCCGCGTTGGAGCCGTCACCGATCGGGGTGCCCTTGGGCACCACCGCCTGGGTCGGGTCGCCGGTGCCGCCCTGGGTGCTGCTCGCGCCGCCGGGACCGGGGGAGGCGGAGCCCTGGCCAGAACCGGATCCGCCGCTGGAGCAGGCCGCGACCGCGCCGAGGGCCGCGGTCGCAGCGGTTGCACTGAGCACCGTCCTGCGCGAGATGCTGGTCATGGTCTCCCCTGGGTACCGATACCGGTGGTGAGGGTGGCCCGCAGCCGCACCGGTCAAATCGGGCAATTGATGAATATTCCGCCGTTAGCATGTCATGTCACTGCGAAGGCGACCAAGGTCGCCGAGAGCCGACGGTTCTCAACACGCCGGAAGCATCCGGCTGGGCTGCGGGGATTCGCCGACTGTTGCCGTCCTGTGACGCTTCCCGCCCCGGCTGGCCCGGTCATCACGCTACCGCCGGCCTGCCCGCCTTCCGGGGGAGTTCGTCAGCGTTCGGCCTGGTTGGTCGCTCTTTTGGGGAAACTTTTGCCCCTTGCAGAACCGGATGGTTTGAAGTCCGCCCGGAGGCACAGGGCGGCGGAGTGGCCGGAACGGGCAGGTCGGAGCACGCGGGCCGGAACGGGCAGGCCAGCAGCGGGCAGGCCGGCAGCGGGCGACGGGCGGGCCCGTCAGAGTGCGGCGAGCCGCCGGGTGCGGCGGATTATTCGCGCGACCGCGGTGCTGATGACGGTCGCCGCCGCGCAGGAGACCACGAGGCTCAGCCAGGCGGTGTTGAACCAGTGGCTGTTCAGCCAGCCCAGCGTCACGATGTAGGCGGCCCAGACCAGCGCCGCCAGTGCCGACCAGTGCAGGAACCGGTGGGGATGGGCGGGGGAGTGGCCGATGGCCAGGTCGAGGACGGTCCGCCCGGCCGGTACGAACCGCGCGATCACCACCATCGCCGCGGCCGCGCCGTGGGGGCGCTCGATCAGGGCCTGTTGGACCCGGGTCACGCTGGCCGCCAGTTGCGGGCGCCGGGCGAGCCGTCGATGCAGCATCGGGGCGCCGCGCCGGGCCAGGTTGAGCAGCAGGAGGTCGCCCAGGAAGGAGGCCACCGCCACGCCCAGCGCGAGCATCAGGGGCGCGCCGTCGATCTGCGACGTCTTGAGCACCGCCAGGATGACGAGCGTCCCGCTGGGGATGAACGGCAGGAGGGCGTCTCCGAGCACGGCGACGAGCGCCAGCGCGCAGATCCACGAGGATCCGATCGCCGCCACGAAGTTCAAGGCCCTTTACTCCCTCCACGCCGCCCGAGGGAGCAGGTGGCTGCTGGGGTCAACGCTAGCGCCTTGACTTTTCATGTCATGAAGCACCCCGGTATGCCGTGGATCACGGACCCCGAATCCGGCCGGACTCCGCCGTGGCGGATCGGGTGCGCGGGGCGGCCGGGGCGGGGGCCGACCGCCGGGTGGAGGGGCGTCGTGCCTGGTGCGAGAAGCGAACGAGCCCCCGGGGCGGGGTGCCGCGCCGAGGGCTCGCAGTGATCGTCCGGAGCTGGTCCAGCCCGACGATCTTGCTGGTGGAGCGCGGGTCCCCGCTCGGTGACCCGCTCCCTGACCCCAGCCTGCCGGACTCCGGCCCCCTGCCGCGAGACCTGGCGCTGGCGACTTCCGGCGCTGGCGGGAAGTCGCCAACCGTGTTCGCCCGCTGGCTCTCCGTCAGTCGGACGACCGGGTCGGACTCCCGTGCGAAATGGCCGAAACCCGCCCGGACCGTGGCCGGACGACTTCCGGGGCGCGGGAACAGCGAGCCGTCGGCCGTGGTTGACCCCGGTCGTCGAGCAGATCGACCGGCGGGCCGTCCGAGCCCGCGCGGTCACCCACGAAGGCCGGCTCGAAGACAGCCAGGAGGGCGGACGGCATGACCACCGAGGACCAGCAGGAGCGCGGGACGGGGCCGACGGCCGGCGCGGCGATCCGGGGCACCGCCCGCGGAACGGCACCCGCTCCGCTCTCGATCCTCGACCTGGCCACCGTCGGTGTCGGCCACACGCCAGCCGAGGCCCTCACCGCCACCACCGAGCTGGCCCGCAAGGCCGAGCAGTGGGGCTACCACCGCTTCTGGGTGGCCGAGCACCACGGCATGCCCGGAGTGGCCAGCTCCACCCCCGCCGTCCTGCTCGCCCACCTCGGGGCCAACACCACCACGCTGCGGCTCGGCTCCGGCGGCGTCATGCTCCCCAACCACGCCCCGCTCGCCATCGCCGAGCAGTTCGGCCTGCTGGAGGCCCTGCACCCCGGGCGGATCGACCTCGGACTCGGCCGCGCCCCCGGCACCGACCCGGCCACCGCCCGGGCGCTGCGCCGCGGCCTCGCCGAAGGCGCGGACGACTTCCCGCAGCAGCTCGCCGAGCTGACCCACTTCCTCGACGGCGACTTCCCGGACGGCCACCCGTACGCCCGGCTGACCGCCGTCCCCAAGGGCGAGGCCCGCCCGCCGGTCTGGCTGCTCGGCTCCTCCGGCTTCAGCGCCCAGCTGGCGGGCCGGCTCGGCCTCCCGTTCGCCTTCGCCCACCACTTCAGCAGCGCCAACACCATCCCGGCGCTCGACCTCTACCGGTCGTCGTTCCGCCCCTCCGCGGTGCTCGCCGAGCCGTACGCGCTGATCGGCGTCAGCGCGGTGGCCGCCGCCGACGAGTCCTCGGCCCGCCGTCTCGCCCGCTCCGCGGCCCTCGGCATGCTCCGCCTGCGGCGCGGCAACCCCGGCCCGATCCCCACTCCGGAGGAGGCCGAGCAGTACCCGTACAGCCCGGTCGAGGCGGACTTCATCGACAGCTGGCTCGACAACGTCGTGCTCGGCGACCCGGGCCGGGTCGCCGACGGCCTGGAGGCCCTGCGCAAGCGGACGGGTGTGGAGGAGCTGATGGTCACCTCGCACATCCACGGGCACGAGGCCCGCCTCCGCTCCTACGGCCTGATCGCCGAGGCGTACGGCCTGACGGGTACGGCCTGACGGCCACCGCCTGACCGCCCCGCGCGGTCGCGAACGGCCTCGCCCCGCCGCTACCGGCGGTCGGGAACCGCCCCGCCCCCGCCGCTACCGGCGGTCGAGGGCGGGGCCCCCTCGCGGAGTATGGCCGCGACCAGTTCGGCCTCGCCGGGGCGGGCGAAGTACCAGCCCTGGGCGGTGTCGCAGCCGGTCAGCCGCAGGCGCTCGGCCTGGGCGGCGCTCTCGATGCCCTCGGCGGTGACGGTCAGCCCGAGGGTGTGGGCCAGCTGCACCATCGCGCCGACGATCTGCTCGTCCGCGTCGCTGCGGCGGGAGCCGAGCTCGGGGAGGCCGGGCCGGTCCGCCGCGGCGGGCTCCCGGAAGCCCTCGATGAAGGTGCCGTCGAGCTTGAGCACGTGCACCGGCAGCCGGGAGAGGTAGGCCAGGTTGGAGTAACCGGTGCCGAAGTCGTCGATCGCGATCCGCACGCCCATGTCCGCGAGCGCCTGGAGCGCCTGGAGGGGGCGTCCGCCGGGGCCGAGCAGGGCGCTCTCGGTGATCTCCAGCTGGAGGAGCCCGGCCGGCAGCCCGGTGCGTTCGAGGACGCGGGCGACGTCGGCCACGATGTCGGAGTCCCAGATCTGGCGGGCGGCCAGGTTGACGCTCACGAAGGTCTCCGTCCCGGGGAACTCGGTGAGCCACTGCCGGGCCTGGCGGCAGGACTCCTCCAGCACCCAGGTCCCGAGCGGCACGATCGCGCCGGTCTCCTCGGCGAGCGGGATGAAGCGGTCCGGGGAGAGCGTCCCGTAGCGGGGGTGGCGCCAGCGGACGAGTGCCTCCGCGCCGTGCACGGTGCCGTCGGCCAGACCGACCAGCGGCTGGTACTCGATGGTGAACTCGCCGCGCTCCAGAGCCGGGCGCAGCGCGGTGGCGAGCAGCTGCCGGGTGAGCTGGTGGGCGCCGCGGTCCGGGTCGTAGAGCGTCCAGCGGGCGCGGCCGTCGGCCTTGGACCAGTAGAGCGTGGCGTCGGCGTCCTTGACCAGGTCGGTCGGGGTGGTCTCGTGCACGGACCGCTCGACCACGCCCACGCTCGCGGTGATCACCAGCCGGTGCCCGGCGACGTCGAAGGGACGTTCCAGCACTTCCAGGATCCGGGCGGCCAGCTCGGTCAGCTGCTCGCTGCCCAGGCTGTCGGTGACCAGGACGGCGAACTCGTCGCCGCCCAGCCGGGCCACCAGGTGGGTGTCGTGCCCGTCGAACCCGCGCCGCAGCCGGGTGGCGACGGCGGCCAGCAGCTGGTCGCCGATGTGGTGGCCGAGCGCCTCGTTGATCGCCGCGAAGCCGTCGAGGTCCAGGTAGCAGACCCCGACCCGGCGGTCGTCCCGGGCTCCGCCGGGGCCGGGCTCGTCGGCCGGCGCGAGGCAGGCGGCGTCGAGCCGTTCGAAGAAGTAGGCCCGGTTGGGCAGCATGGTCAGCGGGTCGTGCAGGGCCTGGTACTCCAGCCGGTCGCCGAGCCGGCGCTGCTCGGTGATGTCCTCCACCAGCGCCAGGGTGTAGAGCGGCTCCCCGGCGCCGTTCCGGATCAGCGAGACGGTGAGCTTGCTCCAGACGGTGTGGCCCTCGCGGTGCTTGAGCTGCTTCTCCACGCGGAACCGTTCCCGCTCCCCGCGGACGAGTTCGGAGAAGAGCCGGTCCGGCATGCCCTCGGGGTCGATGATCTCGTGCAGGTGGGTGCGGACCAGTTCGCCGACGCCCCGTCCGATCAGGCCGGCGAAGGCGGGGTTGACCTCGATGATCCGGTCCTCGGGATCGATCAGGGCCATGCCGATGACGGCGTCGCAGAAGGCGGCTCTGAACCGGGACTCGCTGGCCCGCAGTGCGGCCAGCAGCCGGTCGGCGCCGCCCTCTGCCCTGCCCGTGCCGCCTTCTGCCCTGCCGATGCCGCCGCTCGTCCGGTCGGGGCCGCCGAGGGCTCCCCGGTGACCGTTGCCGGTGAGCGGGGCCGAGCAGGTGGGGCAGAGCAGCAGCTCGGGTTCCGCCAGCGTCCCGAGGGCGCTGAGGGCGGTGACTGAGCCGGTGGCCGATCCGGGGGACGAGCCGGCGGCCGGTTCCAGGACCGGCGCGGTGAGGTGGCGGTGGCGTGCTGCTTCCTCGTGCCGCACGCCCGGGTGGTGTGCGTCGGCCCCCTCGTTCTGGCCCGGCACGGCATGCTCCCGTCCGCTGCTGACGCTTGACGATGGTCCGGCCGGCCAGTCGGGACCCGGTGGCCGGCTCCGCACTCTGTCGCGGTCCTCGGAGCCGGTCCGCTGCGGGGCCGCCCGCCGTGGGGCGCTGGCGTGCGGAGACCCGCCCGAAGGACAGGGCGCTGCGGCCGATCATAGGCCGCGACGGCAACACGCGGTGACCGCCGCCAGGGTGATTCGCCCGCTTTGTGATCATGTGCGGCGATACGTTCAGACGCCCCCGGTGCACATCACACGATGTGCACCGGGGGCGCGTGCGCCGAAGCCGCGCCCCTGGGCGCCGGTCGCGCGCCGGAAGTGGAACGGAGCGGGCCGGGAGTCGGGGGCGATCGGACGGCGCAGGAGAAGGGGAGGGGCGGTGTCGGGGAGGGGCAGCTCAGGCCAGCGAGGCCGTGAGGGTGATGGTGGTGCCGGTCAGGGCCTGGCTGACCGGGCAGTTGGCCTTGGCGTCCTCGGCGGCCTTCACGAAGCCGGCCTCGTCCAGTCCGGGGACCTCGCCGACGACGGTCAGGTGGATTCCGGTGATGCCCGTACCGGGCTGGAAGGTCACGTCCGCCCGGGTGGTCAGCCTGGCGGGCGGGGTGCCGGCGCCGCTCAGACCATGCGAGAGGGCCATCGAGAAGCAGGCGGAGTGGGCGGCCCCGATGAGCTCCTCGGGGCTGGTCTTGCCGTTGGGCGCCTCGGCGCGGGCCGGCCAGGAGACGGGGTACTCGCCGATCCCGGAGGATTCGAAGGTCACCAGGCCCTTGCCGTCGAGGAGGTTGCCCTCCCATTCGGTGCGGGCGGTGCGGGTAGTTGCCACGATCGGGTCCTCCGGTGCTGAGGGGGTGTTCGAATGGTCACTTTCGGTCATGCGGGCCCCAGCCTACGGGCAGATCCCCTCCCGGTCAGCCGTGTCACGCCCGCGGTGGCCGGGCGGAGCGGAGCGGGGCCGAGGCGGCCGGTCCGGGGCCGCCGTCCGGATCGTGGACGGTTCCGTCGGACGGTGCGGGGCCCGGGCGGGGGCCCTGTTAGATTTGCCCGGGCCCGAGCCCGGCCGCAGCGCGGTCGGGCGCCCACCGCAGACACCGGGAGCCGCCCCGATGACGGACCACTCCACGACCCCCGACGCCGGCCTGCCCACGGGGATCGACGACGCCGTACGGGCCGAGCTGACCAGCCTGCGCGAGAGCATCGACAACATCGACGCCGCGGTGGTCCACATGCTGGCCGAGCGTTTCAAGGCGACCCAGCGGGTCGGCCGGCTCAAGGCCGAGCACAAGCTGCCGCCGGCGGACCCCGCCCGGGAGCGGGACCAGATCAAGCGGCTGCGGGAGCTGGCGGCCGGGGCGAAGCTGGACCCGGTCTTCGCGGAGAAGTTCCTGAACTTCATCATCGCCGAGGTCATCCGCCACCACGAGGCCATCGCCCGCTCCTGAGGCGCGGAGCGGCTCCCCCGGAGCGGACCCGGGCTGCCCGGGCTGCCCGGGCATGTCGGGGGCGGCTAAATGCCCGATTTCGTCAGGCTCTCCGGGTGGCGTAGCGTGCAGGTTTCCCCAGCCGGAGAGGTGGAGCAGCGACGATGGCGGTGAACCTGCCCGAAACGCCCGGTGGAGCCCCCAGCGATTCCGCTGCCCGGCCCACCCCCGGAGGCCGCGCCGAGGCCCGCCGTCAGAGCCGCGGCTCGCGCGGCCGCAAGGCCCGCCGCCCGGGCCGGCGCCCCCGGCCGTGGTGGATCGAGCTGCCGGTCATGGCGGCGGTCGGGCTGCTGGTCGCGCTGCTGATCAAGACCTGCCTGTTCCAGGTGTTCACCATCCCGTCCGGCTCGATGGAGAACACCCTGCGGATCGGCGACCGGGTCGGCGTGAACAAGCTGGCGCCGCTGACCGGCTGGGAGCCGGAGCCGGGGCAGCCGGTGGTGTTCAAGGACCCGGGGGGCTGGCTGCCGCCGCAGCCCACCGACCCGAACCCGTTCACCAACGCCGTGAGCTCGGCGCTCAGCTTCGTCGGCCTGGTGCCGCCGAAGGACGACAACTACCTGGTCAAGCGGGTCATCGCGACCGGCGGTCAGACCGTGCAGTGCGAGGGCACCACGCTGACCGTCGACGGGCGCAAGCTCGACGAGCCGTACCTGCATCCCGGGGACGACTCCTGCGCGGGGCTGGACTTCGGGCCGGTGAAGGTGCCGTCGGGCTACGTCTGGGTCGAGGGCGACCACCGCAGCGACTCGGCGGACTCCCGCTACCACCAGCACGGCCCGGGTGGCGGCGCCGTGCCGGTGGACAACGTGGTCGGCCCGGTGTCGGCCGTCGTCTGGCCGCTCAATCACTTCGACTGGTTCGGCTGGACCGGCCGCTGATCCCGCGCTCGGCGGCCACCCGGTCGTGAGCCCCCGGCCCGGCAGCGCCACGCCCGGCGCCTCGGGGCCCCGCGTCCAGCTCCGCCACGTCGGCACCCTCCGCCAGTCCCGCGGTACCGCCCGCCGCCTTCCCGTCCGCCGTCCCGTCCCCGTCCGCCGGGGGCTTGCTCGCCTGCGCCGCGATGGCGCCGGCCAGCACCAGCAGGCCGCCCGCGATCTGCGGCATCCCGAGGTGCTCGCCGAGCAGCACCCAGGCCGTCACGGTGGCGACCACCGCCTCCAGGTTGGCCACCACCCCGGCGACCGGCGGCGAGAGGTAGCCGACCGAGATCACGCCGGTCAGGTAGGCGAGCACGGTCGCGACCAGGACCATCCACGCGGCCGGGAGGAGCGCGGGCAGGGTGTGCCCGTTCATCACCACGGACCCGCCGAGCAGGCTCCAGTCGGCCTTCCAGGGCAGGGTGAAGACGGTGAGCAGCACGGCGCCGACGATCAGCCCGTACGCGCTGACGGCCAGCGGGTCGACCGGGCGGTCGCCGCGCCGGCCGGCGTCGGCGAGCACGAAGTAACCGACCTGGCAGCAGGCCGCGCCGAGGGCGAACAGCACGCCCAGCGCATCGAAGCTCAGGCCGTTCCAGACCTCGACCACGCAGGCCAGCCCGGCCACCGCGACGCCGGCGCCGACGGCCGCGCCCCGGCTGATCGGCTTGCGCTGGACGAACTTGACGTAGGCGATCAGCAGCGGCGGCCCGAGGTACTCGATGAGCAGGGCGACGCCGACCGGGATGCGGGAGATCGCCGCGAAGTAGCCGGCCTGGACGCCCGCCACGGCGAGCAGGCCGAAGCCGAACAGCAGGCCGGGTCGGCGCAGTACGGCGTCCCGGTGCCGCCAGGCGATCGGGAGGAGCGCCACCGCCGCTCCGGTGACCCGGAGCCACACCACGTGCAGTGGGGAGAGGCCGGCCTCGATCAGCGGCTTGGCCGCGGTGCCGGAGCCGCCGAAGGAGACGGCGGCGACCAGCGCGAGGCCGAGGCCGACGGTCCTGCGCGACGGGCGGGTGGGCAAGGCCGATGATCTGTGCACTGCCGCATTGTGACAGTCATATCGACGGTCGAGTAAGGCGCCATTCCGTCATTCGGTCCTGCCCCGAACTGTGCGCGGTGGCGCAATCACGCGACCCCGGCCGACCCGGTCACGCGACCGGGCCGGCCGGGGTCGTACGGGCCCCGGTCAGCCCCCGGATCCGGACGAGGCACCCGTTCCGGTGAGCACGTCCGTCCCGCCCGTGGGCGGGGTGGTCGGCTGCTGGGTGGGCTGCTGGGTCGGCGGGGTGGTCGGCGTCGGCCGCGAGGTGGGCCGGGTCGGCCGGGTGGGCTGCTGGGTCGGCTCGGTGGTCGCGGGAGCCGTCGGCGCGGTGGTCGCGCCGCCGTCGGTGCCACCCGACGGAGTGTTCGAGCCCGAGCCCGAGCCCGAGCCCGAGCCCGAACCCGATCCGTTGCCCGGCGTCGTGGTGGGACCGGAGCTCGGAGTACCGGTGGGCGCACTCGTCGACGGGGCGCTGTTCGGCGTGCTCGGGGCGGTCGGCAGGTCGGCGGCACCGGAGGAGTCGCCGCCGGCCGGGGTCGGGAAGTCGCTCACCGGCTGGCCCTTGAGCGCGGCCTTCATGTAGCTGGTCCAGATCTGGGCCGGGAACTGGCCGCCCGCCGCGCCGTCGATGCCGCCGACACCGCTCAGGCTGACCTGGGCGCCGTTGCCCGGGTCCTGGCCGAACAGGGCGACCGAGGTGACCAGCTCGGGGGTGTAGCCCACGAACCAGACCGACTTCTGGTCGTCGGTGGTACCGGTCTTGCCCGCCACCGGACGGCCCAGCGACTTCGCTCGCCAGCCGGTGCCGCCCGGGTCGCTCACCACGCCCTGGAGCATCGAGGTGACCTGGTCGGCGGTGTCCGCGCTGATCGCCTGGGTGGTCTTGTGCGCGGGCAGCGCGACGTTCTCGCCCTCGCGGTCCACCGACTGCACCAGCCACGGGGTGATCTGCTTGCCGCCGTTGTCCAGCGTGGCGTACACGCCCGCCATGTCGAGCACGCTCGGGGTGGCCGCGCCCAGCGGGATGGAGGGCACCGGGTCGAGGCCGGGGGTGTTGCCGGGCAGGCCCAGCGCGACGGCGGTGTCCTTGACCTTCTGCAGCCCGGTGTCCTGCGCCAGCTGCGCGAACGCCGAGTTGACCGACCAGTCGGTGGCCTGCTGGAGGCTGATCTGGCCGTAGCTCTTGTCGCCCTCGTTCGGCGGCGCGTACGGGGTGCCCTTGCCGCCGCGGACCTTCCGGCCGCTGGTGCCGTCGTAGACCGTGCGCGGCGTGATGCTGCGGCCGTCCTGGGTCCTGGCGTTGTTCTCGAAGGCGGCGGCCAGCGCGATCGCCTTGAAGGTCGAGCCGGCCTGGTAGTCGCGCCGGGTGGCGTTGTCGACGTAGTGCTTCACGTAGTCGACGCCGCCGTACAGGGCGACGATCGCGCCGGTCTTCGGGTCCACCGAGACGGCGCCGGCCTGGGCGGCCGCGTCCTTCTTCCGCTTCTCCGGGTTCAGGTTGTCGCGCAGCTGGGCCTGGACGGAGTCCTGGAGGGCCTGCTGGCGGGCCGGGTCGACGCTCAGCTTGATCGTGTAGCCGCCCTTGGCCAGCTCGGTCTCGTTGATCACGCCGCTGGAGGTGAGGTACTCGGTGGCCGCGTCGACCAGGTAGCCGGCCTGGCCGGACAGGCCCGGGTTGGGCTGCGGGTCACGGACGTCGGGAAAGGCGGTCCCGGCCCGTTCCTCGGCGGGGAGCCAGCCCTCCTTGACCATGCCGTCGAGCACGTAGTTCCAGCGGTTGACGGCGTTCTGCTTGCCCGCCGCGGTCGCGGTGGCGACGTCGTAGGCGCTCGGGGCGTTCAGCAGGGTGGCCAGGTAGGCGCCCTGGGCGGCGTTGAGCGCCGACGCGTCGATGCCGAAGTACGCCTGCGCGGCGGCCTGGATGCCGTAGGCGCCGCGGCCGTAGTAGGAGGTGTTCAGGTAGCCGGAGAGGATGTCGTTCTTGCTCTCGGTGGCGTCCACCTTGATGGCGATGAACAGTTCCTTCACCTTGCGGGTGATCGACTGCTTCTGGTTCAGGTACGTGTTCTTCACGTACTGCTGGGTGATGGTGGAGCCGCCCTGGGTGGAGCCGCCCTTGGCGGTGTTGATCGCGGCCCGGGCCAGGCCCTGGACGTTGACCGCGCCCTCGTTGTAGAAGTTCCGGTCCTCGGCGGCCAGCGCGGCGTGCTGGGCGGCGGGGGAGACCTTGTCCAGGGTGACGTTCTGCCGGTTGGTCTGGCCGGTGCGGGTGAGCACCGAGCCGTCCGAGTAGAGCCAGGTGTTGCTCTGGGCCGTCGCGGCGGCGTGCGCGTCCGGCACCTTCACCAGGGCGATCCCCAGCGCGAACAGTCCGATGCCGAGCAGCAGCGCCGAGCCGAAGCCGAGCAGGGTCATCCGCCAGGTGGGTATCAGCCGGCGCCAGCCGGTGCGCTTCGGGCGGCGCGACTTCTTGCCGCCGGAGCCTCCGGACTTGCCGGACCCGCCGGCCGGGCCGGCGGAGCGCTTGAGCCGCTTGACCGGCCGGAGGCTTATCGACGGCGTGCGACGGCCGCTCTGGGCGTTTCTGGACAAAGCGCGGCCTTTCCTGCGAGCACCGCGAAGCGGCCTGCACGGACGGGGACATCGGCGGTTGGGGACCTTTGTCCCGATTCCGGTTTTACTGCCCTGGACGAGCAGAACGGGCCGGATGGCTCCGGCGGATCGCCGATCGAGACCGACATCACACGCAAAACGGACGTCGGAGGCCAAAAAATCAGGGAGCCTCTCGCTGTTGCGAGAGACTCCCCAACTGTCTGTGCGCCGCCAGGGACTCGAACCCCGGACCCGCTGATTAAGAGTCAGCTGCTCTAACCAACTGAGCTAGCGGCGCCTGCTGACCTGGAAAACAATACACGGTTCCGAGGGGTGCCTCGAACCGGTCCGGTCGCCACCGCCCGATCCGCCCCTTTCCGCCCGGTTGGGCTGGAGTTCGCCTCTGGTTAGGGTGGAACGGTGCCCAGCCCCCAGCCAGGACACCCCCGAGCACGATCCGGCAGGTCAGGACGCGACGGGTCGGGACGCGGCGAGCCCGGACACCGCGCCGCGCCGGCCATGGTCGCCGCCCTGCTGCTGCTCAGCGCCGTGGCGTACACCGCCTGGGTACTGGAGGTCGTGCTGAGCACCGGCCTCGACCCGGTGCAGGCGTACATCAGCGAGCTCGCCGCCGAGGACCAGCCGCTGGGCGGCCTGTTCCGGGCCACCGACCTGGCCGCCGGGCTCTGCCTGCTCGCCGCCGCCGGCACCGCCCTCGCCACCGGTCGGGCCGGGGCCTCCCGGCGGAACCGCTGGGCGCTGGCCGGCTGGGCCGCGCTGGCCCTGTTCGGCGCCGCGACCGCCGCGGACTCCCGGCTGCCGCTCAGCTGCACCCCCACCAGCGACGAGATGTGCGCCGCCCGGGAGACCGCCGGGCTCGTCCCCGCCACCCACACCGCGCACGCCGTCACCAGCAGCCTCGCCATGGCCGGCGCGCTCACCGCGCTGGTCTCGCTCACCGTGGCCGCCCGGCGCTACCGCTGGTGGCCGCCGGTGCGCCGGATCGGGCCCTGGCTGCTGGGGGCCGAGCTGCTCGCCACCGGCTGGAGCCTCGCCTCGATCGCCGCCTTCCAGGCCGGACGCGGCACCTGGGCGCTGGGGGCCGGGCAGCGGCTCCAGGTGCTGCTGGTCGCGCTCTGGCTGGGCCTGCTGGCCCTGGGCGTCGCCCGTTCCGCCCGCCCGGCCACGCCGGACGCACCGGAGCGGTCGGAGGGTTCGGAGCGGTCGGAGGGTTCGGACGGGCCGGACGGGCCGGACGAGGAGGCCGTCGGGCGGGAACGCCCGGCCGAGCCGGTCCAGGAACGGGGGCCGGCATGACCAGCCCCGACGACCCCGGCGCCGGGGCGCGCTTCCTGCGCGTCGACGGCGTCCCGCTGCACGTCCGCACCGAGGGCAGCGGCCCGGTCTGCCTGCTCTCCGGCGGCCTCGGCAGCAGCTGGGTCGACTGGGACCTGGTCGTCCCCTTCCTCACGCCGTACCGCACCGTGGTCCGCTTCGACCGGCCCGGTTACGGGCTGAGCGCCGCCGAACCCGCCACCGGGCGGCCCGCGCCGACGGCGGCCGGCGAGGCCGGGCGAATACTGGCGGTGCTGGACGGCCTCGGACTGCGCGGGCCCTGCACCGTGGCCGGCCACTCGCTGGCGGGCTTCCACGTGGAGGCCTTCGCCCGGCTGCACCCCGAGCGGACCGCCGGGCTGGTGCTGGTGGACGGCAGCGTGGAGGAAGCGGCCCGCCCGTTCCCGGCGCCCGGCGCGCGCGACCTGGCGGCCCGGGCGGCGGCCCGCCTCGCCACCGCCCTCGCCGTGCCCTACCTGCTCGGCCCGACCGTCCGCCGGACCACCGCCCGGCTGTCCACCGTCCGCCGGGAGGACCTCGCCCCGAAGCCGCTGGTCCGGCGCTGCTACCGGACCGGCCGGGCCCTGCGCGCGCTGCTCCGGGAGAACGGGCGCTACCTCGACACGGCCGCGGAACTGGACGGGTTGCGGCGCACCCGGCCGCTGGCCGAGGACCTTCCGATCACCGTGCTGGCCGCCGACGACGGCTGCCGGACCGGTGACACCGAGGACTGGCTGGCCCGGCAGCGGGAGCTGGCGGCGCTGCTCGGGGCCGACTTCCGCACCACCGCCCCGGCCGGGCACCTGGTGATGTTCGACCGCCCGGACGCGGTGGCCTCGGCGGTGCTCGACACCCGCTGAGGCGCCGCGCCGGGACGCCGTGCCGAGATGTCGCGACGACCGGCCGGAAGCCCCGGGGCGGGCGCCCGGCAGGCCGGCTCAACTCCCCGACTGGGACCTCCGGCGTGCGATCTCCCGCTCCACGGCCCGGGGGACGGGCAGGCCGCGGGCCGGCTGCCGGACGGCCTGCCGGGTCCGGGCACCCTTCGATCCCGGGTAGAGCCGGCGTTCCGGCCTGGCCGCCCCGACCAGGCCGGCCAGTTGCCGGTCCCGCTCGTCGGTCGTGCCGGACGGAACGGCTGTATCGGACGGCCCGGTGGTGTCGGACGGAACGGTGGTGTCGGACGGCCCGGTGCGCGCCAGCGTGGCCGCGATCCGCCCGGCGATCAGCGCTCGGGCATCCGGCCGCACGGCCGTCCAGCGACGGTGGGGCAGCCCGGGGAAGCAGCGGCTCCGGGCGGTCAGCACGCCCTGTCCGACCATCCGGTCCAGGTAGTGGCGGGTCGTCCTGCCGTGCGGGTGGGTGAGTTCGCGCAGCGCGTGGTCGAGAGTCCGGGGCCGGCCCTTGCCCGCCCGTTCGAGGCCGGCCAGGACGGCGGTGCCGGGCTCGTCGTGGCCGCCCAGTGGCTGGTGGCCGGTGATCCGGCGCTCGTCGACGGTGATCGCGCCGGCCGGCAGGAGTTCGGCGAGGGCGGCGCCCGCGACCGCCGTCGAGACGGTGAGGGAGGGGATCCGCAGGCGTCCGCCCGCCGGGTCGGCGCAGAGCAGCAGCAGTTCCTCGGCCAGGGGCCGGGTGTCGGAGGATTTCACGAGGAGAAGGTCTACCCGGGCCGGAAACGCCTCAGGCCGCCCACCGGAGTGGACGGCCTGAGACCTTGCCATGTGCGCCGCCAGGGACTCGAACCCCGGACCCGCTGATTAAGAGTCAGCTGCTCTAACCAACTGAGCTAGCGGCGCCTGCTGACGTCGGAGACTTTACACGGCGCTCACCCGATCCGCCGAATCGTGTTCGATGCTTCACCTTCGGTGACCGGTTCCGGTCGTGGGCTCCGGGTGGTGGCAGGCCGCCTGGTGGTCCGTCCCGGGCGCGTTGTCGGCCAGGGCCGGCCGCTCCTGCTCGCAGCGGGTGCGGTCGGCCGGGGAGGTGAGCCCGGCGTAGCGCGGGCAGCGGGTGCGGAAGACGCAGCCGGTGCGGCGCTCGGTGGGCGGGGGCGGGTCGCCGGCCAGCAGGATCCGGTCGCGGGCGCGCTCGGCGGCGGGGTCGGGGAGCGGGACGGCGGAGAGCAGGGCACGGGTGTACGGGTGGCGGGGGCGGTCGAAGACGGCGGAGACCTCGCCCTGTTCGACCGTCCGGCCGAGGTACATCACGCTGACCCGGTCGGCGAGGTGCCGGATCACCGAGAGGTCGTGCGAGACGAAGAGGTAGGAGAGGCCCAGTTCGGCCTTGAGCGACTGGAGCAGGTTGAGCACCCCGGCCTGGATGGAGACGTCCAGGGCGGAGACCGGTTCGTCCAGCACCAGCAGCTTCGGCCGGACGGCGAGCGCCCGGGCGATCGAGACGCGCTGGCGCTGGCCGCCGGAGAACTGGTGCGGGTAGCGGACGGCGTGCCCGGGGTCGAGGCCGACCTGGCGGAGCAGTTCGGGCACCCGGCGGGCGATCTCCTCGCGCGGGGCGCGCTGGGCGAGCAGTGGTTCGGCGACGATGTCGCCGACCGGCATCCGGGGGTCGAGGCTGGCCATCGGGTCCTGGAAGACGATCTGCACCAGGGCGCGGAGTCGGTGGGCCTCGGCCCGGGTGAGCGCGGCGGCGTCCCGGCCGAGCAGTTCGATCCGGCCGGTCTCCGGGGCGCCGAGCCGCAGCAGTTCGAACAGGGTGGTGGACTTGCCGGAGCCGGACTCGCCGACCAGGCCGAGGGTCTCGCCCTCCCGCAGGTCCAGGTCGACGCCGTCCACCGCGTACACCTCGCCGACCTTGCGCTTGAACACCGTTCCCTTGAGGAGAGGGAACGTTTTTCCCAGCCCGCTCACCGACAGCACCGGTGTCCGGGACGAGCGGTCGCCGGGGCCGGCGACGGGCGGCGGCTCGGGGACGGGGTAGACCTCGGCCGGTGCGGGCCGCCGGTCGGCGAGTTCCGCCGACCGGACGCACGCCGACAGATGACCGGCCGCCCCCTCCAGGGCCGGCTCGGCCGCCGTGCAGCGCTCCTCCGCCAGCGGGCAGCGCGCCGCGAACGGGCAGCCCGGGGGCAGTTCGGCCGTCGGCGCCGGGGTGCCGGGGATCGGTACGAGCGGACCGCCGCGCCCGTCGAGCCGGGGCAGCGCGCCGATCAGGCCGAGCGAGTACGGGTGGCGCGGGGCCGCGAACAGCTCGTCCACCCCGGCCGTCTCGACCACCCGTCCGGCGTACATCACCGCGACCCGGTCGGCGGTTCCGGCGATCACCCCGAGGTCGTGGCTGACCAGGACGAGCGCCGCGCCGGTCTCCCGCCGGGCGGTGCGCAGCACGTCCAGCACCTGGGCCTGGATGGTGACGTCGAGCGCGGTGGTGGGCTCGTCGGCGAGCAGGATGTCGGGCTCGTTGGCGACCGCCATGGCGATCATCGCGCGCTGGCGCATGCCGCCGGAGAACTCGTGCGGGAAGCTGTCCAGGGCCCGGCCGGGTGCCGGGATGCCGACCAGGTCGAGCAGCTCGGCGGCCCTTCGCCGTGCGGCGGCCTTGTCCACCCGCTGGTGGATCCGGACCGCCTCGGCGATCTGGTCGCCGATCCGGTAGACCGGGGTGAACGCGGAGAGCGGGTCCTGGAAGACCATGGCGATCCGGCGGCCGCGGATCGCGGCGAGCTCCCGGCCTGGCAGTCCGACCAGTTCCCGTCCGTCCAGCCGCACCGAGCCGCTGAGGCTCGCGGTGCCGGGCAGCAGCCCGAGCACGGACAGCGCGGTGACGGACTTCCCCGAGCCGGACTCGCCGACGATGCCGAGGGTCTCGCCGCGCCGCAGGGTGAGGTCCACCCCGCGGACGGCGGGGACCGGGCCCGCGGGCCCGGCGAAGTCCACCCGGAGGCCACGGACGGCGAGCAGCGGGGTGTCGACGGTGGTGGTCACGGGCGCTTCCTACGACTCGCGGACTGGCTGGTGGACCGGCCGGCGGAGCGGTCGGTGGAACGGTCGGTGGAACGGCGGGAACGACGGGTGGCCCGCGAACGGCGGGGCGCGGCACCGGAGGTGGGGTCGAGGGCGTCGCGCAGCCCGTCCCCGATCAGGTTGACGGCGAGGACGAACAGCACCAGCAGCGCGGCGGCGAAGTAGAACAGCCAGGGGAACACCGGGGCTTCGCCGGTCCCGGCGGCGAGCAGGGTGCCGAGCGAGACGTCCGGCGCCTTGACCCCGAAGCCGAAGTAGGAGAGCGCGGTCTCGCTCATCACGGCGCCGCCGACCGCGATGGTGGCGTCGATGACGAGGAAGGAGGCGACGTTCGGCAGGATGTGCCGGCTGATGATCCGCAGCGGCCGGACGCCCATGAACCGTGCGGCGCGGACGAATTCGCGCTCGCGCAGGGAGATGGTCATCGAGCGGACCACCCGGGCGGTGATCATCCAGTTGAACAGCGCGAGCAGCAGGACGAAGGCGATCCAGCCGGCGCTCTTCAGCCGGGACGAGACGATGGTGATGACCAGGAAGGCCGGGAAGACCAGCAGCAGGTCCACCAGGAACATCAGCGCCCGGTCGGCCCAGCCGCCGAAGTAGCCGGCGCAGGCGCCGACCACGGAGGCCAGCGCGGTGGAGAACAGGGCCACCAGCAGGCCGATGACCAGGGACTTCTGCAAGCCGCGGACGGTCTGCGCGAAGACGTCCTGGCCGACTCCGTTGGTGCCGAACAGGTGCTCGGCGGAGGGCGGCCGGTGCAGTGCGGAGAAGTCGGGGGCGGCGTAGTCCCAGTGCGTCAGGTACGGCCCGCCGAAGGCGAGCGCGAACAGCAGCAGCACCACGACGGCGCCGGCCACGGCGCCGCGGGCGGCGAGCAGCCGGGAGAGGACGAGCCGGCCGCGACCGGCGGGACCAGAGGGGTCGTCGGGGCCGGCCGGTCCGGCGGTGGCGGTGGCGGTGGTGGTCAACTCGGCTCTCCTCCGGTCAGGACCGCACGCGCGGGTCGAGGGCGGCGTGCAGGGTGTCGGCGAGGAAGCCGGAGGCGAGCACGACGACGGCGGTGAACAGGTTGATCGCCACCACCGAGTTGACGTCCTGTTCGTTGATCGACTTGATCAGCCACTCGCCCATGCCGTGCCAGCCGAAGATCGTCTCGGTGAAGATCGCGCCGGTGAAGATGCCCAGGAAGCTGTAGGCGAACATGGTCGACATGGGGATCACCGCGGTCCGCAGGCCGTGCCTGAGCAGCGCCCGGCCGCGGGTCAGGCCCTTGGCCTCGGCGGTGCGCAGGTAGTCGGAGCCGAGCACGTCGAGCATGGTGCCGCGCTGGTAGCGGCTGTAGGTGGCGAGTCCGCCGAGGGCCAGCGAGATGGTGGGCAGCAGCAGGTGCAGTGCCCAGTCGGCGAGGTGGGCGCCGAGGCCGCCGGCGAGCCCCGGGGTCTCGTAGCCGGTGAACGGGACGACCTCGTGGCCGGCCGCGTCCTTGGCGGCGATGGCGCCGTTCTTGAGGAACAGCGCGACCAGGAAGACCGGGGTGGAGAGCAGCACGAAGGACAGCACGGTGAGCAGCCGGTCGGAGATCCGGTACTGGCGCACCGCGCTCCACGCGCCGGCGGCGACGCCGAGGACCATGCCCAGCAGGCTGCCGAGCAGCAGCAGCCGCAGCGAGACCAGGACCCGGCGGCCGAAGTCGTCGGTGACCGGCGTGTCGTGGATGCTCCGGCCGAGGTCGCCGTCGAGCAGCCCGCCGGCCCAGTGGCCGAAGCGCTCGACCACCGGCGTGCGGTCGTTCAGGTTGAGCGCGGTGAGCTGGCGCTCGACCGACTCGGCGGACGGCCGGGGCACCTTGGCCTCGAAGTAGGTGCGCGGCTGCAGGGCGGTCGCGGAGACCGCGTACGCCAGGAAGACGGCGGCGACCAGCAGTGCCGCGTAGTAGCCCAGCCGTTTCGCCAGGTAGCGGAGCATCAACGGCCGTCCGTGGTGCGGGTGGGGCCGACGCGTCTGGTGGGCATCGGGTGGTGGCCTCCGGTCCGGGTCCTGTCGTGTTCCTGTTTTGGTGTCAGATGACTTTTGCGACAAGGGAATTGGGGACGCGCAGGTCAGAGTGAAGCACCGGCGCACTGAGGGGGTGTTGCGGCGGTGTTGCCGCGCGTGACGTCTCGATCAGGTGTGCGCTCCTCCCCCTGGTGGCGGATCTGATCCGCTGTTACGTTCTGCTGGCCCGGTGCCGAATTGGCTGCCCACGATCAAGACCCGTCACACCTCGCGCGCCCCGACTCCCGTCACCAGTCCCAGGGGGACCCTCATGGACGCTTCCACCACGGCCCGCCGTCTCGGCCGGGCGGCCGCCCTCGCCGTCGCCGTCGTGCTCGCGGTCACCGCGTGCACCTCGGGCGGTGGCGGTTCGGCCGACAGCGCGGCCAAGAGCGAGCCGCCGAGACAGGACTCCGAGGACATCAACGCCAGGCCGCCGGACCAGGTCAAGGACGGCGGCGAGGTGCGCCTCCAGCTGGACCAGTGGATCACCCAGTGGAACCCGCTCCAGGTGGACGGCGGCTCCTACACCGACACGGTGAACCTCATCCGCGCCCTGGAGCCCTCGCTCTTCCGCACCGACGCCTCCGGAACCTTCCGGCCGAACCCGGGCTACCTGGTGGAGGCCAAGGTCACCTCGACCTCGCCGCAGGTGATCACGTACCGGCTGAACCCCAAGGCGGTGTGGTCGGACGGCAAGCCGCTGAGCTACCTGGACTTCAGGGCCGACTGGCAGGCGGGCAGCGGCAAGGATCCGGCGTACAACATCTACGACCCGTCCGGCTACGAGCTGATCTCCGCGGTCGAGCAGGGCGCCGGCCCGGGCGAGGTCGAGGTCACCTTCTCGGAGCCGTACGCGGACTGGCAGAACCTGTTCCGCCCGCTGATCCCGGCGGCCGGCATCGCCACCCCGGACGACTTCAACAAGGGCTGGGTGGAGAGGATCCCGATCACCGCCGGCCCGCTGAAGATCGGCGTCGCGGACAAGACCGCGCAGACCCTCAGCCTCGTCCCCGATCCGGCCTGGTGGGGCGCCCGGGCCAAGCTCGACCGGATCACCTTCCGGGTGATGGACAAGGCCGCGAGCATCCAGGCGTACCTCAACAACGAGATCGACCTGGCCTCGGCGGGCACCGCCACCGCGTACGGGCAGCTCAAGAACGCCAAGGACACCGTGATCCGGGCCGCCAGCCCGTGGGACGAGGTGCACATCTCCTTCGGCGGCACCGGCGCGCTGGCCGACCGGAAGGTCCGCCAGGCGCTCGGCAGGGCGCTCGACCGCTCGGCGCTGATCAAGATCGCCAACAACGGGGTGCCGGTGGAGTTCAAGCCGCTCGGCAACCACATCATCATGCCCAACCAGGCGGGCTACCAGGACAACTCGGGTGACTGGGCGAAGTTCGACCCGGCCGCGGCCAAGGCGCTGCTGGACGAGGCCGGCTGGAAGGAGTCCGGCGGCGGCCGGCCGCGCACCAGGGACGGCAGGCCGCTGGAACTGCACTGGGTGCTCAGCGACGGCACCACGCAGGCCCAGCTCGACCTGGCCACCGCGGCGGCGGCGATGTGGCAGACGGTCGGGGTCAAGGTCGACCTGGACAAGGTGGCCGCCAACGACTACTTCGCCAAGTACGTCACCCCGGGCAAGTTCGACATCGCGAGCTGGCGCAACACCGACTCGTTCCCGAACTCCAAGGGCCTGGCCAACTTCCGCCTGCCGGTGGGCGACAACACCTTCAGCAACCCCTCGCGGCTGGGCACTCCGGAGATCGACGCGCTGCTGAAGAAGGCGGCCGGGACGGTCGACCCGGTGGAGGCCGCGAAGCTCTACAACCAGGCGGACGCGAAGATCTGGGAGCTCGGCCACACCGTCGAGCTCTACCAGCGGCCCTCCGTGGTGGCGACCCGCAAGGGACTGGCCAACTACGGCGCCTTCGGCCTCGCCACGGAGGACTACAGCGTGCTCGGCTGGGAGAAGTAGCCGCCGCCACGGCCGGGGCCGGTCGGGCCGCGCGGCAGGCGCTGGCGAGCAGCGCGGTGATCACGAGGCCGGTGGCGCGGACGCGGGAGGATCGGCTCCGCCGCCCCCGCTGTCCCGCCACCCGCCTTGACCTTCCGCGTTGCCCGCACGCCACCCGTGTCGTGGGGCCCGGCAGGACCCGCGCTCTTCCAACCGGGGAAGAATCTAGCGGCGCTCCGGCCGCCCGCGGCGCAGCGCGCGGGACGCGCCCGGAATCCCGCCGCGCTGTCACCCGGTTCGCGCACCGAAGCGTCAACTGGGGCTGACGGCAAGGAAAAAAAGCGGACATTCGGGTCGATCACGGCGGGGGCGTGCGGTAGTCCAGGAGTGCGCCGGAGCGTGCACACTGATGTGCCGGTGCGTGCACAGCTGCCGCGCCGGTACGTGCGCCGGGCCAGGGCCGCTGCCAGGATGCCCGGGACGATCCCTCCCGCACACCCCCGGAGCAGCTCCGATGGCCAGTGACCCCGCCGCCGCGGTACCCCGCAGCCACCCCGTCGACCCGCCGCCGGTGCGCCGGATGGTTCCGCGCGACCGCCACGAGCCGCACCGGGTCGCCACCCCGCTGGAACTCTTCTTCGACCTCTGTTTCGTGGTCGCGGTCGGCCAGGCCGGGCGGGAACTGGCCCACTCCCTGGCAGCCGGGGACTACGGAGCGGGCGGAACCGGCTATGCCCTGTCATTTTTCGCCATCTGGTGGGCCTGGATGAACTTCACCTGGTTCGCCTCCGCGTACGACGTCGACGACGTGCCGTACCGGGTCACCACCCTGGTGCAGATCGCCGGGGTGCTGATCCTGGCCGCCGGGGTGCCACGGCTGTTCGCCACCCAGGACCTGTCGCTGGCGATCGCCGGCTACGTGGTGATGCGCCTGGCCATGGTCACCCAGTGGCTGCGGGCGGCCGCCAGCGAGCAGGGCACGGCACGCCGGGTCGCGCTGGGCTACGCGGCCGGGATCACGCTCTGCCAGATCGGCTGGGTGGTGATGCTGTTCCTCCCGCCCGGCGCCCGGCCCTACGCCATCCCGGTCGGGGTGCTGTGCGAGCTGGCCGTGCCGGTGGTCGCCGAGCTGCGGATGCGGACCTCCTGGCACCCGCACCACATCGCCGAGCGGTACGGGCTGTTCACCCTGATCGTGCTCGGCGAGACGGTGGCGGCGGCGACCGTCGCGGTGCAGTCGGCGGTGGACGAGCACGAGGAGCTGGGCCGGCTGGTGCCGGTGGCGATCGGCGGGCTGCTGATCTGCTTCGCCGCCTGGTGGATCTACTTCGCCCGGCCCGTCCACGACCACCTGCGCTCCAACCGGCAGGCGCTGGTCTGGGGTTACGGGCACTACCTGGTGTTCGGCTCGGCGGCGGCGATCGGCGCGGGGCTGGAGGTGGCCGTGGAGTCGGCGGTGCACCAGGCGCACATCTCCGAGACCGCCGCCACCGCGACGGTCACCGTGCCCACCGCGGTCTTCCTGGTCACGGTCTGGCTCCTGCACTCCCGGCACACCAAGCGGGGCGTGGTGGCCCAGTCGCTGGCCCCGGCCGGGGCCGTGCTGGTGCTGGCCTGCACCGCGCTCGGCGGTTCCGGGGTGCTCGCGGCGGGCCTGGTCTGCGCGCTGATGGTGGCGGGTGGCGTGCTGGTCCACGGCCGGGAGAGCAGGCACGGGATCGCCCGCTGACTCCCTCCCGCGAGGACGGGCTAGCCGGCCCGCCCCAGCAGTACCGGTTCGTGCCGGGCCAGCCAGGCCAGGTAGGCCGGGTTGACCTTGGCCAGATCCAGGTAGGCGGCCCGCAGTTCGCCGTACAGCGCGTCCAGCGCGGGCGCGCTGAGCACGCGCGGACGCCAGGTGAACAGCAGCCGGACGGCCAGCGGGTCCCCGTGCACCGGGCGGACCACCGTGCCGGGCCCGGGCAGCGAGGTCGGCTGGCAGGGGCGGACGGCCTCGCCGGAGGCGACCAGCTCGGCGGCGGTGGCGTTGTCCCGCACCTGGAGCACCCGGGGGTTGAGCCCGGCCTCGCTGAACACCCGGCGCATCGCCGCGTACTCGTGGTCGGCGGTCGGGTCGACCATCCAGGTGTCCTCGGCGAGGTCGGCCAGGTGGACGACCGGCCGGGCGGCGGCCGGATGCCCGGCGGCGAGCGCGACGAACTGCGGCTCCCTGGCCATCAGCACCCGCTGCTCCGCGTCCGGCGGCACCCGCAGCGGGAAGCCCTCGCTCTCGTACACGAAGGCCACGTCCAACTGGTCGGCGGCGACCATCCGCAGCAGCGCGCTGGCCGAGATGTCCACGTGGATGGTGGTGTCGGTGTCCGGCAGCCGCTCGTGCACCCGGCGCAGCCAGGCCGCGACCGCCCGGCTGCCGACGCTGCCGATCCGCAGCCGTCGCTGCCGGCCCGGCCCGGCCGAGTCCCTGGCCTCCTGGCGGGCGGCGGCCACCAGGGCGGCCATCTCGGTGATCACCGGCCGGGCCCGGGAGAGCACCGAGTGGCCGAGCGCGGTGGGCCGGCTGCCGGTCTGTTCACGGGTGAACAGGGTGCCGCCGATGGCCCGTTCGATGCGGTGCAGCTGGGTGGTGAGGGAGGGCTGGGTCATGCCGAGCTGGAGCGCGGCCTTGCGGAGGCTGCCGGTGTCGGCGATCGCGCACAGCACCCGGAGGTGTCTCACGTCGAGCTCCACGTCCGGGAGCATAGACGCCGCCCCACCGTCTCGCCAAGGACATGACAGGCATTCAAGGCGTGTCGGGGAGCCGGCCGACGGAACGGCCGGCGTCGTGTGCGGCGGACGTGCGGTGGACGTGTGGCGGACGTGGGGTGGGTTCGTGCGGCGGGTTCGTCCGGGGGGTTCGCTCGACGGGTTCGTCCGGTGGGGTCAGCCCGGCCGGACCGCGTGCCGGGCCCGGCCGGCATGCGGCGGTGCTATCGCCGGTTGACATCATCCGTGACGGCCCCGGGCGGGTCGAAGCTCGGGAGCAGCAACCCGCCCCCGGTCACACCCGTGGGGCGGCCCCCACCGTGCGCCGTCGCCGGGCCCGGCCCCCACCGGCCCCCGCGAGCCGGCGCACCGCGAATCGGAGCCCCCACATGAAGCGATCCGTGCTGTCCGCCGCCCTGGGCCTGGCCCTCGCGGCCGGCCTCGCGACCCTGCCCGTCACCGCCGCCACCGCGGCACCGGCAGCGCCCGCCGCCCCCGCCGTCCAGGGCTACACCCCCTCGACACACGCCGCCCCGGCCGCGGAGACCGCGGACAACCAGGCCTTCTTCCGGGCCGTGATGGCCTCGGCCAAGGCGCGGCAGGCCGCGAACCCGTGGCTGCTGAGCGTCACCGTCACCTACGACACCGCGAACGCGCCCTCCTTCGCGAGCCAGATATCCCAGGCCGCGCAGATCTGGAACGGCTCGGTGAGCGGAGTGCGGCTCCAGGAGACCGGCGGCAACGGCGACTTCTCGTACTACGAGGGCAGCGACAGCCGCGGCTCGTACGCCAGCACCGACGGCCACGGCCACGGCTACGTCTTCCTCGACTACCAGCAGAACCAGCAGTACAGCTCGCTGCGCGTGGTGGCGCACGAGACCGGGCACGTGCTCGGCCTGCCCGACGACTACGCCGGCCCGTGCAGCGAGCTGATGTCGGGCGGCGGCCCCGGCCCGTCCTGCACCAATCCCTATCCCGACGGCAACGAGCGCAGCCAGGTCGACTACCTCTGGGCCAACGGTCTCGCGGCCCGGAACTGACATGTCCGGCAGGTAAGTTCGGCGCGGCGGGCCGTCCGGCCGGAATCGGTCGGCCCGCCACTCCGGGTACTTCCCCGGACCGGAGCCTAGCCGCCACCGGAACTGAATGCCAGGGGCACGATTGGGTCAAGGCGAGGAAAAGGCCACTCAATTCGGCTCCGCCGGCAGGGTATTGGACGGTGCTATCGCGGGTTGCCATCATCCGCGGGCGCACCGGGTTGCCCGAAGCTCTGGGGACACCATCCGTTGACCAGGTGTTCCCCCGGGCCGGCCCCCAACCGGCCACGACACCCCACGAATCGGAGCCCCCACATGAAGCGATCCGTGCTGTCCGCCACCCTCGGCCTCGCCCTCGCGGCCGGCCTCGCGGTCCTGCCCACCACTGCCGCCGCCGCGGCGCCGGCCGCCCCGGCCGTCCAGGGCTACACCGCCACGACGTACGCGGGCTCGGCCGAGGAGACGGCCAACAACCAGGCCTTCTTCCAGGCCGTGATGGCCTCCGCCAAGGCCAAGCAGGCGGCCAACCCCGGCCTGGCGGTCGTCACCGTCACCTACGACGCCAGCTCCGCCCCGTCCTTCCGCAACCAGATATCCCAGTCCGCGCAGATCTGGAACGGCTCGGTCGCCAACGTCAAGCTGCAGTCCGGCTCGGCCGCCGACTTCCGCTACTACGAGGGCAACGACAGCCGCGGCTCGTACGCCAGCACCGACGGCCACGGGCGCGGCTACGTCTTCCTGGACTACCAGCAGAACCAGCAGTACAGCTCGGTGCGCGTGGTGGCGCACGAGACCGGGCACGTGCTCGGCCTGCCGGACCACTACTCCGGCCCGTGCAGCGAGCTGATGTCGGGCGGCGGCCCCGGCACCTCCTGCACCAACGCCTACCCGAACACCACCGAGCGCAGCCGCGTCAACTCGCTCTGGGCGCGCGGCTGACCCGAGCGGTGAGCGCCCCGGACCGGCCGCCTCGACGCGGCCGGTCCGGGGCGCCGCGGTTGTCGGGCGGCGTGTCGCAGGGCGGGGCCGCGGCAGGCGTCGTCGGTACGGGCGGCCCGTTGCAGGGCGGCCGTCGTCGGTGCGGGCAGTTGTCGGTACGGGCCGTTGTCGGTGCCGCGTGCGAGCATGCGGGCGAGATCCATCCGCCCCCGACCGCAGGAGCCACCGCCATGTCCCGTGCCGTCCCCGACCGGCTCGCCGACCTCCCGTACGCCGAACTGCTGAGCCCGCACACCGGGCCGCTGCGCAGTGACGAGCGGTACGACACCGCGCACTTCGACGGCGGCGAGCACACCGACGAGTCCGGCGCCGGCGGGTCCTTCCTGGAGTGCGCCTTCACCGGCGTCGCGCTCAACGGGGTCAAGCTGCGCCAGGCCCGGTTCAACGAGGTCTGGGTGCAGGCCGGCCGCTGGGTCGCCTGCGACCTGAGCGGCTCCGAGTGGCAGGACAGCTCCTTCGTCGGCGGGGTGCTCGCCGGGGTCGCCGGGTACGGCTCGGCGCTGCGCCGGGTGGTGTTCCGGGGCTGCAAGCTGGAGGCGGTCAACCTGCGCTCGGCCGTCCTGCGGGACGTCGTCTTCGAGGACTGCCTGCTGCGCGACGTGGACTTCGGCGAGGCGAAGCTGACCGGGGTGTCCTTCCCCGGCTCCACGCTGGAGGAGGTCCGGCTGCGCGGCGCGACGCTGAGCAAGACCGACCTGCGCGGGGCCGTCCGGCTCGGTCTGACCGACGGCCACCAGGGGCTGCGCGGCGCGGTCATCAGCTCCCTCCAACTGATGGAGCTGGCCCCCCAGTTCGCCCAGGCGCTGGGGATCGACGTCAAGGACCGCTGAGCACCCCGGCCCCTTCGTCCGTTCAGCCGGGCGTCGCTCGGTGACGACCGGGCGAACCCCGGTGGCGTTCCGGCGAACAGTCCGCCAACCCTGGCGCCCGCATCTGGTGGCCCGGTTCGGCCGCGGTGGAGACTTCTCCGCGATCGATGGCCCCGACTTGTGTGCACAACATCGCCAGCGAAGGGACGGACCGGTTCTGATGGCCGAGTTGAGTCGTAGGAAGTTCGTCACGCTGTCCGGTGCCGCCGCGGCGGGCCTCGCCGTGGCCGGCACCGGTGCCGGCGCCGCGGGTGCCGCCCCGGGCGGCCCGGCCGCGACGGCCGCCACCACCGCGCTCAGCACCACCGGCACCATCCGCGACGCCCAGCACGTGGTGATCCTGATGCAGGAGAACCGCAGCTTCGACCACTACTTCGGCACGCTGCGCGGCGTGCGCGGCTTCGCCGACCGCAGCGCCATCCAGATCTCCGGCGGCTACAGCGTCTTCAACCAGCCGAACGGCCTGCTCTCCCGCCAGTACCCGTGGCAGTTCAGCCTGACCAAGCCGGCCGGCGGTGCCGACCCCGAGCGCCTCGCCCAATGCAACGGCGACCTCAGCCACGGATGGCTGGATCAGCACAAGGCCTGGAACGGCGGCAGGATGGACTCCTGGGTCGCCGCCAAGGGCAACGTCCGCACGCTCGGCTTCCTCACCCGCCAGGACCTCCCGTTCCACTACGCGCTCGCCGAGAACTGGACCATCTGCGACGCCTACCACTGCTCCGTCCTGAGCGCGACCGGCCCCAACCGCACCTACCACTGGTCCGGCCAGATCGACCCGGCCGGCACCGCGGGCGGCCCGGCCTACGACGGCGGCGACGAGAAGGGCCTGCGCTGGCAGACCTACGCCGAGGCGCTGGAGAGCGCCGGGGTGAGCTGGAAGGTCTACCAGAACGCCGCCGACAACTACGGCGACAACGCGCTGGCCTATTTCAGCCAGTTCTCCGGCGCCCCGGCCGGCAGCCCGCTCGCGGTCAAGGGCATGGGCTCGGTGCCCAAGGTCACCGGCAGGACCCCGGACGACATCGCCGCCGCGATCAAGGCCGACGTGCTGGCCGGCACGCTCCCGCAGGTCTCCTGGATCGTCCCCGACCAGGCCTCCTCCGAGCACCCGTACTCCACCCCGGTGGACGGCGCGCACTTCGTCCACATGGTGATCGACGCGCTCAACGCTGACCCGAACGTCTTCGACTCGTCGATCCTGTTCATCAACTACGACGAGAACGACGGCTTCTTCGACCACGTCCCGCCGCCGGCCGCCCCGGCCGGAACCCCGGGCGAGTTCTACGGCGGCACCAACATCGGCCTCGGCTTCCGCGTCCCGATGATCGCCGTCTCGCCCTGGACCCGCGGCGGCTGGGTCAACTCCGAGACCTTCGACCACACCTCGGTGCTGCGCTTCCTGGAGTCCTGGACGGCCGCCCTCGGCAAGCCCGCCACCTGCCCGAACATCAGCGACTGGCGCCGCCGCGTCTGCGGCGACCTGACCGGCGTGTTCGACTTCGCCAACCCGGTGTACGGCCTGCCCGCACTGCCCGACACCTCGCAGACCATCGGCCTCGCCGCCTGCGGTCCGCTGCCCAACCCGGCCCCGGTGAACAACCAGCTCCCGGTGCAGGAGCCCGGCACCCGGCCCGCGCGGGCCCTGCCGTACCAGCCCAACGCCAACCTGGACCACCTGGAGTTCGGCTCGGGCGGGTTGATGAAGGTCTGGATCACGATGGCCAACGTGGGGGCGCCGGCGGCGAAGTCCGCGCACTTCGCCGCGTACGCCAACGCCTACCGCGGCGGCGGCCCCTGGCAGTACACGGTCGACCCGGGCGGCAGCACCAGCGACTTCTTCAACTGCGGCAGCGGCTTCGGCGGCGGCCCGTACGACCTCACGGTGGTCGGCCCCAACCGCTTCCTGCGCCGATTCAAGGGCGACGCGACGAAGGCGGGCAAGAACGCGGCGGTCACCGCCTCGTACGCGGTCGAGCCGGGCACGGGCAAGCCGGCGGTGTACTTCAGGCTCGCCAACTCCGGCACCACGCCGCTGACCTTCACCATCGCGTCCGACAACTACCGCACGGACGGTCCCTGGACGTACCAGGTCCCGGCCGGCGGCAGCGTGACCGACTTCTTCAACGCCGTGGCCTACACCAACGGCTGGTACGACTTCACCGTGACGGTCGACGCCGACGGCAGCTGGTCCCAGCGCTTCACCGGCCACCTGGAGACGGGCGCCGCCAGCGTCACCGGCTGAGGCCGCGGGCCCCACCGCCCGCGCCGGGCGGTGGGGCCTTCGCGCCGGCGGCGCCGGAACAGGTGGTCCGCCACGCCGCTGTGCCCGGTGCCGTCGTCCGACTCAGGCCGGTGCCTTCGTGGCCACGGCCGCGAGTGCCATCCGGGGTACCTCGGCCGCGTAGCCGCCGTCCACGCGGTACGTCGTGGGGCGGACCCGGGTGCCCGGTGGCGCATCGGTGCCGGCGAGGTAGGCGGTGTGGTCGAAGTGCTGCCGGACGCGGTGCCAGGCCTCGTTCCGGTCCAACTGAGCGAAGAAGGCATGGATGCCGTACATGTCGGCGAGGTAGTCGCACATCCGCCGGCGGGCCTCGTCCTCGGTCTCCGCCCGGACGATCAGGGGGTCGTAGACGTCCGAGACGCTGACGGGCACGTCGAGCCCGTCGAAGAGGGCCACCATCCGGGCCCGGCTGAAATGCTCGTACGGGTGGCCCACCGCCGAGTACGAGTGGACGACCTCGCCGAAGAACCCGGCCATGGGACTGGAGTCGTCGAAGTCGTGCACCACGACCCGGCCTCCGGGCCTCGCCACGCGGACGGCCTCGGCGATGGCGAGCGGGCGTCGCTCGGGGGCGATGTGGTGGGTGCCGTAGGCCAGGAGCACGGCGCTGACGGAGTCGTCCCTGAGGATCAGCGCCTCGGCGGACTGCCGGAGCGCGGACAGCCCGTAGGCGAGCGCCCGCTCCACCATCGCGCCCGAGATGTCACCGGTCAGGATCCGCAGCCTCGCGCTCGCGCCGTCGCCGTGCGCGGTCAGCGCCCGTGCGATGGTCCCGTCCCCGCCCAGGACGTCGAGCACCGTGGCGTCACCGGCCGCGTGGGCCGGTGCGGCGAGTTCCAGCAGCCGGCGCGCTCCGGTCCAGCGGACGGAGGCGTCCTGCTGGGCGCGGCGGTAGGAGTCGCCCCGGCCGGTGGCGTCGGACTCGAACTCGTTGTCGCAGGCGGCGAGACCGCCGTCCACGGCGACCTCCCGCAGCCGGGCACGGTCGATCAGGGAACTCAGCTGGGCATGGTCGCTCGCGATGGTGCGGAGGTAGGCATCCAGTGACATGGACGGAAGGTACGTGTCAGGCATGGGGGGATCTCCTTCCGAAGGCGGGTGGCGCCGGTGCCCGCCGACCGGTGCGGCGACGGGGCGTCGCGGCACGGTGGCGAACACCAGGCCCGGCGCGAGCGGGTTCCCCGGCTACGGATGGAGCGATGTCCGTCGTATCCGGTGCTCGCGACTCACTCCCCCGAGGAGGGACACGGCTCACACCCGGACGGGGGAGGTGGGGCTTCGCCCCTGCCGTGTGCGGGCGGCGCTCGAAGCGGCCTCCCCACCCGACCACCGAAGGGGTTCTTCCGTTGGGCCTCCCACTCGTGGGGACGGTGCCCTTCGGTTCTCGGGTCGGCCATTCGATACTGACCGTCGCCCGGATGCGCCGCAACACCGGCTGCTCCGGCGCCCCGGAACCGGGCGGTTCACCGGCCACCCGGGGGCCGGTGCCGCCGGCTGAGGCCGCGGGCCCCACCGCCCACCCCCGTCGGGCAGTGGGGCCTTCGTGTCAGCGCCGCCAGAAGAGGTGGTGCGCCACGCCGCTCGGGCTGGGCACGACCTCCAGGTCGAAGCGGTCGAGCAGCTCGTCGGGGGAGTCCCAGAGCTTCAGTCCGGACCCGAGCTTCACCGGGGAGACCGCCACGTGCAGGGTGTCGACGAGACCGGCGTCGAGGAACTGCCGGATGGTGGTGACGCCGCCGCCGAGCCGGACGTCCTTGCCGTCGGCGGCCGCCCGGGCCCGTGCGAGGACCGTGGCCGGGTCGCCGTCGACGAAGTGGAACGTGGTGTCGGAGAGCGTGAACGACGGGCGCGGGTGGTGGGTCATCACGAACACCGGGGTGTGGAAGGGGGGTTGGCCACCCCACCAGCCCTGCCACTCGTGGTCCTGCCAGGGCCCGCGCTGGGGCCCGAACTTGTTGCGGCCCATGATCTCGGCCCCGATGTTGCGGGCGAAGTCCCGGGTGAAGTAGTCGTCCAGACCCCGGCTGCCTCCGGGATCGGTGCGCATCGGCCAGCTCGCCGTGGCGCCCGCCCAGGAGAACAGCCGCTCGGCGCGGTCGAGGCCGAACGGCAGTTCGAGGGTCTGGTGCTCGCCGGCGGCGACGCCGTCGCTCGAGACGTTGAAGTTCATGACTCTGAGCAGTTGTTCCATGGCTGAAGCTCCTGTCGCACCGTCGTGCGGCCGGACGCCGCACACCATGACGTCGGAGCGGACCCGGCAGCCTTGACACCGGGGCGGGACTTTTTTCCAGACGTTTCCGGAGTGGCCCCGCCGGCGTCGGGCGGGCGGTGAGCCCGCCCGGCGCTGCGGGGGTCAGCCGCCCGTGGTCTGGAGTTCCGGGTCCGCCGGCTGTTCCCGGTCGTCGGCGGCGGGCGGTTCGCCGCCGGTGTGCCGGGTGAGGAACAGGACCAGGGCCGCACCGGCCATGGCGAGGGCACCCGCGGTCAGGGCGAGGGTGTTGTGCCCGGTGGCGAACACCGCGCGCAGGGTGTCCTCCAGGGCACCGCGCCCCCCGGCCGGAGCGGCAGCGATCAGGCCGTCGGCTCCGCCGCCGGACAGGGCTTGGGCGGCCTGGTGCGGGTCGGTGACCTTGCCCTCCATGGATCGGCCCATGGTGGAGACGGCCAGTGTGCCGAAGACGGCGACGCCGAAGGCGTAGCCGAGCTGTTCGAAGGTGCTGTAGGTGCCGCCGGCCATTCCGGCGCGGTCGTACGGCACCGAGCCCAGGGCGAGGGCGGCGGCGACCTGGAAGACCAGACCCATGCCGAGGCCGCTCAGCGCGAGGCCGCCGACCAGGACGGGCCACCCGGAGTCGGGGCCCAGGAAGCCCTCCGCCGACACCCCGAGGCCCGCGAGGAACAGGCCGAGGGTGGCGCCCACCCGGGGGGAGGGCCTGGGCATCCACCGGCCGCTCACGATCGCGACCAGGGCGGCGGCCAGGGCGTGCGGCAGAACGACCAGGCCGGCGCCGACCGGGGAGAGGTGCTGAACGGACTGAAGCCACATCGAGGTGTAGGGAAGGATCCCGTACACCGCCGCCTCCCCGACGGCGATGGTGATCATCGCCGCGGTGAACGCGGGCCGACGGAAGAGCGAGAGGTCCAGCAGCGGGTGGACGCCGCGCCTCTGCACGCCGACGAAGGCCACGAGCGCGAGCAGGGCCACACCGAGGGGGACCAGAGTGGCCGGGGTGGTCCAGCCGTGGGAGTGCGACCCGGTCAGGGCGTAGACCAGGCCGCCCGCGCCGACGGCGAAGAGCAGCAGACCAGGCACGTCCAGACGCCGGGCGGCGTCCTTGGCCGGGGTGGAGCGGGGGACGTAGCGGAAGGTCATCCACAGGGCGAGCGCGGTGACGGGCACGTTGACGTAGAAGATCCACCGCCAGTCCAGGGCCTCGGTGAGGAGGCCGCCCAGGACCGGGCCGAGCGCGGCAGCGCTGGCGGCCACCGCCGCCCAGATGCCGAAGGCCGTCCCCAGCCGGCGCCCCGAGTACAGGGTGCCGATCAGGGAGATGGTGGTGGCGAACATGGCGGCCGCGCCGATGCCCTGCACCAGGCGGGCGGCGATCAGCCGGCCCATGTCCGGCGACAGCGCACAGGCGACGGAGGCGAGGGCGAAGACGAGCAGGCCCGCCGCGTACACGCGGCGCCGGCCGTGCAGGTCGGCGAGCATGCCCGCGCCCAGCAGGGTGGCGGCGACCGCCAGCGCGTAGCCGTCGGCCACCCACTGCAGTTGCGACAAGGACGCGTCCAGCGATCCGGACACGGACGGCAGGGCGACCAGCACGATGGTGACATCGACCAGCAGCATGAACGTGCCCAGGCAGATCGCTGCCAAGGGCCCCCAGATACGCATGAAACGAACTCCCGGAGTGAGTGGGCAAGACCTCCACACCCTCTGCGCCCCGCCGCAGGCACCCCAAGCCATACCCTGCGGGACGGAAGGATCCGGCACACAGACGAGGTATCGCGGTGGATTCGGACAGGCTCGACGAGCTCGATCAGCGGCTGCTCCAGGGCCTCCAACTGGACGGCCGGGCTCCCTTCAGCCGCCTCGCCCAGGACCTGGACGTCTCCGAGCGGACCGTCGCCCGTCGCTACCGACGGCTGCGCACCATGGGCCTGCGCATCGTGGGCCAACCGGTGCCCGACCGTCTGGGCCTGGTGCGCTGGCTGCTGCGCCTGCGCTGCACACCCGACGCGGCCGCCGCCATCGCCGACGCGCTGGCCCGCCGTCCCGACACCAGCTGGGTCACCCTGGCTTCCGGCGGCACCGAGCTCTACTGCGCCCTCAACACCCGCACCGCCGACGAGCGCAACGCCCTCCTGCTGCAGAAGCTCCCACGCACCCCGCACGTGCTGTCCGTCAGCGCCCACTGCATGATGCGGATCTTCGTCGGCACCACCAGCACCTGGCACGCCACCCGTTTCCACGCCCCGGCCCCGACCGAGCCGTCCCCCGCGCCGGAACCGCTGCCCCTGGATGCCACCGACCGGGTGCTGTTCGCCGAACTGGCCCGCGACGGCCGGGCCCCCCTTTCCGAACTCGGTACCGCGGCCGACCGCTCCGCCTCCAGTGTCCAGCGCCACCTCGACCGGCTCCGGGACGAAGGCGCTCTCGGCTTCTCCGTCGACTTCGACCCCCAGCTCCTGGGCTACCGGATGACCACCCAGCTGTGGCTGAACGTCGTCCCGGTCCACCTGCGCACCGTCGGTGAGGCCCTCGCCACCCACCCCGAGATCGCCTTCGCCGCCGCCATCACCGGCACCGCCAACCTCGTCGCCAGCGGCGTCTTCCGTACGCCCGCCGACCTCTACAGCTATCTCGACCAGCGCATCGGCCCCCTCCCGGGCATCCAGAACATCGAGACCGCGCCCACCCTCCGCGAGGTCAAACGCCTCGCCCACGTCCTGCCCTGACCCGCATCCGGAACACCACGCCCCTGCCCGGGCAGGAGCGTCCCGTGTCCGCTACCCGCCGCCGGTCCTCCGGTCCGGCTCCCGGCGACGCGAGACGGTCGCGATGGTGCGCACCGCCGTGACCTTCGGGTGCGTCGACGGCGACGGGAAGCGCGCCACCTGGTCCCTGGCCTGCGCCGGGCCCGGGAGCGTCAGGCGAAGGGGCCCCGGGGGAACCACGGGTCGTGGACCTCGCGGGGCCCGTCCGGCGTGAGCAGGGTGAGGCTGTGGGCGCCGGAGGCGTACTCCGCCAGCTGCACCGAGCCGTGCCGGGTCTCCAGTTCGGCCTGCACCGGCACCGGCAGCTTGGTCAGCGCCCGCCGCAGTTGCAGCGCGTCGCGGCGGCTGACCGGCTGGGGGGAGCGGAGCACCAGCCGCAGCGGGCTGAGCGGCCCGGTCACCGGGACGCCGCTGCCCAGTTCGTAGCCGGCCGCGCCGATCGGGCCCCAGGGGAGCCGGTGGTCGGCGACCAGGCGGCCGACCTCGGGCAGCAGCGCCAGGGCCGGGATGCCGGCCAGCCGTTCGGGGGCCAGGTGCCCGCGCCGTTCGGTCAGCTGTTCGGGCCGCAGGGTCCTGGCCACCGCCGCCCAGGGGGCCAGGGCGTCCAGGCGCAGGCCGGGCCGGGGGCCGTGGACCGTCACCGGGAACCACAGCTCGGGCGCCGCCTCCGCGTCGCGGGTGCAGCGCTGGGGGTGCGGCAGGTCGACCGGGCTGCCGGCCACGGCGGGGGCCCGGCCGACCGTGACCCAGGGGTGGGCCCGCAGGACCGCCCGCGCCCAGTCCGGCAGCTCGCCGCCCGCGAAGGGCCGCAGCGAGCTGGGGCACTGCATCAGCAGCAGGTCGTGGGGGCCGGGCAGCCGGCCGTCCAGGGCGGCCAGCGGGCCGACCCGTCGGCGCGGTCCGTCGTGCGGGTCCTCAGCGGTGCGTCGGGCGGGGCTTCCTGGATGTACGACGGTCACTGCGGGCTCCAGAGGGTGGCGTCGATTTCGCCGACAGCCCCAATGTGCGCCCGGCCGACGGCCCGTGGCTACGGCCGTTGGGCGCGTCCACCAGGGACCAAAGGCTCAAGGTGCGCCCGTGGGCACCCGGTGTGAGAGTGGGGGCAAGCCCGGTATCCGACCTCCCGTCCGTCCCGCTTGGAGGAGTCATGGGCATCTTCGACAGGTTGTTCCACCGGCCGCCGCAGGAGTCCGTCGGGCAGGAGGCCGCCCAGCGCGCGGCCCTCGCCCACGACGAGGCCGCCGACGCGTACGGCGACGAGGTCGAGCGCAGCCGGGACCAGCAGGAACGGCTCGCCCAGGAGGAGGCCGACCGGCGTGCCGCCGAGAACATGACGGCCGAGGGCGATCCCTGGGACTGAGGCCCTGCCGGCTTCACCGTACGAAGCCGAAGCCGAAGCCGAAGCCGGTCAGGCCCGGACGGAACCGCCGCTCACCGCGCCCGTGGCGGCAGCGGCGGGCGCCGCAGGTCCGGCCGGGGGGTGGACGCCGGCGGGGGCTCCGCGGCGGGCGCGTCCTCCAGCAGCTCCAGGGCCAGCTGCACGGCCGCGACCAGTTCGGGGTGGCGGCCCCTGGCCCAGTCGCGCGGGGTGCGCAGCACGTGCACGTCCGGTTCGACGCCCTGGTTCTCCACCGACCAGCCGAGCCCGCCGCTGAACCAGGAGGCGTTCTTCGGCACCGAGATCTGGGTGCCGTCGCCGAGGGTGTGCCGTCCGGTCATCCCGACCACCCCGCCCCAGGTGCGGGTGCCGATCACCGGGCCGAGTCCGAGCAGCTTGATCGCCGCGATGATCACGTCGCCGTCCGAGCTGGTGGCCTCGTCGGCCAGCGCGACCAGCGGGCCGCGCGGTGCGTGCCTGGGCCAGCGCACCGGCCTGCGGTCCCGGCTGAAGTCCCAGGCCAGGACGTGCCGGGTGAGTTTCTCCAGCACCAGTTCGGAGACGTTGCCGCCGGCGTTGCCGCGTACGTCCAGCACCAGCGCGGGCTTGTCCAGTTCGCGGCGCAGGTCCCGGTTGAACTGGGCCCAGCCGGAGCCGCCGAGGTCGGGGATGTGCAGGTAGCCGCACCGCCCGTCGCTGAACTCCCTTACCAGGGAACGCCGTTTGGTGACCCAGTCCTGGTAGCGGATGGGCCGTTCGTCGGTCAGCGGGCTGATCACGATCCGGCGCACCGGGCCGTCCTGGCCGCTGCGCAGGGCCAGTTCGAGCGTGGTGCCGCCGGTGCCGGCCAGCAGCGGCAGCGGTCCGCGCAGCGGGTCGACCGGGCGGCCGCCGACCTCCAGGAACTCGTCGCCGTCGCGCACGCCCTGGGCGGCCAGCGGGGCGCGGGCGCGCGGGTCCGAGGTCTCTCCGGGCAGCACCCGGTCGACCAGCCAGCGGCCGTCGGGGGAGCGGTGGGCGTTGGCGCCGAGCAGGCCGAGCGGCTGCTGGGAGAGGGTGGGGCCCTCGGCGCGCCGGGACGGGGTGACGTAGGCGTGCGAGGTGCCGAGTTCGCCGAGGAGTTCGCGCAGCAGGTCGGCGAAGTCGTCGGGGGAGCAGACCCGCTCCAGCAGCGGCTCGTACTGGGCGACCAGGGCGGGCCAGTCCAGGCCGGACATCCGCTCGTCCCAGAACTGGTCCCGGACGATCCGGGCGGCCTCGTGGTAGGCCTGGCGCCACTCGGCGGCCGGGCGCACGGTGTGGGTGATCCGGCGCAGGTCGACGGTGGTGCCGGCGGCGGGGGCGGCGACCGGGATCACCCGCAGCGTCCCGGCCGAGTAGACGGCGATCGAGCCGCCGTCCCCGGAGACCGCGTAGCCGTCGAGCCGGTCGACCAGTGTGCTGCGGGTGCCCCTGGCCAGGTCGAAGTGCTCCAGTGCGGGGCGTCCCGAGGTGTCCTCGGGGCCGGCGAAGGTCTGCCCGAGGGTGCCGGAGATCGGCCAGCGCAGCCAGACCAGGCCGCCGCGCACCGCGTCGGTGGCCGAGTACTTGGAGGCGATCACCGGGAACTGGAGCAGCCGCTCGCCGATGCCCGCCGGGTCGACCCGGACGGTGCCGTCGCCGCCTCCGTCGCCGTGCGGGGCGCCGTCCTCGGCCGGGGCGGCGAACGGCGAGGGGGTGTCGGCGGCGAGCGGGACGAGGTAGGGGCGGCAGCCGAGCGGGAAGGAGAGGTCGCCGGTGTGCACGTCGTGGACCGGGTCGAAGCCTCGCCAGGACAGGAAGGCGAGGTAGCGGCCGTCCCGGGTGAACACCGGCTGCTCGTCCTCGAAGCGGCCGTCGGTGATCTCGGTGGTCGGGGCGGGCGCGTCGGCGCGGGTGAGCCGGATGCGGCGCAGTGAGCGCCCGGCGACCGGCTCGGACCAGGCGATCCAGTGTGAGTCGGGGGAGAAGCGGGCGCTGGAGACCGGCCCGTAGCCGGAGGCGGCCAGTTCGCGGACCTCGCCGTCGGCCGCGGTGACCAGCAGCAGCCGTCCGTTCGAGGTGGTGGCGGCGAGCCGGCTGCCGTCGGGTGAGGCGGTGAGTTCCAGGACGCGGCCGATCCGTCCGGCGGCGATCACCCGGTGGCGGTGCTTCTCCGGCCCGCCGTGGCCCGGCCGTTCGGAGTGGCCCGGCAGCTCGGTGCGCCCCGGAGGTTCGCCGCTGCCCGGCCGTTCGCCGTGGCCGGGCCGCGCGGCATGGCCTGGCAGCGGCACCACCTCGATCGCGTCGGCGCCCTCGGCGTCGGTGATCCAGGCGGCCTCGCCGGTGTGCCCGAGCACCACCGGCAGCCGGGTGCGCACGCCGGGGGTGTCGGCGAGGGCGCGGGCCGGGCCGTCCTTGTGGGTGAGCCAGTACTGGCTGCCGCGCACGGTGATCACCCCGGCCCGGCCGGTCTGGTCGCAGGCGAGGTCCTTGACCTGGCCGGCGGCGTTGACCTGGTACGGGCGGCGGCCGGCCCTGGCGCCGCCGAGCGGGACGCGCAGCCGGCGCGGGGCGGGGGCGTCCAGGCCGTCCAGCAGCCAGAGGTCGCCGGCGTGCTGGTAGACGATCCGGGTGCCGTCGGTGGCGGCCTCGCGGGCGTAGTAGGAGGCGTGGTCGGTGTGCCGGCGCAGGTCGGTGCCGTCCGGGCGGCAGGAGTAGACGTTGCCGATGCCCTCGTGGTCGGAGAGGAAGGCGATCCGTCCGCCGAGGGGGCCGGTGACCGGCATGGGGGCGGCGAGGTGCCCGGTGTGTCCGGGCAGGATCCGCTCGCCGTCCACCCAGAGCCGGCCGGTGGCGCCGCCCCGGTAGCGCTTCCAGGCGGCCGGCTCGTGCGGGGCGGCGCCGGTGAGCAGGACGGTCCGCTCGCGGCTCATCTGGGCGTCGCCGACCGGGCCCCAGGGCATCCGGCGACCGGGGGAGCCGTCCGGGGGCAGGGCGTGCGCCCAGGTGTAGTGGCCGAAGGGCTCGTGGTAGGAGGTGACGGCCAGCACCTCGCCGTCGGGCAGCCAGCCGCGCACCCGGGTGTCCTGGCTGCCCCAGAAGCTGAGCCGGTTCGCCTCGCCGCCCTCGACCGGGGCGGTCCACACCTCGGGGGTCGGGCCGAGCCAGCTGGTCCAGGCGAGGGTGGTGCCGTCGGGGGAGAAGCGGGGGTGGCTGACCCGGGTGCGGTCGCAGCCGACCCGCCAGGCCCGGCCGGTGCCGGTGCCGTCGGCGTCCAGCGGGGCGATCCAGACGTCGTCCTCGGCGGTGAAGGTGAGCAGGCCGCCGTGCAGGTGGGGGTGGCGGAGGTAGCCGGGCGGGGTCACGCCTCCATCCTTCGACGGGGCGTCACCACCGGCAACCGGAGGAGGCGGCAACCGGTCTGGACCATTGACACCACAGGGCCGGATCCACTTCAGTGGTCTAGTCCAACTTGGGTGCGAGGCCGCGCCGTTCCCCCCACTGGCGCGTGCTCCGGCGTGCCCTCGGACGTCCCCCACGACCGCGCCATCGCAGGAGCACCCGCATGCGCAGAACACCCACCCCCGGAACCCCGGCCACCGGCCGCCGCGCGGCCGTCGCCGCCGCAACCGCCTCCGCCGTCGCCGCGGCCACCCTGGTCGGCGTCACGCTGGGCCTGGCGCCCGCCGCCTCGGCCGGAGAGTTCCTGGTCAACGGCGGTTTCGAGTCCGGCTCGCTCGGCCCCTGGAGCTGCTCCGGCAACTCCGGCAGCGTCGTCACCAGCCCGGTGCACGGCGGCAGCCGCGCGCTCGCCGCGGCGGCCTCGGCCGGTGACACCGCCCAGTGCGGCCAGACCGTCACCGTCGCCCCGAACACCACCTACACGCTCAGCGCCTTCGTCAACGGCTCGTACGTCTACCTGGGCGTGGACGGCGGCGGCCCGAGCACCTGGACGCCGGGCACCGGCGGCTCGTACCAGAAGCTGAGCGTCAGCTTCACCACCGGCGCCAGCCAGACCAGCGCCACCGTCTACACCCACGGCTGGTACGGGCAGGGCACCTACTACGCGGACGACGTCTCGCTGGACGGCCCGGGCGCGCCCAGCCCGACGCCCACGCCGACCGCGACGCCGACCACCACCCCGACGGGCACCGCCTCCCCGACGGCGACCCCGACCGGGACGCCCACGGGTACGCCCACCGGGACTCCCACGGGCACGCCCACCACCCCGCCGGTCGGCAGCCACGCCCTGGTCGGCTACCTGCACGCGAGCTTCGCCAACGGTGCCGGCTACACCCGGATGGCCGACGTCCCGAACTCCTGGGACTTCATCAACCTGTCCTTCGGCGAGCCCACCTCCGTCACCTCCGGCGACATCCGGTTCAACCGCTGCCCGGCCACCGAGTGCCCGGGCGTCGAGTCGGACGACGAGTTCAAGGCCGGCATCGCCGCCAAGCGGGCCCAGGGCAAGAAGGTGCTGATCTCGATCGGCGGCCAGAACGGCCAGGTCCAGCTGACCACCACCGCGGCCAGGGACGCCTTCGTCAACTCGGTCTCGGCGATCATCGACAAGTGGGGCCTGGACGGGCTGGACATCGACTTCGAGGGGCACTCGCTCTCCCTCAACACCGGTGACAACGACTTCAAGAACCCGACCAGCCCGGTCATCGTCAACCTGATCTCCGCGCTGAAGACCCTCAAGGCCAAGTACGGCCAGGGCTTCGTGCTGACCATGGCGCCGGAGACCTTCTTCGTCCAACTCGGCTACCAGTACTACGGATCGGGCCCCTGGGGCGGCCAGGACCCGCGGGCCGGGGCGTACCTGCCGGTCATCCACGCGATGCGCGACGACCTCACCCTGCTGCACGTCCAGGACTACAACTCCGGCTCCATCATGGGCCTGGACAACCAGTACCACTCGATGGGCGGCGCCGACTTCCACGTCGCGATGACCGACATGCTGCTCAAGGGCTTCCCGGTGGCGGGCAACGCGAACAACGTGTTTCCGGCGCTGCCCGCCTCCAAGGTCGCCATCGGCATGCCGGCCACCACCAACGCGGGCAACGGCTACGTCGCCCCGGCCGAGGTGAACAAGGCGCTCGACTGCCTCACCAAGCTGGCCAACTGCGGGACGTACGTGCCGCGTTCGGGTGCTCAGCCGAACCTGCGCGGGCTGATGACCTGGTCGATCAACTGGGACCGGTTCGGCGGCCAGGAGTTCTCCAAGAACTTCAACGGCTACTTCGGCCGCTGATCAGGACGCCGATCCGCCGGGCCGGCCGATCCGTCGATCCGCCGGCCCGACGGCCTCCGGGGCCGTGCCCGGACCTACCCCCGTGAGGTCCGGGCACGGCCCCTCCTCGTCGTGGTCACCGACGGCGGTGGTCAGCGCGCCCGGCCCAGCGTCAGCCCGTTCACCGCCTCGACCGCCTCGGGAGACGCCGTCGCCAGGGAGCCCGACGCGTACGGCGGCTGCGGGTCGTACTCGATCAGCAGCTGGATCGCCTGCGCGGTGGTGTCCCCGCTGATCCGGCCGGCCAGCGTCAGCGCGAGGTCGATCCCGGCCGAGACCCCGGCGGCGACGGCGTACTTGCCGTCGATGACGACCCGGTCGGTGCCGGTCGGCTCCGCCCCGTACGCGGGGAGCCGGTCCAGGACGCCCCAGTGGCTGGTGGCCCGGCGGCCCCTGAGCAGCCCGGCGGCGCCCAGCAGCAGCGAGCCCGAGCAGACCGAGGTGGTCCAGGCGGTGGTCGCGTCCACCCGGCGCAGCCAGTCGAGCAGCGCCTCGTTCGTGAGCTGGGCCTCCGTCCCGGGCCCGCCGGGCACCAGCAGCAGGTCGGCCGAGTCCACCTCGTCCAGGGCGGCGTCCGCGGTGATCGCCAGGCTGCCGAGGTCGTTGCGCACCGGCCCCCGCTCGGCGGCGGTGAGCACGACCTCGGCGCCGGGGATCCGGGACAGCACCTCGTACGGGCCGACCGCGTCCAGGGTGGTGAACTCGGGGTAGAGCAGGATGGCGATGCGCATCAGTGACCTCCGGTGGGTTCGGGTCGGAAGCGGCGTCGGTACTCGGCGGGCGGGGCGGCCAGGGCCCGGACGAAGGCGCGCCGCATCGCCTCCGGGGTGCCGTAGCCGCAGGAGCGCGCGATCTCCTCGACGCCGTCGGCGGTGTCCTCCAGCCGCCGCCGGGCGGCCTCCAGCCGGACCCCGTCCACGTACCGGCCCGGGGTGACCCCGACCTCGGCGGCGAAGGTCCGGGCGAAGTGCCGCGGCGACAGTGCCGACCGGCCGGCCAGCGCCTCGACCGACAGGTCGGCCTCCGGGTGCTCGGCGATCCACCGCTGCACCTCGCGCAGCGGCTGCCGGGCCGCCACCTGGGCGGCCAGCTGGGTGCTGAACTGGGCCTGGTTGCCCGGCCGGCGCAGGAAGACCACCAGGTGGCGGGCGACCAGCAGGGCCGTGTCGCGCCCCAGGTCCTCCTCGACCAGGGCCAGTGCCAGGTCGATCCCGGCGGTGACCCCGGCCGAGGTGGCGACGTGCCCGTCCCGGACGTGGATCGGGTCCGGGTCCACCTCGACGTCGGGGAACCGCCGGGCCAGCGCGTCGCAGTGCGCCCAGTGGGTGGTCGCCCGGCGCCCGGCCAGCAGCCCGGCCTCGGCGAGCAGGAAGGCCCCGGTGCACACCGACACCACCCGCTCGGCCCGTCCGGCCAGCTCCCGGATCCGCGCCACCAGCGCCGGGTCCGGTTGCACGGTGCCCTGCCCGCCGGGGACCAGCAGGGTGTGCACGGGACCGGCCTGCGCCAGGTCCGCGTCCGGCAGCAGTCGCAGTCCGCTGTGGCAGCGCACCGGAGCACCGCCGGGGGAGGCGGTGGTCACCCGGTACGTCCCCGGCTGTCCGCAGGCCTTGTCCGCTCCCGCGAACACCTCCAGGGGGCCGGTCACGTCGAGGCTCTGCACGCCCTCGAAGAGGACGATGACCACGCTGCGCGCTCTCATGCGGCCAGCCTCCCAAGGGGGAGCGGCGGCAGCAATGACCTGCTTCCCACCTTTCCTGCCATCCGCTGAGGCCTGCCACCCGCTGGGCCCTGCCGCCGCGTGGCCGGACGCCGAAACGCCGGAAGGCCCCTCGCTCTCGCGAAGGGCCTTCCGGCTGTCTGTGCGCCGCCAGGGACTCGAACCCCGGACCCGCTGATTAAGAGTCAGCTGCTCTAACCAACTGAGCTAGCGGCGCCTGCTGACCTGGAGAACATTACCCGGTCAGCCACCGAAACTCACAATCGGGCCGGAGCGCGGAGCCCGGCCGGCTCACATGACCAGCACCACCTTGCCCCGGACGTGCCCGGCGCCGACCAGCCGGTGGGCCTCGGCGACCCGCCCCATCGGGAGCGCCTCCTCGACCTCCAGCCGCAGCCCGCCGGTCTCCCACAGCTTCACCAGCTCGGCCAGCCGCGCGGCCGTCCGCTCGCCCCGCAGGCCCCGGACGCCCAGTCGCTCGGCGCCCGGGTAGTCGACCACGGTGACGATCCGGTCCCGGTCGGCGACCAGCTCGACGGAGGCCTCCAGGGCGCCCCGCCCGGCGGCGTCGAAGGCCGCGGTCACCCCCTGCGGCGCCGCCGCCAGGACCCGCTCGACCAGCCCCTCGCCGTACGCGACCGGCACCGCGCCCAGCTCGCGCAGGTACCCGTGGTTGCGCTCGCTCGCGGTGCCGACGACCGTGGCGCCCCAGGTCCGGGCCAGCTGGACGGCGACCGTGCCGACCCCGCCCGAGGCGCCGTGCACCAGCACCGTGTCGCCCGGGCCGACGCCCAGCCCGGTGAGCGCCAGGTGAGCGGTCTGGCCGGAGGCGGAGAGCGAGCCGGCCTGCTCCCAGGGCATCCCGGCGGGCTTGGCCACCAGCCGGCCGGCGTCCACCGTGACCCGGTCGGCCTGGCAGCCCAGCGTCCGGAAGCCCAGCACCTCGTCCCCGACCCGCCAGTCGCCGGCGTCAGGACCGAGGGCGTCCACCACCCCGGCGAACTCGGTGCCGAGGACGAACGGCGGCTCGACCGCCATCCCCGGTGGACGGAACCCCTCGCGGATCGCCAGGTCCACCGGCTGCACTCCCGCCGCGTACACCCGGACCCGCACCTCGCCCGGCCCGGGCTCCGGGTCGGGCACCTCGGTGACCCGCAGCACCTCGGGACCGCCGTTCCCCGTCACGGTGACCGCCTTCATGCCTGTCCCCACCCCTCCTCGACACTTCGACTTCTACGATCATCGGATGTGAAGTGCGCTTGAGGTCAAGCTTTTGTTCAGCGTGTCGATACTGATGGGCGCATTGTCAGATTTATCCTGGGCGGCGCTCAGCCGTCCGTCGATCGTCGAGAGGAACCTCCCCGTGGGCCAGCTGCCCCTGTTCTTCCTGGTGCTGCTCGCCTCCGTGGTGACCATGCCGCTCGGGCGGAAGACCGGAGTGCCACAACCGGTGCTGATGACCCTGCTCGGCATCGTCATGGCACTCGTCCCGCAGATCCCGGACGTCAGCATCGAGCCCGAGCTGATCCTCCCGCTGGTCCTGCCGCCGCTGATCTTCGCGGTGGCCAGACGCTCCTCGGTGCGCTACTTCAAGGCCAACGCCCGCTCGATCCTGCTGCTGGCGGTCGCCCTGGTCGCGGTCACCACGGTCGCCGTGGCCGGCACCGTGCACTGGCTGCTGCCCACCCTGCCGCTCGCCGCCGCCATCGCGGTCGGCGCACTGGTCTCCCCGCCCGACCCGGTGGCCGCCGTCGCGGTGGCCGGCAGCGTCGGGCTGCCCCGCCGCCTGGTGGCGATCCTGGAGAGCGAAGGGCTGTTCAACGACGTCACCGCGATCGTCATCTACTCGCTGTCCATCGAGGCCATGGTCAGCGGCGACTTCTCGGCCGGCGACGCGGTGCTGCGCTTCGTCCTGTCCGCGGTGCTGGCCGTGGTGGTCGGCGTCGCGCTCGGCTGGGTCAACACCAAGCTCGCCGAGCGCCTGGACGACCCGACCCAGCAGGTCGCGCTCAACCTGCTGGTGCCCTTCGCCGCGTACACCCTCGCCGAGGAGATCCACGGCTCCGGCGTGCTCGCCGTCGTGGTCTGCGCGCTCTACCTCGCCGAGCGGGCCTCCGACGCGGACGCCGTCGCCTACCGGCTCGTCGGCAACGCCTTCTGGGAGGTGGTCGAGATCCTGATCACCGGGGTCGCCTTCGGCCTGATCGGCCTGGAGCTGGCCACCGTGCTCAAGGAGGCAGGCAGCGGCTGGACCGGCTTCATCGGCGACGCCGCCGTGGTCATCGCGGTGGTCGTCGGGGTCCGGCTGCTCTGGCTGCTGCCGGCCGGCTGGCTGTCGAAGAAGCTGCGCTCCAACGACGAGGAGGACACCCCGTTCAGCTGGAAGGAGAGCGTGATCCTCTGGTGGTCCGGCATGCGCGGCGTGGCCACCGTCGCCCTGGCGCTCGCCATCCCGCTCACCCTGCACTCCGGCGAGGACTTCCCCGAGCGCGGCCGGCTGGTCTTCATCGCCTTCAGCGTGGTGCTGTTCACCCTGCTCGTCCAGGGCCTGACGCTGCCCTGGCTGGCCAAGCGGTTCGAGCTGGACATCGACCAGGACCAGCACGAGCAGGCCGTGCGGCAGCTCTGGTGGCGGGCCGCCAAGGCCGGGCTGAAGCGGCTCGGCGAGCTGGAGGAACAGGACCGGCTGCCCGCGGAGGTCGCCGACCGCCTGCGGGACCGTCAGCACGACCGGCTGGCCAGGCTCTGCCCGGAGAACTACGCCGAGGAGGAGGCCGCCGAGGCCAAGCTGCGGATGGCCCAGTGGCGGGCCGCCAGGGACGTCGAGCAGGAGATGATCGCCGCCTCCCGGCGCGAGATGCTCTCCGCCCGCAGCGAACTCGGCGCCGATCCCGAGATGGTCGACGAGGTGCTGCGCGGCCTCGACCTGCGCTCCGAACGGAAGTGACGGGGCGTCCGCTCCCGCGGGGCGGGGCGTCCGCCCCGCGGGAGCGGAACACACCCGGCCGCAGGACCGCCGGGCGGAATGTGCGCGACCGGCTCCGGGGTTGCATAGGCTGAACCCGGGCAGGCCGTCAACGGAGTCGGCGCACCACGAGTACCCGCACGACCTCGCATCCAGGCCGCCACGGCCTGGCCCTCACGCCTGGCCCTGCCGGTTTCTGCACCCAGATGAATCGAGGACCCACCGATGTCGGAGACCCGCGCCGACGCCCGCACCCCGCTGGACCGCACCCCGCAGTGGGCCGCCCTGGCCAAGCACCGCGCCGAACTTGGCGACACCCACCTGCGCGAGCTGTTCGCCGCCGACCCGGAGCGCGGCCGCCGTCACACGCTCCAGGTCGGCGACCTGCACGTGGACTACGCCAAGCACCTGGTCACCGACGAGACGCTGGAGCTGCTGCGCGAGCTGGCCGCCGCCACCGGCGTCGCCGAGCTGCGGGACGCGATGTTCCGCGGCGAGAAGATCAACAACACCGAGCACCGGGCGGTCCTGCACACCGCGCTGCGCGCCCCGCGCGGCGCCGTGGTCGAGGTCGACGGCGAGAACGTGGTGCCCGCCGTGCACGCCGTCCTCGACAGGATGGCCGCCTTCGCCGACCGGGTCCGCAGCGGCGAGTGGAAGGGCCACACCGGCAAGCGGATCCGCACCGTCGTCAACATCGGCATCGGCGGCTCCGACCTCGGCCCGGCGATGGCCTACGAGGTGCTCCGCTCGTACGCCGAGCGCGACCTCGACGTCCGCTTCGTCTCCAACGTGGACGGCGCCGACCTGCACGAGGCGGTCCGCGACCTCGACCCGGCCGAGACGCTGTTCATCGTCGCGTCGAAGACCTTCACCACCATCGAGACCATCACCAACGCGGTCTCCGCCCGCAACTGGCTGCTCACCGGGCTGCGCGCCGACACCGACGCGGTGGCCAAGCACTTCGTCGCGCTGTCCACCAACGCCCAGGGCGTGCAGGACTTCGGCATCGACACCGCCAACATGTTCGAGTTCTGGGACTGGGTGGGCGGCCGCTACTCCTTCGACTCGGCGATCGGCCTCTCGCTGATGATCGCCATCGGCCCGGACGCCTTCCGGGAGATGCTGGACGGCTTCCACCTGGTCGACGAGCACTTCCGCACCGCCCCGGCGGAGCAGAACGTCCCGCTGCTGCTCGGCCTGCTGGGCGTCTGGTACGGCGCGTTCTTCGACGCCCAGGCGCACGCGGTGCTGCCCTACTCGCACTACCTGTCCAAGTTCACCGCCTACCTCCAGCAGCTGGACATGGAGTCCAACGGCAAGTCGGTGACCAGGGACGGCACCCCGGTGGACTGGCAGACCGGCCCGGTGGTCTGGGGCACCCCCGGCACCAACGGCCAGCACGCCTACTACCAGCTGCTGCACCAGGGCACCAAGGTGATCCCGGCCGACTTCATCGGCTTCGCCAGGCCCGTCGCCGACCTGCTGCCCGGCCTGGTCGCCCAGCACGACCTGCTGCTGGCCAACTTCTTCGCGCAGACCCAGGCACTGGCCTTCGGCAAGACCCCGGAGGAGGTCGCGGCCGAGGGCGTGCCCGCCGAACTCGTCCCGCACAAGACCTTCAAGGGCAACCACCCGACCACCACCATCCTGGCCGGCGAGCTGACCCCCTCGGTGCTCGGCCAGCTGGTCGCGCTCTACGAGCACAAGGTGTTCGTCCAGGGCGCGGTCTGGAACATCGACTCCTTCGACCAGTGGGGCGTCGAGCTGGGCAAGGTGCTCGCGAAGCGGATCGAGCCGGTGCTGCTCACCGGCGAGGGCACCGAGCGGCTGGACAGCTCCACCGCCGAGCTGGTCGCCCGCTACCGGGCGCTGCGCGGCCGCTGAGCCGGGGCCGGGCCGCTCGCTCCGGCGGGCGGCCCTGGCCCTGCCGGCCGCCGTGCGGGCGTCCGCCGGGTGGTCGGACGCGTGGTCGGACGCCGAAACGCCGGAAGGCCCCTCGCTCTCGCGAAGGGCCTTCCGGCTGTCTGTGCGCCGCCAGGGACTCGAACCCCGGACCCGCTGATTAAGAGTCAGCTGCTCTAACCAACTGAGCTAGCGGCGCCTGCTGACAGAGAAGACTCTAGCAGCGCCCCGCGGCCGGGCCAAAATCGAATACCGGCCGCCCCGCGTTCACCCGCCGGTCACGACGGCAGGCCCGGCGACAGCCGCCGCACCCGGCTCGCGCGCCGCCCGGACACAGGCCCACAGCACCACCGCGGCGCCGGGCAGCCGGGGCTCCCGCTGCTCCGGCGCGACGATCCACCGGCCGGCGCCCCGCCCGGGGGAGTCCGGGCTGTTCACCATCCGTTGCAGGGGCGGCACGGTCACCGCGTCGCCCCTGCCGTGGCACAGCAGCGGCGGCACGTCCCTGGCCCACTCCTCCCAGGCCAGCAGCCGGCGCAGCCGGGGCGCCGCGCCCGGCTGGACGAACAGCAGGATCCGCCCCCGGTGGCTCGCGGCCGGTCCGCAGCCGGGTCCCGAGACCCACAGCTCGTCCAGCACCCGGCGGCCGAACAGCGCCGGCATGCTGATCACGTCGAAGGCACGACCGCAGGGCAGCACCGAGGGGGCCCAGGGGCGGCTCTCCCACAGGGCGCGCATGCTGCGCGGGTACTCGCTGGCGGAGGCGAGCCAGGCCTCCCCGGCCGCGCTGACGTGTTCCACCGACGGGGACATCACCGACGGGTACATCACCGGCTGCCGCGTCACCGGTTGTCGTGTCATCGACTGCTGTGTCCAGATCTCCACGGAGAGCAGCCTGTGCGGCCCGCGCCCGGGGCGGGACGGAAAGCGCGGTTCGCCGGACAGGGCGGCGGGGAACGGCGTACCCTTCCCCGCCGTGCATATGCCAGAGGCCCGGTCCGGCGACGGCGCGCGGGGGATCAGTCCTCGTGCCTGCGCGGCTGAAGCAGGGTGCGGCCGTACTCGATCATCTTGGCGGCGTAGTCCGGGGTCCAGTCCGCCCGCTGCGCGACCTCGGTGTCCGAGAGCGCGTCGAAGCGGCGTGGGTCGGCCAGCTGGGCGGCGGCGACCGCCTGGAAGTCCGTCGCCCGTTCGGCGGCGGCCCGGAAGGCCAGGGCCAGTTCCGTGGAGCGGCGCAGCAGCTCCGCCGGGTCCTCGATCGACTCCAGGTCGAAGAATCGTTCCGGCTCGGGTTCGGCGGACTGCGGTTCGAACAGCAGCTGCACCGGACGCAGGCGCCTGGGGGGCTCGGACGACTCTGGGGAGTCGGGCATGGACGGACACCTCCGGGTTTCGGGTGGGGTGGGCGGAACCTGCTCCGGGCTGCGCCGCCCGGTCGTGGCCGCCGTCCATTGTCTCGCGGCGGTGGCCGGTAGCGGAACGGTGCGCACGCGGGCGCTATTCCCGGATGTGCGCCGGGCGTGCGCCTCGGGCGCCGCGCTTCCGGGGCGGGTGCGAACCGGTTGTCCCGGTGTACCGGCCGCTCCGGCCGGTGGGCCCCTCCGGTCCGTGGATCGCTCCGGTCCGGGGTCGTTCCGGTCCGTGGGCCGCCGGCCGGACGCGGGCACCCAGCGAAACGGGAGAACCCCCATGCGTGTGAGAAGGGGCCGCACGGCCCTCGCCCTGTCCGTCCTGTCCGTGCTGGGCGTCCTGCTCGCGGCCGCCGCCTCCGTCGCCCCGGCCGCGGTGGCCGCCGAGACGGCGCTGGTGGTGGCCGGGGAGCCGAGCGGCCCCGGCGGCGTCTCGACGGCGACCTGCCCGCCCGGCACCCACCTGACCGGCGGCGGCTACCGGCTCCAGCCGGACGCGGACGGCCCGGTGCGCGCCAGCGGCCCCACCGACGACGCGCGCGGGTGGAGCGCGGAGGTGGAGCGGGGTTCCGTGGCGGCCTTCGCGGTCTGCGAGACCGAGGACTGACCCCGGCCGCTACCGCAGGTGGACCCGGTGGCCGCTCAGGTGGTGCAGCACCTGGTGGTTGGCCTCCCAGCCGTCCGGAAAGGTCACCGGGACGCCCAGCTGGACCGGCTCGGTCGAGGGGTGCTCGTCCAGCAGCCCGGCGATCCCCGCCCTGGCCACCACGATGCAGGCGTGCCGGTGCCGGGAGGCGAGCACGCAGAGCCGGCCGGTCTCCAGGTGGAAGGCGGTCGCGTCGGGGCGTCCCGACAGCGGGTGCAGCACCACGGTGACGTCGTACTCGCGGCCCTGGAGGCGGTTGGCGGTGTCCACCGTGACGGCCGGGCCGGCGGTGCCGTCCACCGGCACGCCCTCCTTGAGCAGTGCCGCGCGCACCGCCGCCGCCTGGTCCCGGTGGGCGGTGCCGACGGCGATCCGGTCCGCGGTGAGCGGCGCCTCGCCCTGCTCGGAGCTCGCGGTCAGCCCGCGCTCCAGCAGTCGGCGGACGGTGGCCGCGACCGCCGCCACGGCCTGCGGGTCGGTCCGTACGGTGTGCCGGGCGGGCAGTTCCAGCAGGGCCCAGCCGTGCTCGGCGGCCCGGTCGATCACCGCGTCCAGGGCCGAGCCGTCGGGACGCACGGCGGCGGTCAGCCGGCGGTCCCCGGGGCCGGTGCCCGAGCGGAACGGCGTGTACGGGTAGAAGGCCCGGGAGATCAGCGGCGCGGCGCTGGCCGGCAGCCGCCAGGAGACCGGCAGCCGGTGCGGCTCGATCTCCGGGTTGTGCGCCAGCATGGTGACCACCGCGCTGCCGGACGGGTCGTACGACAGACCGGCCCACTGCTCGGTGCCGACCACGGTGAACGGGTCCAGCTGGCCGGGGTCCCCGACGAACAGCGCCCGCTCGAACAGCCGGGCCACCGCGAGCAGGGCGTCCGAGCGCATCTGGTACGCCTCGTCGACGATCGCGTGCCGCCACGGGGCCTCGGTCCGCACCCACTGCCACTTGGCCGAGGTGGAGACCACCACGTCGTGCCCGACCAGGTCGGCGACCTTGTCGGAGGGCGTGACGTTGGCGTGCTTCAGCACCTCGGGGCCCGGCCTCGAATCCGCGGCGTGCAGCCGGCCGATCGTCAACTCCGGCGCCTTCTCGGCCAGTCGGCCGACCAGGTCGTCCACCTGGCCGTTGGTCTGGGCGACGATCATCAGCCGCTCGCCGGCCTCGACCAGCTCACGCGCGGCCCGCACCACGAGCGTGGACTTCCCCGCGCCGGGCGGGGAGTCCACCACCACACCGCGCGGGGCGCCGGCCGGCGGACGGACGGTGGCCGCGAGGATCCGGGCCACCGCGGCGTCGGCGGCCGCGCCCGGGGCCTGCTCGGGGGTCATGGGACGGTTCACTCCCACTCCTCGGAGACGGTCGGGGCGGGCACGGGCGCGGCGCCGGGCGGACCGCCGTGGGTCCAGGGGGTGTCGTCGGGCTCCGGCAGCGGAGCGGACTGCCGCACCGTCAGCTCGAACAGGGTGAAGGTGACCGTCTCGCCGGGCTCGGGCAGGCTGCCGGGCTCCGGCTCCTTCCTGCGGCCCATGCCGGAGAGCACCCGCAGGGTGAGGGTGCCCTCGGCGGTGTCCACCGCGACGATCTCGGCCTTCTGCGCGGCAGGGCCTCCTCCGGCCTCCGGCCGGGGGGACCCCCAGACCCGGTGCACCTCCCGGCCGAGGTCCGCGTGCGGGCGGTCGACGGTCCGCAGGGTGACCAGCGGGCGCGGCTTGGGGGAGCGGCCGGTGGTGTCCCAGTCCGGCACCACCTCCGTCACCACGCCGCTGAACGCCTCGCCGGCCAGCCGGTGCTCGGCCATCGCCAGCGGGTCGTCCAGCGCCTCCTGAACGTCGAGGCGGGTCTGCTCGCGCTCGCGCTGGGCGAGCTTGCGGGCGGCGGTGACGGCGTCGTCCTGCCGGGGCTGCGGCGGCTCGCCGGCCGCCAGCCGGTCCCGGTGGCCGGTGTAGGACCAGCGGTCGCCGGTCCAGCGCTCCGCCAGGTGGCCGGCCGGCGGCAGCGCGCGCAGCAGGTCCAGGCCCTGCCAGACGTCCTGCCAGGTGGGCAGCAGGACGGCCGTCAGCGCCTCCTCCAGCGCGGTGACCGAGGCCCGTACCGCCGCCCTGGCGCGCCCGGCGGCGGCCTCGTCGTCCTGCTCGGTGCTGTGCTGCAGGGCGCCCACGGCGGAGTCGTAGCGGGCGATCGCCGGGGCGAGCACGAACTCGTCGAAGCGGGGGTCGGTGGCCGGGCCGGCCGGCGGGTGCAGCAACTGCCCCCGGTCATCCCGGGCGGACTCGGCCAGCTCGGCCGCCTGCGCGCCGGACAGGCCGTCCGGCGGGCGGTGCCAGGCCAGCCTGGCCGCCAGGTGCTGGTCCTCCAGGTGGCTCTGGCCGGTCGCCCAGTGCCTGGCCAGCAGGCCGGTCATCGGCAGCAGCAGGGAGGAGCCCGGCACCTGGGCGCGGTCGGTGAGGTGGGTCAGCCAGCGGCCGAGCAGCGGCACCCGGACCGGCGCCGGGTAGGGGCCGGGCTCCTCGTCCTCGACGGTGCGGCGGAAGCGGGTCGAGCGGCCGATCAGGGCGAGGTGGTGCACACCCGCGCCGTTCGGCACGACCAGCTGCGGGGCGTCCGCGCACAGCTCGCGGAACACCTGGGTCTTCTCGCCGGTCTCCGGGTCCTTCTCGGAGCCCTCGATCTGCTCGACGTCCTCGGCGTAGGACTCCAGGTAGGGCAGCAGGTCGGCGGCCAGCTCGGCCAGGAAGTCGAACCGCAGGGTGCGGTTGAGCGGTTGCGGCACCAGGTGCAGCCGGGGCGAATCCCGGTCGGTGCCGAGCATCACCGCGAGCGGCGCGCCGGACTCGCCGGCGGCGGTCAGCGGGACCAGCACCATCGGCCGGTCGGACAGGTGCCGGTGCCGGACGGTGGCCAGCGGCTCGGCCCGGCCGCTGCGGACGGCCTCCAGCCGGGCGAGGGTGGTGAGCAGGCTCATGCGCCCGCTCCCGGGGCCCGCGCCGTCAGGGGGCCGGCGCCCAGGGCCGCCGCCCCGAGGGCCTCGGCCCGCAGGGCGGCCGCGTAGGCCAGCCGCTCGGTGGCGTCGTCCGCGCCGTCCAGGTCGCCGCTCTTCGTACCGGCGGCGGCCAGCGCCCCGGCGACCGTGCGGATGCTGCCCAGCTCGCCGCGCACGCCCCGGCCGAGCTGTTCGACCCGGTCGTCGCAGCGGGCCCGGGCGCGGCAGTGGAAGCCGAGTTCGCAGGTGGAGAGGCAGTCCGGGCTGTACGCGGCGGGCACCGTCTCGACCGAGGCGGTGAGCTGTTCGGCGGTCCTGGCCGGAGCGCCGTCCTCGTCGGTGGCCAGGTCGAAGTCGGCGGTCGGCGGCAGCGCCTCCAGCAGCGGGCCGATGCCGGTCATCCGGCTCAGCTGGCGGCGGGTGGTGGCCAGTTCGCGGCGGACGTCCACGGCGACCGCGGTCGGCCGGTTGCCGAAGTCCTTCGGGCAGACCAGCAGCACGCTGGTGCGCGGGCTGCCCGGCAGCCGCTGCTCGGTGTACGGGTCCTCGGCGAGCGGCTGCCCGGCCGCCGCGGCGGCGGCCCGCTGGAGCGCCAGCACGTAGACCGCGGCCTGCCGGGCGGCGGCGCCGACCTTCGCCGGGTCGGCGCTGCCGTCCAGCACCGGGAAGGACTTGATCTCGACCACGGTGCACCGCCCGCCGTGCACCACCAGCGCGTCCGGTTCCAGGTAGGCCGTGCTGCCGGCCACCTCCAGGCGCAGCATCGGGTGGTCCAGCAGCGTCCAGGCCTCCGGCTCCGCGGCGGCCAGGGCCAGCGCCTCGACGGTCCGGTCGGCCCGCACGGCCGGGCCGGAGCGGTGCAGCAGGTCGGGGACCAGGAGCGGGGCGTGGCCGTCCGCCGGGACGCCCAGGTGGTGGCGGAGCGGTTCCAGCAGGGGGGCGTAGCCGTCCGCCTTCAGCCGGGACTCGAAGATCACGCCGCGGGCGATGGCGAACGGGGACTGACCGAAGGGGGCGGGGCGGCCGAGCCGGGCGGCCAGCGCGGACTTGTCCACCCCGGCCGCGTCGAGCACGGCGCGGCGCCGGCAGCCCGGATTGGCGGCGAGCGCGGCGAGGGAGCGGGCGTTCAGACTGCGCTGCGGGGCCGGTCCGCGCAGCTCCGCGAGCCGCTGGGCGAGCGGCTCAGCGGACCCGCCGGGCGGGACGTTCGTCGAGACGTTCATGGTGCGGCCCAGTCTCGCATCCCGGTCCGACAGCGCGGTGCGGACCGGCCACCGGACGACGCGCCGGCGGCCCTGACCCGACGCCGCGCGGGCCGTGGGCCGCCCCGGGTCCGCGGCCCCGCGATCGTGGCGGGCACCCGGGTGGGGGATCATGGAGCCCGGTGCTCAATGGTGAGACCGACCGTTGACCGCCCTGTCGCGAGGAGCCCCCATGCCCGCCCGAATCGTGCTGGTCCGCCACGGCGAGACCGAGTGGTCCGCCACCGGCCGCCACACCGGCCGCACCGACATCCCGCTGACCGAGGAGGGCCGCGCGATGGCCCGGGCCCTCGGCGCCCGTCTCGCCAAGGCCCCCTGGAACGGGCTGCCGGACGCGCTCGTCTACACCAGCCCGCTCGGCCGGGCCAGGGAGACCTGCGAGCTGGCCGGCTTCGGCGACCGCGCGGTGGAGCGCCCGGAGCTGATGGAGTGGGACTACGGCCGGTACGAGGGCCGCACCGGCTCGGACATCCGGGCCACCGACCAGCCCGGCTGGCTGATCTGGCGCGACGGCGTGCCCGGCGGCGAGAAGCTCTCCGAGGTGGCCGCCCGGGTGGACGCCTTCCTCGCCGGCCTCAACGAGGAGCACGGCGTCCCGGAGCCGGACACCACCGTGATGCACTGCGCCGACCGGGACGTGATCCTCTTCGCGCACGGCCACCTGCTGCGCATCCTGACCGCCCGCTGGCTGGGCCTGCCGCCCGAGTTCGCCCAGCGGTTCAAGCTCGGTACGGCCGCGCTCTGCGTGCTGTCCTGGGAGTACGGCGCCCCCGCGGTGGAGGTCTGGAACGACCTGTCCCACCTGGAGGGGCTGACCGCCGGGCACTGATCCCCGGCCCGTCGCCCCCGGCCCGTCGACCCGGCTCGTCGGACGGCTTCCCCGGGGTGTGCGCGGAGCCTCGCCGGTGTCTCCGCGGCGCCCCGCGGGGCCTCGCCGGGCCTCGCCGGTGTCTCCCGGAGCGTGCTCAGGCGGCGGACGCCCGGTCGTACTCGGTCAGGAAGCGGCGCACCTCGGGCACCGTGACGTGCGGGCGCAGCCGCCCGGCGGTGTCCGCGAGCATGGACCGGATCCGGGCCGAGCGGACGGCGCCGAACAGGGCGACGGCGGCCGAGCCGTGGTGCGCCGCGCCCGCGAGGTCCCCCCGGCCGAGCCGGTCGTGGGCCAGTTCGGCGGTGTACAGCACCCGGTTGCGGACGAAGTGCGGCTTCTGGAGCGTTATCGCCAGCCCGGCCTGCTCACTGGCGCGGTCCCAGTCGCCGAGCGCGGACCAGCACTGCGACTGGAGGCCGGCGAACTCGGCCTCGCCGAAGAAGGACATCCACTCCGGGTCCTGCTCGCCGGGGCCGCGGTCGAACAGGGTGTAGGCCCGGCCGATCGCGCGCTCGCAGGAGGCGCGGTCCTGGAGCAGCGCCCAGGCGCCGGCTTCGCGCATGGTCAGCAGGGCGATCAGCCGGTCGGAGCCCAACCCCCCGGCGGCGACCTGCCCGGCCTGGGCGGCGCGCAGCGCCTCGCGCGGCCGGCCGGCGTCCCGGGCGAGGAAGGCGCTGTTGCAGAAGACGTGCGCCTCCATCGCGGAGTCCCCGGCCATCCTGGCAGTGGCGAGCGCCTCCGCGTAGAACGAGCGGGCGTCCGCGAGCCGGTTCGAGTCATGCGCCAACCAGCCCACCGAGATGGCGAGTTCGCCCGCACCGGCCTGGAGCCGGCGTTCCGTCTCGGTGCTGTACTCACACTCGTTGAGCAGCACGTAGGCGTTGCGCAGCGACTGCCCGGCGAGTTCGTACAGGGCGTCCGCGCCGTGCGCGTCGTCGGCCAGCCGGATCTCCCGGACGGCCTGTTCGACGCGGAGCACCTCGGCGGCGCCCACCCGGCGCAGCGGCCCCACCGGGCCGGGCCGGCCGGGCACCACCGGCTCGGTGCCGAGCAGTGACGGCGCGGTGAACTCCGCACCGGGAAGGGCACCTTGGCCGGCGAGTACACCGGAGGCGCCGGCGGTGCCGGCCGGCCGGCCGGCGGCCGCGGCCGGTCGGTCGATGCCGATCACGGTGGCCAGCGCGGTGGTGCCGCCGGCCAGGAACGTACGGCGACGCACGTCGTCGTTCTCCTCGTCGAGATAGGGCGATCCATCGGGCCCCCGGGGCACCGTGCCTGGGCTCGGCCACGGGGGCCCGTCCGGAGCGGCTGGATCCGCGTACGGCGAGGCAGCGTACGGGAGTTGGGTGGAGAGTGGTGAGCGCGGGGCGGGCAGGGGCGGGAACGTCGGGTGGAGCGGAGGCGGTTGGGGCCGCCCGCCGCCGCCCGCCGGGCGGCCGCGGACGGAGGTCCTGGGGGCGAAGCCGAGGTCGGTGAGCGTGCGGTCCGGCCACATGTGCCGGAACACCCGCTCGTAGGCGTAGTTGGGGCAGCGGATCTCACCGGACTCGACCCGTCCGACGTAGCGGGCGTCGCAGGACACGTGCTCGCCGATCTCGCGGGCCGCCCTGCGGACGGCCGTGGCGAACTCCCCGGGTGAGCGGTCGCCGCGCAGGGCGCGCATCGCGGTGTTGGGGGACGGTCGGTTCGGCTCGGCCGGTGGGGTGGCTGCCATGGCGCCGAGAGTACTCGGAGTCACCGGTCGGCCACATTCGGTTTGCGGGATAATTGCCATCAAGTCGGGGCAAAGTGGGCCATGTTGCGGGATATCTGCCATGAAATGCCATGCCTTGCTGTAAGGCGCCCCGTGGCCTGCGGCGCGCCCGCTCCGTTGTGCTGGTACGAGGAAAGCCCATGCCGTCGCCCCGGCCCGTCCCAGCCCGGCGGCCCCTCCCAGCGGCTGTGCTTCCGGACCCGACGAGGTACAGGAGGGCTCATGATGGCCACCGGACTGCCGCAGCACCGCCCCGTCCCCGGGGAAGTGTTCGCCGGCGCGTCTCCCGCCCTGCTCCCCGAACCCGGTGACGACCGGGCCTCCGGCCGGGGGCCGGTCGAGGGCGGACACGTCCGCTGGGGCGGCCACCGGCGCGAGCGCACCACCCCCGACGAGGGCACCCGCGTCACCGCCTGCGACACCGTGACCGTCGCCCTACGGCACGGGCTGGAGGCCGTCGACATCCTCAGACTGCGCCGCGCCTGCGGAGTCGTCCTGCAGAGCCGCAACGACAGCACCGTCTCCTTCCTCGTCCCGGCCGGCACCTGGGAGACCTGGCACCTGCCCGGCAGCTCCTGTACGGCGGGCGCCCTGGTGCCCACCGCCACCGACCCGCGCTGGGTGATCCCGCCCTCCGGTGCCGGCCGCACCGCGCGCGCCACCGACGCCTGGGTGCTCCGCTCCGCCCTCTGCGAGGCCGCCTGCACGCTCACCGCAGGCGGCCTCGGTCCGTTCTAGCGGGCGTGCCGCGCGGATCCGGCCGGGCCCGTGAGCCACCGGCCGGGTCCCCGCGGCACGCCGCCGACCCGTGGCGCCGTCCCGCTGACCTGTGGCGCCGTCCCCCCGCCGCCGGGGCCGTCCCCCGCGCGGCGGCGATAATGGCCGACATGGGACGAAGCAGCAGAGCCGCCCGCGGCAGTGAAACGGCGGCCACCACCGGCGAGGCCGGGCGTACCCACGCCCAGGGCCCGCTCAGTCGTCCCGTCGGCTCCGGCGTCGCCGAGCTGCGACCCGACCGCGACCGCCCCGCGGCCTGGTCGCTGCTGATCGACGGCGCCCCGCAGTCCCTGGTCGACCTCGCCGACCCCACCCACCTCGGCTTCGAGTACCAGCGCCGGCTCGGCCACCTGATCGACCTGGTGGCCCCGCCCGGCCGGCCGCTGACCGTCCTGCACCTCGGCGGCGGCGCCCTCACCCTGGCCCGCTACGTCGCCGCGACCCGGCCGCGCTCCCGCCAGCAGGTCGCCGAGATCGACACGGCGCTCACCGAACTGGTGCGCGCCGAACTGCCGTTGGACCGCGGCTGGCAGATCAAGGTGCGCGGCGCGGACGCCCGCGGCGTGTTGGAGCGCACCCCCGAGGGCAGCGTCGACCTGGTGATCACCGACGTCTTCTCCGGGGCCCGCACCCCGGCCCACTGCACCACCGTCGAGTTCACCACCCTCGCCGCCCGTGCCCTCTCCCCCGGCGGCTGGTACACCGCGAACATCGCCGACGGCGGCGCCCTGCCCTTCGCCCGCTCCCAGGTGGCCACCCTTGGCGCGGTCTTCCCCGAGCTGTGCCTGATCGCCGACCCCGCCGTGCTGCGCGGCAAGCGCTTCGGCAATCTCGTCCTGGCCGCCGCCCACGCCCCCCTCCCGGTCGCCGACCTCACCCGCAGGGCCGCCTCCGACTCCGCCCACGCCCGGGTCGAACACGGCCGTGCGCTCACCGACTTCGCGGCGGGCGCCGCCCCGGCGACGGACGCCACGGCGGCTCCGTCCCCGGAACCGCCGCCGGGGGTGTTCCGCTGAGCGGGAGGCCCGGCTGACGGTGCTGCCCGGCTGACGGTGCCGGCCGCGGTTGTCGTGAGCCGCCCTCGTGGCCCTCGCGGTCCTCGCGGCTTTCGAGGCCCTCGCGGCCCGGAACCGCTCGTCCGCCCGCTGTGAAACCGTTGCCGGACGACCGGATCGCGCCCGACGATGGTGCCACCGACCGGCCGCCGACCCGAGGGGGACGCCATGGAGATCAGACCGGCCCGGCCGGAGGAGGCCGCGCTGCTCACCGACCTCGCGCTGCGGGCCAAGGCCTACTGGGGTTACGACGAGGCGTTCATGGCCGCCTGCCGGGAGGAACTGGCCATGGACGCCGACGTGATCGAGCGCTCGGCCACGGTGGTGGCCGAGGAGGGCGGGCGGGTGCTGGGGTTCGTCTCGCTCTCCGCCACGCCGCCGACCGGGTCGATGGACATGCTCTTCGTCGAGCCCGCGTCGATGGGCAGGGGCGTCGGCCGGGCGCTGTTCGAGCGGGCCCGGGACCGGGCCGTGGCGCTCGGGCTGCGCCGGTTCACCATCGCCTCCGATCCGAACGCCGAGCCGTTCTACCTGGCGATGGGCGCCACCCGGATCGGCAGCGTCCGGTCCGGTTCGATCCCGGGGCGCGAACTCCCGCTGCTGGTCCTGGAACCGGCGAGGTCCTAGCCGGGGCGGTCGGGCCGGCGCGGCGCGGCGCGGTCCGGTCCGGTCCGGTCCGGTCAGTGTCCGCGCGGCAGTCCGCGGTGCTTGCACATGGCCGCCCCGGTGAGCAGCAGTCCGGCGGCGATGGGGGCGAGGACGGCGGTCGCGGTCGCGGAGCCGTGACCCGGGGCGGTCACGGTGGCGGTGTCCGCGATGGCCACCGTCCCCGGTGGCCCGCCGCCGCCCGGCAGGGGGGAGGGCGGGGCGGCCGCCGCCCCCTCGGGCCCGGCGGGCCCGGACTCGGCGGCGGCCGTGGACGCCGCCTCCTGGACGGGCGGAGCCTCCGCGGCCTCGCGCTGCCGAGCGGCGGCGGGCCGGTCGGTGCCGGGGTGGCGGCGGGCGGCGCTGGGCCGGTCGGCGGGTTCGCCGACGGAGGGGGCGCGGGTCTCGGCGGGCACGGCCTGGGCGGGGGTGGTGCCGAGCAGGCCGGAGGCGAGGGCGAAGGCGTCCGGGACGGCCGCGCGCTGGCCGGGCAGGGGCAGTCCGCCGGCCCGGATCCGGTCCTGGAGGGTGTCGCCGAGGGCCCCGACGGCGCCGGTGACCCCGGCGGCCCCCGCGACCCCGCCGACCGGCCCCTCGGCGGCCGGTTCCCCGAGGAGCCCGGGGGAGTGTTCGGCCGTTCCGTTCGCCGACTGCCCCGACCCGAGGGGACGTTCGGCTGACTGCCCGTCGAGGGCGATCCCGTCGAGCACCGGCCGCTCGAGGGTGGGCCGGCCGAGCGCCGGTGCGCCGTGCAGCGCGCGGCGGGCGGCGGACTGGGCGGGGCCGCGCGGCGGGTCGGCGGAAGCCGCGTACGCCCCGGGGGCGCCGAAGCCCCAGAGCTGTGCGAGCAGGGCCCCGGCGGCCGCGACGGCGCGGGGGCGGGGCAGCCACCGGGCGATCCCACGGCGGGCACCGGCGACGCCGCGGGGGGCGGGTTCCTGGGGCTTGGTCGCGTGATTGGCTCGCACGTGAGTCGAGAACGAGCGGCCGGGCGGTGAGGTCACGCCCGCCGTCACGGACGGTCATCGTACGGATGGCCCCGGGGCCGTTGCTCCCGGGGCCACCGACCGCGTGGCGGTCAGGAGTTGGGACGCAGGGTCCAGGTGACCGTCATCACGCCGGTGACGGCGCCGTCGGCGCGGGTGATCTCGACGGTGACCGGGAACTCGGGGCGGCCGCCGGCGTCCAGCTCGGCGACGACCTCGGCGGCCGGGCGGCCGAGCACGGCGGTGGCGGTGACGTCGCCCATCGCGAGCTTCTTGTACGCGATCTCGGCGTTCACGGCGAGCGGCACGGCCCGGGACATCTGGTCGCCGAAGGCGGCGATCACGACGCAGCCGCTGGCGGACTCGGCCAGCGTGAACATCGCGCCGGCGTGCGGGCCGCCGACGTGGTTGTGGTACGCGGGCTGGTCCGGCAGCCGGAGCACGGCGCGCTCCGCGGTGGTCTCCAGGTACTCCAGCTTCAGGGTGTGCGCCATCGGCACGGTGGAGTCGAGCATCTGGCCGATCGTGGGTGTGGTCATGGCGACGATGTTACTAGTGAGTAGCTTCGGGTGGCAGGGGTGCGCCGAAAACCGGCCGGTCGCGCGGGTGTGAGGCGGCGCACATGGACGTGAGGGGCGGACAGCTGAGGCTCCACAAGGCTGAGGGAACGCGAAAACGCCTGAGGGGCCGATCTCTTGAAGAGATCGGCCCCTCAGGCTCTGGGGTGAGTGACGGGACTTGAACCCGCGGCCACCTGGACCACAACCAGGTGCTCTACCAACTGAGCTACACCCACCATCTGTCCGGCTCGTTCCCGCTTCCGCGTTCCCGTTCCGACAGGAAGAACTCTACAGGATCCGGGAGGGTGCTCGCGCCAGGGTTTCGTTCCGGCGAACGCGAGCACCCTCTCCCGGCCCTCCGGCGGGATCCCGGCGTGCGGTGCCGGGTCGGCGCGCGGGGTGGCGCAGGGGGCTCAGCTCGCCGGGGCCCGGTACTTCCCGGCGATCGTCCGCGCGGTGTCGGCGTCCGGGCCGGGCTGCGGGACGAACACCGCCTCGCGGTAGTACCGCAGTTCGTCGATGCTCTCCCGGATGTCGGCGAGCGCCCGGTGGTTGCCGCCCTTCTGCGGGCTGTTGTAGTACGCCTTCGGGTACCAGCGGCGGGCCAGCTCCTTGATCGAGGAGACGTCCACGATCCGGTAGTGCAGGTGCTTCTCCAGGGCGGGCATGTCCCGGGCCAGGAAACCGCGGTCGGTGGCCACCGAGTTGCCGCACAGCGGCGTCTTCCCGGCCTCCGGCACGTGCTCGCGCACGTAGGCGAGCACCCGCTCCTCGGCCTCGGCCAGGGTCACGCCCTGCTCCAGCTCCTCCAGCAGCCCGGAGGCGGTGTGCATCGTGCGCACCACCTCGGGCATGTTCGCCAGCGCCTCCGCCGGCGGCCGGATGATGACGTCCACGCCCTCGCCGAGGATGTTCAGCTCGGAGTCCGTCACCAGCACCGCGACCTCGACCAGGGCGTCCCGGTCGAGGTCGAGGCCAGTCATCTCACAGTCGATCCATACCAAACGGTCATTCACACAACTCACCCTACGGCGCGATCCCGCGCCGCGGGGACCGGTGGAGCCGAGCGGGGGGCCTCGGCCTGGTGCTCCTCCGGCCCGTCGTGCGAGCCGTGGCCGTCCGGGAGCTCGCCCTCCCGGCCGGTCCTGACCGGGTGGCCGTCGCGTCCGGTCCTGGCCTCGCGCGCCGCCCTGGCGCCCTCGGCCGCGGGCCGTCCTGCCTGGCCGCGGACCTGCGGGACCCGCGCCTGGCGACCGCGCAGCTCACCCGGGCCGGAACCCGGCTGCCCGGCCGGAGCCGGCATCCGTCCGGCGCCCGCGCCGTGACCGCGTCCGGCCGCACCCGGCTCGTCCGCGGACCGCTCGACCGCGCTCCGGTGCCCCTGGCCCTGGCCGCGCGCCCCCGGCTGCGGGAGGCCGTCCTCCGCCGCCGCGTGCTCGGCGGTGCGCGGCGGACGCCCCGTCCCCGCGCCCGGTCCGGCCTGCGGCGGGATCACCGGCGGCCGCACCGGACCGCGCGCGGTCGCACCCTGCTGCCCGGGGTGCGACTGCTGCGCGGCCTGCTGGTGCGGGTACGACTGGGCGGCGCGGGCGTGGAAGGCCTGACCGGCCGGCGTCCCGACCTGGCCGGGACCGAACCCGCCCGGCTGCCCGTGCGCTCCCGGCTGCCCGTGGCCGATCTGCTGGCCGTGCTGGCCGTGCGGAACCGGCTGCCCGTGCGGGCCGCCCGGTACCTGTGCCCCCGGCCCGGCCGGGAACGGCTGCGCCGACGGCATGCCGTGCGCCCCGCCGAACAGCGGTCCGCCCGTCGCGGCGACCGCGCCCGCCGAGGGGTGCGGCAGTGCTCCGGACAGCCGCAGGTCGCCGAGCGCACCGGCCGGCGCGGTCGGCTGCTGACCGGGACGGCGGGCCCGGTAGCTGGTCCGGTACGCGGCCGGGGAGACCCCGAGCTGGCGGCGGAAGTGCCCGCGCAGCGCCACCGGCGAACGGAACCCGCAACGGCGCGCGACATCGTCCACCGACAGCTCCGACGTCTCCAGCAGCCGCTGCGCCTGGAGCACCCGCTGGGTGATCAGCCACTGCAACGGCGCGCTGCCGGTGAGCGTGCGGAACCGCCGGTCGAAGGTGCGTCGGCTCATGTAGGCGCGAGCCGCCAGCACCTCGACGTCGAACTGCTGGTTGAGGTTCTCCAGCGCCCAGGTGACCACCTCGGCCAGCGGGTCGTTGCCGATCTCTTCAGGTAAAGACTGATCGATGTACTGGGCCTGTCCTCCGCCGCCGCGACGGCTGGGCACCACCAGGCGGCGGGCCAGCGCGTTGGCCGCCTCGGCGCCGTGGTCGCTGCGCACCACGTGCAGGCACAGGTCGATCCCGGCGGCGGTGCCGGCCGAGGTGAGCACGTCGCCGTCGTCGACGAACAGCTCGCGCGGGTCGACGTGCACCCGCGGGTAGCGCTTGGCCAGCGTCGGCGCGTACATCCAGTGGGTGGTCGCCGGGCGGCCGTCGAGCAGGCCGGCGGCGGCCAGGACGAAGGCGCCGGTGCAGAGCCCGATGATCCGCGCGCCCTCGTGGTGGGCCTTGCGCAGGGCGGTGATCGCCTCGACCGGCGGCGGCTGGGAGATCGAGCGCCAGGCGGGGACGACGATCGTGCCGGCCCGGGCGAGCGCCTCCAGGCCGTACGGGGCGGAGAGGGTCAGGCCGCCGGTGGTGGCCAGCGGGCCCTCCTCGCCGGCGCAGACCAGCAGGCGGTAGCGGGGCACTCCGGCGTCCTGGCGGTCCACGCCGAAGACCGAGAGCGGGATGGAGCTCTCGAAGATCGGAGCGCCGCCGAAGATCAGGACCGCGACGGTCTCCCGGCGGCGGCGGCCGGACAGCTTGCGCGGGGCGGAGGCGGTCACCGGGGTCGGGGAGCCGTTCGCGCCGGGCCCGCCGTGGCCCATCGGGCCGTGGCCGGAGGCGCCGAGCGCGAGGCCGCCGAGCGGACCGCTGCCCGCTCCGGGGACGGGCCCGCCGGGGACACCGTTCAGGCCCGGGGGGCCGGCGGGGTAGCCGGAGTGTCCGGGATGGCCGGAATGGCTCGCGTGGCCGGGGTGGTTCGGATGACCGGCATGGCCGGGGTGGCCGCCGTAACCCGGGTGGCCGGAATGGCCCGGGTGCTCGCCGCCGTAGGACTGGCCGGGACTGACGGGTCCTCGGCTGACGGGCGGTCCGCCGAGGGACTGCCCTCCGAAGGACGGTCCGCCGAAGGCCGGCTGGCCTCCGTAGGGCGTCGCGGCACCGTACTCGGCGGCCGGTGCCGCACCGGGGCCGACGCCGGTGCCCGCCCCGGGGGAGGGCACCGCGGGGTACGAGGAGTGCGAGGCGGCGCCCGGGGCGCGGGTGGTGGCGATCGCGGAGGTGCCGGTGCTTCTCGCGGGTCGGCCGGTGCTGCCGGCCACCGCCTGGCCGCTGTCAGGACCCGCGTCGCTCCTGCTCACCCTGCTCAAGGCGCTCAAGCCCCCTCGGTGGTGTGGTGTGGGTGGTGCGGCACTGCTGGCCAAGATCGAAATCTATCGGGTGGACCGTTGCCGTTGTGACAAGTTCACCATCCGACGCTATGTCGACATGGCAATTTGGCGTGATGCATTCGATCACGAAGCGTGGCACCCGTCGACCTTTCTGGGAAGAGGGCCGGGGTAACGGTGGCTGGTTGTCGCGGGGCCGTTCCTGGGGCGTCCGGCTCCGGCGCGCCCGGCCGGCTGGTCTGGGCTGCGGATTTGCCCAAGCGGGAGGGACCGGCGTGAAATTGACCGAAAATCGGCGGTGCACGAGGGGGCGCACAGGGAGAAGTCGTGCGCCTCCCAGGCTTCATCCGGCCAAGCGGGAGACGGCAGAACCGGGAACCGGACCGCCGGGTTACGGTCCTGCCGTGAACACCAACAGCCGGCTCGAACGGGCCAACGACAACGCCGCCGCCTTCTGGCTCGCCCAGGCCCGTGTCCACGGCTGGCAGACCCGCACCCGACCGGGGCTGACCGCGGTCCGCTGCGCCCGCACCCCCGACGACGCGCACCGTATCGTGCTGACCCGCCCCTATGACGAACCCGGCGTCGTGGAGCAGGAGTTGGCCGACCTTCTGGCCGAGTGGTCGACCGTGCGCTGCACCGTGGAGGACCCGTACGACGGCCTCGACCTCTCCGGCCTCGGGGCCTCGCGGATGCCGCTCATGCCGGTGATGGTCCGGGACCCAGGCCCGGTCGAGGACGCGACCACCGTCCTGCCCGCGGTCTCGGAGGCACACGGCGGTGGCGTCCTGACGGTCGATGAGGCCGGAGGCGGCGAGAGCTTCGCCATGGTCGAGCGGGCGATAGTGGAGGGCTTCCCGCTGCCCGCCCGACAGCCCTGGGTCCGCGGCGAAGCCCTTCCGGAACAGCTGCTGGACGTCCCCGGCTGGCGGGGGTGGCTCGGCCGGGTCGACGGCACGGTGGCCGGTACCTGCCTCACCTATGACGACGGTCAGGCCACCGGCGTGTACTGGGTCGCCACCATGCCCGACTGGCGCGGTCGGGGGGTGGCCCGCGCCGTCCTCCGGACCGCCCTGGCCCACGCGCACCCGGACCGCCCGGCCACCCTGGTCGCCACCTCGCTCGGCGAGCCGCTCTACCGCAAGCTCGGGTTCGTCGAGCGGGCGCGCACCTGCTGGTGGACCCGTACGTCGGTGGTGCGGGCGGAGTAACCGGAGCAAGGTGGCCGGGGCGCGAGGTGAAGGGGAGCCGGGGCTGGGGCGGAGGGGAATCGGGGCGAGGGTGGGGCGGACGTCGGGGTGTTGGGGGCCGGGGCGTCGGGAGGCCGGGGTGTGCGGGCGCCGGCCGTCGTGGCGGCAGGATCGTCGTAGGGCGTCGACCGGGGTGCTACTGGGCGGCCGCCACCGCGGTGCCGGACACGACTGCGGTCGATGCCGCGGCGGGTGCTGTGGGGGCTGCGGGTGCTGCGAGGGGGACCGGGACGAAGGCGGCGCGGGTGGCCGCGGCGGCGTCGGCGCCCTTTCCGGCGCCGGTGCCGGCCTCGGTGATCACGGCAAATCCGCCGGATCGGTTTCGGACACCGGAACTGCCTGCGGGAACGCGTTCGCCGGCCCTCCCGGCGTCGGCGGCACCGGATGCACTCGGACCGTCCGGGGCGGCCACCGCGGGACGTGCGCCGGACCGTGCGCCGACCAGCGCCGTCGCGCGTGCCTGCACCTCCGCCGGTACCCCCGTCGGCGCCCCCGCGAGCACTCCCGCCGCTGCCCGTCGGAGCGTCCCGGCGGAGCGGACGCCCGGCCGGGGCGAGGGCGCGTTCCGCGCGGAGAGCACCTGACCGACGGCCTCCGGCAGGCCGGCCGCCTTCAGCGTCGGGCGGTAGCCGTTCTCCGCCCACGGCCGGCCGTGGTGCAGCCAGACGCTGCGCAGCCCGGTCAGCTCGGCACCGGCGATGTCGGCGGGTGCGTGGTCGCCGATCATCCAGGTGTGCGCGGCCCAGTCCCCGGTGGGCACGATGCCGCACCGCCGGGCGGCGATCCTGAAGATCAACGGGTCGGGTTTGACGCAGTCGGCCTCCTCGGAGATGACCCAGCCGTCGACCAGCGGGCCCAGTCCGGTCCGCCGGATCTTCTCCAGTTGCGGGCGGGTGCCGCCGTTGCTGACTATGCCGAGCGTCCACCCGGCGGCCCGGGCGGCCCGCAGTGCCTCGATGTTCCTGCGGGGGCAGTGGATGTGGGAGTTGATGCCGCGTCGGTAGTGAGCGTGCAGGAACTCGGCGGACACGTCCAGGCCGTAGCGGCGCCGGACGGCGGACAGTACGGTGCTGCGCGGTACGTAGCCGCCGCCGTCGAGGGTGACGAACCAGTCGAGGTCTCCGGGTGGCAGCCGGTGGTCGGACAGGAAGTCCTGCGCCCAGGACCGGAACGCGGCGTCCCGGGGCAGCAGGGTGTTGTCGAGGTCGAACAGGAGCAGGGGCATGCCGAGCATGGTGCCAGCGGCCGCGCCCATGCATCTGGCAAATGCCAGACGGCGTCGCGAAGCCGTACGGAGTGGCTGAAACGGCCTCCGCACGCCCGTGACGAGTGGCGATTCCCCGGACGGACGGGGACTGTTGGGGCAGCCCGGACGTCACGGTTCGCGACGTGCCGCAACGGATCGTCGCCGATCCATGACAGTCCGGTCACGGTGTCCCGTGAGGCTGTTGCGCGGCCCGGTCCGCTCAGTCAAGCTCCAGGGAACCTCCTTTCCGGAGGGGGCGCGATCACCTGTGAACGGGGCGCACTGCCCCGGCGGGCGCATCCCTCTTTCGCGGGAACAACGTCGCTCCGGGGCTTCGCCGCTGGGCTGGGCCCCGCGCCCGTCGTACTCTGAAAGGAACAGGTCACATACGGTGCTGCGCGGCGCAGACCGACGTCATCCCGTGGGCGGGCCTGCTGCCCGGGCAGCGTTGTCCTCCTCTTCTGTCGGCCCCTCTCCATCGAAGAGCCGTGAGCCATGGCTGGTTTTGAGCCTCCCCGACCGGTTGAACCGGACACACCCCGCAGCGTGGGCCCGGACGGCGGGTCTGCCTCCGATCCCCCCGACGGCCGGGCCGAGGGCCGATCGGATCGCCGGACCGACGGCCGCAGCGAGAGCCACGGTGACGGACGCGGCGGCGCGCACAGTGCTGGGCACGGTGGCGGGTGCGGTGACGGGCACAGCGCCGGCCGTGGTGGCGATCGCAGGGGTGACGACCGGGGGGAAGGCGGCAGTGGGTGCGACGGCCGTGGCGGCGACGGTGCGGACGAGTCCGCCGGCGGGCGTGCGGACGGACATGCTGACGCGGGACAGCCGACGGAGCCAGGGGAGCCCGACCCGGGGCATGACGACCCGCGGAGCGGCTTCGCGCGTGCTCTGCGCGGCTTCGGCCGCCGGGGCGGCCTCGCCGCCCGAGGGGACCGCCCGGGGCCGCGCCAGCGGCGTGGCGAACCCCCGGCTGACCCTGCGGATCTTCCGGTGACGGGCCGCCTGGGCCCGGGTGCCGAGCGTCCGGAGACAGCCGCCGGCTCGGCCGGTCCGCTGGGCGGGCCCACCAAACCGTCCGGGCAGGACACCCCGGCGCCGTCCCTCGACCCGGTGTTCCAGCACGGCGTGGTGGTCGGCTTCGACGGCTCGCTGTCGAGCGAGCGCGCCCTCGCCTACGCGGTCGGCATGGCCCGCCGTTCGCAGTGCGGCCTGGTGATCGTGCATGTCGCCAACCGCCTGCCCGCGACGGTCTGGGCGGGTTGCGAGCCGCCGGTCTTCGTCGACCTCCCCGACCACCGGACCGAGGTCCTCGGACTGGAACTCGCCTGCGCGGACTTCCTCACCGGGGTGCCGTGGATCCTGGTCGAGCGCGGCGGGGACATCTGCCACGAGATCGAGGAGGTCGGCCGTGAGTACGCCGCCGACGCGATCGTCGTCGGCACGACGCACGGCCTGCTCGGCAAGATCTTCGGCTCGGTCTCCGGACGGCTGGCGCGGCGGGCCAACCGCCCGGTGATCGTGATCCCCTGAAGCCCTGCTCCCGCGTCTTCCTTCGAAATCCCTTCCAGAGGCCTCCTCCTGATGCCTCGCTCGCCACCGGGTGCCACCGGGCGCCACAACTCTGCCTGTGAAGCGGAGCGTTGAGTGGCGCGCCGAGCGGTGAATCGAACTGGTCCACCACCCCGGTGGACTCGGCCCAGGAGGTGACCATCAGGAAGTGATCGTCACGAACCGATGCCGAGCTCCCGGGCGATGAGCATGCGCTGGACTTCCGACGTGCCCTCCCCGATTTCCAGGATCTTGCAGTCGCGCCAGAAACGGGCGACCGGGAATTCGTTCATGAAGCCGTACCCGCCGTGGATCTGGGTCGCCTCGCGGGCGTTGTCGACGGCGGCCTCGGACGAGTACAGCTTCGCGATCGCGGCCTCCTTCTTGAACGGTTCGCGGTGCAGCAGCCGGGAAGCGGCGTCCCGCCAGGCCAGGCGGGAGGTGTGGGCGCGCAGCTCCATGTCGGCGAGCTTGAACTGGATGGCCTGGTTGGCGCCGATCGGCCGGCCGAAGGCCCGGCGCTCGCCGGCGTACTTCACGGACTCGTCGACGCAGCCCTGGGCCAGGCCGGTGGCCAGGGCCGCGATCGCGATGCGGCCCTCGTCGAGGATCCGCAGGAACTGGGCGTAGCCTCGGCCACGCTCGCCCAGCAGGTTGGCCGCGGGAACGCGGCAGTCGGTAAAGGACAGTTCGCGGGTGTCGGATGCGTTCCACCCGACCTTCGAGTACTTCTTCGAGACCTGGAAGCCGGGGGTCCCGGTGGGCACGATGATGGAGGAGATCTCCCGCACAGGCGAGCGGAATTCGCCCTCTTCACTCGAACGAGCGATCGGTTCGGTGAGCGCGGTGACGGTGACCAGGCCGGTGATGTCGGTGCCGGAGTTGGTGATGAAGCACTTGGTCCCGTTGATGACCCACTCGTCGGTGGCCTCGTCGTACCGCGCGGTGGTGCGGGTGGCCCCCGCGTCCGATCCGCCCTCCGGCTCGGTGAGGCCGAAGGCGCCGAGGAGCTCGCCCGAGGTCAGCCGGGGCAGCCACTCGCGCTTCTGCTCCTCGGTGCCGAACCGGTGGATCGGCATCGCGCCGAGCGAGACGGCGGCCTCCAGGGTGATCGCCACCGAGGAGTCGACGCGGGCGAGTTCCTCCAGGGCGATGCCGAGGGCGAAGTAGTCGCCGCCCATGCCGCCGTACTCCTCGGGGAAGGGCAGGCCGAAGAGCCCCATCCGCCCCATCTCCCGGACGATCTCGTAGGGGAACTCCTCCCGCTCGTAGAACTCGCCGATCTTCGGCTTCACCACGTCCTGGGCGAACTCGGCGACGGTGCGCCGCAGTTCCTCGTACTCGCTGCTGAGTCGGTGGTCGAGCATCTGATCCTCCTGGCGCCCGGCCGGGGCGGCCGCGGACGTGAGCGGAATGACCGGCGTTCGTCGGAAGGTGTGACGGTCGCACGGTGCGATTGAGGGATGGGTGTCGAGCGGTGATGCGGTGATGCGGTAGTGCGATGCGGTGTGGCGCCGGCCGGACGGGTACGGGCGACCGGCGCCGGAGGTGGAGCGGGCGGGGTCAGCCCCCGGTCGAGCCGAGCAGCGCCTGGACGGTGCGGGAGGGACTCGGGCGGCCGAGCCGTCCGGCCATCCAGCCGCTGGTCGCGACGAGGGCGCGCAGGTCGACGCCGGTCCGGATGCCGAGTCCGTGCAGCATCCAGACCAGGTCCTCGGTGGCCAGGTTGCCGGTGGCGCTCTTCGCGTACGGGCAGCCGCCCAGGCCGCCCGCCGAGGCGTCCACGGTGGTGACGCCCTCGCGCAGTGCCGCCAGGGTGTTGCCGAGCGCCTGGCCGTAGGTGTCGTGGAAGTGCACGGCGAGCCGGCCGACCGGGACGCCGGCCCGCGCGAAGCCCGCCAGCAGGGCGGCGACCTGCCCGGGGGTGGCCACCCCGATGGTGTCGCCGAGGCTCAGTTCCGCGCAGCCCAGCTCCAGCAGCTGCACGCCGTAGCGGACCACCTGGTCGACCGGGACGGGGCCCTCCCACGGGTCGCCGAAGCACATCGAGAGGTAGCCGCGGACCGCGACCCCCGCCCCGGTGGCCCGGGCCACGACCGGCCGGAACATCTCCATGGCCTCGTCCGCCGAGCGGTTGAGGTTGCGGCGGGCGAAGGTCTCGGTGGCGCTGGCGAACACCGCGATGTCGGAGGCGTGGTGGGCGAGCGCGCGGTCCAGGCCGCGCTCGTTGGGCACCAGCACCGGCAGCCGCAGGCCGGGGTGACGCTCCGGCAGCTCGGCGAGCCGGGGGACCAGATCCTCGGCGTCGGCCAGCTGCGGTACCCATTTCGGGTGAACGAAGCTGGTGGCTTCGACGGTGCGCAGGCCGGCGGCCGCGAGCCGGGCGATGAACTCGGCCTTGACCTCGACCGGCACCAGGGACTTCTCGTTCTGCAAGCCGTCGCGCGGTCCGACCTCGTGGATCCGGACCTCCTCGGGCAGGCCGGGGGCGCGGACCGGCTCCGGCAGGCCCAGGTCGAGGGCGTCGGGCTCGCGGGCGGTCACGACCGCACCTCCGCGGGCTCGGCGGGAGCGTCGGCCGGTTCGGCCGTGGCGTCCCCGCCCGTTGCGCCCCCACTGGTCGTGCCCTCGGCCGTCGTGTCCTCGACCGGGGCGACCACGACCAGCAGGTCCTCCATCGCGACGGTGGCGCCGGCCGTGGCCCGCAGTTCGGCGACCACGCCGTCGTGCGGTGCGGCGATCACGTGTTCCATCTTCATGGCCTCCAGCACGAGCAGGGCCTGGCCCTTGCGGACCGTCTCGCCCGCCGTGGTCTTGACGACCGTGACGGTGCCGGGCATCGGGGCGGTCAGGGCACCGTGGTGCGCGCCGGCTCCGGCGGCGCTCTCGACCACCGGGTCGTAGGCGTGCAGCGGCCAGGCGTCGCCCTCGACGCCGAGCCAGGTCACCGGGCCTGCGGCGAGGCCGGGAGCGGTGTCGGTGGCCAGCGCGAACGTGGTCCTGAGGCCGTCGACGGTCAGGTGCAGCCGGTCGTCGGCCAGGGTCGCGCGGGCGCGGTGCGCGGGGCCCTCGTCGAGTCGGAGTTCCACCTCGCGGGTCGGCCCGGCGGAATTGTCAGTGGCATCGGCTACGTTGCCCGCAGTGATCGAACGGACGCGCACCGCCACCGGGTCCTGGCCGGGGGTGCGGAGGCGGTGGGTGGTCCAGGCGGGGGTGCCGCCCAGGCGCCAGCCGGAGGGAAGGGAGAACGGATCGGTCCAGCCGCCGGGGCGAGCGGCGGGGACGAGTTCCAGGTGCCGTGCCAGCGCGGCCGCGTAGTAGAGGAGGTGAGCGGGCGACGGCGGTTCGGCCGCCACGGTCGCGTCCGGGGTGGTCGCGTTCGTGGGGGAGTACGGCGAGGCGAGCAGGGCCGGCTGCTCCTGGGCCGTCTGCTCCACGAGGCCGGTGTCCAGCCGGCCGGCGGCGACCTCGGGGTGTGCGAGCAGTCGGCGCAGGAAGCCGGTGTTGGTGGTGACGCCCAGGATGCGGGTGTCGGCCAGCGCGGCGCGGAGCCGGCGCAGCGCGGTCGGGCGGTCGGGCCCGTACGCGATGACCTTGGCGAGCATGGGGTCGTAGGCGCTGGTGACGACGGTTCCGGGGGTCACCCCGGAGTCGACGCGGATGCCCTCGCCCCGGGGCTCGTCCAGGGTGAGGATGCGGCCGCCGGTGGGCAGGAAGTCCCGTTCCGGGTCCTCGGCGCAGATGCGGGCCTCGATGGCGTGGCCCAGGAAGGAGATGTCGGACTGGGTGAAGGAGAGCGGTTCGCCGGCGGCGACGCGCAGCTGCCACTCGACCAGGTCGAGCCGGGCGGCGTCCGGGCCGACCGCGACGGCGAGTTCGGTGACGGGGTGTTCCACCTGGAGACGGGTGTTCATCTCCATGAAGAAGAAGTCCCGCACCCCCTCGGAGGTGGAGGCGTCGGTGGAGGCGGGGGCGTCCGGGTCGATGCCGGGGACGATGAACTCCACGGTGCCGGCGCCGGTGTAGCCGCAGGACTCCGCGGCGCGGACGGCCGCGGCGCCCATCGCGGCACGGGTCTCGGCATTGAGGAGAACGGAGGGAGCCTCTTCGATCAGTTTCTGGTGGCGGCGCTGAAGGCTGCACTCGCGCTCGCCGAGGTGGACGGTGGTGCCGTGGGCGTCGGCGAGCACCTGCACCTCGATGTGGCGCGGCCGGTCGACCCAGCGCTCCAGCAGCAGGGTGTCGTCGCCGAAGGCGGTGCGGGCGACGCGACGGGCGGCGGCGATCTCGGTGGGCAGGTCGGCGCGGTCCCGGACGAGGCGCATGCCCTTGCCGCCGCCACCGGCGGACGGCTTCAGCAGTACGGGGTAGCCGATCTCGTCGGCCGCGGCGACGAGATCCCCGTCGCTGGGCGCGGTGGCCCGGCTGCCGGGGACCACCGGGACGCCGGCGGCCCGGACGGCCTCCTTGGCGTTGATCTTGTCACCCATCAGCTCGACGGCACCGGGAGGTGGCCCGATGAAGACGAGGCCCGCGTCGGCGCAGGCGCGGGCGAAGCCGGGGTTCTCGGCGAGGAAGCCGTAGCCGGGGTGGACGGCCTGGGCGCCGGTGCGGCGGGCGGCGGCGAGGATCTGGTCGGTCCGCAGGTAGGTCTCGGCAGCCGAGCTGTCGCTGCGGTCGGCCGGACCGAGCCGGACCGCGGCGTCGGCCTCGCGGACGTGCGGCGCGTCGGCGTCCGCGTCGCTGAACACGGCGACCGAGCGGACGCCGAGCCGCCGCAGGGTGCGGATCACCCGGAGGGCGATCTCGCCGCGGTTGGCGACCAGAACTGTGTCGAACATGGGAGGGGTTCCTCCGGGTCGAGGGGAGCCGTACGAAGGAGGTGGCGGTGGGCGGTCGGGGCGCCGGCCCGGGTGGGCCGGCGCCGTGGGGAGTCACACCCGGAAGGGACCGGAAGGGAGGGGTCGCGGACCCAGGGGTGACACCCGGAGGCATCACATGCGGAAGACGCCGTACGGGGCGGGCGGTGCCAGCGGGGCGTTGGCACAGGCGGTGAGCGCGAGGCCGACGACGGTGCGGGTGTCCATCGGGTCGATCACACCGTCGTCCCAGAGCCGGGCGGTGGCGTAGTAGGCGTTGCCCTGGCGCTCGTACTGCTCGCGGACGGGGCGCTTGAACTCCTCCTCCGCCTCGGCCGGCCACTGCTCGCCGCGCGCCTCGAACTGGTCGCGGCGGACGGTGGCGAGGACGGAGGACGCCTGCTCGCCGCCCATCACGGAGATCTTGGCCCCCGGCCACATCCACAGGAAGCGAGGTGAGTAGGCCCGGCCGCACATCGAGTAGTTGCCGGCTCCGTAGGAGCCGCCGACCACCACGGTCAGCTTCGGGACGCGGGTGCAGGCGACGGCGTTGACCATCTTGGCGCCGTGCTTGGCGATACCGCCCGCCTCGTACTGCCGGCCGACCATGAACCCGGTGATGTTCTGGAGGAAGAGGAGGGGGATGCCCCGCTGGTCGCACAACTCGATGAAGTGGGCGCCCTTGAGGGCCGACTCGGAGAACAGCACGCCGTTGTTGGCGACGATGCCGACCGGGTGGCCGTGGATCCGGGCGAAGCCGGTGACCAGGGTCGCGCCGTACTCGGCCTTGAACTCGGCGAACCGGCTGCCGTCCACCAGGCGGGCGATCACCTCGCGCACGTCGTAGGGCGTGCGCGGGTCGACCGGCACGGCCCCGTACAGGCCCGCCGGGTCGACGGCCGGGGGCTCGACCGGGGTCAGCGGCCACGGCTTGGCCGCGCGCGGACCGAGTCCGGCGACGATCGTGCGGACGATGGAGAGGGCGTGGGCGTCGTCCTCGGCCAGGTGGTCCGTCACGCCCGAGGTGCGGGAGTGCAGGTCGCCGCCGCCCAGCTCCTCGGCGGTGACCACCTCGCCGGTGGCGGCCTTCACCAGTGGCGGACCGCCGAGGAAGATCGTGCCCTGGTCGCGGACGATCACGGCCTGGTCGCTCATCGCCGGGACGTACGCGCCGCCGGCCGTGCACGAGCCGAGCACGGCGGCGATCTGCGGGATGCCCGCGGCGGAGAGCCTGGCCTGGTTGTAGAAGATCCGGCCGAAGTGGTCGCGGTCGGGGAAGACCTCGTCCTGCATCGGGAGGAAGGCGCCGCCGGAGTCGACCAGGTAGACGCAGGGCAGCCGGTTCTCCAGTGCGACCTCCTGGGCGCGCAGGTGCTTCTTCACCGTCATCGGGTAGTAGGTGCCGCCCTTGACGGTGGCGTCGTTGGCGACCACCACCACCTCGCGCCCGGCGACCCGGCCGATGCCGGCGATCACCCCGGCCGCGGGGGCCGCGCCCTCGTACATCCCGTCGGCGGCCAGCGGGGCCAGTTCCAGGAAGGGGGAGGCCGGGTCGAGCAGGGTGTCCACCCGGTCGCGGGGCAGGAGCTTGCCGCGGGAGGCGTGCCGTGCCCGGGCCTTGGCGCCGCCGCCCAGGGCGGCCGCGTCGAGCTTCGCGCGCAGCTCGGCGACCAGGGCCCGGTGCGCCTCGGTGTTGGCGCGGTAGGCCTCGGAGCCCGGGTCGGCGGAGGTGCCGAGCCGGGGTGCCGGTGCGGCGGTCGCGGACGGTGCGGCGCCGGGCGCCGTGCCGGTCGCTGCGTTGAACCGGACACCGGTGGGTGCGCCGGTGGTTGAGATGACCATTCCCAAGAGCTCCCTTGCCCTCGGCACCAGGTGGGCGGCCGGGTGCGGTCTGCCTGGCATCGCACGTTAATTAACGTTAACTTACGCGCCCAGGTTAACGGCCGATAACCCGACTGTCTACGATGGTCGACATGTCGAACGCCCCCGCAGCCTCCGCGCTCCCACGCCGCGACCAGATCCGCCGGGAGGCCGCGAGGCTGTTCGCCGCCAGGGGTTTCCTGGGCGTGGGCGTGGACGAGATCGGCAAGGCCGTCGGGATCAGCGGCCCCGGGCTCTACCGCCACTTCGCCGGCAAGGACGCGATGCTCGCGGACCTGCTGATCGGCATCAGCGAGCGGCTGCTGGAGGAGGGGCGGCGCCGGGCGGGCGAGGGTGACGGTCCGGCTGCCGCGCTGAACGCGCTGATCGGCGGCCACGTCGACTTCGCCCTGAACGACCGCGACCTGATCACCCTGCACGACCGCGAGCTGCTGAACCTCAAGGAGGAGGACCGGCGCACCGTCCGCCGGCTCCAGCGCGGCTACGTCGAACTGTGGGTGGACGTGGTCCGGCAGGCCTACCCGCCGCTGGCCGGCCCCGCTGCCGAGCCGGTGGCGCGGGCCACCGTGCACGCCGTCTTCGGTCTGATCAACTCGACCCCGCACAGCCTCGGCCCGAACCCCGACCAGGGCGAGCGCCCGGCGCTCCAGCGCGACGGCATGGCCGCGCTGCTCCACGCCCTTGCCCACGGCGCATTCGCGGCGGCGGCCGCCTCGGTCGCCGACCCGGCCGTCGAGCCCGCCGGCGGTCCGGCGTCCGCGGGGGCCTGAATCCCGCGCCCCGCCCTGGGCCCCGGCCTCGCGCTCGCCCTGCTCCCGGACCCGTTTCCGGCGTCTGTGGCGACATCGAAGCGGAGCGATGCGCCTTGCCGGAGCCCGGAGTGAGGCCGCCGGCGGAAGCCCGTCCCGAGTCCTAGGCCCAAAGGACGGCGCCCGCCCACCCGTTGGCCGCTGGGCGCCCGGAAGGCCGTCGGCGACCCTGGAAGCGGTCGGGGGAGAGTGGCCCGCGTGGGCTCCCGGCCGGGAATCACGGCAGGCCGCAGGCTGTTGGCCAGTCCACTGGACCGGACGATCCGGGCTGCCCTGGCCCGCCCCTGACCCACCCGGGGCGGAAACGCCGTGGCGGCCACCCGACGAAATGGTTAGCATTCCTAAATATGCCTGAGACTCACGGATCCACGGTGGAGCAATCCCCGAGCGGCCCCCCGGCCCCCGGCCCGACCCCGGAGGTCCCCGTCGACAGCCCGCAGACCACCGCCGCACACACGACGCCGACCGAGCAGGCCGAGCAGGCCGAGCCGACTGATCCGGCCGAGCAGACCGAGCAGGCCGGCTGGCTGCGCCGCCTGATCGGCTACAGCTGGCGGTCCCGCCGCAGCCTGCTGCTCGCCTTCGGCGCGTCGCTCCTCGGCATGGCCGTCACCGCGCTGGTGCCGCTGGTCACCAAGCTGATCATCGACGACGTCATCGTCGCCCACACCCGTTCGCTGGCCCCCTGGGCGGTGCTGCTGCTGCTCGGCGCCCTCGTGGTCTTCGGCTGCACCCAGGTCCGCCGCTACTACGGCGGCCAGCTCGCGCTCGACGTCCAGCACGACATGCGCAGCGACCTGTTCCGCTCGCTCGGCCGGCTCGACGGCCACCGCCAGGACCGGCTGGACACCGGCCAGGTGATCGGGCGCGCGACCTCCGACCTCCAGTTGGTCAACGGCCTGCTCTCCATGCTGCCGATGATGACCGGCTACCTGCTGATGTTCGTCATGTCGCTGGTCGTGATGGTCTGGCTGTCCCCGCCGCTCACCCTGATCGCCCTGGTGATGGCCCCCGCGCTGTGGGGGGTCTCGGTGCTCAGCCGCAAGCGCCTCTTCCCCGCCACCTGGGCGGCCCAGCAGGAGGCGGCCGCCGTCGCGGGCGTGGTGGACGGTGCGATCGGTGGCGTCCGCGTGGTCAAGGGCTTCGGCCAGGAGGCGCAGGAGCTCGACAAGCTGGAGGGGGTCTCCCGCAGCCTGTTCGCCGCCCGGCTCCGCTCGATCCGGCTCAACGCCCGCTACAACCCGGCGATGCAGGCGATTCCGGCACTCGCCCAGGTCGCCGTCCTGGCCTTCGGCGGCTGGCTGGCCGTCGACGGCCGGGTCACGCTGGGGACCTTCGTCGCCTTCTCCACCTACGTCGCGCAGATGACCGGCCCGGTGCGGATGCTGACCATGGTCATCACCGTCGGCCAGCAGGCCCGGGCAGGTGTCGAGCGCGTCCTGCAACTGATCGACGAGCGCCCGCTGGTCCAGGAGCGGCCGGACGCCCGCACCCTCGACCTCGCGCACGCCGAGACCCCTGACGCCGCCCTGGAGTTCGACCGGGTCGAGTTCCGCTACGACCCCGAGCACCCCGCCCCCGTCCTGCATGGCCTCAGCCTGAGGATCGCCCCCGGCGAGACCCTCGCCCTGGTCGGTGCCTCCGGCTCGGGGAAGTCGACGGTGGCCCAGCTGGTGCCCCGCTTCTACGACCCGGCCGCCGGCGCCGTCCGCCTGTACGGCCACGATCTGCGCGACCTCACCCTGGACTCGGTCCGGGCGACGGTCGGCATCGTCCCCGAGGAGAGCTTCCTCTTCTCCGAGTCGGTGCGCACCAACATCGCCTACGGCCGCCCGGACGCCACGGACGAACAGGTGGTCGCCGCGGCACGGGCCGCCCAGGCCGACGAGTTCGTCCGCGCGCTGCCGGACGGCTACGACACCAAGGTGGGCGAGCAGGGCCTGACCCTCTCCGGCGGCCAGCGCCAGCGCGTCGCGCTGGCCCGGGCGATCCTCACCGACCCCAGGATCCTGCTGCTGGACGACGCCACCTCGGCCGTGGACCCGCAGATCGAGGCGGAGATCCACGACGCGCTGCGCTCGGTGATGGCCGGCCGCACCACGCTGCTGATCGCCCACCGCCGCTCGACCCTCCAGCTCGCCGACCGGATCGCCGTCCTGGACCGCGGCCGGCTGCTGGACCTCGGCACCCACGAGGAACTCGAAGCCCGATGTCCCCGGTACCGAGCCCTGATCACCGATCCCGAGGCCGGCACGCAGCCCACCGGGCCGCAGCCCGCTGAACCGCAAACCGCTGAACCGCAGTCCACCGAGCCGCAGTCCACCGACGGCACTCCCGCGGACGCCACGTCCGGGGCCAGGACCGCCCCCGCACCTCAGGCCACCCCCGCCCTGACCAAGGCCGCCCGCACCGCCGACCCCGACCTGCTGGCCAAGGTCGCGGCCCTCCCGCCCGCCTCGGACGTCCCGGCCGTCCCCCGCGCCGAGGCCGAGGCAGGGGACCCCGACTTCACCCTGCGCCGCCTGCTGCGCCCCTTCCGCACCCCGCTGCTCATCGCCCTCCTGCTGGTCGCCCTGGACGCGGCGGCCGGACTGGTCCTGCCGGTGCTGATCCGGCACGGCATCGACGAGGGCGTCCGCAAGGGCGTGATGGGCGGAGTCGCGGTGGCCTCGCTCACCGCACTCGTCGTGGTCCTGCTGGACTGGGTGGTGCAGGGCGCGGAGAACCGGGTCAGCGGCCGTACCGGCGAGCGCGTCCTCTACACGCTCCGGCTCAAGATCTTCGCCCACCTCAACCGGCTCGGCCTGGACTACTACGAGCGCGAGCTGACCGGCCGGATCATGACCCGGATGACCACCGACCTGGACTCGCTGACCTCCTTCCTCCAGACCGGGATGGTCACCGCGGTGGTCAGCCTGCTGACCTTCGCCGGGATCTTCGCCGCCCTGCTGATCATCGACGCCGGCCTGGCCCTGGTGGTCTTCGCCGTGCTGCCGCTGCTGGTGATCGCGACCCTGGTGTTCCGCAGGAAGTCCAGGGACCAGTACGAGCGCTCCCGCGACCTGATCAGCGCCGTCAACGCCGATCTCCAGGAGAACGTGGCCGGCATGCGGATCGTCCAGGCCTTCCGTCGCCTGGACACCAACACCGACCGCTTCGTGGCGCGCGGCATCGCGTACCGCGAGGCGCGGGTCCGCGCCCAGCTCTACATCTCGCTGTACTTCCCGTTCGTCCAGTTCCTCTCCAGCGTGGCCGCCGCGCTGGTGCTGATCGTCGGAGCCGCCCGGGTCGACGCCGGGACGCTGACGGTCGGTGCGCTGGTCGCCTACCTGCTCTACATCGACCTGTTCTTCGCGCCGGTCAACCAGCTGTCCCAGGTGTTCGACGGCTACCAGCAGGCCTCGGTGGGCCTCGGCCGCATCCGCGAGCTGCTGCGCACCCCGACCACCACCGCCGAGGCGGCCGACCCGGTCCCGGTGGCCAAGGGCCTGCGCGGCGAGATCTCCTTCGAGGGGGTCGGCTTCGCCTACAACGGCGGCGCGGACGGTGCCCCGACCGTGCTGAGCGGCGTGGACCTGCACATCCCGGCCGGGCAGACGGTGGCCCTGGTCGGGGAGACCGGCGCCGGCAAGTCGACGCTGGTGAAGCTGGTCGCCCGGTTCTACGACGCGACGGAGGGCACCGTCCGGGTGGACGGGGTCGACCTCACCCGCTACGACCTGGCGCAGTACCGCCACCGGCTGGGCGTGGTGCCGCAGGAGGCGTACCTGTTCGCGGGCACGGTCCGCGAGGCGATCGCGTACGGCCGGCCGGACGCCTCGGCGGCCGAGGTGGAGGCGGCGGCCAGGGCGGTCGGCGCGCACGACATGATCGTCCGGCTCTCGGGCGGCTACGACCACGAGGTGGCCGGCCGCGGGCGCAACCTCTCGGCGGGCCAGCGCCAGCTGATCGCGCTGGCCCGGGCCGAACTGGTCGACCCGGACATCCTGCTGCTCGACGAGGCCACCGCGGCGCTCGACCTGGCCACCGAGGCGGTGGTCAACCAGGCCGCGGACCGGCTCAGCGGCGGCCGGACGACCCTGGTCATCGCCCACCGGCTGACCACCGCCGAGCGTGCCGACCGGGTGGTCGTGCTGGACCACGGCCGGGTGGTCGAGGACGGCACCCACACCGAACTGCTCGCCCGGAGCGGCACCTACGCCCGGCTCTGGCAGGCGTTCATCGCCGACGGCCACCCGGCGGCGGAGGCCGTCGCCGCCGGATAGCGCGGGCCCGCGCGGAACTCCACTCGCCCGTAAGCCGCCTGGCGGGCCGTCATCCCGGGTTCGTCATTCCGGGTCCGTCAGGCGGCGATCAGCGACGCCAGCAGCCCCGAGGCGTCGATCCCGCGCGGCAGGTCGCTCACCTGCCCGTCCCCGACCTCGACCACCCGCCAGCCGGAGCCGTCCGCCCGGCTGGCGAGGTCGGTGGTGACGAAGCGGCAGCCGAGCCTGCGCACCAGCGCCCGGACGTCGGTGAGGTCGGGCTCGACGGCCTGGCGCGGGGCGTCCGGGTGCGGTCCGACCAGGACGGGCCGGCCGTCCAGCCACCACACCCGGGCCTCCACGGCCCGCCCGCCGGCATCCGGCGCGCCGCCGTCCGCGCGCACCACCCCGGTCCCACCGTTCGCGCCGGCCCCGACAGCTCCATCAGCCGCGCCACTCGCGCCGACCGGGCCCTCCGTCGAAGCGTCCGTGCCCTCGAACTCCTCGTACCGCCGCAGCACCACGCCGCCCGCCAGGAACTCGCCCTGCAGTTCGACGAACCGTTCCACCACCCGGCCGACGGCCGTCAGGTCGGCCAACTCGGGTACGTAGCAGGCCTCGTGCCACTCGTGCTTGCGCGACTTCACGTAGTCCTTGACGATCGCGGGCCCGTGCCCGCCGAGCCGGGCCGCGGCCTCCGCCAGCTCCTCCGGCCCGGGTACCACCGGCCCGTCGGACGGGATCCACGTACTGGCCGGGGTGGCGCCCTCGAACACGTCGTACCAGCCCGGCAGTTCATGGGCCACCGTGTAACCGGGCGCGCTGGTCAGCAGGTTGCCGCCGCGGGCGCTGAGCGCGGCGGCGAAGTCGGCGTACCGGGCGGAGGGCAGCATCCAACCCCGGTACCAGAGTGGGCCGCTGTCCCGCGGCACCCGCCGGACCGCCTCCTCGGCCGGACCGGCGAGCAGCACGTCGTGGTCGACCAGGTGGTGCTCGCCGCCCAGCTCCCGCACCATCCTGGCCTCCCAGGCGAAGTGCGGGTCGGGCCGGCGCGGGTTGAGCGGATCGGCGGGGAAGATGATCGCTGGTACGGGCATGGCCGTCAGGGTACGGCCGACGGGCGGGCCCCGCGTCCGGCACGACGGGCCCGCCGGCGCAAGCACCCGACCGGAGTGCCGAAACCGCTCGACGCCCCGGACGGCCACTGCGAGAGTGACCCGATGCGAAATCTGCTGCGACCCCACAAGCGCAAGCCGAGGCAGGCCGCCCGCACGGTGGTCCTGGATGAGAACGGCTCGGTCTTCCTGCTCCGCTCGGACAACGACGAGGTCGGCGTGCACTGGACCATGCCGGGCGGCGGACTGGAGCCGGGCGAGACCCCGTGGGAGGGCGCCCGCCGAGAGCTGTGGGAGGAGACCGGCTGGAGCGACCTCGAACCCGGCCCGCTGCTCTGCACCTGGGAGCACGACTTCACCTGGCACGGCACCCCGGTCCGCCAGCACGAGCACATCTACCTCGCCGGCGGACCGCACCGGGGCCCGGTCGGCGACGTCAGCGCGGTGCACGCCGTCGACCGGATCCTGGACTGGCGCTGGTGGACCCCGGCCGACCTGGCCGACGAGAACGCCGACGCCCTCTGGCCGCCCGCGCTGCCGGAACTGCTGGACGCGGTCCGCCCCGGCTGGGCCGTGGACGGGCGGCCGCCGGTGCCCGTCGACCTCGGGTACGTTCCGAACGCCCCGGCCGCCCGTTAGGCCCCGGGCCCGCCGGACTCTTCAGCCCCGCCAGGCCCGCCAGACCCGCGCTCCCCATCGCTGAACGGCGCCGGACGGCGCGGCTACGGGCGCCCGCCGCGCCGGGGCCGCCCGGCGGGACCGGACTCCCAGCCGTGCAGTTCCAGCTCCCGGTCGTGCAGTGCGCCGGGATTCATCAGCACCGTCAGCCGGGCGTCGGCCAGCTGCCCGAAGCCGAGCCCGGTCGCGGACAGCAGCAGCTCGGTCGACACCGAGACGGCGATGGCGGGACGCCAGGAGGGCAGCACCACCAGGCAGGTGCCGCGGCCGACCCTGATCGGCCGGGCCGCCACCCGGACCGGTGCGCGCTCCTCCGGCCGGCCGAGGGCGTCGGCCTGTCCGGGGCTGCCGCCGATCAGGATGCCGAGCTGCGGTTCGGCCCACCGGGTCCCCGCGGTGGATTCGACGGCGGCGGGGCCGACTGCTGCTGAGTCGGTCGTGGCGGGGCTCGATCCGGTGGCGGGGGCGGTCACACCGAAGGACCCGGTGCCCGTCGCGGACGGCGGCACCTGCGCCGCCGCTACCACCGCGCCGGTGGTGGGTTCAGCCGTCCCCGCCGTACCGGCGGATCCGTCCGTCCACCCGGCAGCGTCCGGCAGGCCCGCCCCGGTCGGGTCGGTCGCGGCCGTCTCCCGTGCGGTCGCCCCCTGCCCGGTCCGGGCGGCCTGCGGGTGCATCCGGCGCAGCCGCCGCGAGGGTGACGGTCGTCGGGACCCCAGGATCCGCTGGTCTTCGCGCCCCGTCCGGGGCTTCGGTACGGACGGTCCGCCCTCCGGCGGGGCGTCGGCGGGCCGGAACCGGACGAACCCGTCCTCGGCCTCGCTTCCGGCCCGGCCGTCGACATCGACATCGACGATGACGGCGTCGGAGGAGGGGCCGTCGGGCGCGGCCGGACCGTCCTCGGCAGCCGCGTCCAGGCCGAGCAGCACCCGTACCTCCGCGAGCGGCCGCCGGCACGCCTGCGCGAGCTCGGCGACGGAGCGGCCCTGGGCGTGTGCGGCCCGCAGCCGGTCGGCGAACGCCGCCCGCAGACGCGTCGTGGTCGGATCGCCGCCCGCCTCCGGGTCGTCCGTCTCCGGGTCGTCCGCCTCCGGGCCGGGCGCAGACGGGCCCGCTGCCTCCACGTCATTGCGGCTGCGTGGCTGCGGCACCGAGTCGTGGCGCGAGGCGCAGCCCTGGCGGGCAGCCCCGTCCGGAGTGCCCGGCGTGGTGGCACCGGGTTCGGCGGCGGTCGCGATCGAACACATCGGGACGGCCGGGACCATCGGGACGGTCGGGATCGCCGGGGCCATCGGGTCGGGCGGGCCGGGTACGGCGTGCGGGGGCGAGGATCCGGCGGCGTCCCGGGGCGGGCCGGGCAGGGAGGGATCGGTTGCGGCAGGGTGGAGCGAGGTCATCTGCGGGCCCTTCGGGGAACGGTCCCGACGATCCTCCCGCACCACGCGATCAGCTCCAAGCGTCCGACCCGATGGTGTGCGCGATACCACCGCGACACCCCCGCAGGACCGCCGCGGAATCACCGTGGAATCACCGCGGGACCGCCCAAGACCGCGCCGGGCGAACACCGTTGCCGTACGGACGGAAGGACGCCCCGCGTCCCGCGAGGACCCGCCCCGGACCCGCGCTCCCAGGCCCGCTCCAGGCCCGCTCGCGACCTGCCCGGGCCCGGCCCCGATCAGCCCCGGGCCCGCCGGGCCGGCTCAACTCCCGGGCGCGACGAACCCCTTGAGGTCGGCGAGCACCGCGTTCGCCGCCATGACGCCGAGCCCGAGGAACCAGGTCTCGTCCGAAACCGGTCGCGCCTGACCGGACTTGACCGCGCCGAGCGTCTTCCAGAGCGCGCCACCCAGCACGGTGTCCTGGTTGGTGGAGCTGGGGCTGCCGTACACGCCGTAGAAGATCCAGTCGGCGTCCGCCTTGTCGATCTGCTCCGGGCTGACCTCCACCGCGAGTTCCTTGACCTGCTCGATCCCGGGCTGCGGCAGCGGCACGTCGGTGAGGATGGTGCCGATGAAGGAGAGCTCGGCGTAGAGCCGGGTCCGGCCCGGCATGAAGCGCAGCGGTGTGATGGTGGGCCGCTTGTCGCCGAGCTTCGCGCCGATCGCCGCGGCAGCCGCCTGGTACGCGTCGAGCTGCGCCTTGGCCTCGGTCTCCAGGCCGAACGCGCTCGCGTTGAGCAGGAAGTTCTGCTTCCACGGGTAGCCGGGGCGCAGCGAGAAGACGGTCGGTGCGATCTTGGACAGCTGGGCGTACTGGTCCTGGGCGCGCAGCTGGCTGCCGAGGATCAGGTCCGGCTTGAGCGCGGCGATCGCCTCCAGGTTGAGGCTGTTGATGGTGCCGACGGCGGCCGGGCTGCCGGCCTTGTCCTTGAGGTAGGACGGCAGGGACTTGGAAGCGTCGGCGTGGACGATGCCGACGGGCTGGATGCCGAGGGCGACGACGTTGTCGAGCTCGCCGGTGTCCAGCACCACGACCCGGGTGGGCCTGGCCGGGAGGACGGTCTCGCCCATCGCGTGCCTGAGGGTGCGCGGGTAGACGCCGGGGGCGGCGTCGGTGCCGAAGCCCTTCATCTTCTCGATCACGGTGGCGTAGTCGTCGCCACCCTGCTTGACGGACTTCTGGTCCGGGGAGGAGCCGCCGGCGGCCGGGGTCGAACCGCCGCTGCCGCCCGATCCGCCCGAGCTGCCGCAGGCGGTGAGCAGTCCGCCGAGGCCGAGCACCACGCTGCCGGCGATCCCCGCGGTGAGGAACCGGCGGCGGCCGGGGGTGCGGGTGGAGGGGGCCAGGTCGTCGGAGGTGGGGGGCACGCGACGCTCCTTTTCACGATCGAAATTAGGTTAGGCAAACCTATCCGATGTGGGAGTGGCGGGGTCGCGGCCCACTCGTCCCGGGGGGTCAAACCGTGTCAAACCTTGGCAAACAGGAGAAATTTCCTTGGCTCAAGTCCTTGGAAACAAAGGTACATGGGGTTAACAAGCCGTTAATACATCAGCCCTGTTGCCCTTGGTGGGAACGAATCGAAGCAAGTGGTTTAGATCACCAAGGGTTGGTCTACTCAACCTTCCATGCCCCCATCTAGGGTGCGCTGGTGTTTGATCAGCAGCTCTCAGAGCACACGAGCAGTGGCCGGGCAATGGCGCCCGGCGCTCCGCAGGGTGCCCCGGTCAGTGGCATCAGTGGTGGAGTCCCCGGTGATCAGGGGACCGCTGGGGGAGCGGGAGACAAGGGTCTACGGGGCGGTTCCGTCGGCCTGCTGAGCAGCGTGGTGCTGGGCGTCTCGACGGTCGCCCCGGTCTACTGCCTGACCGCGACGCTCGGCCCGACCGTCACCGCGGTCGGCGTGCAGATGCCCGCGGTGTTCCTGGCGGGCTTCCTGCCGATGCTGCTCGTCGCGTTCGCGTACAAGGAGCTGAACAAGGACTTCCCGGACTGCGGCACGTCCTTCACCTGGGGCGTCCGGGCCTTCGGCCCCCGGGTCGGCTGGATGGCCGGCTGGGGCCTGACGGTGGCGACCATCATCGTCCTCTCCAACCTGGCCGGGGTCGCGACCGACTTCCTGTACCTGATGCTCGGGGAGATGACCGGCAGCAGCTGGGTCACCGAACTCGACCAGAACAAGGCCGTCCACCTGCTCACCGTGGTCCTGCTGATCGCCGGCGCCACCGCGATGAGCTACCGGGGGATGACCGCCACCAAGTGGTTCCAGTACAGCCTGGTCGGCCTCCAGCTGGCCGTGCTGGTGCTGTTCTCCGCCATCGCCATCGGCAAGGCCGTGACCGGCGACCTGCCCGACTCGGTCGGCTTCTCGTTCTCCTGGCTCAACCCGCTGGAGGTCAGCTCGTTCAGCGCGTTCACCGCCGGACTGTCGCTGTCGATCTTCATGTACTGGGGCTGGGACACCTGCCTGACCATGAACGAGGAGACCCAGGGCAGCGCCAAGACCCCCGGCCGCGCCGCGATGATCTCCATGGTCACCCTGGTCGGCTCGTACCTGCTGGTCGCGATCGCCTCCCAGATGTTCGCGGGCGTCGGCAGCACCGGCAACGGCCTCGGCAATCCGGCCACCGCGGACAACGTCTTCGCCGCGCTGGCCCGCCCGGTGCTCGGCTCGCCGTGGAGCATCCTGCTCTTCCTGGCCGTCGTCGCCAGCGCCGCTGCCAGCCTCCAGACCACCTTCATCCCGGTGGCCCGCACCCTGCTCGCGATGAGCGCCTACCGCGCCGTGCCGCCGCGCTTCGGCGCCGTCCACCCGCGCTTCCGCACCCCCGGCTACGCCACCGTCGCGGCCGGCATCGCCACCGCCGTCTTCTACGTCGGCATGAGCCTGATCAGCGAGAACGTCGTCCAGGACACCATCCTGGCGCTCGGCCTGATGATCTGCTTCTACTACGCGCTGACCGCCTTCGCCTGCGTCTGGTACTTCCGCCGCTCGCTGCGCACCAGCGTGCGCGACCTGCTGCTCAAGGGCGTCGCGCCGCTCCTCGGCGGCGTGCTGCTCAGCGCGGTCTTCCTCCAGACCCTCACCGACGCCTGGGCCCCCGACTACGGCAGCGGGTCGGTCTTCGGCATCGGTTCGGTCTTCGTGATCGGCGTCGGCATCCTGCTGCTCGGCGCGGGCCTGATGACCTGGTACGGCGTCATCCGACCGGAGTTCTTCCGCGGCGAGACGCTGACCAAGGACACCCAGGCGCTGGTCGTGGAGGACTGACGCCGTTACCCTCGGGTCCATGAAGCGCTTCACGGGCCTGTGCTGGTGGCCGTCCTAGGACGGCCACCCCACTCGCCTGAGCAGGGCCGTCCGGAACGGACGGCCCTGCTGCGTTTCCACCGCTCACCGCAGGACGGGCCCCTTGCCCCGGACGGCCGCCACCACCGCCGTACCGAGGAGAGAGACCTTGACCACCGAGACCGCCGCCGCCACTGCCGCTGCCATCGCCGCCGCCGTTCCCGCCGGTGCCCCCGTTCCCGCCGCGGCCACGTCCGTGCCGTCCGACGACCCGACCGCCCACCGTGTCCTCACCGGGGACCGCCCCACCGGGCCGCTGCACCTCGGCCACTACTTCGGCACCCTGCGCAACCGCGTCCGGCTCCAGGACCAAGGCGTCGAGATGTTCGTCGTGGTCGCCGACTACCAGGTCATCACCGACCGCGACCTCGCCGACCGGCTCGCCGAGCACACCGAGAACCTCGTCCTCGACTACCTCGCCGCCGGCCTCGACCCCGAGCGGGCGACGATCTTCCCGCACAGCGCCGTCCCCGCCCTCAACCAGCTGCTGCTCCCCTTCCTCAGCCTGGTCAGCGTCGCCGAACTCGGCCGCAACCCCACCGTCAAGGACGAGATCGCCCACTCCCGGCAGTCCGCGGTCAGCGGGCTGATGTTCACCTACCCCGTCCACCAGGCCGCCGACATCCTCTTCTGCAAGGCCGACCTGGTCCCCGTCGGCCAGGACCAGCTGCCCCACCTCGAAGTCGCCCGCACCGTCGCCCGCCGCTTCAACGAGCGTTACCCGCACGCCGACGGCAGCGCCGTCTTCCCCCGCCCGGAGGCCCTGCTCTCCGACGCCCCGATGGTGCTCGGCACCGACGGCGGGAAGATGAGCAAGAGCCGGGGCAACGCCGTCGCGCTCGGCGCCACCGAGGACGAGACCGCCCGGATCATCCGTGGCGCCAGGACCGACGCCGACCGCCGGATCGACTACGACCCGGCCAACCGGCCCGGGGTGGCCGGCCTCGTCCTGCTCGCCGCGCTCTGCCAGGACCGTGCCCCCGAGGCAGTCGCCGAGGAGATCGGCGACGGCGGCGCCGCCGCGCTCAAGCGCACCGTCACCGAGTCCGTCAACGAGTTCCTCCGCCCGATGCGGGCCCGCCGGGCCGAGTTCGCCGCCGACCGCGGCCACCTGCGGCAGGTCCTGCGCGACGGCGCCGAACGCGCCGACGCCGTCGCGGAGGCCACCCTCGCCGAGGTCCGGGAGGTGATGGGGGCGGCGATCTGAGGAGCGCCCGCCGGCCGGAACCTGCCGGCGGCCGCGGATGTCCGTCCGCGCCCTCCGTCGGGTCCGTCCCGGCCGTGGACCGCGTCCGGCAGGCATCGGCGTCCGGAGGACATCGGGCCGGTGGACATCGGCCGGCCGACACGGGGCATATCGTCACCGGGCGGTCGCCACCGGCGCGGCCGCCCGTACCCCGTTCCCGCGCCCGAAAGGCGGCCCGGCCCATGGACCAGCACCCGACCACACCCGGCCAGGGGCTGACCCGCCCGCCGCACCTGCGCCCCGGCGACCACATCGCCGTCGTCGCCCCCAGCGGCCCCATCGACGCCGAACGCCTCAGCGCCGGCTGCGCGATCCTCCGCTCCTGGGGGCTGCGCGTCACCGTCGCCCCGCACGTCCTCGACACCCACCCCGCCCTCGGCTACCTGGCCGGCACCGACGCCGACCGCGCCGCCGACCTCCGGTCCGCCTGGCTCGACCCCACCGTCGACGCCGTCATGTGCGCCCGCGGCGGATACGGCGTGCACCGCATGGTCGACCTGCTCGACTGGACCGCGATGCGCGCGGCGCGGCCCAAACCCTTCATCGGCTTCAGCGACGTCAGTTCCCTGCACGAGGCCTTCGCCCAGTGCCTCGGCCTCGCCACCCTGTACGGACCGATGGCCGCCGGGGCCACCTTCGTCGACGACGGTCCGACCGCCGAGCACCTGCGCCGCACCCTCTTCGACCCCGCGTCCACCACCGTCCTCACCTCGCCCACCGCCGCCCCGCTCGTCCCCGGCCGGGCCCGCGGGGTCACGGCCGGAGGCTGCCTCCACGTCCTCACCGCCGAGCGCGGCACGCCGGCCGCCCGCCCCTCGTTCGCGGGCAGCGTCCTGGTGCTCGAAGACGTGCACGAGCACCCCTACCAACTGGACCGGCTGCTCACCCAGCTCCGGCGCTCCGGCGCCCTCGACGGCGTGGCCGGCATAGCCCTCGGCTCCTGGGAGGGCTGCGGACGGCCCGAACGGGTCCGCGCGGTGATGCTCGACCGGCTCGGCGGGCTCGGCATCCCCGTGCTCTGGGAGCTGGGCTTCGGCCACTGCCCGTCCACCCTCACCGTGCCGCTCGGCGTTCCCGCCCTGCTCGACGCCGATGCCGGCACCCTCACCCTGGACCTGCCCGCCCTGGCCGACCGCTGAGCCGTCCCGATCCGGAGCGCCCGGAGCGTGCCCGGCCGAGCAGGGCGTGCGCAGGGCGAAGCACGTGCCGGGCAGAGCGCGCGCTGAGCAGGGTGTGCGCTGAGCAGGGTGTGCGCGCTGAGTAGGGTGCGGCCATGAACGAGGACCGCCTCACCGCCCTTGCCCTCGGCTTCCTCCACGGCCCGGGAAGCAACGCCCGTACGATCCTCGGACTCGCCGGCCCGCCCGGCGCCGGCAAGTCAACCCTGGCCCGCCACCTGGTCGCCGAGGTCGAGCGCGCCGAGGGCCCCGGCACCGCCGCCTACGTTCCGCTGGACGGCTTCCACCTCTCCGGCACCCAGCTCGACCGCCTCGGCCTGACCCACCGCAAGGGCGCCCCCGCCACCTTCGACGCCCACGGGTACGTCGCCCTGCTGCGCCGCATCGCCGGCGACCGCTTCCAGGACATCTACGTCCCGGACTTCGACCGCACCCTGGACGAACCGGTCGCCGCCCGCCACGTCGTCCGCCCGCACACCCGCCTCGTCATCACCGAGGGCAACTACCTCGCCTCCGCCGACGCCCCCTGGCCGGACGCCCGCCGACTGCTGCACGAACTCTGGTACGTGCACACCGACGACACCGTTCGGGAGGAGCGCCTGCTCCGCCGCCACCGTGACGGCGGCCGCGACGAGACCACCGCCCGCCACTGGGTCACCGGCAACGACCACCCCAACGGCGAGTACGTGAAGCCCGGCCGGGCGCTCTGCACCAGGACCGTCTCCGGGACGGGTTTGCCTCCGGCGCCGGACAGGGGTAGTGTTTTCTAGTCGCTCGACAGGGAGCACCGGACACGCGTTTGCGCGGACGGTCCCGGAGCGGCCAATCCTTTGAATCACCACTTCCGGTTCGTGCCGGTCGTTTCGCTTTTCCGCGTGACGGCCTGGGGCATATTCGGCGTGCGCGTTTTATCGGATTGCGGCCGGATTCGCTTTTCGGAGCGGGGATCGGCTAGAGTTTGGAACGTCGGACAGGGCGTCAAAGCCTCGAAGACACCGGCGAGTTGGATGAACGAAGCCCCGGAAACGGAGCGGAAAACATCTGATAAGCTTGAAACACGAAAGAACGAAGCCCGGAGGGCCTGCTGGAAGGCAGTCCGAAGGAAGCGTCCGTTCCTTGAGAACTCAACAGCGTGCCAAAAGTCAACGCCAGATATGTTGACATCCCCGGCCTCAGGTTTCCTGGGGTTGGAGATTCCTTTTGAAACAAACACTAGCGAGGACGCAGTGCGCGGGATCACCCTATTCCGGTGGTTGCCGTGCCGCTCAACGCGAGTGTGGACCCGACTACGGGTAAACATTCACGGAGAGTTTGATCCTGGCTCAGGACGAACGCTGGCGGCGTGCTTAACACATGCAAGTCGAACGGTGAAGCCCTTCGGGGTGGATCAGTGGCGAACGGGTGAGTAACACGTGGGCAATCTGCCCTGCACTCTGGGACAAGCCCTGGAAACGGGGTCTAATACCGGATATGACCTTCCTCTGCATGGGGGTTGGTGGAAAGCTCCGGCGGTGCAGGATGAGCCCGCGGCCTATCAGCTTGTTGGTGGGGTAATGGCCTACCAAGG
>NZ_JBIVUM010000025.1:101223-107061 GCF_044757205.1 Kitasatospora sp. NPDC091335 | reverse complement strand
CCGCGACGACGATCTTCGCGGAGGTGGTGGCGCGGGTGGGGGCGGCCGCGTTAGAGCTTGCGAAGTCCACTGAGGACCCTTTCGAGCAGCGTGACATCGGGCGTTCCGCCCGACTCGCCCGCGGCGGCGGGCTGGTGGATGGCGACGAGACCGGCCTCGGCAAGGTCGGCGACCAGGATGCGGGCGACACCGAGCGGCACGCCGGCCAGGGCGGAGATCTCCGCGATGGACTTGACCTCACGGCAGAGGCTGACGATCCGGGCGTGCTCGGGCAGCAGCCCGGTGGCCCGGTCGGCCGAACCGGTGGTGGAGATCAGCGCCTCGATGGCGAGCTGGTAGCGGGGTCGGGTCCGGCCGCCGGTCATCGCGTACGGGCGGACCAGCGGCTGCTGCTCGTAGCCGTCGGACTGCTGCCCGCCGTAGCCGCTGCCGTACCCGTTGCCGTACGAGCCGGCGGGTGTCGAGGGCGGGGTCATGGGTCCTCCTAGTGCTGCAGCCTTGAGCAGCCGGTTCCAGCTGGGGCGATGCCAGCTGAGGCGGGATCAGCTGCCTGAGGGTAGCTGAGAGGGTTGCGCCGGGTCCGGTCGGGTCGGACCCGGCGAGGGCGGTGGGACGGGTGGGCGGATCCGCGCGGAGGCTCCGGTCAGTGCAGGAGACTGCCCTGGAGTTCGGCGCGGAGAGCGGGGGTGAGGACGGCGCCGGCGCGGTCGACGAGCAGGGCCATCTCGTAGCCGACGAGGCCGATGTCGGAGTCCGGCGCCGCCAGGACGGCGAGCGAGGAACCGTCGCTGACGGCCATCAGGAACAGGAAGCCCCGCTCCATCTCGACCACGGTCTGGTTGACCTCGCCGCCCTCGAAGATCCGGCTCGCACCGTTGGTCAGCGAGGTGAGGCCGGAGGCGACGGCGGCGAGCTGGTCGGCACGGTCCCGGGGGAAGCCCTCGGACATGCAGAGCAGGAGGCCGTCCGCGGAGACCACCACGGTGTGGGACACCCCGGGGGTGCTGTCCACGAAATTGGTGATCAGCCAGTTCAGGTTCTGTGCGGCCTGGCTCATCTGGTTCAACTCAACGCTCCTGGTGATCTGCGCCGTTGCCGTCGCTCCGGCCACCGAAACTATCGAATCCGGGCTGCTGGGCACCATGCTGGAAGCCCGGCTGGTTGGCGGCCTGCTCGGCCCCGGCGCGACGGCCCTGCTGGATGCCGCGGCGCAGGTTGGTGAGACGGCCGCGGACCTCCTCGGGGGCCCGGGAGACCTGCGGGCCGGTCAGCGGCGAGGCCTCGGCGGTGCCGGAGACCAGGTTGGCCTGCGGGGTCCGCCGGGGCAGGCCCGACATGGTGACGCCGCTGGTCGAGGGCTCGCGGACCTGCTCGGCGCGGCGCCAGCGCTCGTCGTTCGCGGACGGACGCCACGGCGCGTCACCGGTGCCCGGCTGCTGCCCGGGCTGCGGCTGCTGGGGGGCCTGCTGAGGCTGGGCCTGCTGGGGCTGGGCCTGCGGCTGCTGCGGCCGGCCCTCCGGAGCCTGCTGTTCCTCGGCGGACGGCCGGAACTCCGGCGCGGAGGTGCCGGGGCGGCGCGGCTGGTACTGCCGCGGCCGTGCCTGCTGTCCGCCGTCGTCCTGCGGGTGCCAGGGCTGCTCGTCGGCGGGCTGCCGGTCGGCGGCCTGGGAGGAGCCGGTCGGCAGCGCCATCGGCTCCTGGTGCGGCAGCGGCAGCGGCTGCTGCGGGGCCCGCTCCTGACGCACCGGCTCCGGACGCGGCGGGTTCGGCACGTTCGGCAGCACCGGCTCGACCAGGCCGAGGCCCAGCGGGTCGCGCGGGTCGATCTGGCTGGCCTCGAAGCGCGGGCGGGCGAACTGCTGGGTGCTCTCCACCGGCGCCGGCTCGGCCGACGGCTGGGGCTGCGGGGCCTGCGGCGGCAGCTGCGGCTGACGGTCGCGCTGCGGCGCTTCCTGGCCGGGGCGCTGCGGACCGCGCGGGCCCTGGGCGGCGGGCCGGCCGGGGGCGCCGGGGCCCTGCGGGGCCGGGCGGCGCTGCGGCAGTCCCTCCTGCGGACGGTTGCCGGGACGGGCGCCCTGCTGCGGCGCACCGGGACCGCCGGGGCGGCCGTGCTGCGGCTGCTCGCCGGTCCTGGGACCGGGACCGCCGTCGAACTCGCCACCGGGGCGCGGCCGCTCCTGGCCGGGCTGCGGCCGGTCCGCCTGGGGCTGACCGGGCTGCGGCCGGCCCGACTGCGGTTGGCCGGGCTGGGGCCGGCCGGACTGCGGCTGGCCGGGCGGCTGCTGACGGCCGCGGCGGGGCAGGCCGTTCGGGCCGCTCTGCGGCGGGCCCTGGCGGCCCGGGGCGCGCTGCGGCAGACCGCCCTGCTGGGCCTGCTGCGGGGCCTGCGGCGACTTGGGGTTCTGCTGCGGCTGGGCGGGCCGCCCCTGACCGGGCTGACCCCCACCCGGCAGGACGGGGTTCTCGCGCAGCGACTGGCCGACCTTGCGGGTCGGCAGCCCGCCGCCGGCGCGGCCGCCGGGGGCACCGGGGCCCGCCTGCGGACCCGGACCGGCCTGCGGACCGGGACCGGCCGGAGCGGCCGGGCCGCCCTGGCCGAGCTGCGGGCGGCCGCCCTGCGGGGCACCGCCGGCCGGGCCCTGGCCGAGCGCGGCCTGACCGCCCGGGCGGGCGGGCGGCATCTGGCGCTGCTGGCGCGGCGTCGGGGCGACCCCGCGCTGCTGCTTGGCCTGGGCGGAGCCGGGGCGGCCGGTGCCGCGGCGGTCACCGGAGTTGGTGACGTCCACCGGGAGCATGACCAGCGCGGTGGTGCCGCCGGAGTCACTGGGACGGAGCTGGATCCGGATGCCGTGGCGCAGCGACAGGCGGCCGACCACGAAGAGGCCCATGCGGCGGGAGACCGAGACGTCCACCGTCGGCGGGTTGGCGAGGCGCTCGTTGATCTCGGAGAGGTCGTCGGGGCTCAGGCCGATGCCGGTGTCGTGGATCTCGACCAGCACCCGGCCGTCCGGCAGCGCGTGGCCGGTGACCCGGACGCGGGTCTGCGGGCTGGAGAACGAGGTGGCGTTCTCCAGCAGCTCGGCGAGCAGGTGGACGAGGTCGTTGACGACGCGGCCGGCGACCTCGGCCGACGGCACGGCGGCGAGTTCGATGCGCTCGTACTGCTCCACCTCGGAGGCGGCGGCGCGCAGGACGTCGACCAGCGGAACGGGCCTGGTCCAGCGGCGGCCCGGGTCCTCACCGGCGAGGACCAGGAGGTTTTCGCCGTTGCGGCGCATGCGGGTCGCGAGGTGGTCCAGCTTGAAGAGGTTGGCCAGCTGGTCCGGGTCCGCCTCGCGGCTCTCCAGCTCGGAGATGAGCGACAGCTGGCGCTGGATGAGGCCCTGGCTGCGGCGCGAGAGGTTGGTGAACATCGCGTTGATGTTGCCGCGCAGGAGGGCCTGCTCGGCGGCGAGGCGGACGGCCTCGCTGTGCACCATGTCGAACGCGTGGGCCACGTGGCCGATCTCGTCGGTGGAGTCGACGGCGACCGGTTCGACCGTGGTGTCGACGTCGTGCGGGTCGGCCTCGGAGAGGGTCTTGACCAGTTCGGGCAGGCGGCGCTCGGCGACGTCCTCGGCCGCGGCCTGGAGGCGGGTCAGCGAGCGCACCATCGAGCGGGCGATCAGACCGGCGCCACCGAGGGCGACGAGCAGCACCAGGGCGACCGCGACACCGATGATCAGGGCGTCGGCGTCGGCCTGGGCCTGGAGGTCCTGGGCCTTGCCGTCCAGGTTCTCGATGAGCTTGGACTCGATCCGGCGCTCGGCCGTGATCTTGGCGCTGGCCTTCTCGTACCAGTCCTTGTAGCTGACCGCCTCGGTCTGGCGGATGCCGCTCTGGGTGAGGATCGTGGAGGCGTAGCGGTCGGCGTCGGCGACCACCGAGTTGTAGCTCAGCTGGCTGCGCAGGTTGTCCAGGTCGTGCGCGGTGTAGATGTTGTTGAAGCTCGCGATCGCGTTGTCGTACGAGCTGCGCAGACGGATACCGAAGGACTCGTCGCTGGCGCTGAGGTCGGGGCTCTTCGGGTTCGCGAGCGCGGCGCTGATCAGGGCCCGCTGCTGCGAGGTCGCGTTCTTCGCCAGCGAGAACTGCTGGAGCGCGCGGGTGGAGACGACCAGGTCCTTGTTGTTCGACGCGAGCGCGATGTCCTGGGTGATGGACAGCAGGTCGCGGATGATCACGTCGTACGCGGTGATCGTCGACTGGATGTTCTGGTTGTTCTGGTACGGCAGGCTGCGGGTGTCCGCGATCGAGTTCAGGTCCTTGCGGATCTGGAGCAACAGCGCCTTTCCACCGGACAGTTCGAGGTTCTCGAACTTGTCGGAGGACGCGGTGAAGGTGCGGCTCAGATCGTCGGTGGACTTGCGGGCCGCGACGATGTCGTCGTCCAGCGGGGCGGTCGGTTCCTTGGTGATCGGGCCGGCGCTGATGTCGCGCTCGGTCTGGAGCGCGTCCGCGAGGTTGGTCGCCTTCTTGGCCAGGTCGGACAGGTTGGCCATCTGGGCGAGTTGCTGCGAGTTCTCCATCGAGCTCTGGATGCGCAGGCCACCGAGGACCAGCGAGACCATCACGGGGAGGGCGAGCAGCGCGATCAGACGGGTGCGGATGCGCCAGTTGCGCATCGCGAGCCGGTTCAGACCGGTGGCGCGTCGCCGGGTCAGCGAGGTGCGGAGCTTGTCCCGGGCGGACTTCCGCTCCTGACCGTCCTCCTCCGGGCGGCCGGGGGGCTCCGGTGTCACCGGCTCGGCCGGGCCGTCGGGGGCCGCCGCCTGTTGAGGGGCTGCCACAGGCTCACGCGACTCCGGGTTACCCGCGGCGCCGCTACCCCTTTTGAAACGTCCCTGCACTGGCGTCGCAACCTCTGGACCGGGCGTCCCGCCGCGTCGCCACGGCCTGGACGGTGTCGAGTTTCCATCCGCACCCCGGCCGGTCCGGGAGAGCGGGCACCGGGGTGGACCACTCCCTACCCACGGTCCGTCGCATTCCAGCACAGCCGGGGAATCCCAACAAGGGCCGCAGGAACCAGGCCTCCGGCGCTACCGACCGCTTGCACAGTCTCACGGACTGTGCGGTAACGGGTCCGGAATACCGCCTTTTTCGGACACTCGCCGGATACATGCCAAGAAGAGTCGTGATCGGGAAGAGTCGGGGACCTTCCCGAATGCACCTTATCGGTGAAATGTCGGAATATCCCGCTGCGACGATATGTCGGATATCTGCGTTTTGCTCATCATTTTGTGAGCAAAATCACAGTCCAATGTGTAGCTTTGGTCACGGCCTCTATGGAATGAGATCTCGTAACCTGGCTCTCTCCGGAGCACGGCCCAGACCAGCCTGCCCAGAACCCCTCCGAATCAATCGGAATCAACTCAGGCCGGTGCCGATCCGTCGTGATCCGGCCGGCCGCGACCACGAGGTGCTCTCGATGTCCCAGGCGAAGAACGCCACCAAGTCCACGCTGTCCTGCCGCCCCACGGCGAACCCGCGCCGGACGACGCTGGCCTCGGTCGAGGACTTCAGCAAGATCCCGGGCGCCCGCAAGCCCGAGGACGTCGTGACCTACGGCACCGAGCTGCCGGGCGTCACCGCCAACCCGCGCCGCATCCAGCTGATGGTCGCCCCGGTCGTCGTCGTGCGGGACTGACCGGGCAACGCCGTACCGGGGGCGGCGCCCCCCCCCCCCGGGGGGGGGGGCCCCCCCCCCCCGGGGCCCCCCCCCCCCCCCGGGGGGGCCCCCCCCCCCCGGCCCCCGGGCGACGCCGGGCGCCGGCCCCCCCGCGGGGTGCCCGGCGGCCG
>NZ_JBIVUM010000025.1:0-101216 GCF_044757205.1 Kitasatospora sp. NPDC091335 | reverse complement strand
ACGCCGCGGGGGGGGGGGGGGGGGGGGGGGGGCGGGGGGGGGGGGGGGGGGCCCCCCCCCCCCCCCGGCGGGGGGGGGCCCCCCCCCCCCCCCCGGGGCGGCCCCCCCCCCCCGGCCGTTGCCGCCCCGAACCGCGCGTTGTCGCCCGGACCGCGCTGAACAGGGGCAAAGCGGTCGGCCAGGGCCCCACGCGATAGCCTGGAGGCCGATTGACGGGGCCCCGCCCACTGCGGGCGGGGGGCCCACCAGCGCCCGGGCGCGCCCCGGGCGGCCGACGAAGCGAGGGGTAGCCCAGCCGTGCGCATTGCCAGGTTTTCCGTCCGGGAGGGGAGCCCTGCCGCCGGCAGCGTCTCCTTCGGCGTGGTGGAGGGCGACCCTTCCCGGCCCGACTCGCTGGTCGTCCACGAGCTGGCCGGTCACCCGTTCGGCCAGCCCCAGCCCACCGGCGAGAGTTATCGCTTCCAGGACGTCCGGCTGCTCAGCCCGATGCTCCCGAACAAGATCGTGGCGGTCGGCCGCAACTACGCGGCGCACGCGACCGAGCTCGGCAACGACGTCCCCGACGTCCCGCTCACCTTCTTCAAGCCGTCCACCTCGGTGATCGGCCCGACCGAGAACATCGCCTACCCGCCGTTCTCGTCGGACGTCCACCACGAGGCCGAACTCGCCGTGGTGATCGGCCGGATGTGCCGCGAGGTGCCGCTGGACCGGGTGCCCGAGGTGATCCTCGGCTACACCTGCGCCAACGACGTCACCGCGCGGGACATCCAACAGCGCGAGGGCCAGTGGGCCCGGGCCAAGGGCTTCGACACGGCCTGCCCGCTGGGCCCGTGGATCGAGACCGACCTCGACCCGAGCGACCTCGCGATCACCTGCACGGTCAACGGCGAGCCCCGCCAGAACGGCCGCACCTCCCTGATGATCCGCTCGGTCGCCGAGCTGATCGTCCACATCTCCGAGGCCATGACGCTGCTGCCCGGCGACGTCATCCTCACCGGCACGCCCGCAGGGGTGGGCCCCCTCAACGTCGGCGACGAGGTCGCCGTCTCCATCGAAGGCATCGGCACTCTCACCAACAAGGTGATCAAGCGTGGCTAACACTGACCCGGCCGTCCGGGTTCGCTTCTGTCCGTCCCCGACCGGCAACCCCCACGTGGGGATGGTCCGCACGGCCCTCTTCAACTGGGCCTACGCCCGCCACAACGGCGGCACGCTGGTCTTCCGGATCGAGGACACCGACTCCGCCCGCGACTCCGAGGAGTCGTACGACCAGCTGCTCGACGCCATGCGCTGGCTCGGCCTGGACTGGGACGAGGGCCCCGAGGTCGGCGGCCCGGACGCGCCGTACCGCCAGTCGCAGCGGATGGACATCTACGCGGACGTCGCCCGCCGCCTGCACGAGGCCGGCCACGCCTACCACTGCTACTGCTCCACCGAGGAGCTGGACGCCCGCCGCGAGGCCGCCCGCGCGGCCGGCAAGGCCTCCGGCTACGACGGCCACTGCCGCGACCTGACCGACGAGCAGGTCGCCGTCTACAAGCTGGAGAAGCGCGAGCCCATCCTGCGCTTCCGGATGCCGGACCGGACGATCTCCTTCGACGACCTGGTGCGCGGCACGCTCACCTTCGAGCCGGAGAACGTGCCGGACTACGGCATCGTCCGGGCCAACGGCGCTCCGCTGTACACCCTGGTCAACCCGGTGGACGACGCCCTGATGGGCATCACCCACGTGCTGCGCGGCGAGGACCTGCTGTCCTCCACCCCGCGGCAGATCGCGCTGTACGCCGCGCTCGCCGAGATCGGCGTCGGCAACGGCACCACCCCGCGCTTCGGCCACCTGCCGTACGTGATGGGCGAGGGCAACAAGAAGCTCTCCAAGCGGGACCCGCAGTCCTCGCTCAACCTGTACCGCGAGCGCGGCTTCATCCGCGAGGGCCTGCTCAACTACCTGTCCCTGCTGGGCTGGTCGCTGTCCGAGGACCGCGACCTGTTCGACATGGACGAGATGGTCGCCGCCTTCGACGTCGCCAGGGTGAACGCCAACCCGGCCCGCTTCGACCTGAAGAAGTGCGAGGCGATCAACGCCGAGCACGTCCGCCGGCTGGCTCCCGAGGACTTCGTCCGCCGCCTGGTGCCCTTCCTCCAGGGCGCCGACCTGCTGCCGGCCGAGCCGACCGCCGAGCAGCTGGACCTGCTCGCCAAGGTGGCGCCGCTCACCCAGGAGCGGATGGTCGTGCTGAGCGAGATCGTGAACATGGCCGGCTTCCTGTTCGTGGCGCCGGAGAAGTTCGCCCTCGACCCGGACGACGCGGCCAAGGTGCTGACCGCGGACGCCCGCCCGGTGCTGGAGACCAGCATCAAGGCGCTGGAGGAGCTCGCGGACTTCACCCCCGAGCCGATCCAGGCCGCGCTGCGCGAGGCGCTGGTGAACGGGCTGGGCATCAAGCCCAAGTTCGCCTTCACGCCGCTGCGGGTGGCCGTCACCGGCCGCCGGGTCTCCCCGCCGCTGTTCGAGTCCATGGAGCTGCTGGGACGCCCCGAGACGCTGCGCCGGCTGCGCGGCGCCCTGGACGCCCTGCCGGCCGCCTGAGCGGGCCGCTGAGCAGGCCGCGGGCCCGGCTTCGTGCCGGGCCCGCGGCGTACCCGGAGGTCATCCGCAGGCCTCCCGTTCGCTGCCCGGGGTTATCGATTTTGGAGCCGGGGCCGACGTCGGGTAATGTTCTTTCTGCGCCGCCCGGGAGGGAACGGACGAGGAAGCGAAAGCCCCTCGGAAGGGACCGACCGAGAGGCGCAACGCCTGAGAAGGGCCCGCAGGGGTTCAACTCTGGTGGGGTATGGTGTAATTGGCAGCACGAGTGATTCTGGTTCATTTAGTCTAGGTTCGAGTCCTGGTACCCCAGCGCAGTACGTCAGTACAGCACAAAAGAAGATCAAGCCCCCGTTGTGTAGCGGCCTAGCACGCTGCCCTCTCACGGCAGTAGCGCCGGTTCGAATCCGGTCGGGGGTACTGATCCCGCAAGGGATCACCTGGAAAGCCCCCGTTGTGTAGCGGCCTAGCACGCTGCCCTCTCACGGCAGTAGCGCCGGTTCGAATCCGGTCGGGGGTACTGATCCCGCAAGGGATCGCCAGGAAGCCCCCGTTGTGTAGCGGCCTAGCACGCTGCCCTCTCACGGCAGTAGCGCCGGTTCGAATCCGGTCGGGGGTACTTCAGAGCAGGAAGCCGGTGGGCTCGCCCATCGGCCCTTGCTTTGTGTTGGGGTATGGTGTAATTGGCAGCACGAGTGATTCTGGTTCATTTAGTCTAGGTTCGAGTCCTGGTACCCCAGCCAGAAATTGGAAAGACCCCGGTTCCGGGGTCTTTTTGCTTTCCCCGGAAATATCCCGAAGGGCCCCGCTCCGTTCCGAGCGGGGCCCTTCGGGCTTTCCGCGGGGGCTCCCGGCGGCCCGGGACGGGTGGGGGCGAGGCGCCGTCCCGAGGCCCCCCGGGGCGGCGCTCGACAGTCACCCGCGCGCCACCCCGGCGCGGCCCGAGCGCTGTCCATGCGCTAAGACTGCGGTCTCACTCTGCGAGACGCCAGTTCAATCTCCGGCGAAAAGCGCCACTCTGGACGGAAGCGGCCCGGGAGTCTCAGGGCGGCGCACACGCTTTGACCTCGAAGAACACGAGAAGGCCGGCAACGCGGCCGGCTGGAGGGAATCCGATGGGACGGACACTCGCAGAGAAGGTCTGGGACGACCACGTCGTGCGGCGCGCGGAGGGCGAGCCCGACCTCCTGTTCATCGACCTGCACCTGCTCCACGAGGTCACCAGCCCGCAGGCCTTCGACGGGCTGCGGCTGGCCGGTCGCAAGGTCCGCCGCACGGATCTGACGATCGCCACCGAGGACCACAACACCCCGACCCTGGACATCGACAAGCCGATCGCCGACCCGGTCTCCAGGGTGCAGCTGGAGACCCTGCGGAGGAACGCCGCCGAGTTCGGCGTCCGGATCCACTCGCTCGGCGACATCGAGCAGGGCGTCGTGCACGTCGTCGGCCCGCAGCTCGGCCTCACCCAGCCCGGCACGACCGTGGTCTGCGGCGACTCCCACACCTCCACCCACGGCGCCTTCGGCGCACTGGCGTTCGGCATCGGCACCAGCCAGGTCGAGCACGTGCTGGCCACCCAGACCCTGCCGCTGGCGCCGTTCAGGACCATGGCGATCACCGTCGAGGGCGAGCTGCCCGAGGGCGTCACCGCCAAGGACCTGATCCTGGCCGTCATCACGAAGATCGGCACCGGCGGCGGCCAGGGCTACGTCCTGGAGTACCGCGGTTCGGCGATCCGGAGCCTCTCCATGGAGGCCCGGATGACCGTCTGCAACATGTCGATCGAGGCGGGCGCCCGGGCCGGCATGATCGCCCCGGACGAGACCACCTTCGCGTACCTGAAGGGCCGGCCGCACGCCCCGCAGGGCGAGGACTGGGACGCCGCCGTCGCGTACTGGAAGACCCTGGTCACCGACGAGGACGCGGTCTTCGACCACGAGATCCTCATCGACGCGAGCGAGCTGACCCCGTTCGTCACCTGGGGCACCAACCCGGGCCAGGGCGCCCCGCTGGGCTCCAACGTGCCGGACCCGGCCTCCTTCGCCGACCCGCAGGAGCGCCTGGCCGCCGAGAACGCCCTGGCGTACATGGGCCTGGAGGCCGGCACCCCGCTGCGCGAGGTGGAGGTGGGCGCCGTCTTCGTCGGCTCCTGCACCAACGGCCGGATCGAGGACCTGCGGGCCGCCGCGGCCGTCGTGGAGGGCCGCCGGATCGCCGACGGGGTGCGGATGCTGGTGGTGCCCGGGTCCGTCCGGGTCGCCCTCCAGGCCGTCGAGGAGGGCCTGGACAAGGTGTTCACCGCCGCCGGTGCCGAGTGGCGCCACGCGGGCTGCTCGATGTGCCTGGGCATGAACCCCGACCAGCTCGCCCCGGGGGAGCGCTGCGCCTCCACCTCGAACCGCAACTTCGAGGGACGGCAGGGCAAGGGCGGCCGCACCCACCTGGTCTCCCCGCAGGTCGCCGCCGCGACCGCCGTGCTGGGCCGCCTCGCGTCCCCCTCCGACCTGACCGCCGACGTCGCTGCCGTGGAGGCCTGAGCCATGGAGAAGTTCACCACCCACACCGGCCGGGCCGTCCCGCTGCGCCGCAGCAACGTGGACACCGACCAGATCATCCCCGCCCACTGGCTCAAGAAGGTCACCCGATCCGGTTTCGAGGACGGGCTGTTCGAGGCCTGGCGCAAGGACGAGTCGTTCATCCTCAACCGGCCCGAGCGGCAGGGCGCCACGGTCCTGGTGGCCGGCCCCGAGTTCGGCACCGGCTCCTCCCGCGAGCACGCCGTCTGGGCGCTCCAGAACCACGGCTTCCACGCGGTGATCTCGTCCCGCTTCGCCGACATCTTCCGCGGCAACTCCCTGAAGAACGGCCTGCTGACGGTCGTCCTCCCGCAGGAGACCGTGGAACAGCTCTGGGCGATCACCGAGAGTGACCCTTCGGCCGAGATCACGGTCGACCTGGAGGCGCGCGAAGTGCGGGCCGAAGGCGTCACGGCGGCCTTCGAACTGGACGACAACGTCCGGTGGCGGCTGCTCAACGGGCTGGACGACATCAGCATCACGCTGCAGAACGAGGCCGACATCGCGGCCTTCGAGACGACCCGCCCGGCGTTCAAGCCCCGTACTCTGCCGGTCGTCTGAGTTCCCCTCAGAACAAGCATTCTGACGATCCGCCGGATGGCCCGTGCCCCCCTCGGGGGGGCCGGGCCATCCGTCGTTCCGGAGCACGAGTTAGCGTCGCGGCCCGCCCCGGATTGCCCATTTGGCTTTGCGGAAGAGGGCCCCGCGCAAGTACAACTGCGGGTAGATGGCACAATCAGTACATGCACCGGCACCATGAACCTCCGTACGCGGGCGGCGAACCCGCAGCGGAGGACTCCGGGGGCCGGCCATCCGAACGCCGAATTGACGACCGGCCGGACGTCGCCTCCGCACCAGCTGAGGGGCCGGACGACCAGGAAGTCGCAGCGCTCTACGCGCTCGTGGCCGAGCGGTTGAAGCAAGCTCACGCCCGCGTGCATGCGCTGAACGTGTCTGCCGATGCAAAGACCGCTCTCACCCGTCAACTCCTCATCGTCACCGAGGCCGCCAAGCGCGATCTTCCGGAGGCGGCAAGGCGGTTGAGTCGCTTTGTACATGACCTGGACGAGGGGCCCCCGCCGCTCGGCTGAGGTCGCCGACGCGCAAATCCATTGCGACACTAGGGTGATTCGCGCGTTTGGTAATTGAAAGTCCGCAGATACATACCTAACGTGCGAAAAGAACGGATGGAATCATCCGGCGCCCGTTTCCGAAGGGGAAGACGTGAACAAGGCTCAGCTTGTCGAAGCGGTGGCCGAGCAGCTGGGCGGTCGCAAGGCTGCCGCAGAGGCCGTCGACGCAGTGCTCGACACCATGGTCCGTGCCGTTGTGGCGGGTGACCGGGTTTCGGTCACCGGGTTCGGCACCTTCGAGAAGGTGGAGCGCTCCGCGCGCTTCGCCCGCAACCCGCAGACCGGCGAGCGGGTCAAGGTCAAGAAGACCTCGGTGCCCCGCTTCCGTCCTGGCCAGGGCTTCAAGGACCTGGTCAGCGGCAGCAAGAAGCTGCCGAAGGAAGGCCCCTCGGTGAAGAAGGCCCCCAAGGGCTCCCTCACCCCGGGCAAGAGTGGCGTGGCCGCCACCCCGGCTGCCAAGCGTGCCGCCACCAAGCGCGCCGCCGCTGCCGCTGCCGCCGCCCCGGCCACCAAGAAGGCCGCCGCCAAGAAGACGGCGACCACGGCCGCCGCCAAGAAGGCCGCGACCACGGCTGCCGCCAAGAAGACCACGGCGACCGCCAAGAAGAGCGCCGCGAAGACCACGGCCGCCAAGACCACGGCGGCGAAGACCACCGCCGCCAAGACCACGGCCGCGAAGACCACCGCCGCCAAGAAGACCACGGCGGCGGCCGCGACCAAGAAGACGGCCGCGGCGAAGAAGGCCACCACCACGGCTGCCGCCAAGAAGACCACGGCGACCGCCAAGAAGGCGACCGCCACGGCCAAGAAGACGGCGCCGGCGAAGAAGACCGCCACCCGCAAGACCACCGCGCGCAAGACCTCTGCCAAGTAAGTCCCGCGCGGCCGTCCCCGGACGGCTTTCGGCCAGGAGCCGCGGCACCCCCTTCCGTGAATTCACGGAGACCGGTCGCCGCGGCTCTTTCGATTTCCGGGCGCTTAGTCAGGAATCGACGGCATGCGGCGGCCCGGAGCTGCCAGGGGTGTGGCGGGGCCGGTCCGCGCTCGGTCAGGGGCCCGGTGGCGCCGGGCCCTGCCGTCAGCCCCCGGCGGGGTCGGGGAAGGTCTGGAGCGTCACGAAGACCACCCGGCGGGCCTCGCCGGCACCCTCGGTGCGGATCCGCACCCGCTGTCCCGGCCGCAGCAGCCGCAGGCCGCCGGCGTCGAAGGCGGCCGCGTCGAACGGCACCGGGGTCCCGTCGTCGAGCAGCACGGAGCCGGCCCGGGTGGCGGGGTCGAAGGTGAACGCGGTGGCCTGCATGCGAGCAGCATAGCGAGCGGGCCGGCCGGGGCCCCGGACCAGGTCAGGACCCGGGCCGGGCAGCTGCCGGGACGGGTTCGGGCCAGGGCTCAGGACAGGCTCAGACGGGCGAACAGCGCGCTGGTGTGCGGGCCGAGGCCGAGCACCGCGGCCTCGCCGAGGTCCGTCCCGGTGTCCACGTCCCGGCGCACCGACTCCACGTCCGCGAGGCGCAGTTCGAGCGCCCCGCCGGCCGCGTGCCGGGCCCGTGAGCCGTCCCCGAAGGCGGGGGAGAGCGCGTGGCCCGGGGCGCAGGCGAGCAGCGTGGTGCCGAGCCCGGGGGAGTCCGGCAGGAAGGCCCGGCCGTCCGGCGGCACCGCGCCCAGCACCCGGGCCAGTTCGGCCGGGCGCAGCGCGGGCAGGTCGGCGGAGAGCGCCGCCAGCGGGGCGAGCGGGGCCAGTGCCAGGGCGGTCGAGGCGCCGTGCGCCAGCGCCCGGTTGAGGCCGCCGCCGGGCTCGTCGGCGACCACCAGCGCGCCGAGCGCGGCCAGCCGGGCGCCGGCCGCGGTGTCGGGGGTGACCACCAGGACCCGGTCGACGCCCGGGGTGTCCAGTGCGGCGGAGACGGTGTCCAGCGCGAAGGACAGTGCCAGGTCCGCCCGGTGCGGACCGGCGTACGGGGCCAGTCTGCTCTTCGCCAGGGCGAGCGGCTTGAGCGGCAGCACCAGCGACCAGCCGGCGGTGGGTGCGGCGGGCGGGACGGGCCTGCTGGGGCGTACGGTGTCCTGGGTCATCGGCGTCATTGTGGCGCCGGTCCAGGAGCCCTCGCCAGGCCGTCCGAGCTGTGCGGACGTGCGTTTGATCACGCCTGCCGGGCGGGTTGGCGCGGTTGCTCGACAGCCGGTGATCGGGCGGGCGACACTGTTCCGCACCCATGGCCCGGGCACCGGAGGAAACGGTGCGCGGCACCGGGACGCCATGACCGCGGCACCGTGTGCCGCATCGGATGAGAAGGAGCTGGGGTGGCCCGCCGCTCGTACGCCAAGTTCGGCAACGCCGACTACGGCATCTGGTACCGCTTCGCGGCCGTGCTGGTGAAACCGGTGACGACCGCCCTGGTGAAGCCCGACTGGCGGGGCTGGGAGCACATTCCGAGGAACGGCGGCTTCATCGCCGCGGTGAACCACAACTCGATCATCGACCCGGTGATCTACGCGCACTGGCAGTACAACAGCGGGCGGCCGCCGCGCATTCTCGGCAAGTCCTCGCTGTTCTCGATCCCCTTCATCGGATTCATGCTGCGCAAGACCGGCCAGATTCCGGTGTTCCGCGAGTCCACCGACGCCGCGCAGGCGTTCCGGGCCGCGATCGACGCGGTCAACGGCGGTCAGTGCGTGCAGTTCTACCCGGAGGGAACGCTCACCCGGGATCCGGACCTGTGGCCGATGACCGGCAAGAGCGGGGTCGCCAGGGTCGCGCTGATGACCGGCGCGCCGGTCATCCCGGTCGCCCACTGGGGCGCCCACGAGATCATCCCGCCGTACGGCCGGGCCGGCGTCGGGAAGGGCAGGTTCAACCTGTTCCCGCGGCACCGGGTCACCGTCACGGCCGGGCCCCCGGTGGACCTGAGCAGGTACCAGGGCCAGGAGCTCACCGCCCAGGTGCTCGCCGACGCGACCGAGGACATCATGACGGCGATCACCGAGGTGCTGGCCGAGGTGCGGGGCGAGGAGCCGCCGGCCGAGCGCTACGACATGCGCAGGGCGGCCAGGGAACGGGCCGCGGCCGCCCTGGCCGAGCGCCGGCGCGCCAAGGGCGAGCGGGGCACCGACGCGGGGGAGGCCGGAAAGTGACTCGTTGCGCCGTGATGGGAACCGGCTCCTGGGGCACCGCGTTCGCGCTGGTGCTCGCCGACGCGGGCTGCGAGGTCGTGCTCTGGGCCCGCCGCCAGGAGCTGGTGGAGGCCGTCAACTCCACCCACGAGAACCCGGACTACCTGCCGGGCGTCCGGCTGCCCGACACCGTGCGGGCCACCACCGACGCCGCCGAGGCGCTGGCCGGCGCCGACTTCGCGGTGCTGGTGGTGCCCTCGCAGACGCTGCGCGACAACCTGGCCGCGTGGACGCCGCTGATCGAGCCGCAGACCGTGCTGGTGAGCCTGATGAAGGGCATCGAACTCGGCACCGCCAAGCGGATGAGCGAGGTGATCGACGAGGTCACCGGCGTCGGCGCCGAGCGCGTCGCGGTGGTCAGCGGCCCGAACCTGGCCAAGGAGATCGCCAACCGGCAGCCCGCGGCCAGCGTGGTCGCCTGCACCGACGAGGCGGTCGCCAAGCGGCTCCAGGCGGCCTGCCACACGCCGTACTTCCGGCCGTACACCAACACCGACGTGGTGGGCTGCGAACTCGGCGGCGCGGTCAAGAACGTGATCGGCCTGGCGGTCGGCATGGCGGCCGGCATGGGGCTCGGCGACAACACCAAGGCGACCCTGATCACCCGTGGGCTGGCCGAGACCACCAGGCTCGGCGAGGTGCTGGGCGCCGACCCGCACACGTTCGCGGGACTCGCCGGGATGGGCGACCTGGTGGCCACCTGCTCCTCCCCGCTGTCGCGCAACAACACCTTCGGCATGAACCTGGGCCGGGGCATGTCGCTCGCGGAGACCATCGCGGCCACCCGGCAGACCGCCGAGGGCGTCAAGTCCTGCGAGTCGGTGCTGGACCTGGCCCGGCGCAACGGGGTCGACATGCCGATCGTCGAGGCCGTGGTGGACGTGGTGCACAACGGGCGGCCGACCCAGGAGGTGCTGCGGGGGCTGATGTCGCGTTCGGCGAAGGCGGAGCGGCGCTGAGTCCCGCGGCACGCCGGGAGTCCGGCGGCGCACGGGGCTTCGGTCGGCGCCGCTGACCTACCGGAAACACCTCGCACGGTAGTCTCAAACCCGATATGAGCATCGAACAGTCCTCCCCGAACCGGCCCGACCGGAAGCCGCGCGTCGCGCTGGTCTTCGGCGGGCGCAGCTCCGAGCACGCGATCTCGGTCTCCACCGCGGGCAGCGTGCTCAGGGCGATCGACCGCGACAAGTACGACGTGCTGCCGATCGGCATCACCCACGAGGGCCGCTGGGCGCTGACCAGTGACGAGCCGGCCCGGATGGCCATCACCGACGGGAAGCTGCCGGACGTGGCGCACGTCGCCGAGGGCGTCGACGGCCAGGTCGCGCTGCCGATCTCGCCGGGCAGCCGCGAGGTGCTGCTGAGCGAGCAGGGCAGCGCGCCCAAGGCCCTCGGCGAGGTCGACGTGGTGTTCCCGCTGCTGCACGGCCCGTGGGGCGAGGACGGCACGATCCAGGGTCTGCTGGAGCTCTCCGGCGTCCCGTACGTCGGCAACGGCGTGCTGGCCAGCGCGGCCGGGATGGACAAGGAGTTCGCCAAGCGGCTCCTGGCCTCGCACGGGCTGGACGTCGGCCGCTACACCGTCGTGCGGCCGCGCGAGTGGGAGTCCGAGGCGGGCCGCGCGGCGGTGCGCGAGCGGGCCGCCGAACTGGGCCTGCCACTGTTCGTGAAGCCCTGCCGGGCCGGCTCCAGCATCGGCATCACCAAGGTGAAGGACCTGGCCGACCTCGACGCCGCGATCGAGGAGGCCCGCCGGCACGACCCCAAGCTGATCATCGAGGCGGGCGTGACCGGCCGCGAGATCGAGTGCGGCGTGCTGGAGTTCGAGGACGGTCCGCGGGCCAGCGTGGCCGGCGAGATCCTGGTCGGCGAGGGCTTCGACTTCTACGACTTCGAGGCCAAGTACATCGACTCCTCGGACGTGCGGATCCCGGCCGACCTCACCGCCGGGGAGCTCGCCGAGATCCGCCGCCAGGCGGTGGCGGCCTTCGAGGCGCTCGGCTGCGAGGGCCTGGCCCGGGTGGACTTCTTCCTGCTGGAGGACGGCACCTGGATGATCAACGAGGTCAACACCATGCCCGGCTTCACCCCGATCTCGGCCTTCCCGAAGATGTGGGAGGCCAGCGGGGTCTCGTACCCGGAGCTGATCGACCGGCTGCTCGGGGCGGCGCTGCGGCGTTCGACCGGACTGCGCTAGGTCCCGGAGCGGTCGGCCCCCGAGCGTGCGAGGGCGGGCCGGGAGGTTCCTCCCGGCCCGCCCTCGGTTCCGTTCCGTCCGGCGCGCTCTTCCGTCCGGCGCGCTCTGCCGTCCGGTGTGTTCCGCCGCCCGGCTCAGCCGGGGACGTGCGCCCTGACCACGCCGCTCAGGGCGGCCGCCGGGTCGAAGGGGTTCTGCGCGGCGCCGGCCGGGACGGTCACCTCGACGTAGGCGGCGCGCATGGTCGACACGAAGCGGTAGCCGCCGTCGGCGAGCTTCTGCGACCACCAGGTGACGTCGTCGACGCTCGGGGACCAGTCCGCGGCGTGGTCGCCGTCCAGCTCCTCCGGCCGGTCGATGCCGCAGCGCAGCACCGTCCGGGGCGAGGAGCCCCAGGCGGCCACGTACGGGGAGGCGGGGGACGGGTCCTTGCGGGCGTGACCGAGCAGTTCGGCGGGCAGCGCGGCGGCGAGCGAACGGCAGTACTCGGCCGCCCTGCCGCCCGGCTGCGGGACCTCGACCCCCGGTTCGGCCGGGCCCCGGCCGCCGACCAGCACCACGACCGCGCAGGTGAGGGCGACCGGCAGGGCCAGCCAGCGAACCGGGGCCGGCAGGGCGGTCAGCGCCTCGGGGACGCGCAGTTCTCTGGCCACCCGCCGATGGTATCCGGGGCTTACAGGTGCACCACGGGACAGGTGAGGGTGCGGGTGATGCCCTCGACCTTCTGGACCCGGGCCACCACCATGCGGCCCAGCTCGTCGACCGTTTCCGCCTCGGCCTTGACGATCACGTCGTAGGGACCGGTGACGTCCTCGGCGGTGAGCACGCCGGGGATCTCGGAGATGGTCTCGGCCACGGAGGTGGCCTTCCCAACCTCGGTCTGGATCAGGATGTATGCCTGTACCACGGGGACCTCCCGGCGGCCGGTTAGGGGGATAGCCGCCGTGAGCGCCAGGTCGGGCGGGAAGGGTGGAGTGGGCTCACCGGCAGTCTGATCACCACGCTACCCCGCGGCGGGCCGGGGAGGGGAGACCCCGAGGCCCCGGAAGGGCGTACGCTGCGCGCGGGGGAGCGCGACGGGGACCGAATCGGATGGCAGCGCCATCCGGAAGGAAAGGCGAGAGGACGGCAGATGCAGGGGACCGTGGGCGAGCTCGGAGAGTTCGGCCTCATCAGGGAGCTGACCGCCAGGGTGCCGCTCACCGATGCGGTCGACCTCGGCCCGGGCGACGACGCCGCGGTGGTGCGGGCTCCGGACGGCCGGGTGGTGGCGACCACGGACGTCCTGATCGAGAACCGGCACTTCCGCCGGGACTGGTCCACCGCCTACGACGTGGGCCGCAAGGCCGCCGCCCAGAACCTCGCCGACGTGGCCGCGATGGGGGCGGTGCCGACCGCCATCCTGCTCGGCCTGGTCGCCCCCGCCGACCTGCCGACCACCTGGGCCACCGAGCTGATGGACGGGCTGCGCGACGAGTGCCAGGTGGCCGGGGCGACGGTGGTCGGCGGCGACGTGGTGCGCGGCGACACCGTCACGCTGGCCATCACGGCGCTCGGAAACCTTCAGGGGCGCGCGCCGGTGACACGCGCCGGTGCCCAGGTCGGCGACGTGGTCGCGGTGACCGGCTGGCTCGGCTGGTCGGCCGCCGGGCTGACCGTGCTCCAGCGCGGCTTCCGCTCCCCGCGCGCCTTCGTCGAGGCGCACCGCCGGCCCGAACCGCCGTACCACGCGGGCCCGGCGGGGGCCGAGTTGGGCGCGACCTCGATGATCGACGTGAGCGACGGGCTGGTCGCCGACCTCGGCCACGTGGCCCGGGCCAGCGAGGTGGACATCGACCTGAAGGCCGCCGACTTCGACGTCCCGGCGCAGATGGCCGACATCGGCCAGGCGGTCGGGGTGGACCCGCTGGTCTGGGTGCTCTCCGGCGGCGAGGACCACGCGATCGTGGCCACGTTCCCGCGCGGGGTCCAACTCCCGGCCCGCTGGCGGGTGGTGGGCGAGGTGACCGGCCGCCCGAGGGGCAGCCGCGGCGGCCGGGTGACGGTCGACGGCGCCCCCTGGGACCGGGTCGGCGGCTGGGACCACTTCGCCGAGTAGGGCGCCGTCCGCGCCGATCCCCGTGCGGGGGGCGGCGCGTGACGCTCCGGTGCGCGGGGGCGGGCATCGCGGGTGCGTTGTGCGTAGGCTTGCGGCAGCCCAGCCCGCCGGTCCGGCGCGGGTGGTCCGAACCACGGCGAGCGGGAGCACACCAGACATGCGCATCGGTGTCCTGACCAGCGGCGGCGACTGCCCCGGCCTCAACGCGGTGATCCGCTCGGTGGTGCACCGGGGAACCGACGTCCACGGTGACGAGATCGTCGGCATCCTGGACGGCTTCCTCGGGCTGATCGAGGGCCGCACCCGGAACGTCTCGCACGACGACGTCACCGGCCTGCTCACCCTCGGCGGCACCATCCTGGGCTCGGCCCGGGTGCGGCGGGACCGGATCGCCTGGGCGGTGGAGAACGCCAAGTCGCTGGCCAGGGAGATCGGCATCGACGCGCTGATCGCGATCGGCGGCGAGGGGACGCTGACCGCCGCCAAGCTGTTCAGCGAGGCCGGGCTGCCGGTGGTCGGGGTGCCGAAGACCATCGACAACGACATCGACGCCACCGACGTGACCTTCGGCTTCGACACCGCGGTGCACGTCGCGACCGAGGCGATCGACCGGCTGAAGACCACCGCCGAGTCCCACCAGCGCGTCATGGTCGTCGAGTTGATGGGCCGGCACACCGGCTGGATCACCCTCACCGCGGGCATGGCGGGCGGTGCGCACGGCATCCTGATCCCGGAGAAGCCCTTCGACATCGAGGCCGTGGCCCGGATAATCGAGGACCGCTTCGCGCGCGGCAAGAAGTTCGCCATCATCGCGGTCGCGGAGGGCGCCTCCCCGCTGCCCGGCACCATGCGCTTCGACCACGGCGAGGTCGACCAGTACGGCCACCGGACCTTCGGCGGGATCGGCAACCGGCTCGCCCACGAGCTGGAGAACCTGCTCGGCAAGGAGGCCCGCCCGGTCATCCTCGGCCACGTCCAGCGCGGCGGCACCCCGACCGCCAGGGACCGGGTGCTCGCCACCCGGTTCGGCTGGCACGCGGTGGAGGCCGTCCACCAGGGGGCGTTCGGGCACTTCACCGCGCTGCGCAGGACCGGCATCGACATGCTGCCGATCGGCGACGCGGTGACCCGGCTGAAGACGGTGCCCGAGGACCGCTGGGCGGAGTCCGAGGCGGTGCTCTGACACCGCGCGGGTAGGTTGGGGCCCATGGTTTCGACTGCACCCCCCCGCGTGGCACCCCCTCGCGAGGCGCCTCCCCGCGTGCTCACCGTGGCCGGCTCCGACTCCGGCGGCGGCGCCGGCATCCAGGCCGACCTCAAGGCGATGCTCGCCCTCGGCGTCCACGGCATGAGCGTGATCACCGCCGTCACCGCGCAGAACTCGCTCGGCGTCCAGGGCTACTGGGAACTGCCCGCCGAAGCCGTCCGGGCGCAGTTCCGCAGTGTGGTGGACGACATCGGGGTGCAGGCCGTGAAGACCGGCATGCTCGCCTCGGTCGAACTGGTCGAGACCGTCGCCGGGCTGCTGGCCGGGGTGGACGCCCCGGTGGTGGTCGACCCGGTCGGGGTCTCCAAGCACGGGGACGCCCTGCTGGTCGCCGAGGCCGTCGCCACCGTCCGCGAGAAGCTGCTTCCGGTCGCCACCCTGGCCACCCCCAACCTGCACGAGGTGACCCAGCTCACCGGACTGGCCGTCGAGGACGAGTCGCAGATGATGGACGCCGCCAAGGCGCTGGTCGACCTCGGGCCGCGCTGGGCGCTGGTCAAGGGCGGCCACCTGGCGGGCGAGGCGGCCGACCTGCTGTACGGCGGGCCGGGCGAGGTGCACTGGTTCCGGGCGCCGCGCTACGACAACCGGCACACCCACGGCACCGGCTGCACCCTGGCCAGCGCGATCGCGGCCGGTCTGGCCAAGGGCGAGCCGCTGCCGCGGGCGGTGGCCTCGGCCAAGGAGTACATCACCGGCGCGATCGCCGGGGGCTTCGCCCTGGGCGCCGGCATCGGGCCGGTCGACCACGCCTGGCGCTGGCGCTGAGCGTCGGCGCCGAACGGCTCGGAGAACAGTGGTGGGGGGGGGGCGCGGGGGGGGCCCCCCCCCCCCCGTGTTCAGGGCCTGGGAAGGATCAGATCGTCTGGTAGTAGCCGAACAGGTCGACCATGAAGTCGATGTCCTGCCAGCCCTGGTTCCAGATGTCGACGATGCCGCCCTTGCCACCGGGGGTCTGCGCGATGTTCGCGACGGTGGCGCCGGCCGTCCAGTTGAGCGTCGAGGAGACCGGGCGCTGCGGTACGGCCGGGGTGCCGTTCTGGTAGTCGGACCAGAAGTTCGGGTCGGGAGTGACCGACAGGAAGCCCGGGCCGGTGGTGTTGGTGACGGTGGTGTTCAGCACCCAGCCGTCGACCCTGGGGGTGGTGGTGTCGCTCTCGTTCCGCATCGCGTAGAAGTCGCGGCCGTGCAGCGGGCCGGCCGGACGGCCCCAGCGGTTCGTGCGGCTGTCGACCAGGCGCAGCGACACCGAGCCGGACACGAAGGCCGAGCGGCTGTCCGGGGTGTAGTAGCCGACGACGTCGATCACGACGTCGGTCGGCCGCCAGCTGCCGTTGCGGATGGAGATCTTGCCGTCCGGGCCGACCGGGACGATCACCGCGTTGGCGACCGTCTGGCCAGCGGTGAAGTTGACGCTGGAGGTGGTCGGCGCCGCCTGACCGCTCGGGTAGGCGATCAGGTGTCCGGCTTCCTGAGGGCCGGTGACCGTCAGGTTGAGCGCGACGGCGGTGGCGTTGCCGGGTACGCCGTTGCGGCCGGCAACCGCCACGTCGAAGCTGCTCTGCCCGGCGACCTGGCCCTTGGCCGTGCCGAGGCTCTCGCGGGTGTCCACGACGCGGGTCTGCGGCACCGAGCCGTAGCCGCTGGCGGTCTGGGGCGAGAAGTAGCCGGTCACGTCCGCGAGCAGGTCCACCGGCTCCCAACCGGCGTTGTACAGGTAGACGTACCCGTCCTTGCCGACGTACGAGGTCACCAGGTTCGGCACGGTCTGGCCGGCGGCGTAGTTCAGGTTCGAGGTCTCGGTGCCCTCGGCGAGGTCCTTCTGGGACGCCACCGAGACGTGGCCGGAGCCGGTGGAGCCGGTGGCGGTGACGTTGAGGACCACGGTGGCCACGTTCGCCGGGATCCGGGCGGTGCCCGCGACCTTCAGCGCCACCGTGCCGCGCCCGGGCACCTTGGCCTGGGCGGCGCCGAGGCCCGAACGGGTGTCCAGCAGCCGGGTCGGCGCGTGCGGGGTGAACTCGGAGCCGCCGGTGACGAAGTCGACCTGGTTCACGGCCTCGCCGCCGCTCGCCGGGTCCTTCACCGTGACCTTGATCTGGTAGGAGCCGACCGCGGCGTAGTTGTGCTTGGTCACGCGGCTGTCGGAGACGGAGGTGGAGGCGGACGAGCCGGCGGAGAACGTGTCCGTGGTGCCGTCGCCCCAGGCGATCGTGACGTCGACCGTGGTCGCCTCGTAGACCGAGACGTAGGTCCTGAGGTCCACCTCGTGCGCGCCCCAGGTCATGGCGTCCAGGCTGGTCCAGAAGTGCTGGGAGCTCTGCGAACCCTGGGCGCCCTGCGCGGGTGCGGCCAGGCCGGCCCGGACACCGGGCTTCGCCGTGGCCACCGTCCGCTCGGCCGGGCTGCTGTACGTCCGGCCCGGGAGCTGGCGCACCGCGTCCGTCCCGTTCGCGGCCGCGCCTTGGGCCGCGGGCGCGGCAGGCTTCGCACCGGGCCCCGAAGCCTGGGCGATCCCAGGCGTGACACCCACACCGGCCGCCACCAGGGCAGCCAGAACCACAAGTCGGCGATTGCGCACCGAGTTCCCCCCACAAGTCATCACAAGAAGCACGCGTTCGAAGGTTTCGAACGCGTGCAGATTACCCACTTCCACGGCGCCCGCGCGCCCGCATTTCCTAGCAGTACGGGCACGCCTCGCGATTCCGGCGGCCGCCGAGCGCCCGCACGACGTCGTCCTCCTCCCCGGAGCAGGGCCGCACCCGCGCAACGCCGTCCTGGCCCGGCAGGGCCCGGCCCGGCACGCCTTCGCCGGCCGACTGCCCGGCCCAGCCCTCCGGCTCGCCGTCGAGGCGGCAATCGACCGGACCGACCATTCCACCGAACTCGAACAACTCTTCACCGTCCATGACATCGCGGCGCCCCTGGCGTACCGTCCATCCACGTGGCCCTCGATCAGGCGTACGTGAACCAGATCTTCCTTCCGGACACCTACGCCCGCGGCGTTCCGTACGAACTCTTTCGAAAACTCCGCGAATCCGCCCCCGTCTGCCGGGTCGAGGAGCCTGCCGTCGGCGGCTGGCCGGCCGGGTCCGGCACCGCGGACCCGGCGGGGCTCACCGAGCCGGGACGGGCGGCGGTGGCCCGACGCCCCCAGGCCCTCACGACCCCCGACGGCCGTCCCGTCAATCCGCGTTCGCGCGCCGCGCTGGCGGACATGTTCGCCTACGCGCACGCCCTCGCCGAGCAGCCGCCGCCCGGCAGCATCGTGGCCCGGATGCGGGAGGCCGGGCTGAGCGCGGCCGAGTTCGAGACGATGTTCTTCCTCTTCGGGGTCGCCGGCAACGAGACCCTGCGCAACGGCGTGCCCGGCGGACTGTATTCCCTCCTCACCCACGCCGACCAGTACCGCCTGCTGAGCCGACGGCCGGACCTGGCCGCCTCGGCGGTGGACGAGCTGCTGCGGTTCTGGCCGCCGGTACTGGAGTTCCGGCGCACGGCCACACGAGACGTCGCCCTGGGCGGGCAGCCGATTCGCCGCGGGGACAAGGTGGTCGTGTACCACGCCTCCGCCAATCGCGACGAGTCGGTCTTCTCCGACCCGGACCGCCTGGACATCACCCGTACGCCGAACGACCACGTCAGCTTCGGCTTCGGCCCGCACTTCTGCATGGGCGCGCAGCTGGCCAGGATCCAGATGTCAGCCCTGAACCGGCGCGTCGTCGCCGAGCTGCCCGGCCCGGCCTCGCGCCGGTGCCGGGCCGGCGCCTCAGCGCCTGGTCCCGGACCTCCGGAACGGGCTCAAGTCGCTTCCAGGCCAGTGGGGTTGAGGCGGCCGCCCGGCAGTACCCGGTCCGTCACTCGAAGCGTGCGGGGTCGCCGGCCCCGCGACGGACGATCTCGGCCTCGCCGCTGGAGAAGTCGACGACCGTCGTCGGGACCGTGCCGCACTCGCCCGAGTCCACCACGGTGTCCAGCACGTGGTCGAGCCGCTCCTTGATCTCCCACCCCTGGGTCAGTGGTTCGTCCTCACCGGGGAGGAGCAGCGTGCTGGAGACCAGGGGCTCGCCGAGCTCGGCGAGCAGGGCCCTGGTGACGGCGTGGTCGGGGATCCGGACCCCCACCGTCTTCTTCTTCGGGTGCAGCAGGCGGCGGGGGACCTCCTTGGTGGCGGGGAGGACGAAGGTGTAGCTGCCCGGCGTCGCCGCCTTGACGGCGCGGAAGACGTTGTTGTCGATGTGGACGAACTGGCCCAGCTGGGCGAAGTCCATGCACATCAGGGTGAAGTGGTGGCGTTCGTCGAGACGCCGGATCGACCGGATCCGGTCGAGGGCGTCGCGGTTGTCCAGCTGACAGCCCAGGGCGAAACAGGAGTCGGTCGGGTACGCGATGAGGTCCCCCGCGCGCAGGCCGGCGACCACGGTGCCGATGGTGCGGGGCTGGGGGGATTCCGGATGCACGTCGAAGTACTTCGCCATTGGCCGACCCTACGGGATGCCCGCCCCCGATCGGTGCAGCCGTCGGGCACGCCGCGCCCGCCGGGCACGCCGCGCGGGGCGCCCGTGATCAGCCCGCGCAGTCCGGGCAGAGCCCCCGGTAGGTGACCTCCGCCTGGGCCACCGCGAACCCGAAGCGCTGCTCGTCCGGCAGGTCGGCCAGCGGATTGCCGAGCGGGTGGACGTCGCGGATCGCGCCGCAACCGGTGCAGATCAGGTGCTGGTGCGGGCGGTGCGCGTTCGGGTCGTACCGCTTGGCGCGCCCGTCGGTGGACACCTCGATGACCTCACCCAGGGTGACCAGTTCACCGAGCGTGTTGTAGACCGTCGCCCGGGAGATCTCCGGCAGGCGCTCGGCCGCCCGGGCGTGCACCTCGTCGGCGGTCAGGTGCACGTGCTCGCCGTCCAGGACCTCGGCCACGACACGCCGCTGGGAGGTGAGGCGCCAGCCACGCCCGCGCAGCCGCTCCAGCAGGTCACTCATATCGGTTCACCTATTCAGGTCAAGTAGTGGACCGGAGTTTACCAATGCACATCCGGTGCCTTCCGAATCCCGATCGGATATGGCTTTGGTGTCTTTCTTGACTTGGATTCCGTCCATCGTAGGATCGGCTCCGGCGCTAGCCTGGGTGGCAGCAGCACGTGACCCCCGTCACCGCCGTACGCGGCGGCAAGCGTGGCAACACGTGGCGCGCCAGGACCAGACAGCAGCAGTAGGTGCCGTAGGTAGCAGTGAAGACACCGTGATCCGCCTTGTGAGGGAAGGATTCCCATGTCTGACATCCACGATGCAACCGGCGTAGAGGCGAGCGCGGAAGGTTGCCCGGTGAACCACGGGCGGGCGCCGCACCCCACCCAGGGCGGCGGGAACCGCCAGTGGTGGCCGGAACGGCTCAATCTGAAGATCCTCGCGAAGAACCCCGCCGTGGCCAATCCGCTCGGTGCGGACTTCGACTACGCCGAGGCCTTCCGGGCCCTGGACCTCCCGGCCGTCAAGCGGGACATCCAGCAGGCCCTGTCCACCTCGAAGGACTGGTGGCCGGCCGACTTCGGCTACTACGGCCCCTTCATCATCCGGATGGCCTGGCACAGCGCCGGCACCTACCGGGTCAGCGACGGCCGCGGCGGCGCCGGCGGCGGCCAGCAGCGCTTCGCCCCGCTGAACAGCTGGCCCGACAACGCCAGCCTGGACAAGGCCCGCCGCCTGCTGTGGCCGGTGAAGAAGAAGTACGGCCGCGCCCTGTCCTGGGCCGACCTGATCGTCCTGTCCGGGAACGTGGCCCTGGAGGGCATGGGCTTCCGGACCTTCGGCTTCGGCGGCGGCCGGGTCGACGAGTGGGAGCCGGACGAGGACGTCTACTGGGGCCCGGAGACCACCTGGCTCGGCGACGAGCGCTACACCGGCGACCGCGAGCTGGAGAGCCCGCTGGCCGCCGTCCAGATGGGCCTGATCTACGTCAACCCCGAGGGCCCGAACGGCAACCCGGACCCGGTCGCCGCCGCCCGCGACATCCGCGAGACCTTCTACCGGATGGCGATGAACGACGAGGAGACCGTCGCGCTGATCGCCGGCGGCCACACCTTCGGCAAGACCCACGGCGCCGGCCCCGCCGACAACGTCGGCCCGGCCCCCGAGGACGCCCCGATCGAGCAGCAGGGCCTCGGCTGGAAGAGCGCCTTCGGCACCGGTGTCGGCGGCGACGCCATCACCAGCGGTCTGGAGGGCACCTGGACACCCACCCCGATCACCTGGGACAACAGCTTCTTCGAGACGCTGTTCGGCTACGAGTGGGAGCTCACCAAGAGCCCGGCCGGCGCGCACCAGTGGAAGCCCAAGGACGGCGGCGGCGAGGGCACCGTCCCGGACGCCCACGACCCGGCCAAGCGGCACGTGCCGATCATGCTCACCACCGACCTGTCGCTGCGCCTCGACCCGGTCTACGAGCCGATCTCCCGGCGCTTCCTGGAGAACCCGGAGGAGTTCGCCGACGCCTTCGCCCGCGCCTGGTACAAGCTGACCCACCGCGACATGGGCCCGGTCGTCCGCTACCTCGGCCCGGAGGTCCCCGGCGAGCACCTGCTCTGGCAGGACCCGCTGCCGGAGGCCACGTACCAGCAGATCGGCGCGGCCGACGTCGCCGACCTCAAGCGGCGGATCACCGCCACCGGCCTCCCGGTGTCCGACCTGGTCTCCACCGCCTGGGCGGCGGCCTCCTCGTTCCGCTCCAGCGACAAGCGCGGCGGCGCCAACGGCGGCCGCATCCGGCTCCAGCCGCAGATCGGCTGGGAGGTCAACGAGCCCGACCGGCTGGCCTCGGTGCTGCGCGCGCTGGAGGGCGTGCAGCAGGAGTTCAACGCGCAGGGCGGCGGCAAGCAGGTCTCGCTCGCCGACCTGGTGGTGCTGGCCGGCGGCGTCGGCGTCGAGCAGGCCGCCAAGGCGGCCGGCCTGGCCGTCGAGGTGCCGTTCGCGCCCGGCCGGGTGGACGCGTCGCAGGAGCTGACCGACACCGAGTCCTTCGCCGCCATGGAGCCCAAGGCGGACGGCTTCCGCAACTGGGTCGGCAAGGGCAACCGGCTGCCGGCCGAGTACCTGCTGCTCGACAAGGCCAACCTGCTGGGTGTCAGCGCGCCCGAACTGACCGTGCTGGTCGGCGGCCTGCGGGTGCTGGGCGCCAACCACGGCCAGTCGAAGCACGGCGTGCTCACCGGGACCCCGGGCGTGCTGACGAACGACTACTTCGTCAACCTGCTGGACCTGGACACCAGTTGGAAGGCCACCTCGGAGGACGCGCACACCTTCGAGGGCCGGGACGGCTCGGGCCGGGTCCGGTGGACCGGCACCCGTGCCGACCTGGTCTTCGGTTCGAACGCCGAACTGCGGGCCGTCGCCGAGGTGTACGCGGGCGACGACGCCAAGGAGAAGTTCGTCGAGGACTTCGTCGCGGCCTGGGTCAAGGTCATGAACGCGGACCGCTTCGACCTCGCCTGATCCCGGGCGGCTGACGGCGGGAGCCCTGGGGCGTCGACCCCCGGGCTCCCGCCGTTCCGCGGTCGCCGCCGGGCTCCCGCCGTGCGCTACCCGCCCGCCCTCCGGGTGGGCTCAGGAACCCTGGACGGACGGGCCCCCGTCCGAGGTCTCCCCCGCGGTCTGCTCCGCCGTCTCCTCCTCCGCCCGCTTCTCGGCCGCCCGGATCCGCTCGGTGAAGTCGTGCGCGTCGATCCGCTCGACCGCGGCCCCGTGCCGGGCGGCCAGCTCGTCGGCCGGGCCCGGCGCGGACTCCCTGATCTCCAGGGCGAGCAGCGCGCCGCCGTCCGGCACCCGGGGCGAGAGCACGATCAGCCCGGCGCCGCCCTCCGCCGCCTGGTGCTCCTCGGCCGCGTTGCCGAGCGCCGCGCCCGCCGCGAAGCCCAGCAGCACGCCGACCGGCCCGCCGAGCAGCCCGATCAGGCCGCCCAGCACGCCCGATCCGACGGTGGCCATGCCCGCGCCCCGGGTGAAGGTGTCCTTGACCTCCAGCAGGCCGTCGGCGCTGCGCTCCATCGCCGCCACCATCCGCAGGCCCGGCAGGCGCTGCGCCTCGTCGAACGCCGGGCGCCAGGCACCGGCGTCGGGGAAGGTCAGCAGGACGACGTTGTGCTGGTCGCTCATGGCGCTCCGATCGGGCCGGGGCCGGCGGTGGCCGGGCTTCCATCGTGACCCTCGGCGCCGGCCGCTGCCACCCCGGTGCCGCTCAGCGCGGCCCGTCCTCGGGGTGGTTGAAGACCGGCCCGAGGTCCGGCGGCAGGTGCTCGACCAGCAGGGCGACCGCCTCCTCCGCGGTGGCGGGCGTGCCGACGACCTCCCCGCCGTTCGGGCGGCGGACGCGGTAGCCGCCGGGGTACAGCGGTTCGGCGTACGGCATGCCCGCGTCCACGTACGGGGGCGAGGTCGCCAGGCTGAACCACAGGTTGTAGTGGCTGGTGAAGGGGAAGAACCGGGCCAGCCGGGGCTCGGCGCGGGCGGCCCGCAGCAGCCGTACCAGACCGGCGTTCTCGCTGTCCGGGCCGTGTCCGACCTCCCGCCGGACCTCCTCCCACCTCTGGGCGAGGATCTCCCAGCGGGCCTCCACCGCCGCCTCGGGACCGACCGCGCGGGCCTCGGCGAGGTTCGGAACCCCGGGTTCGGGCAAGGCGTCCCTCTGATCATCTGATCGCATGTCACGTAGTCTGCCGCCGGCCGCTTCCGGAAGCGAACGCCGCGGGTGGGTGGCCGATGTCGGCTCCGACGGCCGCACGGTCCCCGTGATCGTCCCCTCGTACGTCAACCCGGTGCTGACCGGTCTCGTGCTCTGCGCCGTGACGCTCACCGTTCTCACGGTCGTCCGGAGCAAGGGGAGGAGCACACCCCGGGACCGGGCCGCCACCCCTGGCCGGGGCGTACGGGAGGCCGGCTGAGCGGTCAGCCCCTGGCGGCGGCGGAGCCGCGCAGCTTGCGCCAGGTACGGCTGACGGAGGCCAGTCCGGTGCGCCCGGCGGCGGGCGCACCGGACTCCCAGGTCCGGGCCGCCTCGGCGAGGCTCTCCGCGGGCGCCGGGGCGACCGGTGGGCGGACCCGGGCGGCGTACAGGAGGCCGGCGGGGCCGAGGGCGTCGAGCCGGGCCCTGGCGTGGTCGAGCAGTGCGGCGCCGGCGTCGGCGATCGCGGCCTCGCCGAGCGGGCGTGCCGGGAGGTCGAGGCCGTCGGCCAGCCCGCGTTCCAGGGCGGTGCGCAGGTCCTGGACGGAGAGGTCGCGGACGGTCAGCGACAGGTGGGCGGACAGGCCCCCGGCGCCGACCGCGCGGTGCGCGAAGCCGCGCGGGACGTAGAGCACGCCGCCGGGTTCGAGGACGCCGCGCAGACGCAGCGGGGAGCGCTCGTCGTCCGGGAGCTCGCCGAGCCGCCAGTCCGCCGTCGCCGGCGCGTCGTGGACGTACCAGGTCTTCCGTCCGGCGGCCTGGAGGACGAACACGTCGGCGTCGTCGCGGTGCACCGCCAGGCCCTGGCCGCCGGCGGGGGTGACGAAGAAGAACGCCTCGATCCGCCGGTCGAGCTCCTCGGAGAGCCGGGCCACCAGCTCGCCGGTCGGGCGGTGCCACTGGTCGACGCAGCGCAGCAGCAGCGTCGACCCGCGGCGCAGCAGGGCGAGCACCTTCGCGCGGTCGGCGAAGCCGTGGTGCGCCGTGCCGTTGACCACGCGGGAGGCGGTGAAGGCCCCGGACGGGATGGTGACCTTGTCGGAGCGGACCATCTCCAGGTACGGGGTGCGCAGCAGTCCGCTGTCGAAGGCGGCGTCCAGCTCGTCGAGGTCGAAGGGCGGGGCGAGCGCCTCCGGGGTGTAGAGCGCGGGTTCGCGTTGCCACCGGCGGCCGGTGAAGCTCTCGACGTCGCCGACCCAGGCGGCGAGCGTGGGCGATTCCATGGTGTGTCCCGTGGTGTCAGGGGTGTTCCGGGGTGCTCGGTGCTCGGCGGACGGCGCCCGGCGGGTCAGGCTCCGACCCGCGCCTCGAACCGTACGGAGAGCAGGGAGCGCAGCGGCACGTGGGCCTGCTGCTGCGGGCTGTGGACGGTCAGGCGGTTGTCCAGGGCGACGGCCAGCAGGCGCTCGGCCAGCGGCACGATGAGGTGCTTGGCCCAGCAGCGGGCGCCGTCGAAGCCGAAGGGCATGAACGCGGGCGTCTTCTCCGGGTCCGCGACGCCGTCCCAGCGCTCGGGGCGGAAGTCCAGCGGGTCCGGCCAGTAGTCGGGGTGGCGGTGCATCAGCAGCGGGAAGAGCGCGACGTCGTCCCCGGGCCGGATCTCGGGATGCAGGCCGGTGTACGCCTCGCCGCCGTTGCGGTACAGCATCCAGGCGGGCGGGAGCAGCCGCAGGGTCTCCCAGAGGACGGTGGTGAGGTTCGCGCGGTCCTCCGGCCGGGCCCGCCCGGGGCCCAGCAGCCACAGGGCGTTGCCGGTCAGCGCGGCCACTCCGTCGCAGAGGGTGGCCGTCGCCCGCCGGTACATCGCGACGGCCTGCCGGCGCTCCAGCGGGTCGTCGGCGCCGCGGATCAGTGTGGCCAGTTCGGTGCGGCCCTCGTGGCCGGCGGAGCCGGGCCAGACGGTGACGGTGCGGTCGACGAGACGGGAGAGGGTGTCGGAGCGGGTGATGCCGCGCTTCGACAGCAGGGAGACCGGCAGCGGGTCGGCGGCGAACAGCCAGCGGCGCAGGTAGGAGGTGCCCGCGTAGGGCCAGGGGCCGGACAGCCCGCGTGCCGGGGGCGGGGGCTTCCGGACGCCCGCCATGGCGTCCTGTCCCAGGGCGCGGATGGTCCTGGTCGCGCTGTCGTGGGGGATGTCGGCGCCGGCGGCGGGTTTGTAGACCGAGCGTTCGGTGGAAAGAACGGGGCGTGCCGCGACGACTTCGGCCATCAGCCGGGAGTCCGAGACACCGACCTTGGACGGGTCGATCCGGAACACCTTCTCGTCTCTGTCCAGCAGTTCCCGAATTCTCGGGGCGTACACGACGGAACGGCTTCGGGTGGTCGCCGTCGCCATTTCTTCCACGGTAATCGAGCCTCCATTTCGAAATGGCCGGGACAGGCGTTCCGGAGCGGCCCGGGAGCGAATCCGGAGCGGCCCGCGGAGTGATTCCGAACGTGCCGCGGCGCCGGCGGGGTGCCGGCCGACCCGGGCCCCCGCCGACGGCTGACCACGTCAGATGACGTGCAGCACCCACGCGTGGTTCGCGAGGTCCTCGTCCTTCTTGAACTTCCTGACGAGCGACTTGATCATCTTCATGATTAATCTCCATTCCTGGGATCGCGGATGTGGCGGCACCGCCGCACCCGAGCCGTCAGAGGTATTCGGCATTCCGTCGCCGGAAGCCGAACGGGTTGATCTGTTCATGGACACTAATCGAAACTTCGCCGCCCGGACACCCCTTCGGCAGAAAAGTATGCGATCTCTGCGCGATGTTAACGGTCTATTCGGTGGTCGAATCGTTATAACCCGTGGAATGTCCCGGCGGAGTCCCGCCGGGGCCCTGGCGGGGAACGCGGAAGAGCCCCGCGAAGCCGCGGGGCCCTTCGGTGCGTGCGGTGCGCGCCGTGCGTGCGGCGCGCACCGCACGGTCGGTCAGTTGTAGGTCGTGGTGACGGTCACGCCGCCGAAGCCCTGCTGGGCGTGGAGACTGAAGAAGACGTAACCGGCCGGCGGGTTGGTGATGGTCAGGGTCTCACCGTTGCCGCCGGTGGTGGACTTGGCCGTGTAGGAGCCGGTGGTGGCCCAGGAGCCGGCGTTGTAGTAGAGGTCGGCGTTGCCGGTGCCCCCGCTGGTGGTGATGGTCAGCTGCTTCACACCGGCCGGCAGGTTCAGGTAGCTGTAGCTGTAGTTCCCGGTGGTGGCGGCGACGTTGTCGCGGCGGCAGTCCTTGTCGAACTGCCGGGCGTCGGCGGCGGTGCACAGCGGGGCCTTGGGCTGCTCGGTGGGCAGCGAGCCGCAGTTGTCGGCGCCGCACTCCTTGAGCCAGGCGGCGAAGTCGGCGTCGTACTTGGTGCCGATGGTGGTCTTCAGCAGGGTGCGGGCGCCGTTCCAGTCACCGGCGCGGTACTTGGCGAGCAGCGCGTCGACGTCCTGGGGATGCGACTGGAGCATGTAGCGGACGGCCAGGTAGCCCCAGTTGTAGACGCGGGTGGAGTCCGCGTTGTCGTACGTGGTGTCGAACAGGGTGCTCAGGCTGTAGGTGCCCTTGGCGGCCTGGGCGACCGCGGCGTCGTAGTGCTCCTTGCGGTAGCCGTAGGAGACGTACTCGGCGAGGCCCTCGACCCACCAGATGGTCGGGGTGGTCATGCCGGCCTCGAAGTCGCCGTACATGTCGTAGCGGCCGTCGAGGTAGTGGGTGTACTCGTGGTTGAGGTTCCAGATCTGGAACTCGGGGCGCAGCCAGGAGGCCTCGTGGGCGATGAAGCGGGCCTGGTTGCCGACCGTGGCCGGGTTGCCCTCCTCGTACATGCCGCCGTTGTCGACCTCGATCTTGTACATCTCCCAGGCGTACAGGCTGTAGTTGTAGTAGTCGTCGAAGGCGACGACCTCGAGGTTGGTGTTGTTGTCGTTCGGGACCGGGCCGCCGTCCTTGACGATCTTGTGGAAGTAGGCGTCCTGGTTGACCAGGCTGGTGCAGGTGTCGGCGAGCTGCTGCGCGGTCATCTCCTGCGCGCGGATGCGCAGGTTGGGGTTGCAGGTGTGGTCGACGGTGAGCACCTGCGGGACGAGCTTGGCGGGCACGTCACAGGTGCCGTAGTAGGAGCAGTTGCCGGCGTCCTTCTTCTCCGTGAACCAGAGCAGGTTCATGGTGAGCGGACCGGTGTTGCCGACCAGCGGGTAGCGGTTGATCAGGTCCTTGAGGATCGGCCGGCCCTGGGCGCGCAGCGCGTCGTTCGCGACGAAGTTGCCCAGCTGGATGCCGATCTTGGTGACCACGTCGCCGCCGTCGATCAGGCCGCTGTTGCGGGTGACGAAGGACGACACGGTGGTGGCGAAGGACGGGTCGGCCTGGAGGGCGGAGACGAACTCCGGCAGGTCGAAGCCGCGCTCGATGACGGTCTCGGTGTTGGCGACGGCGCTGGTCATCGCGGCGGGCCAGCTGCCGGTGTAGTCGTTCAGCAGCCGCTTGACGACGCCGGTGTAGCGGGCGTTCTCCGCGGCGCTGTCGATCAGGGTGACGGCCTCGGAGAGGGTGGCGCCGTTGGCGTCGGTGGCGTCCTTGCTGTGCGGGGCGGCGTAGAAGGCGTCCAGCGCGCCGCGGATGGCGGCCTTCAGGCTGTCGCCGTACGGACCCACGGCGTCCGCGTTGTACCACTGCACGTAGTAGCCGGCGCGCAGGAAGAGCACCAGCTGCCCGGCTGAGGTGGAGTTGTCGCCCGGGTAGGTGGCGGAGACGTCGCGCAGGGCGTTGGCGACGGTGACCATCTGGGCCTCGTTGAAGGCGCCCTTGGCGTCGTTGCCGGTGAGCTTGAAGAGCGTGTTGACGCAGTCGAGCCCGGCGGACTTGACCTGCTGGACCAGCGCGGCACCGGACTTGCCGGTGAACGCGGAGACGTCGCAGGCGGCCGCGAGCTGCCGCGCTGCCGGGGCGGCGCCGACGGTGCTGCCCGCCGTCGGGGCGGTGGCCTTGGCCTGCGGGTCCGAGGCGAGCGGGCGGGCGTCCTCGGGGGTGTCGGGGGACTTGGGCACCGGGATGGTGCGCGGCGCGGCCTTTCCGGCCGAGGCGGCCGGCTGCCCGGCCGGTGCGGTGGTGGTGGCGCCGGCGGCCTGTGCCGCCGGTGCGAACAGGCCGAGCGAGAGGAGGAGGGCGGTGCCGAGCGCAGGGAGTCTGCGCGCGCTGTCCTTCGCTATCGAGGAGGGACGCATCTGTGGGGGCCTCCGGGGCCGTTGAGGGTGGGGGTGGCCGCGCTGCGTGGGGCGCACGGGCCTTGCTGTGTGACATGTAAAATGGCACAACGGAGAACGCGGAGGGAAGCCCCGGGAACGGATTGCCGGTCGGCGAGACCGAAACGTTGTCAGGTCCGCACGAGCGGACGGGGAGTGAGCGCCGCGAACTCCAGCGGCGCCGACGGGTCCACCGACAGGTCCGCCGGGGCCGGCCGCGCGCCCGAGCGGACCAGCAGGTCGCCGACCGCCGCCACCATCGCGCCGTTGTCGGTGCACAGCCGCAGCGGCGGCACCCGCAGCGCGATCCCGGCCGCCGCGCAGCGCTGCTCGGCCAGCGCGCGCACCCGGGAGTTGGCCGCGACCCCGCCGACCACCACCAGGGTGCCGATCCCGTGGTCCCGGCAGGCCCGCACCGCCTTGCGGGTCAGCACGTCGGCGATCGCCTCCTGCAACGCGGCCGCCGCGTCCGGCACATGGGGCTCGCGCTGGGCCTCGACCCAGCGGGCGGCGGCGGTCTTCAGGCCGGAGAAGGAGAACGCGTAGGGGTCGTCCCGCGGCCCGGTCAGCGGGCGCGGCAGCCGGACGGCCGTCGGGTCGCCCTCGCGCGCGGCGCGGTCGATCGCCGGGCCGCCCGGGTAGGGGAGCCCCAGGATCCGGGCGACCTTGTCGAAGCACTCGCCGGCCGCGTCGTCCAGGGTGTCGCCGAGGTGGACGACCGGGTCGCGGGCCAGGTCACGGACCAGCAGCAGTGAGGTGTGGCCGCCGGAGACGATCAGCACCACGCACGGGTCCGGCAGCGGCCCGCCGTCCAGGGTGGCGGCGGCGACGTGCCCGGCGAGGTGGTGCACGCCGTACAGCGGGACGCCGAGTGAGAAGGCGTAGCCCTTGGCCGCGGCCACGCCGACCTGGAGCGCCCCGGCCAGCCCCGGGCCCGTGGTCACCGCGACCGCGCCGATGTCGCCGAGGGTCAGCCCGGCCCGGTCCAGGGCCTCCTGGACCACCGGCGCCATCGCGTGCAGGTGCGCCCGGGCGGCGATCTCGGGTACCACCCCGCCGAACCGGGCGTGCTCGTCCATCGAGGAGGCCACCGCCTGCCCGAGCAGCACGCCGTCGCGCACCAGGCCTGCGCCGGTCTCGTCGCAGGAGGACTCGATGCCCAGTACCACCGGCGACCCTGTCACAGTCACTCACCCTTGTCACTCATTACACGGAACGGTGACCATTGTGCACGACGAGACGTGAGGAATAAGCAGGAGCCCATGCTTCGTTCCTGCAACTGATACGCAATAGTGTTGACCCGGCACGATCACCACCGTTCAACCCGCCGAAAGGGGCCGTGTCCTGATGGGCACCTACACGCTTCCCGACCTGCCGTACGACTACTCCGCGCTGGAGCGGGCGATGTCGGCCGAGATCCTGGAGCTGCACCACTCGAAGCACCACGCCGCGTACGTCAAGGGCGCCAACGACACCCTGGACCAGCTCGCCGAGGCGCGCGACAAGGAGCAGTTCGGCGGCCTGGTCGGCCTGCAGAAGACCTACGCGTTCCACCTGTCGGGTCACGTGCTGCACTCGCTGTTCTGGCAGAACCTCTCGCCCGAGGGCGGCGACCGCCCCGAGGGCGAGCTGGCCGACGCCATCACCGAGCACTTCGGCAGCTTCGAGGCCTTCAAGAAGCAGCTCACCACCGCCACCACCGGCGTGCAGGGCTCCGGCTGGGGCATCCTGTCCTGGGAGCCGCTCGGTCAGCGCCTGATCGTCGAGCAGGTCTACGACCACCACGGCAACGTCGGCCAGAACGCCACCCCGCTGCTGGCCTTCGACGCCTGGGAGCACGCCTACTACCTCCAGTACCGCAACGTCCGCCCGGACTACGTCACCCGCCTGTGGGACGTCGTCAACTGGCAGGACGTGTCGGCCCGCTTCGCGGCCGTCAAGGGCGCCTGACCCGCATCGGGTGACGGCGGGCCCCGGACCGGTCGAGCGGTCCGGGGCCCGCCCCTAACGGGTGTTCCTGTAACGGGAGTTGACAGTGGAGGCGGCTGCTACACTCCGCCGCAGGCCGGACGCCATCCGCCGTTCGCCTGCCGGTCGCGTGCGCTCCCTACGCTCGCTCGGACCACTGCCGGTGATCGGCCGGCAACGGCCTCCCGGCCCGATCCGCTGCTGCCGCCGCTGAGCGAAAGGGCGCCCGATGGCCCCGCGTCTCTCCCTCGTCGTCCCGGTCTACAACGTCGAGCGCTACCTCGGGGAGTGTCTGGACTCGATCGCGGCGCAGACCTTCGGGGACTTCGAGTGCGTCATGGTCGACGACGGCTCGACCGACGACGGCCCGGCCGTCGCCGAGGCGTACGCCGGGCGGGACCCGCGCTTCCGGCTGGTCCGCCAGGAGAACCAGGGCCTGGGCGCCGCCCGCAACACCGGCTGGCGCCACCTCACCCCCGGCACCGAGTACCTGGCCTTCGTCGACAGTGACGACACCCTGCCGCCGCACGCCTACCAGCTGATGATCGACACCCTGGACGAGACCGGCTCCGACTTCGCCGCCGGCAACGCCCTGCGCCTGCGCACCACCGGCCTCAGTCCCTCGCACGCCCACCGCCGCCCGTTCCGCGAGACCAGGCTGCGCACCCACGTCAGCGAACTGCCCGCCCTCGTCACCGACCGGACCGCCTGGAACAAGGTCTACCGGCGCTCCTTCTTCGACACGGCCGGCGTGCTGTACCCCGAGGGCATCCTGTACGAGGACGCCCCGGTCAGCGTGCCCCACCACTTCCTCGCCGACCGGGTCGACGTGCTCGCCGAGCCGGTCTACCACTGGCGCGTCCGCGAGGACGGCAACCTGTCCATCACCCAGAAGAAGACCGACCCGCGCGGCCTGGTCGACCGGGTCCGCTCGATGGAACTCGTCCGCGAGTGGCTGCTCGCCCGCCCCGAGCCCGTCTTCGCCGAACACCTGCGCGCCTACGACCGCAACTGCCTGGTCGAGGAGATCCCGATGTTCTTCTGGACCGTCCCCGACGGCGACCACGCCTACCGCGCCGCCTACCAGCAGCACGTCAGCCGCCTCCTCCGGGCCATCGGCCCCGAGCACGTGGCCACCCTGAACCCCCAGCTCCGCCTCAAGTACCGCCTCACCCTGGCCGGTTCGATGAGCGGCTTCGTCGCCGTCCAGCGCGCCCACCGCCTCGCCCGCCGCACCCGCCAGGCCATCCGCCGCTGAGCCGCCGTACCCGCGGGTCGGACCGTTCGGCGGGTACGGCGGCTCAGCGGGCCGGGCCGGCGCGTTCCGCGCTGCGCAGCAGGACGGGCAGGGCGGTGGCCAGGCGGTCGTGCCGGTCGGCGAACGGCAGCCGCAGGTGGCTGCGGAACCCGTCGACGGCGGAGAAGGCGGGCCCCGGGACGACCAGGACGCCGGCCCGGCGGGCCAGTTGGGCGGTCGCCCCGGCATCGGTGCCGGGCAGTTCGACCCAGAGCGCGGAGCCGCCGGCCGGCCGTTCCCAACGCCAGTGCGGAGCCTGCTCGGTGAGCAGCCGCTCGGCCGCGGCGAGGCGCTCGCGCAGCTGCGCGCGGCGCCGGGCCCGGGCCTCGGGCAGCGACCGGAGCAGCCGCACCGCGAGCAGTTGCTCCACCACCGGACAGGACAGGTCGACGGACTTGCGCAGCTCGGCCAGCCGGTGGATCACCGTGCGGGAGGCGCGGATCCAGCCCAGCCGCAGGCCGCCCCAGTACAGCTTGGAGAGGGTGCCGATGGTCGCGGTCCGGCTGTCCGGCAGCTGCGCGGCCAGCGGGGGCGGCGCGACGGCCCCGGGCAGGAGCAGCTCCGCGTACGCGTCGTCCTCGACGGTGTACAGGCCGTGCTCGGCGAGGACGGCGGCCCAGTCCTGCCGGGTGCGCCCGCTCATGGCGCGCCCGGTCGGGTTGTGCACGGTCGGCTGGAGGTACACCAGGCGCGGTCGGAGCCGGCCGGCCAGCCGGGCCAGGGCGGCGGGTCCGTGGCCGTCGCCCGTGCCGGCGCCCGGGCCGTACGGGGGGGAGCGGCAGCAGCCGCGCACCCCGGGCGCGCAGTGCCTCCAGCGCGCCCCGGTAGGTCGGGTCCTCGACGACCACCGTGTCGCCCGGCTCCACCAGGCCCTGGGTGACGAGCCAGAGCGCCTGCTGGGAGCCGGCCGTCACCAGGATCTGGTCCGGCGACGTCGGCAGGCCGGCCGCGCGGTACTGCTCCGCCAGCAACTCGCGCAGCTGCGGCAGCCCGTACGGCAGGTAGCCGTCGCCGTCGAGCGCGGCGGCGAGGTCCCGGCCGGACAGCGAGTCGAGGGCGTCCGCGACGGTGGGCAGGCCCTCCAGAGCGCCGCTGGAGAGGTCGACGACGCCCTCCCGGGTGCCGAAGCTGGCCAGCCGCCCCTCGCCGACGGGTCCGCCGACCGGTCCCGAGGCACGCAGCCGCGAGCCGCTGCCGTGCCGGCTCTCCAGACGCCCCTGCGCCTCCAGGAGCCCGTACGCGGAGGTGACGGTGGAGCGGCTGACACCGAGGGACGCGGCGAGCTCCCGCTGGGAGGGCAGGGTGCTGCCCGGCGCCACGTCCCCGCGCTCGGCCAGCTCGCGCAGCGCGTCCGCGAGCAGCTGCGGCAGCGGGCCCGGACCGTCGGCGGCCCAGCCGGTGAGCAGGCGTGACAGGCGGGTGGCGGGGATCCGGTCCATGCCGTCCATGATGCCCCGGCGGGGGTGCGGGCCCGGCAGGGCGGTGGAGTGCGGCGGTGCGGCCGGCGCGGGCGACCGGTGGTGCGACGGGACGGCGGGGCGGTGCCGTGGGCCCGGTCGGACGCACGGCAGGCCACTTGCCCGCAAGTGGTCTTTGCCGCCGGCCCGGCCCCGCCGGATGATCGGGGAATCGTCCGTTCGAAGGAGCAGGGACATGGCGACCGTCGTGCTGGTCGGGACACTGGACACCAAGGGCGCGGAGTACGCGTGGCTCGCCGAGCGGCTGCGGGCGGACGGCTGCGAGGTGGTCGTGGTCGACGCGGGCGTGCTGCCGGCGCCGGCCGGCACCCCGGCCGCCGACATCGGCCCGGAGGAGGTCGCCCGCGCCGCCGGCCACGACCTGGCGGCGCTGCGCTCCGCGGGCGACCGCGGGGCCGCGGTGACGGCGATGGCCCAGGGCACCGAGCGGCTGGTCGGTGAGCTGTACCGGTCGGGCCGGCTGCACGCCGTCCTGGCGGTGGCGGGCAGCGGCGGGTCGTCCATCGCGGCCCGCGCGATGCGGGCGCTGCCCGTCGGGGTGCCCAAGCTGCTGGTGTCCACCATGGCGGGCGGGGACGTGGCACCGTACGTGGGCAGCAGCGACGTCACCCTGATGTACAGCGTGGTGGACGTCGCGGGCATCAACTCGGTGTCCTCCCTGATCCTCGGCAACGCGGTGGCCGCCGTCGGGGGCATGGCCGTCCGGTACGAGCGGCTGCTCGCCGCCCCGCGCCCGCCGGGCCGCCCGCTGGTCGGCGCCAGCATGTTCGGCGTGACCACGCCCGCGGTCGACGCCGCCCGCGAACGCCTGGACGAACTCGGCTACGAGGTCCTGGTGTTCCACGCCACCGGGGCCGGCGGCCGGGCCCTGGAGAAGCTGGCCGCGGGCGGCTTCCTGGCAGGCGTCCTGGACCTGACCACCACCGAACTCGCCGACGAACTGGTCGGCGGTGTGCTCAGCGCCGGGCCGGACCGGCTGACCGCGGCCGGTCGGGCCGGCCTCCCGCAGGTGGTCGCGCCGGGCGCGCTGGACATGGTCAACTTCGGCCCCCGGGAGACGGTTCCGGAGCGCTTCGCCGAGCGCCGGCTGCTGGTCCACAACCCCACCGTCACCCTGATGCGCACCACCGCCGAGGAACTGGCCGCCGTCGGCGCCGACCTCGGCCGGAAGCTCAACGCGTCGCGCGGCCCGGTGACGGTGCTCTGGCCGCTCGGCGGCGTGTCCGCCGTGGACGCGCCCGGCGGGCCCTTCCACGACCCGGCCGCCGACCGGGCCGGCCTGGCGGCGCTGCGCTCGGCGCTGGCGGGCGGCCGGGTCGAGCTGCGCGAGTTGGACGCCCATCTGAACGACCCGGCCTTCGCCGTCGCGGCCGCCGACCGGCTGCACCAGCTGATCACCGCGCAGGACCGCCCGTCGGCGAACAACTGACGACGCGTCACCACCGCACCGCCCCACCGCAAGAGGAGTCCACCCGTGAACCGCACCGAAGCCCTGGCCCGCCTGACCGCGCAGATCACCGCCGGCCGGCCGGTCATCGGAGCCGGCGCCGGCACCGGCCTGTCCGCCAAGTGCGCGGAGGCCGGCGGCGTCGACCTGCTGATCATCTACAACTCGGGCCGCTACCGGATGGCCGGCCGGGGCTCGCTGGCGGGCCTGATGCCGTACGGCGACGCCAACGCCATCGTGCTGGAGATGGCGGGGGAGGTGCTGCCGGTGGTCCGCGAGGTGCCGGTGCTCGCAGGGGTGTGCGGCACCGACCCGTTCCGGATCATGGGCAACTTCCTGGACCAGCTGAAGGCCGTCGGCTTCACCGGGGTGCAGAACTTCCCCACGGTCGGACTGATCGACGGCACGTTCCGGGCGAACCTGGAGGAGACCGGGATGGGCTTCGGGCTGGAGGTCGACATGATCCGCCAGGCCCACGAGCGCGAACTGCTCACCGCCCCCTACGTGTTCGACCCGGGGCAGGCTGCCGACATGGCCCGGGCCGGCGCGGACGTGCTCGTCCCGCACGTCGGGCTCACCACCAAGGGCTCCATCGGCGCGGCCACCGCGCTCACCCTCGACCAGGCGGCGGCGGCCGTGCAGGAGATGCACGACGCCGCGAAGCGGGTCAACCCGGAGATCATCGTGCTCTGCCACGGCGGTCCGATCGCCGAACCCGAGGATGCCCGCTACGTGCTGGAGCACACCACGGGGATCGCCGGGTTCTTCGGCGCTTCCTCGATGGAGCGGCTGCCCACCGAACGCGCCATCACCGAGCAGGCCCGGGCCTTCAAGTCCCTCCCGCTGGGCTGAACCCGGCCCAGCCGTGCCCGGCCGCGCCCCGTGCCCGGCCGGGCACGGCGCATGGCACGGACCTGCCCCGCCCGCCGTGAGTGGTGCCTCACGCGGCCTTCTGCCGTGCGACCTCGCGGGTGCGCTCCCGGAGTCGGTGCACCGTGCCGTTGGTGGCATGTGCCGGGAGGGTCGCGTTCAGCGCTCGGAAGTGCTCGTCGCCCCGGACGGAGCTGAGCGTGACGTAGTCGTCCAGGAAGGTGTCCCAGGTCGCGCAGGCGGCCTCGATGTGCCCGAGTTCCATCTGGCGGCGGGCGAGCAGGCCGTTGCCGTGGACGCGGCCCTGCTTCTCGTTGGCGGGGCGGGCCCGGTCGGAGAGCCGGAGTTCCTTGATGGAGCCCGGGAGGTCGCCGAGTTCGTACAGCACGTGTGAGACGTGGAAGTGGTACGCGGCCTGGTCGTAGCCGCCGATGGAGTCGTTGCGCCCGTCGGCCCGGGCCAGCGCCGTCTCGGTCTCGGTGAGACGTGCGAAGGCCTGGCGTCGGTCCTTCACCATGGCGGCGCCGTGTGCCTGTTGGCCCGAGAGGAAGGCCCGCAGCCTGGGGCCGGCGACGGGAGCGGCCTCGGCGGCCGAGTCGGCGAGTTCGAGGGCCTTCGGGCCGTAGCCGAGGTTGGACGCCTGGAGCGCCATGCCGCGCAGCGTGCGGCAGTACGTCACGTGGTCCTGGGCCTCCCGGGCGAGCTTGAGGGCCTGGACGTAATAGCTCTGGCCGGGTCCGTGGGCGGTCTCGTACATCGCCATCCAGCCGGTGAGATAGGTGAGATCGGCGGCGGCCGACAGCAGTTCGGCCTTCACCTCGGTCGTGCCGGATGCCTGGAGCCACGGCCCCACCGAGTTCACCAGGAACGCCGCCGCCATCGGACGGGCATGGGCGGCCCCCAGCTCGTCGAGGATTCCGGCGATCCGGTCGGTCATCGTCCGGACGGTCTGGACCTCGCCCCTGCCGACACGCACGGTCCGGCCCGCGGCGGCACGGGCGATCCGCTCCGGGCTCTCGTCGAACTCCGGCAGCGTGAGGGCCAGCGAGTAGAGACCGGCGGCCAGCACACCACGACGTGAGGGATCCATGTCGGACCTGCCGATCGTCATCAGATCGGGCAGGACGCCTCGGCCGGCCGCCTGCCCGGCATGTGGCCCGAACCCGGTCTCCTCAGGTGTCACCGGCCGCCCGAGCCGGCGGGAGAGCACCTCCCGAACGACCTCCCGCACCTCGGCCCGGGGGCGTGTCCCGGTCAGCCAGTGGGAGATCGCCGACGCGTCATAGGCGAGCCGGAGCCCGGCCTCGGCGCCGACCCGGTTCACGGCCCGGGCGAGCTGACTGTTGCCCGTTCCCGCCTGCCGCATGAGCGTGGCGAGCGCGGTGTTCGGTGTACGTGGCCGGTGGGTCATCGTGATCCCGTCCCCTGTTCGACCGGTGCGGCGGCTCGACCAGCTTCCTCGGTTCTCCGCTCTGGTGTACCCGTATCGACTTGGCGTCATCCGTTCGGGCGATTGCCGCCCCGGGGTATGCGAAGCGCCGTGCCCCCTACTCGTGTGGGGCACGGCGCTCGAACCGCAGGCTCTCGGTCAGCCGAAGAAGGCGTCCAGGATCTGCTGGGCGGCCAGCCCGGCCGGGAGGGTGCCGGCCCGGACCTGGGTCTCCAACTCGGGTGCCAGCCGCCGTACTTCCGGGTTCTCGTGCAACCGCGCGTACAGCTGGTCGTGCACCATCGCCCAGGTCCACTCGACCTGCTGGTCCCGCCGCTTGGCGGCCAGGGCGCCCGTCGCGTCCAGCACCTTGCGGTGCTGCTGCAACCGCTCCCACAGCACGTCCAGTCCCGCGCCGTCGAGGCCGCTGCAGGTCAGCACCGGCGGCGTCCACGCGGCATCGGGTGCCTGCAACAGCCGCAGCGCGCCCGCGAGTTCACGTGCCGCCGCCTTGGCGTCCCGCTCGTGCGGGCCGTCCGCCTTGTTGACGGCGATGACGTCCGCGAGCTCCAGGACGCCCTTCTTGATGCCCTGCAACTGGTCGCCGGTCCGTGCCAGGCTGAGCAGCAGGAAGGTGTCCACCATCCCGGCGACGGCCGTCTCCGACTGGCCCACGCCCACCGTCTCGATGAGCACCACGTCGTACCCGGCCGCCTCCATCACCACCATGGACTCCCGGGTGGCCTTGGCGACCCCGCCCAGTGTCCCCGAGGTGGGGGAGGGCCGGACGAAGGCGGCGGGATCCACCGCCAGCCGCTCCATCCGGGTCTTGTCGCCCAGGATGGAGCCGCCCGTCCGGCTCGACGTCGGGTCGACGGCGAGGACGGCGACACGGTGGCCCTGGTCGGTCAGCATGGTGCCGAAGGAGTCGATGAAGGTCGACTTGCCGACACCGGGCACCCCCGTGATGCCCACCCGGACCGCGCCGCCCGCGTGCGGCAGCAGCCGCCGGAGCAACTGCTGGGCCAGCGCGCGGTGGTCGGGCCGGGAGGACTCGACGAGCGTGACGGCGCGCGCGATCCAGGCGCGCGAGCCGTCCAGTACACCCGTCACGTAGCTGTCGAGGTCGATCGTCCGCGGAGGCATCCGATCAGGCGATCACAGCTCGTGGCCGAGGTCGGCCGCCAGTGACTTCAACAGGTCGTACGCCGCGTCCGGGATGACCGTGCCGGGCGGGAAGACCGCCGCCGCGCCCGCCTCGTACAGGGCGTCGAAGTCCTGCGGCGGGATGACCCCGCCGACCACGATGGTGATGTCCTCCCGCCCCGCCTCGGCGAGTTCGGCGCGCAGCGCCGGCACCAGGGTCAGGTGCCCGGCGGCCAGCGAGGAGACGCCGACGATGTGGACGTCCGCCTCGACGGCCTGGCGGGCGACCTCGGCCGGGGTCTGGAACAGCGGGCCGACGTCCACGGTGAAGCCGAGGTCGGCGAAGGCGGTGGCGATCACCTTCTGGCCGCGGTCGTGGCCGTCCTGGCCCATCTTGGCGACCAGGATGCGCGGACGGCGGCCCTCGGCCCGCTCGAACCGCTCGACCAGGTCGCGGGTGCGCTGGAGGGAGGCCGACGGCCCCGCTTCGTCTCGGTACACACCCGAGATGGTACGGATCTGGCCGGAGTGGCGGCCGTACACCTTCTCCAGGGCGTCCGAGATCTCGCCGACGGTGGCCTTGGCCCGGGCCGCGCCGACGGCCAGGTGCAGCAGGTTGCCGTCCAGCGAACCGCCGCGCTGCGGACCGGCCTCGGCGGCCCGGGTCAGCGCGTTCAGGGCGTCCTGGACGACGGTCTCGTCGCGCTCCTCGCGCAGCCGGCGAAGCTTCTCGATCTGGCGGGCGCGCACCGAGGAGTTGTCGACCTTGAGCACCTCGATCTGCTCGTCGCTCTCCACCCGGAACTTGTTGACGCCGATCACCGGCTGGCGGCCGGAGTCGATCCGCGCCTGGGTGCGGGCGGCGGCCTCCTCGACGCGCAGCTTGGGGATGCCGGCGTCGATGGCCTTGGCCATGCCGCCGGCCGCCTCGACCTCCTGGATGTGCTCCCAGGCCCTGGCGGCCAGGTCGTGCGTCAGCTTCTCGACGTACGCGGAGCCGCCCCACGGGTCGATCGACCGGCAGGTGCCCGACTCCTGCTGGAGCAGCAGCTGGGTGTTGCGGGCGATGCGGGCGGAGAAGTCGGTGGGCAGGGCGAGCGCCTCGTCGAGGGCGTTGGTGTGCAGCGACTGGGTGTGGCCCTGGGTCGCCGCCATCGCCTCGACGCAGGTGCGCGTCACGTTGTTGAACACGTCCTGGGCGGTGAGCGACCAGCCCGAGGTCTGCGAATGGGTGCGCAGCGAGAGGGACTTGGGGTTCTTCGGGTCGAACTGCCTGACCAGTCTGGCCCACAGCAGCCGGGCCGCGCGCAGCTTGGCGACCTCCATGAAGAAGTTCATGCCGATCGCCCAGAAGAACGACAGCCGCGGCGCGAAGGCGTCCACGTCCAGCCCCACGTCCAGACCCGCGCGCAGGTACTCCACCCCGTCGGCGAGGGTGTAGGCGAGCTCCAGGTCGGCCGTCGCACCGGCCTCCTGGATGTGGTAGCCGGAGATGGAGATCGAGTTGTACCGGGGCATCTTCTGCGAGGTGTACGCGAAGATGTCCGAGATGATCCGCATCGACGGCTGCGGCGGGTAGATGTAGGTGTTGCGGACCATGAACTCCTTGAGGATGTCGTTCTGGATGGTCCCCGCGAGCTTCTCGGGCGGCACGCCCTGCTCCTCGGCCGCGACGATGTACAGGGCGAGGATCGGCAGCACGGCGCCGTTCATGGTCATCGACACGGACATCTTGTCCAGCGGGATGCCGTCGAACAGCTGGCGCATGTCGTAGATCGAGTCGATGGCGACACCCGCCATGCCGACGTCGCCGGTGACGCGCGGGTGGTCGCTGTCGTAGCCGCGGTGGGTCGGCAGGTCGAAGGCGACCGAGAGGCCCTTCTGGCCGGCCGCCAGGTTGCGGCGGTAGAAGGCGTTGGACTCCTCGGCGGTGGAGAAGCCCGCGTACTGGCGGACCGTCCAGGGCTGGTTGACGTACATGGTCGGGTACGGCCCGCGCAGGTACGGGGCGATGCCCGGGTAGGTCTCCAGGAAGTCGAGCCCGGCCAGGTCGTCGCCGGTGTACAGCGGCTTGACGCCGATGCCCTCGGGGGTGTCCCAGAGCAGCTCGTCGACGTCCTTGCCGGTGGACTGGCGCCAGGCGGCCCGCCACTGGTCGTCCGTGACGTCGGCGCCGCCGCCGCCGTCCAGCCCGATTCCGGTGAAGTCGGGGATCATCGAGCGGCTCCGATCTGGTCCAGCAGGGAGGTGAGGACGGCGACGGCGTCGCCCCCCGCGAAGATGAACTCGTCCACTCCGGACGGGAGTTCGCCGAGGCGTCCGGCCAGCAGCACGGTGCCGGCGCCGGCCGCCTTCAGGGCCTCGGCGACGGACGAGGCGTGCTCGGCGTACAGCGCGTCGCTGGAGCAGAGGCAGGCGACGGTCGCGCCGGAGGCGGTGAACGCCTCGGCGAAGGCCGCCGGGTCGACGGACTCGGCGGAGACCGTCGCGATGCCGCCCGCCTGGAACAGGTTGGCGGCGAAGGTGGTGCGCGCGGTGTGGGCGGACGCGGAGCCGATCGAGGCGAGGAAGAGGGTCGGACGGGCGCCGTGCAGGGCGGCATGGGCGTCCGAGCGGTCCCGCAGCGCCTCGTAGGCCTCGGCGCGGCGCACCTGCGGCAGGCCGCCGCCCGGGGCCGCCGGGGCCGGCTCGCGGACCAGCGGCTGCTCGTCCAGGTGCGGGAACTCGCTGACGCCGGTGACCGGTTCGCGCCGCTTGGCGAGCCGCACGGAGCGCTCGGCCCAGGTCGCGGCGATCCGCTCCTCGACCAGCCCCGCGGAGAGCGCGGCGTGCTGGCCGCCGGCCCGCTCGATCTCCTGGAACCAGGCCCAGGCGGCCCGGGCCAGCTCCTCGCTCAGCTGCTCGACGTACCAGGAGCCGCCGGCCGGGTCGATCACCCGGGCCAGGTGGGACTCCTCCAGCAGGATCGTCTGGGTGTTGCGGGCGACCCGGCGGGCGAAGGCGTCCGGCAGGCCGAGCGCGCTGTCGAAGGGCAGGACGGTGACGGAGTCGGCGCCGCCGACCCCGGCGGCCAGGCAGGCGACCGTGGTGCGCAGCATGTTCACCCACGGGTCGCGGGCGGTCATCATCACCCGGGAGGTGACGGCGTGCTGGCGCTGCGCGGAGGCGTCCGCGCCGGCCCCCGAGACCTCGGCGACGCGGGCCCAGAGGCGGCGCGCGGCACGGAACTTGGCGATGGTGAGGAACTGGTCGGCGTCCGCGGCGTAGCGGAACTCCAGCTGGCCGAGCGCGGCGTCCACCGGGAGCCCGGCGGCGGTCAGCGCGCGCAGGTAGGCGACGCCGGTGGCCAGCGAGCAGCCGAGTTCCTGGGCGGGGGAGGCGCCGGCCTCGTGGTAGGGCAGGGTGTCCACCGTGAGCGCCCGCAGGCCGGGGTAGCCGGCCGCGCAGCGGGCGGCCAGCGCGGTGGCCTCGGCGAGCAGCGCCCCGGTGCGGGCGGCCTCGCCGGTACGGGCCTGGAGGCCGAGCGGGTCGGCGCCGAGGTTGCCGGAGGCGGCGCCGGGGGAGACCTCGCGCTCCTCGTACAGCCTGAACAACTGCTCGGCGGCGTCGGTGAATTCGGGTCCGGCGTCGAGCGCCACGGCGGCCAGGTCCAGGTACACCCCGGCCAGCGCCTCGGGCAGCGCGTCCAGCGGGAGGCCCGCCTCGCCCAGCTCCAGCCAGAGCGAGCTCACACCGTGCTCCAGGTCGGTCAGGACCGCCTCGTTGGTGCGCCGGCGGTCCGGGTCGGCGTGCCGCTGGCGTACGTCCCACCCGGCCACGGCCGAGCCCTGCGGCCGGCCGCCGCGCACGAACGGTGGGAAGCCCGGGTAGCCCGGGGCCGCGGCGGTGTCCTCGGCGGTGTACAGGGGGCGTGCGCTCAGCCCGTCCTGGAGCCGGGTGGTGAGCGCCTGCTCGGCGGCGGGGCCGTCCTCGGGCTGGGCACCGGACTTGCGCAGCACGCCCTGGACGAGCTGCTGCCACTGCTCTCGGTGCGCGGCCGGGAACTCGGCGGCGAGGGGGAGCCTTTCGGGCGGGACCTTCATGTGCGCAGGTTAGCGCTCGTTCGCAGGGCCGCAGGAGGGGAATCCCGTGTGACCTTTCCCTCTGTTCGGCGGATTTCGAGCACTCCTCGGGCCGGGGAGTGCCAGCGGGCGCCGAGGCGTGTGGCACCTGGGGCGGGAGTGGGTGTCGGGGCAGGTGGGACCAGGGACGGGAGGAGGCGGGGAGGGGTGCCGAGGAGCGTGGTACCGGGGGCGGGAGGGGAGGCCGTGACGGGTGGTCGGAAGGGCGGCGCGGGTCTCCTCCGGGCGGCCGCGGCGGTGGACGGCGTCCGATGTCAACCCCGATGGCACGGACCGCGTTCGATGTCCCGTCATGTTCCGGATCCGTCATGATCAGGGGGATTGCGGAACCCTGCCCCTCATCTATTAAGTTACTTCGAAGAAGGTGGGCGGGGCAGCACCCCCCCGTTGCTCGTCCTGCCCGCCTTCGCCGTTCCTCGGCCCCGTCCGAGCTGTCCACCGGCCCCGTCCGTGCCGTCTCCGGCCCCGTTCGAGCCGTCCCCAGACCCCCCGTAAGGAGAGCGACCGCCATGGGAAAGCGTCGCAAGCCCAGCCCCCCGAGCCGGGCCCGCATGGCGGTGCTCACCACGGCCATGGCGGCCGGCGGCGCGGTCCTCGCCTCCGGTACCGCCCACGCCGAGCCCTCCCCGACCCTCGCCTCCGTCAAGGAGCAGGTCGACCAGCTCAACGAGGATGCCGAGCAGGCGATCGAGCGCCACAACGGCTTCCAGGCGAAGCAGCAGAAGCTCCAGGGCGAGGCCAGCCAGATCCAGGAGAAGGTCGCCCGCGGCCAGGAGGCGATGAACGAGCTGCGGACCCGGCTCGGCGCGGTCGCCGCCGACCAGTACCGCACCAACGGCATAGACGCGTCGGTCCAGCTGATGCTCGACTCCGACCCGTCCGCCTACCTGGAGCGCGCCGCGGTGCAGAACCAGGTCTCCGACTCCCAGGCGAACCTGCTCAAGCAGGCCCAGGACGAGCAGCGCAAGCTCGACCAGGACCGCGCCGAGGCCACCGCCACCCTGGCCGCGCTCGACTCGGTGGGCACGCAGCTGGCGGAGCAGAAGAAGGACATCCAGACCAAGCTGGCCCAGGCCCAGGCGATGCTGAACAAGCTGAGCGCCGAGGACCGCGCCAAGATCAACGCCCAGCAGAGCGCCGAGAAGGCCAAGGCCGAGGCCCAGCAGGCCGCCACCGCCGCCGCCAAGGACCGCGCCTCCCGCTCCTCCGAGCGCCCGGACATGAACGCCCCGGTGCCGCCGGCGAGCGGCCGGGCCGCGAGCATCATCGGCTTCGCCCAGGCCCAGCTCGGCAAGCCCTACGGCTGGGGCAAGAACGGCCCGGCCACCTTCGACTGCTCCGGCCTCACCAGCCAGGCCTACCGCGCGGCCGGCGTCACGATCTCCCGGACGTCCGAGGAGCAGTGGAAGGACGGCCCGCACATCGACCGTGCCAACCTCCAGCCCGGTGACCTGGTCTTCTTCTACGACGACCTGCACCACGTCGGTCTGTACATCGGCGACGGCAAGATGATCCACGCCCCGCGCACGGGCAAGAACATCGAGGTCCTGCCGATCTCGGTGATGCCCTACAAGGGTGCCGTCCGTCCGGCCTGAGCGCGCGCCTCGACGGTGGCCCGTTCCCGCTCCGGCGGGGGCGGGCCACCGTCGTCGTGGGGGCGCCGGCCGGGGTGCGGGCCCGTCAGGGTGCGGCCAGCCGCCGCAGCAGGCCGGCCGGGTCGGTGAGGCCGCAGGCCCGGCGGACGGCGGCGTCGTGGGCGGCGGCGAGGGCGTCGAGGCGGGTCAGCCTGATGCGGCCCTGCCGGGAGAGGTGGGCGGTGATCCGGCGGCGGTCCTGGTCGTCCTGGCGCCGGTAGACCCAGCCGGCGTCGGCCAGCGAGTCCACCAGCCGGCTCAGGCTGGCGTGCGGGATCAGCAGGGCCTGGGCCAGCTCGCCCATCGCGTGTCCCCGGCCGTCCGCGAGGGCGCGCAGCAGCCGCCACTGGTCGACGGTGCAGTCCTCCTCGGCCAGCGCGGCGGCGAGACTGCCGGAGAGCCTGCGCTGGGCCAGGGTGACCAGCTCGACCAGCAGCGGCTCCGGGGCGGAGTGACGGTCGGCCGGGTCGGCGGGGCGGCTCGCCGGGTCGTCCGTGGACGGGCCCGTGGACACGCCCGTGGGGCCGTCGGCGGACCGGCCGGCGGGTTCGCCGGGGCGGCCGTCGACCCCCGGTGCGGCACCAGTTGCGATCATCGGACCCGTCCCCTTCCGGCCTTTCCCGATCTCGGCAGTACGACGATACTCGCACTGTGAACGTCGAGGTCAGGCTGATCGATCCGCTCGATGCGCTGCACTCCGTACGGGAGCAGGCGGCGTTTCGGGTGGGCCTCGTCGTGCCGCAGTCCGGCCCGCTCGGGCTCACCGGCCCGTCCGCCCTGGACGGCGCGCTGCTCGCCGCGCACGAGGTCAACGCGGGCGGCGGTGTCCTCGGCCGGCCCCTGGAGCTGGTCCTGGTGGACGGCGGCGGCGCTCCCGACCCGGTCGCCGCCGAGGTGCGGAGGCTGCTGGACGCCGGGGCGCTGGACGCGCTCGCCGGCTGCCACACCAGCGACGTCCACCGGGCGGTCGAGACCGTCGCCGCCGGCCGCGTCGCGTACGTCTACACCCCGCCGCACGAGGGCGGCACCCGGCTGCCCGGCGTGCTCTGCACCGGCATCGACCCGGCTCGCCAACTCGGCTTCTCCATAAGCGATCTGACGATCCGTCATCGGATCGCGCGGTGGGCGCTGATCGGCAACGACTACATCTGGCCGCGCTCCGTCCACCGGGCGGCCGAGGGGCTCGCCGCCCGGGCCGGTGCCCGGGTGGTGCTGGAGCGGCGGATCCCGTTCGGGTCGGTCAGGGTGGAGCTCGAACCGCTGCTGGACGCGCTGCGCGCCGCCCGCGCGGACGCCCTGCTGCTCAGCCTGATCGGGCGCGACCTGGTGGACTTCAACCGGGCGCTGCGGCGCAGCGGACTGGACCGGAAGCTGGTCCGGCTCTCCGGCGCGCTGGAGGAGAACGGCCTGCTCGCCCTCGGTGGCGACGACACCGGGACGCTGTACGCCGCGATGCCCTCCTTCGCGACGCTGGCCGAGGAGCGCCGGCAGAGCCTCGCCGAGCGGCACCGGGCCCTGTGCGGGCCGTGGGCGCCGGTCCTGGACGCCTACGCGGTGGGCCTGTACGAGGGCCTCCACCTGCTCGCCGGCCTGGCGGCCCTCGGGTCGCTGGCCCCGGACGGCCTGCTGGCCGCCGCGGGCCGGCTGCTGCACCGGGAGGGCGCGGTCCGGGCGCCGATCCACCTGGCCAGGGCCGAGGGCCTCGGCTTCGCCGTCCTGTCGCGGTAACCCCGCGTGACCGCCTTCTCGCCAGGTGGAATGCCGGGACAAAGCCCTTCCATCTGGAAATAGTTGCCTCTACAGTCTCCCCACACACCCCTGAGGGTCGTCACGGAGAGAGAGCACCATGGCCGACACACCCGCGCCCAAGGGCATCGAGAGCTACGGCTACCAGCAGGAACTGCGCCGTTCGCTCAGCTTCACCGACCTGCTCGTCTACGGGCTGGTGTTCATGGTGCCGATCGCACCGTTCGGCATCTTCGGCGGCGTCTTCCAGGGCTCCGGGGGCATGGTCGCCCTGGCCTACGTCCTCGGCATGGTGGCGATGATGTTCACCGCCCTGTCCTACGCCCAGATGTCCAGGGCCTTCCCGATGGCCGGCTCGGTCTGCACCTACGCGGGCCGCGGCATCGCGCCCCCGGTGGGCTTCCTGTCCGGCTGGATGATCCTGCTCGACTACGTGCTGGTGCCCGGACTGCTCTACCTGATCGCCGGCGTCGCGATGCACTCGCTGGTGCCGTCCATCCCGGTCTGGCTCTGGCTGATCGGCTTCGTGCTGCTCAACACCGTGGTCAACTACCTCGGCATCGAGACCACCAACAAGGTCAACAAGGCGATGCTGATCGGCGAACTGGTGGTGCTGGCCCTGTTCGTGGCGATCGGCATCGTCGCCCTGATCAACGGCAAGGGCCGCGGCTTCGACTTCACGCCGCTGTACAACCCGGACACCTTCTCGTGGAGCCTGGCCTTCGGCGCGGTCTCGATCGCGGTGCTCAGCTTCCTGGGTTTCGACGGCATCTCCACCCTCTCGGAGGAGAACCGGGACTCCACCAAGGCCATCGGCCGGTCCATGGTCGCCGCGCTGCTGCTGGCGGGCACACTGTTCATCGTGCAGACCTGGGTCGCCTCGCTGCTGGTCGCCGACCCCGACGCGCTGCTCAGGGACGGCGATCCGGACGGCGTCGCCTTCTACGACACGGCCCGTACGGCCGGTGGCGCCTGGCTCGCCACGCTGACCGCCGCCTCCACCGCCGTGGCCTGGGGGTTCGCCAACTCGCTGGTCGCCCAGGCGGCCACCTCCCGGCTGCTGTACGCGATGGCCCGCGACCGCCAGCTGCCCTCCTTCCTGGCCCGGATCCACCCCACCCGCCGGGTGCCGGTCAACGCGACCCTGCTGGTCGCCGGGGTCTCGCTGGTGCTCGGCCTCTACATGGCCTCCCGCGAGGACGGCATCGCGCTGCTCAGCACCCTGGTCAACTTCGGCGCGCTGACCACCTTCCTGGTGCTCCACGTCGCGGTGGTCGTCCACTACCTGATCCGTCAGCGGAGCAAGGACTACTGGCGGCACCTGATCGCCCCGGTGCTCGGCTTCGCGATCCTCGGGTACGTGGTCGTCAACGCCGACATCGCGGCCCAGCGGCTCGGCTTCGTCTGGCTGCTCGTCGGCGGGATCGTGCTCACCGGGCTGATGGTGACCGGCCGCAAGCCCCGACTGGCGGTCGTCGAGGCCGAGTCCGCGATCGGGGCCGAATCCGGCACCGGCACCGCCGTCGGCACCGGAACCGGCACCGGCACCGCCGCCGCCACGAACGCCACCACCACCGCTCAGGAGAAGAAGTGAGCCTGCCCGAGACCGTCACGCTGTCCCCGACTCCGGAGGACTACTCCTACACGTTCGGCGGCCGCGCCCCGCTGGTCACCGTCCAGCCCGGCACCGTCATCGAGCTGACCACCGAGGACTGCTTCGGCGGCAAGGTGCGCGGCACCGGCGACCTGCCCAGCCAGGTGTGCGTCTTCCCGTACCTCAACCCGGTCACCGGCCCGATCGCGGTGGCGGGCGCCGAGCCGGGGGACGTCGTCGCCGTGCACTTCGTGGAGATCACCCCGGCCAGGGACTACGGGATCTCCAGCACCTTCCCGCACTTCGGCGCGCTGACCGCGACCCACAGCACCGCGATGCTGCACGCGCCGCTGGAGGAGCGGGTCTGGCTCTACGACCTGGACGTCAAGGCCGGCACCTGCCGGTTCCGGGCCCGCAACAGCGAGTTCACGGTGGACCTGCCGCTCGACCCGATGCACGGCACGGTCGGCGTCGCCCCGGCGGCCGGCGAGGTGCTGGCCTCGATCACCCCGGGCGCCCACGGCGGCAACCTGGACACCCCCGAGATGCGGGCGGGCACCACCGCCTACTTCGGGGTCAACGTCGAGGGCGGCCTGATCGCCATCGGTGACGGCCACGCCCGCCAGGGCGAGGGCGAGGTGTGCGGCACGGCGGTGGAGGCGGCGATGCGCACCACCGTGATCGTCGACCTGGTCAAGGGCGGCGGCCCGGCCTGGCCCCGGCTGGAGAACGACGACTTCCTGATCAGCACCGGCTCGGCCCGCCCGCTGGAGGACGCGTTCCGGATCAGCCAGCACGACCTGGTCGGCTGGACCGGCGAACTGCTCGGCCTGGACCAGCTCGACGCCTACCAGCTGGTCAGCCAGGCCGGGCTGGCCCCGGCGGCGAACGTCTGCGACACCAACTACACGATGGTCGCCAAGCTGCCGAAGAACCTGCTCGGCCGGGCCCGCGCCTACGACGGGCTGCACGACCGCCTGCGCGAGACGGCGGGGGCGTACCTGCGGCACCGGTAGCGGGGCCACGCCGGTCGCGCGGGTCCGCCTGGGTCGACCGCGCGGGTCGACCACGTGGGTTCAACCGCGCGGGTCAAGGTACCGGCAAATCTCACGGACCCTCCAGGGTCGGCCCGTCGGCACCGTTCGCCGACGGGCCCGCCGGGGTGTCCGGGGGAGCGGCGTGAGGGTCACCGCGCTTCCGTGGACCTCGGCTGGGCTAGGGCGGCGAGCAGGGCCGAGGCCTCGTCCCCGCTGATCCGGTCGACGAAGTGGAGCAGCGCGCCCGCCCGGTCCTGGCTGGTCTCCAGTGCCTGGTGCATCAGCCGTGCGGTGTACTCCTCGCGGGTGCAGGTCGGTTCGTACATCCAGGCGCGGCCGACCTTGTCCCGGCGCAGCCAGCCCTTGGTGTGCAGGATGTCGGCGACCGTGGTGACGGTGGTGTACGCGACGGCCCGCTCGCGCCGGAGGTCGTCCACGACCTGGCGGACGGTGGCGGGCCGGCCCCAGGCCCAGAACCGGTCCATGATCTCGGCTTCCAGATCGCCGAATCCCCGTAGCACCGCCCTGGTCTCCCTCGCCGAACCGACCACCGGCGCCCTTCGTCGCCGGACCGCGGCCCATGGTACGGCGAGCGCCGGGCACCCGCCCCCGGGTGAAGGGGGCGGGCGCCCGGCGTGTTCCGGATGGTGCCCGGGTGGTGCCCAAGCGGTGTCATCCGGTGGGCGGCGAGTGTCCAAGCCGTGTCCGGGGCCGGCACCGGGCACTCGTACGGGTGTCCTTCCGAGTGCCCGTGTGGCGCCCCGGGCGCGGGCGGCCTCCGCCGGTCAGGACAGCCGTCGCCCGAGCGGGATGCGGGACCGGGTGAACAGCGCCGCGAGCAGCCCCGCGACCACCGGCAGCAGCAGCACGATCAGCAGCAGCTCGCCCCAGGGCGCGGTGATCAGCGCCGGCTTGGCCCCGAACCCGCTCGACCGGGACTTCAGCAGCCCCACCGCCGGCACGAACCCGTTGACCGCCCCGAGCAGCGCGCCCAGCAGGGCGATCAGCGTGCACTGGAGGCCCGCCATGGTCCGCCGGATCCGCGGCGGAGCGCCGACCGCGGCCAGGGTGGCCTGGTCCTGCCGGGAGTCGGCGGCCGCCAGGCCGGTGGCGATCCCGGCCGCGCCGAGCACCACCAGCGCGGCGAAGCCGGTGAGCGCCAGGGTGAGCGCGTCGCTCTTCGGCTGGTACCCGCGCTCCACGTCGAGCATGGCGAAGCGGTCCAGCTGGACGGCGGCGGCCGCGGCGCGCTGCTGCGCCTTGCGGTCGGGCGGGGTGGCGGGCAGCCAGACCGAGCCGGTCGACTGGGAGGAGAGCCCGAGCCGGGGCAGGGCGGCGGGCAGCACCAGGCCCTGGGCGAAGTCCGCGGCGGTCGGGTTGTCCACCAGCACCGCGTCGACCGGGACCTCCTGGACGTCAGGCTTGGGCACCTCGCCCGGCTGCAGCGGGGCGCCGCCGCCGCCGCGCAGGACCATCACGGCCTTCCCGTCGGCCCCCACCAGGGCCCGGTCGAAGACCAGCAGCTTCCCGGCGGCCAGCGCCTGTTCGACGGCCGGGTCGTGGATGGCGAACAGGTTGCGCAGCACGGTCGCGTCGCCCGAGGCCAGGTGCGGCGGGGCGCCGAGGCCGCGCCGCTCCACCGGGCCCTTGAGCTGGACGGTGCTGGAGCAGTTGTCGCAGAAGCGGTAGATCACCTGCCCGAGGTCGCCGCGCGGGCCGAGCCCGGTCAGCTGCTTCTCCAGCTCGGCGCGCTCCTCGGCGAGCCGGGGCCCGTCGGCGTGGCTGGTGAGCTGGACGGCTCCGTACGGCGCCTGCGGCCGGTAGTCGCGCCGGTTCTCGGCGTCGGTGCTGGTGGTGTACACGCCGATGGCGACCGCGCCGGCCACCGCGGCCATCACCGCGGCCACCGCGGGAGCGGTGCGCGAGCGGTGCCGGGCGGAGTCGCGCAGCGCGAGCCTGGGCCCGAGCGGCAGCCGGCCGGCGGCCCGGCCGATCAGGGCGATCAGCATCGGGGTGCAGAGCAGCAGGCCGAACTCGGCGACCACCGAGCCGCCGAGCACGGTGAGCGTCCGGGTGTCGTAGCCGCCGGCGACGGGCCGGTCATGCTGCATCGCGCCCGCTCCGTACATCGCGAGCACGCCGCCGACGGCGACCAGGACCGCCCCGCCCACGGTGACCCAGCGGCTGGGCCCGCGGACGGTGTCCCGGCCGGTGAGCCCGGCGGTGACGCTGCGGCGGGCGGCCTGCACGGCGGGCAGCGCGGCCGCGAGCAGCGCGGTGAACACGCCGATCCCGGCGATCGCGGCCAGCTCCAGCGGGGGCATCGCGAGGTGCCCGAAGCGCACGCCGCCGAACTGCTCGATCCTCGGCCGCAGCGCGACGACCACCGCGGTGCCGAGCACCACGCCGGCCAACGCCCCGGTCAGGCCGAGGACCACGCCGCCGCCGAGCACCACCGCACCGACGTGGGTGCGGCTGCCGCCGGCCGCGCCGAGCAGGGCGAGCTGACGGCGCGAGCGGCGGGCGCCGACCGCGAAGGCCGGCCCGGCGAGCAGGGCGATCTCCAGCAGTGCCATGCCGGTGACGGTGGCGACGACCATCTTGGTGTTGTTGGCGGCCGTCGGGTCGCTGTAGCGGTACGAGTCGCGGTAGTAGGGGACGGCCTGCTCCGGCGGCGGGGCGAGCGCCACCGAGCGTGCGGTGAGGGTGTAGCCGTGGGCGTTGAACCGCTGGACCGCGGCCCAGTCGAGGGTGGCCCCGGCCGGCAGCCGGACCAGCCAGGCGGACCGTCCGGCCGGGCCCTTCTCCGCGGCGGGCCCGCCGGCGGCCAGGGCGGCGGCCAGCGGGTCGAGCAACTCGCCCGGCCTGGCGACGAGTTCGACCCGGCCGAGTTCGCTCGGGTGCTCCACCACACCGGTGATGGTGTAGGTGGTGCGTTCCAGGCCCTGGAGGGTGGTGGCGGTGCCGGGCCTGAGCCCGGAGCGGTCCAGGAAGGCCCGGGTGACGGCCACTTCGTGCGGGGCGCTCGGGGCGCGGCCCTCGACCAGGTCGAGCCGGCCGCGCCAGATCGGGTCGCCGAGGTCGGCCTCGGTGGTGAGGGTGCGGACCAGGCCCTCGGGCGAGGTCGCGCCGGCCTCCGGGCCGGGCCTGGCGGGGGTGAGCACGCTGCCGGGCGGCAGCAGCGAACCGATCAGGGTGGCCGGGTCGGTGCTCGCGCCCTTCTGCTGCTCGGCCGTCGGCTGCTCGCCCGGGCGGGCCTGGACGGAGAAGGCGCCGTCCTGGGCGATCGGGGCCTGCTCGACGAGCTGGCCCGGATCGAGCGAGGTGACCAGGGCGTCCGCGCCGCCCACCACCCGCTCCACCCGTTCGGCCGGGGTGAGCTGTCCGCTGCGGTGGACCACGTCGGCGCCGGTGACGCCGAGGACGGGCAGCGCGATCATGGCGGCGATCAGCGCGCTGCGGCCCTTGGCCCGCAGTGCGTCGCGGCGGGCGATCCGCAGGGTGACCCGCCAGGCTCCGAGCCTCACTGCGCCACCTCGCCGGCCACGCCGGACAGCTGCGCACCCGCCGGGTAGGCGGAGGAACGCCGGCCACGGCTCTCCGAGGCGACCGCGCCGTCCCGCAGGTGGACCACCCGGTCCGCCCAACTGGCGTGCGCCGCCTCGTGGGTGACCATCATCGCGGCGGCCCCCGCGTCGCAGCGGGCGCGCAGCACGGCGAGCACGGCCTCGCCGGTGGCCGAGTCGAGGGCGCCGGTCGGCTCGTCGGCGAGCACCAGCCGGCGCTCGCCGATCAGCGCGCGGGCGATCGCGACGCGCTGCTGCTGGCCGCCGGACATGTCGTCGGGGAAGCGGTCGGCGAGTTCGCCGATGCCCAGCTCCTCCAGCGCGGCCACCGCCTCCCGGCGGGCCCGGCGGCCCGGGACGCCGTCGAGTTCGCGGGGCAGGGCGATGTTCTCGGCGGCGGTGAGCGCCGGGATCAGGTTGTAGTCCTGGAAGACGTACCCGATCGAGCGCCGCCGCAGGTCGGCGAGCTTGCCGCGGCCGAGGCCGCCGAGTGCGACGCCCTCCACCAGGACCTCGCCGTCGCTGGGCTGGTCCAGTCCGCCGGCCAGGGTCAGCAGGGTGGACTTCCCGGAGCCGGACGGGCCCATGACGGCGACGAACTCGCCCGGGTGGACGGCCAGGTCGATGCCGCGCAGGGCGTGCACCTCGGCGGCGCCCCGTCCGTGCACCCGGGTGACGTTGGCCAGGCGCAGGACGGGCGCGGGCCGGGTCGGATCGGCGTGGGACACACTTCCCCCTCGTGAGCTGCTCAACTGCATATGTCGGTGAACTATATATGCCGGAGGACGTGACGCAAGCCGGGATGGTTCCCGGTGGGCGGGGGAGTGGCCGGCGGGCGGGGGAGTGGCCGGTTCGGTCAAACTTCTACAAAGCTGTCGAGGAAAGGGAGCCAACCCGGTCCGGGCCGTTCGGGGGCGGTCTATGCTCGGGACGGCTCGCGGAACCGGGTGGGCGCCCCGCGCGCACGCCGGGTCGCGGAGCGGAGCGGGGGCGGACCCTCGGCCCCGCACCGCCAGGCCGCCTGGCGTCACGTCATGTCGTCGCGCGGCCGCACGGGCCGGCCGGCGCCCTGCGCGCCTCCCCGCCGGTCGCGACGGCGGTGGCCATCATCGAGGTCGTCCGGGCCGGGTGGGACCACCGGCCGCGCGTCACCGTCCGTACCCCTCCTCCCGTGAAGGAGGTGCCGTCGTGCACACCCTGACCACCGTAGACTTCCTGGTCCGGCTCGCCACCGGCGTGGCCTGCGGCGCGCTGATCGGCGTCGAGCGCCAGTGGCGGGCCCGGATGGCCGGCCTGCGCACCAACGCCCTGGTCGCGGCGGGCGCCACCCTGTTCGTGCTGTACAGCGAGGCCGTCGGCGACGCGGCCAGCCCCACCCGGGTCGCCTCGTACGTCGTCTCCGGCATCGGATTCCTCGGCGGTGGCGTCATCCTGCGCGACGGCGCCGGGGTGCGCGGCCTCAACACCGCGGCCACGCTGTGGTGTTCGGCCGCGGTCGGGGTGCTGGCCGCCTCCGGCAAGCTGGAGTTCGCCGTCCTCGGCACGCTCGCCGTGCTCGTCGTCCACCTGGTGCTGCGCCCGGCCGGCCGGCTGCTCGACCGGGCCCCGCAGTCCGGCAGCGACCCGGACTCCACCAGCCGCGCCACCGTCCACCTGGAGTGCGACCGCAAGGCCGAGAGCCACATCCGGGCCCTGCTGCTCCAGGCCCTCGCCGCCTCCGGGCTCGCCCCGACCGGTCTGCGCGCCCGCCGCACCGACCAGGGCGACGCCACCAGCCTGCGGGCCACCGTCGCGATCACCGGGCAGGTCGCCCCGGCGCTCGAACAGGTCGTCACCAGGCTGTCGTTGGAGCCGGGCGTGCGCGACCTGCACTGGCACCTGGAGGACGAATCGGAGGACGACGGCGGCAGCCCGGCGCTCGCCTGACGGCGCGGAGCGGCGGGATGCCGTCGCCCGAGACCCCGCCCGAGACCCCGCCCGAGACCCCGCCCGAGACCCCGCCCGAGACCCCGCCCGAGACCCCGCCCGAGACCCCGCCCGAGACCCCGCCCGAACCGTTCCGCGAGCCGCCTGGAGGGCCGATGTCCACCCCCGATCCCGAGCACGGGCCGCTGGTGCCGATGCTGCTGGTGCTGACCGTGGTCACCGGAGTGGTGGACGCGGTCAGCTACCTCGAACTCGGCCACGTCTTCGTCGCCAACATGACCGGCAACGTGGTGTTCCTCGGCTTCGCCCTGGCCGGCGCGGCCAACCTCTCCGCCACCGCCTCGCTGGCCGCCCTCGCCGCCTTCCTGCTCGGCGCCCTGGCGGGCGGCCACCTGGCCCGCCGACTGCCCGGCCACCGCGGGCACCTGCTGACCGCCGCGGTCGCCGTCCAGTCGGCCCTGGTCGCGGCGGCCACCGTGCTGGCGGCCGTGGCCGGCCACGTCTCCGACCCGGCCCGTTACACCCTGATCGGGCTGCTCGGCTTCGCGATGGGCGGTCAGAACGCGGTGGTCCGGGCGCTGAAGGTGCCCGATCTCACCACCACCGTGCTCACCATGACCATCACCGCCCTCGCCGCCGACCGCACCGGCCCCCGTCGCCTCGCCTCCGCGGTCTGGATGTTCGCCGGAGCCCTCGTCGGCGCCCTCCTCGTCCTTCACGCCGACGTCCCCGTCGCCCTCGCCCTGACCCTCGCGCTGCTCCTCGCCGTCGCCGCCCTCACCCACCGCGCCGCCGGATCCGCCGTCCCCGCCCCGGCCTGGACCCGGCCGCGCTGACGGGGCCGGGAGGCGGCGCCCCGCCGCGGTTCCGTCGTGGTGCCCGCAGGATTCCGGTGTCCCGGGCCCGCTCAGTCCTCGCGGCGGCGGCCGGCGCGGTGTCGGGCGTTGGGGCAGGCGCATCGCAAGGCGGAGACAGGGGCCCCGGCTGAGGCTGGGGAGCGTCGCCGGGAGTCTGACGACAGGTCCTGGCTCAGTCCTCGTGGCGGTGGCCGGCGCGGCCGCTCCAGAGGGGTTCGAGGCGGGCCCAGTCGGCCGTCCAGGCGGCCTGGGCGCGGCGGTCGAGAGCGTGCAGGCGCAGACGCAGAGCGAGGGCGAGCAGGGCGAGCGCGGTGAAGAGGGCGCCGGCGCCGGTGCAGGCGGCGGAGACGGCGAGGGCGGCCCGGTCGGCCGGGGGAGCGGAGACGTCACCGTCCGGGTCGACCCAGATGAGGATGTGACTGCCGGTGACGGTGGAACGCGGGGCCTGGACGGTGCCCAGGTGCTGGGTGCCGTCGGGGGTGGTCCAGGCGGCGTCGACGTCGATCCGGGTGCTGTAGCCGCCGGCGAAGCGGCTGGTCGCGAGGGCCGCGCTGTCCGGGGTGCTGCGGACCACCGCGTCCACCCGGTGCAGCCGTACCCGGTCGGTGGCGGCCTGGGGCGCGGTGGAGCGGTAGAGGAGCAGGGCGCCGCCCGCGGCGAGGGCGACGGCGAGCACCGCGCCGAGCACGGCGGACAGCCAGGCCCTGGCCCGGGCGCGGTCGACCGGGCGGGCGAGCGGTTCGTGCCGGGCACCGAGGGCCCGCCGCAGCCTTCGGCCGGTGCGCCGCGGGAGCGACGCGGGCCGGGCCGGGCGGGGTGTGCTGGACACGGTGAGGACTCCTCAGGGGTGCGGAGGCGCAGGGCGGTTCCGCCCCCAATGTCCACCCGGCGGCCCCTCCCGCACAAGAGTCGTGCGCGGTCGGAGGACCGCCAGGGCCGCTCGGCCCCGCGGCCGGGACGTTCGGCCCTCGGCAGCCACCGCCCGTCGGGGGCAGGCTGGGAACCGGCGGCGCCCCCGTGCCTGGGCGCGGCCGTGGCCCGGTTCGACCGTGGGGGTGCCGGGCCGAGGTACGGGGCGGGGGGTGGTCGTGGGGCCACCCCCCCACCTGTGCCGCGCGGGGCCGAGGTCCCTCTCAAGCGCGACCACGTCGCCCCCGTCTTCGGCGAGAGCCCCGCCCTGCGCGGGGACGGCCTTCGGGCCGGCCGCCTCGCTCGGGATCATCGTCTCGACGCTGCCGCTGCTGAGGCGGATCACCGGGCCGAAGGCGGCCCGCAACGGCTGAGCGCCCGTCGGGAGCCGGCCCCGTCGTCCGCCGTCAGCGGGCGACGGGGTAGCCGTGCGTCCCGTCCGTCCGCAGCACGTCCAGCCCCGGCAGCCAGCTGCCGAGCACCAGCGCGGACGGGTAGAACATCGGCTCCGGCAGCGCGTCCACCGGGAAGCGCTCCCAGCCGGCGCAGGCGTGCGGCTCGGTGACCACGGCCTCGGCCAGGCTCGGCGGGGCCAGCACGGCGGCGGTCAGCCGGGGCCGGCCGAGCTCGTGGTCGAGGTGGACGGCGAGCACCCGCATCAGCTCGGCGGGCAGCACGATGCCGGTCTCCTCGGCGAGTTCGCGGGCCGCGGTCCGCTCGAAGGACTCGCCGAGGTCGACCTTGCCGCCGGGCAGGCTCCAGGTGGGCGGCTCGCCGGCGGTGATCCGGCGGCCGACCAGGACCCGGCCGTCGCCGGTGGGCACGATGATCCCCGCGCCGAGCAGCGGTGCGGTCGGTGCTGTGCTCAACTCGCCATCTCCTTCAGCCCGTTACCAGTTCGAACGCTCGTAGTCCTTGAGGAAGACGCCGTACAGGTCCTCGCCCGCCTCGCCGCGCACGATCGGGTCGTACACCCGGGCCGCGCCGTCGACCAGGTCGAGCGGGGCGTGGAAGCCCTCGTCGGCGAGCCGCATCTTGTCCGGGTGCGGGCGCTCGTCGGTGATCCAGCCGGTGTCGACGGCGGTCATCAGGATGCCGTCGGACTGGAACATCTCCTGCGCGCTGGTGCGGGTGAGCATGTTGAGCGCGGCCTTGGCCATGTTGGTGTGCGGGTGGCCGGCGCCCTTGTAGCCGCGCGAGAACACGCCCTCCATCGCGGAGACGTTGACCACGTACTTGCGGCGGGACGTGGAGGCGGCCATCGCCGGGCGCAGCCGGCTGATCAGGATGAACGGCGCGGTGGAGTTGCAGAGCTGGACCTCCAGCAGCTCCATCGGGCCGACCTCGCTGACGGTCTGCACCCAGCTGTTGGTGTCCGCGAGGTCGGGCACCAGGCCGCCGGCGTCGATCGCGGTGCCGGCCGCGATCCGGGCGGGCGTGGCGGAGCCGGTGACCAGGGCGAGCGAGGTGACGTCCTCGGCGGTGATCCGCTGCTCGTCGCCGGCCGACTGGTGGGGGAGGGCGGGCAGGTCGACGCTGCCGCTGCCGAAGCGGCCGATGGTGGTGGACTGCGGCAGCTCGCCGGCCGGCAGCGGCGCGGACTCGGCGTTGACCAGCTCGCGGTAGGACTCCGGCGGGCGGCGCACGGTCTGCGCGGCGTTGTTGATCAGGATGTCCAGCGGGCCGTCGGCGGCGACCTCGTCGGCCAGCGCCATCACCTGGGCCGGGTCGCGCAGGTCGATGCCGACGATCTTGAGGCGGTGGATCCACTGGGCGCTGTCCGGCATCGCGGTGAAGCGGCGGATCGCGTCGTTGGGGAAACGGGTGGTGATGGTGGTGTGGGCGCCGTCGCGCAGCAGCATCAGCGCGATGTACATCCCGATCTTGGCCCGGCCGCCGGTGAGCAGCGCGCGCTTGCCGGTGAGGTCGGCGCGGGCGTCCCGGTGGGTGCGGTTCTTGACGGCGCAGTTCTGGCAGAGGTTGTGGTAGAACGCGTCGACCTCGACGTACCGCTGCTTGCAGGTGTAGCAGGAGCGCGGACGCTCCAGGACGCCGGCGATCTCGGTGGTGGTGACGGTGGTCAGGCCGAAGGCCCCGGCCGTCTCGTCGTCGATCCGGGTGGGCGCACCGGTGGCGGTGCGGGCGGTGACCTCGCGGTCGTTGGCGGTCTTGCGGGCCCGGGTCTCCTGGCGGCGGCGCTGCTTGAGGGTCCGGAATATGCCGCCGACGGCCTGGCGGACGGTGATCGCGTCCGGGTGGTCGACGTGCAGCTCGTCGAGCTCGGCGATCACCTCCAGGCAGAGCTTCAGCCGCTCGGGGTCGAGGCCGGGACCGTAGTCGATCTCCTCCTCGGTGTCCTCGCCCTGGCCCTGCTGGATGTCCGTCTGCCCGATGCTCACGCCTGCTGCCGCTTCCCGTTCGCCACGCCCGTTACCGCGTGAAGCCGTGCCCGTTACCGCGTGAATGCTACGGGAGCGGTCCGGACCGAGGCGAAAGCCGGACGTCGGAGGGGGTCTTTGGATGATCCTCCATGTCTACGCGCGGAGCATTGATCACCGTTTGTGCACAGCCCCAGCAATGCCCCTCGAACTGGCTTTTGCCCCCCGACCTCACGGAGAATCGAACGCTGGGTGCCGGGCGCCCGAGTGCGCCCCGGCGGCTTCGCCGCAACCGCACCCGAGGTGTATCCCCCAGCCAGAGAGCCCTTCTTCATGCGCTTCCTGAACGACCTCAAGCCTTCGTACGATCTGACGTACGACGACGTCTTCATGGTCCCCAGCCGTTCCGCCGTGGGCTCCCGGCAGGGCGTCGACCTCTCCTCGAACGACGGCACCGGCACCACCATCCCGCTGGTCGTGGCCAACATGACCGCCATCGCCGGCCGCCGGATGGCCGAGACCATCGCCCGCCGCGGCGGCCTGGTCGCCATCCCGCAGGACATCCCCACCGAGGTCATCGCCGAGGTCGTCTCCTGGGTGAAGCAGCGCCACCTGGTCTTCGACACCCCGATCACGCTCGCCCCCGGCGCCACCGTGGCCGAGGCGCTCTCGCTGCTGCCCAAGCGCGCGCACGGCGCCCTCGTGGTGGTCGAGGACGGCAGGCCGGTCGGCGTGGTCACCGAGTCCGACTGCCAGGGCGTGGACCGCTTCACCAGCCTGGCCGACGTCATGTCCCGCGAGCTGCTGGTGCTGGACGAGGACGTCGACCCGCGGGCCGCCTTCGAGAAGCTCACCGAGGCGCACCGCAAGCTCGCCCCGGTGGTGGACGGCGACGGCCGGCTGGTCGGCATCCTCACCCGCAAGGGCGCGCTGCGCGCCACCCTGTACACCCCGGCCGTGGACGCGGCCGGCAAGCTGCGGATCGCCGCCACCGTCGGCATCAACGGCGACGTGGCGGGCAAGGCCGGGGCGCTGATCGAGGCCGGCGCCGACGTGCTGGTGGTGGACACCGCGCACGGCCACCAGGAGTCCATGATCAAGGCGCTGCGCGCGGTGCGCGGGCTGGACCCGCGGGTCCCGATCGTGGCCGGCAACGTGGTCTCCGCCGTCGGTGTCCGCGACCTGGTCGAGGCCGGTGCCGACATCCTCAAGGTCGGGGTCGGCCCGGGCGCCATGTGCACCACCCGGATGATGACCGGCGTCGGCCGGCCGCAGTTCTCCGCCGTCCTGGAGTGCGCCGCCGAGGCGCGCCGGCTCGGCAAGCACGTCTGGGCCGACGGCGGCGTGCGCCACCCGCGCGACGTCGCGATGGCGCTGGCCGCCGGCGCCTCCAACGTGATGATCGGCTCCTGGTTCGCCGGGACCTACGAGTCCCCGGGCGACCTCAGGACCGCGGCCGACGGCCGCCAGTACAAGGAGAGCTTCGGCATGGCCTCGGCCCGTGCGGTCAGCAACCGCACCGCCCAGGACTCCTCGTACGACCGGGCCCGCAAGGCGCTGTTCGAGGAGGGCATCTCGCACTCCCGGATGTTCCTCGACCCGGCCCGCCCGGGCGTCGAGGACCTGGTCGACTCGATCATCGCGGGTGTCCGCAGCTCCTGCACCTACGCGGGTGCGGGCAGCCTGGAGGAATTCCACGAGAAGGCGATCGTGGGCGTCCAGAGCGCGGCCGGCTACGCCGAGGGCAAGCCGCTGCACTCCAGCTGGGCCTGATCGCCCGCTGTCGCTGCCGCGGCGGCGCCGTCGGTCCGGTCGGCCGTCCGGTCCCTCGCTTCGGGGAGCCGGGCGGCCGGCCGGTCGCGCCGTCCGTCGTCGCGCCGTCCGTCGTACCCGCTGGTGTCATGCCCGTCGCCGAGCCGGTCGCCGTGCTTGTCGTCCGGCCCGGGCGGGAGCGGGGAGCCGAGCGGGAGCAGCAGGGCGCGGCCGAGCAGCCCGACCGAGCCGTCCAGCGCGGTGGCGAAGGCCCGGGCGGCGCCCGGGAGGTGCCGCAGCTCCCACAGCGCCTCGACGGCGCCCCAGGCACCCTCGCGGGCGGCCCCGACCGACCAGGCGCCGAGCAGGTGGGTGAGCGGCTCGGCGTGCTCCAGCAGGTCGGGCCCGGGCATCAGCTGTTCCCGGACGGCCGTCTCCACCTCGGCCAGCACCCCGTTGATCCGGTGGTAGTCCTCCTCGATGTCGGCCGGCTCGCAGTGCCGGCGCCGGCAGGTGGCCACGACGGCGAGCGGCAGGTCGTGCTGGATGTGGGCGTTCATCCCGGCCAGCGCGAACTGGAGCGGGTGCACCCCCGGGTGGGCGCGCAGCGCGAACAGCGGCCGCCAGCAGACCGGTGGCCGCCGTCCGGCCGCGTCCGCGGCCACCGCCCGCAGGTACCGTCCGGCGAACACCACGTCCAGCTCGGCCACCGCCGGCGGGTCGGCGAAGTACCGGCGGCCCAGCCGGTCGCGGACCGCCTCCGTCACGGTGAGGTAGAGCCGGTTGAAGACCGCCACCCCGTCGGCCGGGGGCAGCCCCGCCCCGATCTCCCGCAGCCGGCCGACCACCTGCCCGACCGTGGCAGGGGTCGTCCTCGCGCGGGTCTCCGCGTGCGCGATCACTGCCGCCGTACGATCCACCGCCGTGCTGGGCATGTGCCACCCTCCGATGCCGATCGTGTACTGATCGCATCATCGTGGCAGCGTTGCCGAGCGCTCGGCGGCCGCGGCGCGCTGGTCGAGGGCGTGGGGGTGGCCGGACGCCGAGGTGGCCGGACGCGGACCCGACCGGGCGTGGAGGAGACCGGACGCGCCGGCCGATGGGCCGTCAGCCCAGCTCGTACTCCAGGACGTAGGTGTGGGCGCCGGACTCGTCGACGGTCAGGTGGAGCTCCCCGGTGATCCCGGCCAGCTCGCCCGCGCCCGTGCCCGGCACCACGCGTATCGTCGTGCCGGTGGTGTCCCAGGCCGTGTGCTGGAACACGAACGAGCCCTTGTGCCCGTCCAGTTCACCCGTCACGTGCTCCACCGCGACGTAGGAGGCCGGACCGTCGGAGGGGCCCGCGACGGAGAGCATCCGCACCTCGCCCGTCCCGCTCAGCCCGCCCGTGAAGACCTTGGCGATCCGGACCCGGCCGAAGGCCGCGCCCTCCAGCTCCTCCGTCTCCACCGGCTCGAACGCCGTCAGCTCGAACGACCCGCTTGCCCTGCTCCCCATGGCGCTGTCCCCTCGTCTCGTCGATCGTCGGCCGTCCGGCGGCGGACTCCCCGCCGACCGCGAACCGAGCCTTGCACACACCACTGACACTGTCCGTCCGTCCGGGCCGTCGCCGGGGGCCCGGTCAGGGCTCCCAGCGGATCGCCAGCACCGCCGCGTCGTCGGCCGGCCCGGCGTCCCCGACCCAGCCGCGGACGTCCGTCAGCACGGCGTCCAGCAGGTCCGCCGGGGTGCCGCCGTGCAGGCCGGGCAGCCGTTCCACGATCGGGTAGAAGCCGCCCCCGGGATCCCTGGCCTCCGACACGCCGTCGGTGTGCAGGAGCAGCAGGTCGCCCGGCTCCGGGTCGAACCGCCGGGCCGGGTACGTGTCGTCGGTGAGCCCGAGCAGTCCCAGCGGCGGCGCCGGGAACGGGGGCTCCAGCTCGCTCACCCGGCCGGCCCGGCGCAGCAGCGGGGACGGGTGGCCGCAGTTCACCAGCCGCACCGGCCCCCGGTCCGGCGCCACGTCGAGCAGCAGCGCGGTGGCGAACCGCCCCTCCTCGGACTGCCGGGCGGCGAGCGCCGCGTCCAGTCGCTCGGCGAGCCGCCCGGGGTCGGGCTCGGTCCGGGCGGCCTCCCGGAACACTCCGAGGACGTCCGCCGCCGTCTCCACCGCGGGGAGCCCGTGCCCCTGGACGTCCCCCAGCAGGATGCGCACCCCGAACCGGGTCTCCACCACGGCGTACAGGTCCCCGCCGATCCTGGCCTCGGCGGCCGCCGCCACGTACCGCACCGCCAGCCGCAGCGGCCCGATCCGCTCCGGCGGCGGGCGCAGCAGGGCCCGCTGCGCGGCCTCGGCGACCGTCCTGACCTGGAACAGCTCCCGCTCGCGGGCCGCGACCAGGACGACGCTGGCGGCGCTGGCCAGGGTCGAGGTCAGGACGGTGACCGGCACGCTGATCCGGACGGAGAGCGGCAGCTGCGCGTTGGCCGACTCGAGGAGCCCGACGGAGAGCAACGCTGCCGCGCCGACCAGCAGCGGCACCCGGGCCCGCCGGGTGGTGGCCCCGGCCAGCACCGGGGCCACCGCGAGCAGCGGGGCCAGGGTGGTCCCCGGGCCGATGGCCAGGGCGGCCACCACGGCGGCGACCAGCAGCAGGAACGCGCCGTAGAGCAGCAGCCGGGTCCGCCTCGGCAGGTGCAGCGGCGGCACCCCGTCCGGGCCGTCGGCGGTCACGCGTCCTCCAGGGGGCCGGCAGCGTGGTCCGGGCGGGTCGGCTCGGCAGCTCGGCGGGTCGGTGCGGCGGTCGGTCCGGCCGGTGGGGCTGGTGGGTCGGCGGGCCGGAAGCCGGTCCGCCGGAAGCCCCGGCGGACGGTCGGAGGCCCCCGGCGGAACGAGGGCCTCCGACCCACTGTCCCCGCCCGGCCCCGGGTCGGCACCTCGGCGCGGGCCGTACGCCGGCGCGCACTACCCTGGGCCGGGACATGAGACGCAAGAGCCGCCGCCCGGCCTCCCCCCTCCCGCAGCGCCACGGCGTGGACCCGGCGCACCTGAAGCTGCCGCCCGAGGGCCCCTGGCCGACGGTGCGCGACCACCTGGTGGACCGGCTGCCAGCCGTCCCGGCCGAGCGGATCGACGCGGCGCTGCGGGACGGCGAGATCGTCGGCGAGCACGGCCCGATCTCCCCGGCGGAACCGTTTCGCCCCAGCGCGCACCTGTGGTTCTACCGGGACCTCCCCGAGGAGGTGCGCGTCCCCTTCGAGCTGGTCGTGCTGCACCACGACGAGCACCTGGTGGTGGTCGACAAGCCGCACTTCCTGGCCACCACCCCGCGCGGCCGGCACGTCACCGAGACGGCGCTGTCCCGGCTGCGGCACACCCTCGGCCTGCCCGCGCTCAGCCCCGCGCACCGCCTGGACCGGCTCACCGCCGGCCTGGCCATGTTCGTCGTCCGCCCCGAGGAGCGCGGCGCCTACCAGACGCTGTTCCGCGACCGCCTGGTGCGCAAGGAGTACCAGGCGATCGCCGGGTACGACCCGGAGCTGAGCCTGCCGCGCACCGTGCGCAGCCACATCGTCAAGGAGCGCGGGGTGATCGCCGCGCGGGAGACCGACGCACCGCCGAACAGCGAGAGCACGGTCGACCTGCTGGAGCGCCGCGACGGCCTCGCCCGCTACCGGCTGCGGCCGCTGAGCGGGCGCACCCACCAGCTGCGGCTGCACATGTGCGGGCTCGGACTGCCGATCCTCGGCGACCCGGTCTACCCGGTGGTGCTGCCCGAACCGGCCCCCGACGACTTCCGCCGCCCGCTGCAACTGCTGGCCTCGACGGTCGAGTTCACCGACCCGCTGACCGGCCGCGAGCGCCGCTTCGAGAGCCGCCGCACCCTGGCCGCCTGGACCGACCCGCAGGGCTGGGCCGACGGCGCCGCCACCGGGGCCTAGCCGGCCGGACCGGGAATCCCGGCGCGGGGGCCGCGTCGCTTCCGCGGTGGCCGGCGAGCGCCTTGCCGGTTGTGGTCCAGGCCTTCGGTCACGATGCCTGTTCGTGACGGCCGCCGACCGCCGGCCGTTGGTCAGGCGGTCGGTGAGGCTCCCGGGGGCAGTTCCAGTTCGAACCAGACCACCTTGCCGTCCTTGGTCCGGCGGCTGCCCCAGCGGTGCGCGAGCTCGTTGACCAGGTGGATGCCGCGGCCGCCCTCGTCCTCGCTGTGGGCGCGGCGGATCCGGGGCACCTCGGTGTCCCGGTCGGCGACCTCGACGGTGAGCACCCTGTTGCAGTAGAGCCGCAGTTGGGTGGGCGATCCGGCGTGCACCAGGGCGTTGGTGATCAGCTCGCTGGTGAGCAGCTCGGCCCAGTCGGCGAGCGCGTCGAGGCCCCAGGCGATCAGCGTCTCGCGGGTGAAGCGGCGGGAGTGGGCGACCATCGCGTGGTCGCCGCCGAGCGGCAGGATGGCGATCCGGTCCGCGCCCCGCGGGCGGACCTGCGCCATGATGACGGCGATGTCGTCCTCGCCGGTGCTCTCGGTGAGCCGGCTCAGGACGGCGTCGCAGGTCTGCTCCAGCGAGCCGCGCCGGTCGGCGACGGTGCGGCAGAGCAACTGGAGCCCCTCGTCCAGGTCCTGGCCCCTGCGCTCGACCAGCCCGTCCGTGTAGAGGGTCAGGATGCCCTCCTCGGGGAGGGTGAACTCGGCGCTCTCGAAGGCGACTCCGCCGACCCCGAGCGGGGTGCCGGTGGGCAGCTCGACCAGGTGCGCCCGCCCCTCGGTGTCGGCGACCACGGGCGGCAGGTGGCCGGCGCAGGCCGCGGTGCAGCGGCGCTCCACCGGGTCGTACACCACGCAGACGCAGGTCGCGAACTGGCCCTCGCCGATCGCCGCGGTGGCCTCGTCCAGCCGGTACAGCACCCGTGCCGGGTCCAGGTCGAGGGTGATCAGCGTCCGTGCCGCCGTGCGGAGTTGGCCCATGGTCGCGGCGGCCCTGATGCCGTGGCCCATCACGTCGCCGACGATCAGCGCGACCCGCCCCGCGGAGAGCGGCACCACGTCGAACCAGTCGCCGCCGACCTCGCTGACCACGCTGCTGGGCAGGTAGCGGTAGGCGAGGTCCAGTCCGAGCGTGCGGTGCACCTCCTGCGGCAGCAGGCTGCGCTGGAGGGTGAGCGCGGTGTCCCGTTCGCGGCGGTAGAGCCGGCCGTTGTCGATCGCCAGCGCGGTGCGGGCGGCCAGCTCCTCGGCCAGCGAGCGGTCCGCGGGGCCGAACGGCACCGGGTTGCGGGTGCGGACGAACTCCGCGCCGCCCAGCACCTGTCCGCGCGCCACCAGGGGCACCATCAGGTACGAGTGCACTCCGGCGTCCAGGCTCGGCTGCACCCGGTCGGGCGAGGCGACGATCCGGCGCAGCTCCTCCTCGGTCACCTCGGCGACCAGGATCGAGCGCCGGGTGCGCAGGCTCTGCGCGTACAGGCCGGCCGACTGCGAGGTCTCGCCCACCTGGTCGGAGGCCTCGTGCATGCCGCCCTCCGAGTCCGAGTCGCCGACCGCCACCGCCCGCATCAGCACCGCGCCCTCCGCCGGGACCGGCCCCGGCTCCTCGCCGCTGAGCACCGCGTCGCGCAGGTCCACGGTGACGAAGTCGGCGAACCGCGGGATCACCACCTCCACCAGCTCCCGGGCGGTGCGGTACAGGTCGAGCGTGGTGCCGATCCGGTTGCTGGCCTCGTTCAGCAGCGACAGCCGCTGCTGGGCCGCCCAGGCCTCGTCCAGCGCCCGCTGCCGGGCGGCCGCCGCGTCGCGCTCGCGGGTGAACAGCAGCGCGTTGTCGATCGAGACGGCCGCCCGCACCGCCAACTCCCCGGCCAGCGCCACGTCGTCGTCCACGTACGGGCGATCGGCCACGGTGCGGTAGAAGCCCGCCACGCCGACCGGGGTGCCGCGCGCGATCAGCGGGACCACCATGAACGACCGTACGTTCTGCTCCAGTGCGGCGGCCGTGCGCACCGGGTCGTCGGCGAACCAGGCCATGCCCTCCTCGTCCATCCGCGGCACCAGCACCGGCCTGCGGTGTGCCAGGCACCACGCGTACGGCGAACCGGGCAGGAAGCGGTGCAGGTTGCCGGTGCGGGCGATCGGCGCCAGCGTCGAGCCGCGCACCGAGTGGAACGCCATCCGCCGCAGCAGCGCCGAACCGTCCGCCGGGGCGGTCGCCTCGCGCTCGCCGCGGACCAGCTCCTCCAGCACCTCCACCACCACCGTGTCGGCCAGCCGGGGCGCCGCGACCTCGGCCAACTCCTGGGCGGTCTGGGCGAGATCGAGCGTGGTGCCGATCCGGGTGGAGGCCACGTTGACCAGCGCCAGCCGCTCCTGCGCGGCCTTCGCCTCGCGCAGCGCCTGCTGCCTGGCCAGCACGGTCTGGTGCTGGCGCAGGTACAGCCGGGCGTTGTCGATCGCGACGGCCGCGCGCGAGGACAGCTCGTCGCCGAGCGTGATGTCCGCCTCAGCGAAGGACTCCCGCGAGCCGCGCCGCGAGTACACGACCATGCCGAGCGTCGTGCCGCGGGCCACCAGCGGGGTGATCCGCACCGAGCGCGGGCGGTCGCCGAGGTAGGCCAGGCGGCGGCTCTCGTTGAGGCCCTCGGTCAGCATCGGCAGCTCCCAGGACGGCACGACCACCGTCCGCCCGCTGGTCAGTGCCCGGGAGTACGGGGAGTCCGGCGGCAGCTCGTACACGGCGTCCACCGGCAGGGCCTCGGCCGGGTAGAGCGCGTCGGCGGTGGAGATCGCCAGGCGGCGCACCAGCAGCGGGGCGTCCGGGGCGGGCGGCTCGACGCTCCGGCCGGCCTCCAGCTCCTCCAGTCCGAACACCGCGCTGATGTCGGCGACCCTGGGCACCATCGCGTCGGTCAGCTCCCGGGCGGTCTGCCGCAGGTCCAGCGTGGTGCCGATCGAGGCGGTCGCGTCGACCAGCAGGGCGAGGCGTTCCTGGGCGCGCACCGCTCTGGCGTCGGCGTGGAACCGTTCGGTGATGTCGATGACCGTGGCGCACACCCCGAGCACCCGGCCGCCGCGGTCCTTCAGCCGGAAGTAGGACGCGGACCAGGCGTGGTCGTGGTTCGGGTCGCCCGGGGTGCGGCCGTGCGCGAGGTCGTCCACCACCGGCTCGCCGCCCTCCAGCACCCGGCGCATCACCTCCTCGGACTCGGCGGCGTTGATCCTGGGCAGCACCTCGGTGAGCCGTCGGCCCAGCGGCTCATCGCCGTGCAGGCCGTTCGCGTCCGCGAGCGCCTCGTTCAGCCGGACGAAGCGCAGGTCGGTGTCGAAGACCGCCATGCCGACCGGGGACTGGGTGAAGAACCCGTCGAGGAGGGCCAGGTCCGCCTGGAGCCGGTGCAGTGTGGTCACCTCGGAGGCGACCGCCAGCACCATCGGGGCGCCGCCGGGCCCGCGGATCGGATGGGTGCGGAACTCCAGGTCCACCAGGTGCCCGTCCCGGTGCCGGACCGGGAAGACCCCGGACCAGGACCGGCCCGCCAGGATCTGCCGGAACAGCCGGAGCACCTCGGGCCGGCGCTCGTCCGAGCTCAGCAGCGTCGCCGCCCGTGCCCCGACCGCCTCCCGCACGGAGTGTCCGAGGAGTGCCTCCGCGTCACTGCTCCAGTGCAGGATCCGCCCGTCGGCGTCGATCAGCGCCGTCGCGATCGGCACCATCAGCAGGGCGTCACGCCGAGGCTGCCCCGCGCGCTGCGCGTAGTCGTCCACCATGGCCAGAGAACCGTCCCAGATGACGTCCGGAGATCGTTCCCACCAGCCCTGCCATCTTCGCACGCGGCCCCGGGCGGCCGCTCACCGTGGCAGCGGGCACCGCGGGTGGGCGCCCGGCCACGATCGGCGCCCGGCGCCCGGCCCGGGGGCGCCAGGGCGGTGGCGCCGACGGGAGCGTGGCCCGGTGGGCAGGACATCGGCCGGGCCGACGTCCCGGGCTTCACCGCACGACCGTGGGCCGGCGGGCCGGCCGTGCGGCGTCCGGCTCCGTGCCCGAGCGGGCTTCGGCGGCCCGGGCGGCGAGGGCGAGCAGCGCGCCGACCAGGCAGAGGGCGGCCGCGACCAGGACCGCCCGGTCGGTGCCCGCCGCCAGGGCCCGGGCCGCCGCCGCGGGGCCGGGCGAGCCGGGCCGGGCGGACCCGGCGACGGCGACCGTGACCGCCACGCCGAGGGCCGAACCCAGGTAGCGGGAGGTGTTGTTGGCGCCGGAGCCCATCGCCGCCCGGTGCGCCGGGACGCTGCCGATCGCCAGCCGGGCCAGGGCCGCGTTGAGCACCCCGCTGCCGACGCCCGCGACCGCGAGCCCCGGCGCCAGGCGCAGCCAGGACGAGCCGGGCGCGAGCCCGTACAGGCCCAGCTCGCCCGCTCCGCAGACCAGCAGACCGAGGGCGACCTGGGTGGTGGCGGTCAGCCGGGTGGCCAGCCGGCGGGCCTGGAGCGCGGAGACCACCGACAGGCCCGACCACAGGACCAGCACGCCGGCCGCGGCCGGACCGGACAGGCCGAGCACCCCCTGGAGCAGGGTGGGCAGGTAGCTCATGAAGCCGACCAGCGACAGCCCGGTGAACAGCGCCCCGCCGGTGGCTGCGACGAAGCCGGGCTCGTGGAACAGGGCGAGGTCCAGCATCGGCTCCCGGACCCTCGCCTCGACCACCGCGAACGCCGCCAGCAGCAGCACCCCGCCGGTCAGCAGCGCCACGGCGGTGGGCCGCCCCCAGCCGTCGCGGCCCTCGGCCAGTCCGGCGATCAGGCAGGAGGTGCCGGCGGCGAGGGTGAGCACCCCGTACGGGTCGAGCGCTCGCGGCCGCTCGGCCCGCGACTCGGTGAGGACGGCGACGGCGCAGCCGGCCACCACGGCCGAGCCCACCGCGATGCCGCCGCTGACCGCGCGCCACCCGGCCCACTGCTGGACCAGGGCGCCGTACACCGGCCCGATCGCGATGCCGAGGCCGAGTGCCGCGCCCCAGACTCCGAGTGCCCGGATCCGGTCGGGCCCGGGAGGGTGGGCGTGGCCGATCAGGCCGAGCGCGGGTGCCAGGACGGCCGCCGAGGCGGCGCCGAGGAGCACCCGGGAGACCAGGTAGACGGCGCCGCCGGGGGCGAGTGCGGCCAGCGCCTCGGCGGCCGTGAACAGCAGCACGCCGAAGGTGAAGACCCGCTTGCGGCCGTGGTCGTCGGCGGCGCTTCCGGCGGTGAGCAGGAGCGCGGAGATGCCGACCAGGGTGCCGGTGAGGATCCAGGTGCGGCCGGTGGCGCCCAGATGGGCGGCCTGGGCGGTGGCGGCGAGCGAGGCGGTGGGGGAGGTGTACGCGAGGGTGGTCAGGGCGGTCGCCGTCGCGGTGGTCGCCAGCGTGGCGGCGGGCCGGACGCGCGGGCCCGGGGCGGCGGGGGAGACGGGTGAGCTGGGTGAAGAGCCAGGTGGTGCGGGGGACATGGGTGTTCCCTCCGGGGGCCGGACCTATGGTCTGGTGAACGAACCTTCATCTCGGGCGGCACGCTACCACTGTCGGTCTGTTCATTGAACCCTTGAGGAGGGTGGACTAGGCTGACGCCCATGGCCCTGGGAACCGACTACGAGCTGCAGGAGTGCGCACTGGCCCGCGCGCTGGAGGTGGTCGGCGAGCGCTGGAGCCTGCTGATCGTGCGCGACGCGTTCTACGGGGTGCAGCGTTTCAACGACTTCCTCGCCCACCTCGGCATCCCGCGCGCCGTCCTCGCCTCGCGCCTCAACGCCCTGGTCGCGGCCGGGGTGCTGCGCAAGGAGGCGTACCGGCAGGCGCCGCTGCGCCACGGTTACCGGCTCACCGGGACCGGCCTCGAACTCTGGGGACCGCTCTACCAGCTGAGCCGCTGGGGTGGCCGGCACGCCACCGACGGCGGCTCGTACCACCTCTTCGCGCACGCCGGCTGCGGCACCGACCTCGACCCGGTCGGCGTCTGTCCCGCCTGTGGCGGCGGGCCCGTCCCGCCGGCCGCGGTCGTCATGCGCCCCAACCCCGCCCGCGCCGGCTCGCACCGGGAGGACCCGGTTTCCCGGGCCCTGCTCCGCCCTCACCTGCTGCTCGAACCGATCGCCTCGGCGGCGCCGCCGACCGGCTGACCGTCGGCCCGCACGCCGTCGGGGCCGCACGCCGAGGGGCCGCCGGCGGCGTGCCGACGGCCCCGCCCGGGACCGCTGTCACCCGGGAGCGGTGACCAGGGGTGGCCCTCAGTGGGTGAACCGCACCTCCGGGTCGGTGGCGGTCGGTCCGTCGAGCAGTGGCTGCGGGACGCCCTTCAGCTGGAGGTCGAAGAAGGCCCGGACGTACCGGCGGGTGAGGTCGAGGCCGCGCAGGCTCGACGTGGTGGTCCCGGACGGTTGGGGGATGCCGTACGCGTCGAAGAACAGCGGGAAGTCGGTGAAGCTGCCGTGGTTGGTGCCGTCGAAGGTCAGCCAGCGCTTGCAGCCGTCCAGCCGCGACCAGCTCTCGGTCCAGTTGGCCGCCTTGTCGTCGCCGGAGTTGTTGATCATCAGGAAGGGCTTGCCGTCGATGCCCGACTCCGGCACCGGGAGGTCCATGAAGCCGTCGAGGTTCACTCCGGCGCGGATGCGGTCGTCGGTGAGCAGGGCGGGGACGGTGGCGGCGCCGCCGGCGGAGTGTCCGGCCATGGCGATCCGGTCGCGGTCGATCAGCCGGGCGTGGCGCCAGGCCGGGTGGGGCCGGTCGGTCAGGCGGTCGAGGACGAAGGAGGCGTCCTTCGCCCGGCTCCGGTCCAGGCCCTGCCACGCCTCCCGCGTCCGTAGCTGGCCGCACATCACGCAGGGGAGGGTCTGGCCGTCGGGGAAGGTGGTGCCGGTGTTCTCGTAGGTGTGGTCGATCAGGGCGACGACGTAGCCGTGGCTGGTCAGGTCCTCGGCGAGGCTGCTCAGCGAGGCCCGGGGCATGGTGAAGCCGGGGGACAGGAGGATCAGGGGGTAGTGGCCGCCCTTCGGCCGGGCGCCGGACTCGGCCCAGGTCCGGGCGCCGGCCGCCGCCTCGGCCGGGATGGGGCCGCCGGGCAGTTTCGCGTCCAGCAGCGCCTGGGCGGCGGCGGTGGTCAGGTAGGGGGCCGGGGTACCCGTTCCGGCGTGCGCGGGGTAGTACATCGAGACCATCAGCTGCCGTGGGCCGGCGGAGGGCACCCACGGGTCCGGGCGGTCCTGGTCCACCAGGTGCAGGACTTCCTGCCCGACCGAGTACGGGCCCGTCGGGCGCGGCAGTTCGACCCGGGCTGTGGCGGGGGCGGGCGTCCCGGCCAGGGTGGTGGCCGAGGCGATGGGCGGCGCGGCCAGGGCGGGTACGGCGGTGGCCACGGACAGCGGCAGCGCGAGCAGCAGGGCCGCCGCGGCGGCGGTCGTACGGAGTCGGCTCATGTCCGAGACCGTAGGCCGCTGTCAAGGGAACTGACGTCGACTCAGCGGCGTAGTGATCCCTTCCGGGAAGGGCTCGTGGCCCCTTAGGGGATGGTCGTCCGAGGGCGGCCACCCTACGGCGGCGGCCCTGAGGTCCTCCAGGAAGTCCGCCGCCGCACGGGCGTTGGGCACCGGAAAGGTGAGCGGGAGGCCGGCCGGGCGCGTCCGGATCTCCAGCTCGCCGAGGTCGGACGCCCGGGCCGAGTGCACCTCCGCCCACCGGTGGGCCTCCGTCGCGGCGAGTGGGTGCGGCGGCCGGTGCACCAGCCCGCGGGCCGTCACCGTCAGCCGCCCCCGGGCGAAGCGGACGCTCCCCTCGGTGCGCAGCGTCTCGTGCAGGGCGGCCCGGAGCCCGGGGGAGAGGCGCTCCTCCGACTCCCGGAACAGCCCGGCCAGCCCGCGCAGGTGTGCCAGCACCAGCGGCTCCTCCGCGCCGGCCGGCCATATTCGTCCGTGCTCGTGCTCTCCGCACGGCCCGCCGGGGGAGTACTCGGTGGCCTCCACGGCGCTCCAGGGCAGGGACTCCTCGCCGCCGCCCGCCGAGACGAGCACCAGCCCGCCCTCGTGGACCCGTACGGACCGCAGCCCGGGCGCCGGCCACAGCCGCTCGTACTCGCTCACCGCCACCACCGTGGCGGCCGCCAGCACGGGCGCGGGCCACCACTCCCCGAGCACGAGACAGGCGGCCAGGGCGACGGCCGCCGCGAAGAAGTGAACCCACAGCCGCGCCCGCCGCGGCAGCGGCCGGAAGCGCCGGTACAGCCGCACCACCGGGCCGAGCCGTCCGGCCTGGTCAGGGGAGCCGACCAGGCCGGCCGAACCAGCCGGGCCGGTCACACCGGGCGCACCGGTCACACCGACCGCACCAGCCGACCGCACCCGCGTCGGCGGCCACGTCACCGCCATGTCGGCCCCCTCTCACCCGGTGGGCTCCCCAAGCGGAACCGCGACTGCCGAATCCCCAGCATCGACCGTTCGTCGCCTGAGACGACAGTGCCAATCGACACCCTTTGGCCCGAATCGGCCCCGCTATCATCGCGCCCCGGCCGGAGCCCCTCGCCACGGGGGTGGGTGCGGACGAGGCGAACGCCTCCCGGGCCGTGCGGCAGCACGCGCGCCGCGGACCGATCCACTGCCATGCCGAGCTCCTTCCACTCCGCGGCCCCTCGGGAGAGCCGCAACCGTCGGATGCTCAGGATCGACCGCCCGCCACCTCCGACAACAGTGCCGATCAGCACATTCGGGTCGAAATCCCCCGGCCGCGGCGGAGTGGCGTCCGAGCCCTCAGGCCGTCGTCGCGAACTCGTTCTGCAGCCTGCGCAGCAGCGCGGTGCCGGCCGGATCGGCCGGGCGGCGGGTGTTGGCCAGCACCACCACGCCCACCTGCTTCTCCGGGTCGAAGGCCACGAAGGACCTGAACCCGCCCGTGCCCCCGTTGTGCCAGATCTGGAGGTGCCCGCCCTGCTGGGTGTGCAGCCGGTGGCCGAGCCAGCCCAGGTGCGTCCAGGCGAACGGGTTGACCCGGTGGCGGGTCTCCCTGGTGAGGGCGATCGCGGGCGCCAGCGGCGCGTCCGGCTCGCGCCCGGCGGTGAGTTGGGCCCGCAGGAACACCGCGAGGTCGGCGGCCGTCGACCGGAGCCCGCCCATCCCGGGCACGGCCGCGAACTCCCAGTGCGGCACCGGCCGCCCGCCCCCCGTGTGCCCGTGGGCCAGCCGTGCGGACCGCTCCGCGTCCGATCGCACACAGGTGTCCACCAGGCCCAGCGGTTCGCAGACCTCGCGGGCCACCAACTCCTCGTACCCGGTGCCGGACCGCTGCGCGAGTGCCAGGCCGAGCAGCCCGGCGCCGAGGTTGGAGTAGCGGAAGCTGCGCCCCGGTGTGGCCCGCAGCCGCGTCCGGGCCAGCCCGTCGAGTATTCGCTCGGCGGTGCAACCGGCGTACGGGTCGGGATCGTTGGGGGACAGCAGCGACCGCACCGCCATGCCGCGCGGCAGCCGGGGGAGCCCCGAGGTGTGGGTGGCGAGGTGGCGGAGGGTGATCGGCTGCCGGCCCTTGGCCGGGACCGCGGCGGGCCCGCCCGGCGCCCCGGTGAGCACCTCGGCGAGCGGCTCGTCCACCTGGACGCCTCCGTCGAGGACCAGCCGGGCGAGCACGAGCGAGGTGAACACCTTGGTGACGGACCCTATTTCGAACAGCGTGTGCGGTCCGGGCACCCCGCCGTCCGGCCCGGTCCGTCCGGCACCACGGATCTCCACGTCGCCACCGGCCAGCCCGGCGACCACCGCACCGACGTGCCGCTCCGCGAGCCGGTCGACCGTCTGTTGCACGAGGGAGGCGAGTTCGTTCATGAGCCGAGGGTAGGCTCCCCCGCCGACCGAAGTCGTCCGCCCGGAAAACGATTTCGACCCCCTCCGATGCACCTGTGGAGGTACGCCCCGCGCTGCACGCGGCAGCGGACCTCAGCCCTCCAGTGCCTCCCGCAGCCGGGCCGCGACCTCGGCCGCCCCCGCCTCGTCCGGATACCGCCGCCGAGGCCAGAAGAACCCGCGCAGCCCGTCCTTCGGATTCCGCGGCACCACGTGGACGTGCAGGTGCGGCACCGACTGGCTGATCCGGTTGTTCGCCGCCACGAAGCTGCCCGCCGCGCCCAGCCCCCGCTCGACGGCCGCGGCCACCCGCTGCACCCGCAGGAAGAACGGTCCCACCTCGGCCGGCGGCAGGTCGGCGAGCGTCGGGTGGTGGGCACGCGGCACGACCAGGACGTGCCCGGGGAACAGCGGCCGGCGGTCCAGGAAGGCCACCGCCGCCTCGTCGTCCAGCACCAGGTGCGCCGGTTCGTCGCCCGCCACCACCGCACAGAAGACGCAGTCCATCCGTCCATTCAAACCAGCGGCGGCCGTCCCGGCACCCCCGCAAACCGTCACGGACCCGGCTTCACCCGACCGGCCGCCGACCGGGTGCGGCCGCCCCGCCGCCGGGCGCACGGTGCTGCCGGGGGCCGGAGAGCGGGCGCGTCGAGCGCCCACGAGGAGGTGGCCCGGATGTCGGGCAAGTTCGAGGTCTATCAGGACGCCGGCGGCAAGTACCGGTTCCGGCTCAAGGCGGGCAACGGCGAGATCGTCGCCACCGGCCAGGGCTACGTCAGCAAGGACGCCGCGCACAAGGGCGTCGAAGCGGTCCAGCGGGCCGCCGACGGCGCGCCCGTGGTGGACGTGCCCAAGGCCGCCTGAGCGCGCCCCGCCCGGCGCCCGGCCCGCCAGGACCGGCCGCCGGGCGGGGCGGGAACGGCAGGGGCCCCGCAAACGCCAGGGGCCCCCGTAAACGCCAGGGACCCCCGCGAACGGCACGGGGTGCCCCGGCAGCTCACTCGTACCGGTACAGCAGCGCCTCCCGCTCGTTCTGCTCGATCATCTCCACGGTCAGCGACTCGTCCCGCAGGTGCGAGAGCGTGACCTCCGCCGAACTCGGCTGGGCGTCCTGGGCGAGCCAGTTCTCCGGCTTCCACGCCGAGGAGCGCAGGAAGGCCTTCGGGCAGTGCCCGTACACCTCCTCGACGGCGACCACGATCGCGCTGCGCGGCGGCTTGCCGACGGCGGTCAGCTGCCGCAGCAGCTCCGGGTCGGTCGAGACGCAGGCCCGCCCGTTGACCCGCAGCGTGGCGTCCCGGCCGGGCACGACGAAGAGCAGCCCGACCCGGCCGGTCTCCAGGACGTTGTGCAGGGTGTCCAGCCGCTTGTTGCCGGTGGCGTCCGGGAGGGCCAGGGTGTACTCGTCGAGCACCGAGACCAGCCCGGCCGGCCCGCCGCGCGGGGAGACGTCGCAGCGCCCGGCGGCGTCCGAGCTGGCCACGAACACCAGCGGGGAGCAGGCGATCAGGCGCTGGGCGACCTCGTGCAGCCGGTCGACCTGCTTGCCGCGGGCCTGGGCGCCGGGCTGCTCGTAGATCTCGCGCAACTGGGCGGGATCGCTGAGCGCACCCGCGCTGAGAGCCCCGAACAGGCCGCTCGGGCGGTCCTGACCGGTACTTGACGGAACGGTGGCTTCCGGTGTGATGGTCATGCCGGAAATCTAACCGAGGCCCCTCGGCGCCCCACCGGCCGGCAGTCCCGGACCCCTCGGTGAAGGACCACCCGGACCCCTGTTCACCAGCGGATTTCCGCTGATAATGGGGCCAGGGGCACCAGCCGCAGCCGGAGGTGGTGGTCGTGATCGTCAGAATCTGGGCCGGGCAGGTGCTGGCCGGTCGCATCGAGGAGTTCTGCGCGCACCTGGCCGCCCAGGTGATCCCGCAGCTGGGCCGGACGGACGGCTGCCTGGGCGGTGAGCTGCTGCGCTCGGTCTCCGAGGACGGGCACCGCGTCCTGGTGGTGAGCCGCTGGCGCGACGAGGAGGCGCTGCGCGGGTACGCCGGCCCGATGTGGCGGATCAGGCCGGTCTGGTCGGAGGGCGAGCTGCGCTACCTCGCCCACCCCCCGGAGGTCACCCACTTCACCTCGATCGCCGCCCCGGCCGCGCCCTGAGGCCGTGGCCCGCCGTTTCGCGGGGCCGGGCAGGGGGCGGGTAGCAGGCTGCCGCGCATTCCCCGCAAGCCCGTGAAACAGGCCACAGTCGGAGACTCTCCCTGCGCCTGCGTCGACCGTGGCAGAATGACGGCATCAAGCAGTGACGTTCAGCGCACTCCGGGGTCGGTGAAAATCCGAACCGGCGGTTACAGTCCGCGACCCGTCCGCAGCCAGCGGCCGGTTGACCAGGTGAAATTCCTGGACCGACGGTTAAAGTCCGGATGGGAGGCGTGCGCGGGCGGACGAAGAGCAGTACCCGTGGTCCATCGGCAGGCGACAGCCGGCCTTCCGGGCCTCGGTGAGGTGCGACGACGGGAGCGGTGTTTCCCGGGCCGGGCGAGCGATCTCCCGGCGGCTTCGGCATCCCGGCGACGGGTGTGCCCGGGGTCCGTGCGCCGCTGCCCGTCCGCGTCATCTCCCCTGCCGCCCCGGAGTCCGCGCCCCAAGCGCGAGGAGAACCCGGGTGTTCACCGGCATCATCGAAGAGCTCGGCGAGGTCGTGTCGATCGAGGAGATCGGCGACTCCTCGCGGATCCGCCTGCGTGGCCCGGTGGTCTGTACGGGTGCCCGGCACGGAGACTCCATCGCGGTCAACGGCGTGTGCCTGACCGTCGTCGACAGCCCGGCGGAACTGGCCGCCGGCACCGGCGAGTTCAGCGCCGACGTGATGGCCGAGACGCTGCACCGCTCCAGCCTCGGCGAGCTGGCGCCCGGCTCCCGGGTCAACCTGGAGCGCGCCATGGCGCTCGGCGCCCGGCTGGGCGGCCACCTCGTCCAGGGCCATGTCGACGCCACCGGGCGGCTGTTGAGCCGCGAGCCCGGCGAGCGCGGCGCGGACGGAACGCTGCGCTGGGAGGTGCTGCGCTTCTCGCTGCCGGACACCGTCTCCCGCTACCTGGTGGAGAAGGGCTCGATCACGGTCGACGGCGTCAGCCTCACCGTGGTGGAGGCCGCCCGGGACAGCTTCACCGTCAGCCTCATCCCGGCCACCCTCGCGCTGACCACGCTCGGCACCAGGTCCGTGGGGGAGAGCGTCAACCTGGAGGTGGACGTGCTCGCGAAGTACGTCGAGCGCCTCCTGGAGTCCCGCACCCTGCCCGCCCTGCCGGGCCTTTCCGGCCCGACCGACCCGACAGACCTGACCGATTTGATCAACCCCACAGACCCGACCGACCCGACCGGCCTGCCGGTCGACGCAGCCCCGGGGGAGTCCCAGTGAGCTGGCTCAGCGGCGAGGCGTTCACCGTCCTCGGCGAACACGTCAAGTGGGCCGACATGATCGGCAACATCCTCGGCCTCGGCGGGCTCGCGCTCGGCTGGCGCCGTTCGGTCTGGAGCTGGCCGGTCCAGCTGCTGTCCGGCGCGGTGCTGATCACCGCCTACCTGGGCGGCCACGTTCCCGGCCTGATCGGCAAGCAGCTGATCGTGATCGCCACCGCCTCCTGGGGCTGGGCGCAGTGGCAGCGGGGCCGTCGCAACGGCGGCGGGATCGACGTACGGTTCGCGCGCTGGCCCGAGCGGATCGCGCTCGCGGCGGGCACCGCGGCCGGCACGGTCGCCCTCGCCCTGCTCTTCACGTCCTACCCCAGCCTGTCCTGGAGCCCCTGGTCGGACGCCTACATCTTCGTCGGCACGCTGGCCGCGATGGTCGCCCAGGCCCGCGGCTGGGTGGAGTTCTGGTTCGCCTGGATCGCGGTCGACGCGGTCGGCGTGCCGTTCGCCTTCAACAGCGGCTACACCTTCTCCGGCCTCACCTACTCCGTCTACTTCGTCCTGGTGCTGCTCGGCCTGCGTTCCTGGTGGCTGAGCACCCGTGAGCCGCGCGCCAAGTCCGCCACCGTCCCGCAGGGAGCCACGGTATGACCGAGCAGACCGAGAACCAGTCCGGCAACGGCGCCACCGAGTCCGAGTCCGAGTCCGAGTTCGTCCTCGACCCGGTGGAGCGGGCGATCGCCGACATCGCCCTCGGCCGTGCCGTGATCGTGGTCGACGACGAGGACCGCGAGAACGAGGGCGACATCGTCTTCGCCGCCTCCGCCGCCACCCCCGAGCTGATGGCCTTCACCATCCGCTACAGCTCCGGCGTGATCTGCGCGCCGATGACCGGCGAGGAGCTGGACCGCCTCAGGCTTCCGCCGATGACCCAGGTCAACGAGGACCGCAAGGGCACCGCGTACACCGTCTCGGTGGACGCCAGGGAGGGGGTCGACACCGGCATCTCCGCCGCCGACCGCGCCCGCACCGTACGGCTGCTCTCCTCGTCCGGCACCGAGCCCGGCGACCTCACCCGCCCCGGGCACGTCTTCCCGCTGCGCGCCGTCGAGGGCGGCGTGCTGGTCCGCCCCGGCCACACCGAGGCGGCGGTCGACCTGGCCAGGCTGGCCGGACTCGCGCCGGCCGGCGCGATCGCCGAGGTGGTCAACGACGACGGCACCATGGCCCGGCTGCCCGAGCTGGTCGCCTTCGCCAGGGAGCACGGCCTCGCGATCATCTCGATCGAGGACCTGATCGCCTACCGCCGCCGCACCGAGCTGCACGTCGACCGGGCGGCCACCACCGCCCTGCCCACCGCGTACGGCGAGTTCACCGCGGTCGGCTACAAGGGCACCCTCGACGGGGTCGAGCACCTCGCGCTGGTGGCCGGCGGACTGGACGAGCAGGGGCGGCTGCCGGCGGGCGAGGACGTCCTGGTGCGGGTCCACTCCGAGTGCCTGACCGGTGACGTCTTCGGCTCGTTGCGCTGCGACTGCGGCCCCCAGCTGGAGGCCTCGCTGCGGCGGGTCGTCGAGGCCGGGCGCGGCGTGGTGCTGTACCTGCGCGGCCACGAGGGGCGGGGGATCGGCCTGGCCCACAAGCTGCGCGCCTACCAGCTCCAGGAGCAGGGGCGGGACACCGTCGACGCCAACCTGGACCTCGGCCTGCCCGCGGACGCCCGCGACTACAGCATCGCGGCCCAGATGCTGGTGGACCTCGGCGTCCGCTCGCTCGCCCTGCTCACCAACAACCCGCAGAAGCTGACCGCGCTGACCGAGCACGGGCTCAAGGTCAAGGGGCGCGAAGCGGTGGAGATCGCGCCCGGCGAGCACAACCTGCGCTACCTGCGCACCAAGCGCGACCGGATGGGACACGACCTGCCCGGCCTCGACTCCTGAACCACCCCTCCCGGCAGAGACACCAGCAGAGACACCACAGGAAGCAGGAACCATGAGCGGCCACGGAGCCCCCGAACTGACCATCGACGGCGCCGCCGGCCTCAAGGTCGCCGTCGTCGCCGCCCAGTGGCACGACACGGTGATGAACGGCCTGCTGGACGGCGCCCACCGCGCGTTCGAGGAACTGGGCGTCACCGGGCCGACCGTGCTGCGGGTGCCCGGCACCTTCGAGCTGCCGGTCGCCGCCAAGCACCTCGCCGAGCGCGGCTACGACGCCGTGGTGGCCCTCGGCGTGGTCATCCGCGGCGGCACCCCCCACTTCGACTACGTCTGCCAGGCGGCCACCGCCGGCCTCGCCCAGGTCAGCGTGGACACCGGTGTCCCGGTCGGCTTCGGCGTGCTGACCTGCGACAACGAGGAGCAGGCGATCGACCGCGCGGGCCTGCCGGGCTCCGCCGAGGACAAGGGCCACGAGGCCGCCACGGCCGCCGTCGCCACCGCCGTGGTGCTGCGCGCCGCGCTCTGACGACGGCCGGGACGGTCCCGGAGCGCGGACGTCCACTCGACTGTCCACGGTCCGGGACCGTTTACCGTCCGTCCGCCCGTACGCCGTAAGGTGGGCCCATCATGGCTTCGAAGACATTCGAGGAGCTCTTCGCCGAGCTCCAGCAGAAGGCCGCCACCGGCGACCCCTCGTCCTCCCGTACCGCGCAGCTCGTCCAGCAGGGCGTCCATGCGATCGGCAAGAAGGTCGTCGAGGAGGCCGCCGAGGTCTGGATGGCCGCCGAGTTCCAGTCGGACGAGCAGACCGCGGAGGAGATCTCGCAGCTCCTCTATCACCTTCAGGTGATGATGATCGCCCGCGGCCTGACCCTCGACGACGTCTACAAGTACCTCTAGAGACCCCGCTCTCCCGAGCACACCCATCCTCCCAACAGGTAAGGAAGCAACCTCCCATGCTGCGCATCGCCGTCCCCAACAAGGGTTCGCTCTCGGGTCCCGCGGCGGAGATGCTCCATGAGGCCGGCTACCGCCAGCGGAAGGACCCCAAGGAGCTCGTCCTCGTCGACCCGGCCAACGAGGTGGAGTTCTTCTTCCTCCGCCCGCGGGACATCGCCGTCTACGTCGGCTCCGGCCGTCTCGACGTCGGCATCACCGGCCGTGACCTGCTGCTGGACTCGCACTCCAACGCCGAGGAGGTGCTCGCGCTCGGCTTCGCCGGGTCGACCTTCCGCTTCGCCCGCCCCGAGGGCGTGGACGTCGATGACGTCAAGGGCCTGGAGGGCCTGCGGATCGCCACCTCGTACACCGGTCTGGTCGAGCAGCACCTGGCCGACCACGGGGTGAAGGCGACGGTCACCAAGCTGGACGGCGCGGTCGAGACCGCGGTGCAGCTGGGCGTCGCCGACGTGATCGCCGACGTGGTGGAGACCGGAACGAGCCTGCGCAACGCCGGCCTCGAGGTGTTCGGCGAGCCGATCCTGGTCTCCGACTCGGTGGTGATCCGGCCCAAGGGCGCCGGCGAGGACGCCCGGGTCGACCAGTTCCTGCGCCGCCTCCAGGGCGTGCTGGTGGCCCGCCGCTACGTGCTGATGGACTACGACATCCGCGCCGAGAAGGTCGGCGCCGCCGTCGCGCTCACCCCGGGCCTGGAGTCGCCGACCGTCTCGCCGCTGCACACCGAGGGCTGGGTCGCGGTGCGTTCGATGGTGCTCCGCAAGGAGGCCCAGCAGATCATGGACGACCTGTGGAGCATCGGCGCCCGGGCCATCCTGGTCACCAACATCCACGCCTGCCGCCTCTGACCCGAGCGGTCCGCCCGGCCCGCGCACCCGCCCGGTCCGCGCACCCGAGCGACCCGCGTGACCGCGCCGCCCGGGTGACCTGGCCGCCCGTCCGCGAGTAAAGAACGGTTCAATGGGGCGGGGACGCCGACCGCGTCCCCGCCCCTCGCGCTGCCGCCACCAGAACCACCCCCGGAGTCCCCACGTGTCCACGCCGTCCGTCCAGTTCCCCGTCACCTGGGCGCCGCGCCGCACCCGCGCCGTGCTGCTGCCGGTCTGCGTGCTGCTGGTGGCGCTGTTCTCCGCGATGGCCGTGATGCTCCCGGAGAACTGGCAGCTCAACGACCGGATCATGATGACGGCCAGCGGCGTCCTGTTCGCCGCCGTCGGCCTGATGCTGGCCCGCCCCCGGGTGAGCGCCGACGCGGACGGCGTGACGGTGGTCAACTTCGTCCGCCGCCGCCGGCTCGCCTGGGCCGAGATCGTCCGGGTCAACCTCCGCCAGGGCGACCCGTGGGCGACCCTCGACCTGGCCGACGGCACCTCACTCGCCGCGGTCGGCATCCAGCCCGGGGTCGGCAGGGCCCAGGCCATCGCGGACGCCCGCGCGCTGCGCGACCTGGTCGAGCGGCACGCCCGGGGCTGAGCCGCCACCTGCCCGTCCACCCCCTCCACTCGACTCCGGCACCGCTCCCGGCAGCCCGCTCCGGGCACCGTGCCCCCGGCGGGCCGAAGGGTGCCCTTACCTCCGTCCGGGTATGGTCTACGCTGGTAAAAGCAGGGCAAAGTGCGCCCTGCTCCCGATCGAGTGCCCGACATCCGACCAGAGGAGTGACACTCCCCCTCGATGGACGATCCGTCCGGTAGTACCTGCGCCGCCTCGCTTCCGATCCCCGGAAGGCAGGCGGCACTGTGATCACCGCCTGGCTGCTGTTGCTCGCAGCCGTTCTCCTGATCCTCGCCAACGGCCTGTTCGTGGCCGCCGAGTTCGCCTTCGTGACCGTCGAGCGCGGGGCGGTGCAACGCTCCGCGGGGGCGGGCGACGCCAAGTCCCAGCGGGTCGCCAGGGCCCTGCGGCACCTCTCCTTCGAACTCTCCGGCGCCCAGCTCGGCATCACCGTCACCTCGCTGGTGGTCGGCATGCTCGCCGAGCCGGCCCTGTCGACCCTGCTCGCACCCGTCATGTCCGGCATCGGCGTGCCCGACTCGGCCGCGCGCGGCGTCTCCGTGGTCGTCGGCATGGTGCTGGCCACCGTCGTCCAGATGGTGATCGGCGAGCTGGTGCCGAAGAACTGGGCGATCTCCCACCCGCTCCAGGTGGCCCGCGCGGTCGCCGCCCCGCACATGGCCTTCTCCTTCGTCTGCCGCCCGCTGATCAGCTTTCTGAACGGCACCGCCGACCGGACGGTCCGGGCCTTCGGCGTCGAGCCGCAGGAGGAGCTGGGGCACGCCCGCACCCCGGACGAGCTGGTCTCGCTGGCCCGTCACTCGGCCAAGGCCGGCGCGATAGACGAGGAGTCGGCGACGCTGTTCGTCCGCACCCTCGGCCTGCGCGAGCTGACCGCCGAGTCCGTGATGACCCCGCGGGTGGACGTGGCCGCGCTCCAGGGCGACGCCACCGCCTCCGACGTGATCAACCTGACCAGGGCCACCGGCCTGTCCCGCTTCCCGGTCTACACCGACAGCCTGGACGAGGTCACCGGCATCGTCACGCTCAAGGACGCCCTGGCCGTCCCGGCCGCCCGCCGCGGCCTGGTGCGGGTTGGCGCGCTGTCCTCGGCGCCGCTGCTGGTGCCCGAGACGCTGCCCGCCGAGCGGCTGCTCGACCAGCTGCGCCGCCTCCAGCCGATGGCCATCGTGGTCGACGAGTACGGCGGCACCGCCGGCGTCGTCACCGTCGAGGACATCGTCGAGGAGATCGTCGGCGAGGTGCAGGACGAGCACGACCCTGACGACCACCCCGAGCTGTTCCCGCTGCCGCCGGTCGACGGCCTGCCGGTCTGGGAGGCCGACGGCCGCGCCCGGATCGACCAGTTGGAGCGGATCGGCCTGAACGCCCCGGACGGCCCGTACGAGACCCTGGCCGGTCTGGTCACCGACCTGCTCGGCAAGCTCCCCGAGGTGGGCGAGCAGACCGAGCTGCCCGGCTGGCGCTTCACGGTGACCGGTGTCGACCGCCACCGCACCACCGAGGTCCGAGTGGAGCGCACCACCGCGCCCGCGCAGTTCGACGAGGACCGGGAGGAGGGCCGATGACCGCCCTGCAACTGGCCGTCGCGCTGCTGCTCCTGCTCGGCAACGCCTTCTTCGTCGGCGCCGAGTTCGCCGTGGTGTCGGTGCGCCGCAGCCAGATCGAGCCGCTCGCCGAGGCCGGGCACAAGCGCGCCCGCACCGTGCTGCACGCGCTCTCCAACGTCTCCGCGATGCTGGCCGCCGCCCAGCTCGGCATCACCGTCTGCTCGCTGGGCCTCGGCGCCCTGGCCGAGCCGACCATCGCCTCCCTGCTGGAGGGCCCGTTCCACGCGATCGGCGTCCCGTCCGGCCTGATGCACCCGCTCTCGTACGGGATCTCGCTCGCCGTCGTGGTCTTCCTGCACATGGTGATGGGCGAGATGGTGCCGAAGAACATGGCCATGGCCGCCCCGGAGAAGGCCGCGCTCTGGCTCGGCCCGCCGCTGGACCGGCTGGCCCGCTGGCTCGCCCCGGTGATCCGGGTGCTGAACGCCTTCGCCAACGGCATCCTGAGGCTCTTCAGGGTGGAGGCCAAGGACGAGGTCGAGTCGGTCTTCACCACCGAGCAGCTGATGTACCTGCTGGCGGACTCCCGGGACGCCGGCCTGCTCGACGAGGGCCGCCAGGAGCGTCTGGAGGACGCCCTGGAGCTGGGCCGCCGCCCGATCACCGAGGTGCTGCTCAAGCCCGAGCAGCTGGTCACCGTGGACTCCAAGGCGACCGCCGCCGAGGTCGAGGAGCTGGCGCTGCGCACCGGCTTCTCGCGTTTCCCGGTCACCGACGGCGACCCGGCCGGCCACGGCTACCTCGGCTACCTCCACCTCAAGGACATCCTCGACGTGGAGGACATCTCGGCGCCGGTCCCGGCCCGCCTCTGGCGGCCGATCACGGTGCTGCGCGGCAGCCTCCCGCTGGACGACGCCCTCGGCGCGATGCGCCGGGCCACCTGCCACCTGGCCGCCGTGCTGGACCAGGACGGGCGCACGCTCGGCGTGGTGATGCTGGAGGACGTGCTGGAGGAGCTGGTCGGGGAGATGCACGACCCGGACCACCGCGCCACGGCCTGACGTCCGTCCGGAAGGTTCCGGATTCCGCTGACGGCGTGTCCGCTCCCGGCGATTCCGCCCAGAGCAGTCAGCCCTTCCATGCCGGCCACCCTGGGAGCAGGGTGGTCGGCATGAGACTTCTCCTGCTGGGTGGAACCGAGTTCGTCGGACGGGTCGTCGCCGAGGAGGCGCTGGCCAGGGGCTGGGAGGTGACGGCCCTCAACCGCGGCACGCGGCCCGCGCCGGAGGGTGTCCGGGTGCTGAAGGGCGACCGCACCGCCGAGGACGGCCTCGCGGCGCTCGGCGCGGGGGAGTGGGACGCGGTGGTGGACACCTGGTCCTGGGCCCCCGCGGCGGTGCGCGACAGCGCCCGCTTCCTGAACGGCCGGGTCGGCCACTACGCGTACGTCTCCAGCCGGTCGGTCTACGACCACCCGCTGCCCGCCGGGGCCGGCGAGGCCGCCCCGGTGGTCGCCTCCTCCCCGGACCTCACCGGCGAGGTGCCCTACGCCGAGGCCAAGCGCGGCGCGGAACTGGCGCTGGAGGCGGAGTACGGCGGGCAGGCGCTGCTCGCCCGCGCCGGGCTGATCCTCGGCCCGCACGAGAACATCGGCCGGCTGCCCTGGTGGCTCAGCCGGATCGCGGAGGGCGGCCCGGTGCTCGCCCCGGGGCCGCGCGAGCTGGCCCTCCAGTACATCGACGCGCGCGACCTCGCGGCCTGGACCCTGGACGCCGTGGCGGCCCGCCTCGGCGGCCCGTACAACCTGGTCGGCCCTTCCGGCCACGCCACCATGGGCGAGCTGCTGGAGGCCTGCGTACGGGTCACCGGCTCGGACGCCGAACTGCGCTGGACGGACCCGGAGCGGATCCTCGCGGCGGGCATCGAGCCGTGGACCGAGCTGCCGATCTGGCTGGCGCCCGGCGAACTGTACGACTTCCTGCACACCGGCCTGGTCGACCGCGCGCTCGGCGCCGGGCTGCGCTGCCGACCGGTCGCCGAGACCGTCGAGGACACCTGGGCCTGGCTGCGGTCGATCGGCGGCAGCGCGCCGCGGCGGCCGGACCGGGCCAGGGTCGGGCTCGACCGCGAGCGGGAGGCCGCGCTGCTCAACGGCTGAACCGGGGCCGGACCGACGGGCGGCCGGCGGGGAACAAGCGAGGGGGCTGATCCGCGGGGCGGGCCTCAGCCCCGCCCGTCGATCAGCTCCCCGTACGCCTGGACCAGGTCCGGCAGGCGCAGCGTGGCCAGGTCCTCCCGGCCGGGCGGCTCGCGCAGCAGCGACAGCCGCAGGTCCCGGTAGGCGCAGGACTTCTCGTACAGGGTGCGGATGAACCGGCCGTTGCCCAGCTCGTCGATCCAGCCCTCGCGGACCACGTGGACGCAGATGCTGGCCAGCTCCTCGGCGGCGTCCTCGTCCCAGCCGTCGCCGTCCCGGCCGGCCAGCGCGGCGCCGATCGCGGTCAGCTCGCCGGGGCGGTAGCTGGGAAAGTCGACCCTGGTGGTGAAGCGGGAGTTGAGGCCGGGGTTGGTGGCGAGCAGCCGGTTCATGCCCTCGGGGTAGCCGGCCAGGATCACCACCAGCCGGTCGCGGTTGTCCTCGGCGCGCTTGAGCAGCACCTGGAGCGCCTCGTCGCCGTACGCGTCGCCCTTGGTGTAGCCGGAGTTGGAGAGGCTGTACGCCTCGTCGATGAACAGCACGCCGTCCAGCGCGGAGTCGATCAGCTCGTTCGCCTTCACGGCGGTCTGGCCGAGGAACTCGCCCACCAGGTCGGCGCGTTGGGCCTCCACCAGGTGGTCGCCGGAGAGCAGGCCGAGGGCGTGGAAGACCCGGCCGAGGATGCGGGCCACGGTGGTCTTGCCGGTGCCGGAGGGGCCGGAGAAGACGAAGTGGCGTTTCGGCGGCTGGACCGGCAGGCCCTGCTCGGCCCGCAGCCGCGACATGCGCAACTGGGCGGAGAGCGCCCGGACCTGGCGCTTGACCGGCTCCATGCCGACCATCAGGGAGAGTTCGGCCAGGGCCGCGTCCAGCTCCCGTTCGTTGCCGCCGGCCCTGGGCTCGGGCGCGGCGGCGGCCCTGGGCTGCGCCCGGCCGAGGGCGGGCAGCGGCGGCGGTACGGCGGTGCCGGGCGAGGGGGCCGAGCCGGAGCGTTCCCCGGCGGTCTGCGGCGCGCCGTCGGCGGGGGCGCCGGCCGGCGGGGCCCCGCCGGCCGGAACGCCGTCGAACGGTGCGCCGCCCGCTGGGGGGCCGTCCACCAGCCCGGCGTCCACCGAGGGCCCGCCACCCGACGGCACCCCGCCGGTCGGCGCACCGTTCGACACCTCGTCGCCGGGGACGGTCGCGCCGGCGGGCCCGCCGATGTCCCCGAACTCCTCGCCGTACCCCGGCAGTCCGGCGAATCCGGCGTCCTCCGGGTACCCGGAGTCGACGCCGGGCCCGCCCGGTGCGTCCGTCCCGCCCGGGCGCCCGCCGAGCGTGGTGCCGTCCGACAACGCGTCGGTGAGCCCGTCCGCGAGCCCGTCCTCGGCCGAGATGGCCGCCAGCCGGGCCGCGGTGTCCATGAACGCCGGGTCCGCCCGGTGCACCGCCCGGTAGAGCGGGAGCGCCGCCGCGCTGCGCCCGGCGCCGTCGTACGCCCGCGCCAGCCAGTACCGCAGCTCCTTGCGCTGCGGCTGCTCGGAGCGGCAGCGGGCCAGCGAGGCGGCCAGCGGCACCTGCGCCTGGGCGCACATGTCGAGGCGCACCCGTGCCATGCCGGCGAACAGCCCGGCTTCGATGCCGAGCAGCGGGTCGTCCAGCAGCCGGTCGGTGTCCCGGATCAGCTGCTCCCAGTCCTTGAGCAGGTAGGAGCGGCAGGCGTACAGGAAGCGGGCGGCGGAGTCCTCGCCGGGCGCCGGGCACTGCTCCAACGCCCGGTCCAGCTCGGCGAGATGGCGGCCGTCCAGCCAGTGCGAGGCGTGCGCGAGCGCGAGGTCGCGGGCGTCCTCCAGCACGGGCTGCACCCACCAGCCCAGCCAGTACCAGGAGCTGAGCGGCCGTCGGTGCAGCCGCCGTTGCTCGCCGAACCGCTTCTGGTTGCGGTACATGGCCAGCAGCGCGGCCGAGGTGTCGCTGCGCAGCGCGTGCAGGCCGAGCCAGGCGTCGGCCATCCCCGGGTCCAGCCGGACGGCGGCCCGGAACTCCTCCTCGGCCCGGGCGTACGCGCCGGCCGTGTAGGCGTCCATGGCGCGCAGCCAGGCACGGTCGGCGAGCCGGTCCGGTCCGCCCGCCGTGCTGTCGGAACTGTCCACCGTCGTCACTCACGCCCCCCCGCGGTGCGGCCCGGGGCTCGGCCGGCGAGTCGCCTGCGCCCAGCCCGGCTGGTGGTCGTCGACCCCATGCGGCGCGTCTGCGCCTGCCAGGAATCGTACCGGCGCGGGGCTGATCCGGAAGGGTGTGGCACCGAGTCAAATGTGATCGCGCGAGCGGTCGTTGAGCGGCCGGGCGGGGAAACCGGCGGCGGGGGAGCGACTTTCGGAAGGGGACCGGACGGCGTCCCCGGCTCACGGGGGAACAAGCCGGGGGCGCCGGGTCCGGGCGGCCGGAAGCAGGTGTTCCGGCGGCTGGGACGAACCTAGGTCCCGGCGATGTCGCAGGTCAAGGCGATGGTTGAAGATTCACCCACAGTGCCCGGCGCGATCCGGCCGGTCACCCGTCGACCCTCGTCGCGGCGTACGGACGGCTCGGATCGACGGCGAAATGCGCCGATTCGGCCCGGGCCCAACCCGCCCAGAACCCGGCCAGTTCCGGACCGTCCCGCTGCTCGCCGCGCCGCCGGGCCGCGGCCGCCTCCAACTCCATCCAGATCACCCGCGCCAGCCACGGACGCACCGCCCGCCGTCCCGCGCCCACCCCCTCCACCAGCACCACCGGGGCGGCCGGCACCCGGGCCGTGCCCGCGAAACGGCGCAGCGTCCAGTCGTACACCCGGTACTCGGCGTCCCGGCCGGCCGCCAGCGGCTCCAGCACCTGCTCGCGCAGCCGTCCGGTCCACTCGAACAACTCCTCGTGGGTGGCCAGGTCGTCGAGGTGGACCACCGGTGCCCCGCCGAGCGCCGCCGCCAGCCGTCCGGCGAAGGTGGTCTTGCCCGAGCCCGCGTGCCCGTCCACCGCGACCAGCCGCACCGGCCCGCAGGACGGCGGCAGCGCGCGCAGCTCCGCCGCGAGCGCGGTCAGCCGGTCGTCGCGAGCGGACCGGAGCGGGGGCGGGAGAAGTTCGGATGCAGCCACAACGTCAACCCTACGGTGCCGTATCCCGCCACTGCGGACAGTTCAAATGTGCTGGTCGTGACGGCGGCGCGGGTTTCGGGCATACTCGCCTTCGCCACGACTGTGAACGGCCGTTCACCGAAACCCGGTGCCGGTCGGTCCGACTGCCACACCCCCGCCGGACCGGCCGACACCTCGGCCCGGCGCCCGATCGAGGAGGCGACCACCGCCATGACCCCCTCCCCTGTGAAAGCCGTGGAGCGCCAGCTGCCCAGCGAGGAGGCCCGCGAGCTGCTGAGCCTCACCCGGGACCTGGTCCAGCGCGAGATCCAGCCGCGCGCGGCGGAGGACGAGGCCGCCGGACGCTTCCCGCGGGAGGTCTTCCGCACCCTCGGCGAGGCCGGCCTGCTCTCCCTCCCGTACGGCGAGAAGCACGGCGGCGGCGAACAGCCCTACGAGGTGTACCTCCAGGTGCTGGAAGAGCTCGCGGCCGGCTGGCTGGCCATCGGCCTCGGCGTCAGCGTGCACACCCTGTCCTGCCACGCGCTGGCCACCTTCGGCACCGACGAGCAGCGCGACGCCTGGCTGCCCGGCATGCTCTCCGGCGAGCAGCTCGGCGCCTACTGCCTCTCCGAGCCCCAGTCCGGCTCCGACGCGGCCGCGCTGCGCACCCGCGCCGACCTCGACGGCGAGGCGTACGTGGTGAACGGCACCAAGGCCTGGATCACCCACGGCGGCCGGGCCGACTTCTACAGCGCCCTGGTGCGCACCGGCGCCGAGGGCGCCAAGGGCATCAGCTGTCTGCTCGTCCCCGGCACCCAGCAGGGCCTGTCCGCGGCCCCGCCCGAGCACAAGATGGGCATGCGGTCCTCGCCGACCGCGCAGCTCCACTTCGACGGCGCCCGGGTCCCCAGGGAGCGGCTGGTCGGCGAGGAGGGGCAGGGCTTCCAGATCGCGCTCGCCGCCCTGGACTCCGGCCGCCTCGGCATCGCGGCCTGCGCGGTCGGCGTCGCCCAGGCCGCGCTCGACCTCGCGGTCGACTACGCCCGCACCAGGCGCCAGTTCGGCCGCCCGATCGCCGACTTCCAGGGCCTGTCCTTCATGCTCGCCGACATGGCCACCCAGATCGAGGCCGGCCGGGCGCTCTACCTGTCCGCCGCCCGGCTGCGGGACGCCGGCCGGCCGTTCTCCAAGGAGGCGGCGATGGCCAAGCTGTTCTGCACCGACGCGGCGATGCGGGTGACCACCGACGCCGTCCAGGTGCTCGGCGGCTACGGCTACACCCAGGACTTCCCGGCCGAGCGCTACATGCGCGAGGCCAAGGTGCTCCAGATCGTCGAGGGCACCAACCAGATCCAGCGCCTGGTGATCGGCCGGCACCTCACGAAGGCCTGAGGCCTTCCCCCACACGGCCTCCGGCCGTCACTCCAGGGTGCGGAGTGACGGCCGGAGGCATTTCCGATGACGGGTCAACTCGCCTTGGCGGTACGGGCGGTCAGCGCCGGACGACGACGGCGCTGCTCCGGGATGGCGCCCCGCAGGGCCGTGACGGTCGGGCCGGCGGGCACGACCGGAGCGGCCTGGCCGACCGCGGCGAGCCGCACCGGGCGGTGCGCGACGGCGTGCGAGAACGGCTGGGTGCGCCAGTCCAGCCCGCTCGGGAGCTTGAACAGCGCGTCGAACAGGACCGGTTCGGCGTCCTCCGAATCCTCGGCCTCGGCCAGGTCGTCCGTGGGCGTGCCCGAACCCGGGCAGATCGCGGGGGCGAAGGGGTTCCAGGCGGTCGGCAGCAGTGCGTGCAGCGGCAGCCGTTCCTCGTCCGCCACCAGGGCGATCGGGCGGCGGCACTCGGGGCAGTGGACCCGGAAGATGTCCCAGGTGTCCGCCTCGCCGGGGTCGGTGCCCGGCATGTGGTCGACCGCGAGGTCCTCGCGGTCGGTCATATCGTCGGTCTCGTCGGCGCCCAGCACGCGCTGGTCGGTAGCAGGCATGAGGATCCCCCTAGGATCGGGCCCGGCGTGGTCGTCCAGGGCCACAACCAGCACTTCCCTGTGATCCGGACTCATAATCCTGCGCTTCTGCGCACCGTGATGCACCGGGTGTGTCCTTGGCCACACCGGTTGCCACATTCTCCCGGCACATGCCGTCTGGCACCTGGGAAACCGCTCCGTGCCACCTCGTGCGCCCCCCGTGCTCCCGACCGGGTAGGTTTGCGCACTGTGGAGGATCTCGACCAACGCATCGTCCAGCTGCTCCTCGAAGACGGCCGGATGAGCTACACGGACCTGGGCAAGGCCACCGGCCTGTCCACCTCGGCGGTGCACCAGCGGGTGCGCCGCCTCGAACAGCGCGGGGTGATCCGCGGCTACACCGCGATCATCGACCCCGACGCCGTCGACCTGGCGCTGACCGCGTTCATCTCGGTCAAACCCTTCGACCCGAGCGCCCCGGACGACACCCCGGAGCGCCTGGCTGGCCTGCCCGAGATCGAGGCCTGCCACAGCGTCGCCGGCGACGAGAACTACATCCTCAAGGTCCGCGTCGGCGCCCCCGGCGACCTGGAGGACCTGCTCGCCCGCATCCGCAGCGCCGCCGGCGTCTCCACCCGCACCACCGTCGTCCTGTCCACCCCGTACGAGGCGCGACCCCCGAAGCTCTGAGCGCGAACCGGCGGGGTGCAGACTTGGCCGCATGACCGAACGCACCCTCCCTTCCTGCCCGCCCTCGGACGGGAAGGGCCCACGAACCGTCCTGCTGCGCGGCGGCGCCGTGTACAGCCCCGCCGACCCCTTCGCCACCGCGATGCTCGTGGAAGGCGGGCACGTCGCCTGGGTCGGCAGCGACGGCGCCGCCGAGGCGTACGCCGCGACCGCCGACGAGATCGTCGAGCTGGACGGCGCCCTGGTCACCCCGGCCTTCGTGGACGCCCACGTGCACGCCACCGCCACCGGCCTGGCGCTCACCGGTCTCGACCTCACCGGCAGCCCCTCGCTGGCCGCCGCCCTGGCCGCCGTCACCGCCTTCGCCGAGGCCCGGTCCGAGCCCGGCGGGGTGCTGATCGGCCACGGCTGGGACGAGACCGGCTGGCCCGAGGGCCGCCCGCCCACGCTCGCCGAACTCGACGAGGCCGCCCGCGGCGCCGCGCTCTACCTCTCCCGCACCGACGTGCACTCCGCGCTCGCCACCAGCGCGCTGCGCACCCTCACCGAGGGCCTGGCCGAGGCGCCGGGATTCGACCCCGAGGGCCCGCTCACCAAGGACGCCCACCACGCCGTCCGGCAGACCGCGCTGGCCCGCCTCACCCCCGAGCAGCGCCGCCGCGCCCAGGGCGCCACCCTGGCCCGCGCCGCCGAACTCGGCATCGGCGCGGTGCACGAGTGCGCCGGCCCGGAGATCTCCTCCGAGGCCGACCTGACCGCCCTGCTGGCCCTGGCAGCGGAGGGCGAGGGGCCGGAGGTCTTCGGCTACTGGGGCGAGCTGGGCGGCGTCGAGACCGCCCGCAGGCTCGGCGCGGTGGGCGCCGGCGGCGACCTCTTCGTGGACGGCGCGTTCGGCTCGCACACCGCCTGCCTGCACGCCCCCTACGCCGACGCCGGGCACACCGGCACCGCCTACCTGAGCGCCGGGCAGGTCGCCGACCACGTCGCCGCCTGCACCGAGGCCGGGCTCCAGGCCGGGTTCCACGCCATCGGCGACGCCGCCGTGGCAGCGGTCGTCGAGGGCGTCAGGGCGGCCGGCACCCGGGTCGGCGCCGACCGGGTCAGGGCCCTGCGCCACCGCGTCGAGCACGCCGAGGCCCTGGACGACAAGACCGTCGCCGCCTTCGCCGAACTCGGCCTCACCGCCTCCGTCCAGCCCGCCTTCGACGCCGCCTGGGGCGGCCCCGAGGGCATGTACGTCCGGCGCCTCGGCGCCGAGCGGGCGGCGGCCCTCAACCCCTTCGCCGCGCTGCTGCGGGCCGGCGTCCCGCTGGCCTTCGGCTCGGACGCCCCGGTCACCCCGCTCGACCCGTGGGGCACCGTCCGCGCGGCCGCCTTCCACCACACCCCGGAGCACCGGATCTCGGTGCGCGCCGCCTTCACCGCCCACACCCGCGGCGGCTGGCGGGCCGTCGGCCGGGACCAGGACGGCGTGCTGGTGCCCGGCGCGGTCGCCAGCTACGCGATCTGGGCGGCCGGCGAACTCGTCGTCCAGGCGCCCGACTCCCGGGTGGCCGGCTGGTCCACCGACCCGCGCTCCGGCACCCCCGGCCTGCCCGACCTCACCCCCGGCCACCCGCTGCCGGCCTGCCTGCGCACCGTGGTCCGCGGCCGCACGGTGTACCAGCGGTAAATCCCGTGGAACGGCGGGCCGCCGCACCCTGGGTTGACCACCATGACCGCACCGGTGCCCGCCGACTTCACCGTCCCGCGCGAGCTGCTCGCCCCGGAGTTCCGCCTGGAGCCCCTGGGCGAGCGGCACAACGCCTCCGACCACGCCGCCTGGACGAGCAGCATCGCCCACATCCGCGCCACCCCCGGCTGGGCCGGCCGCGGCTGGCCGCCCGCCGAGGGCATGCCGCCGGAGCGGAACCTCGACGACCTGCGCCGGCACGCCGCCGACTTCGAGGCCCGCACCGGCTTCACCTACACCGTCCTGGAGCCGGACCGCGACGAGGTGATCGGCTGCGTCTGCCTCTACCCGGACCGCGAGGACCCGTCCGTGCTCTCGGTCAGCTCCTGGGTCAGGGCCGACCGCGCCCACCTGGACACCCCGCTGTACCGGGCCGTCTCCGACTGGCTCACCGGCCACTGGCCGCTGCGGGAGTTCCGCTACGCCCCGCGCTGCCCCGGCCACCACCCTGACCTCACGGGCCATCGACGTTCCGGGGTACCTTCTTCGCACAGCGTCCGAACAGCAAGCCCCAGGAAGATGGTGCGCCGGTGGCCACTCCCGTCACCCAGGAACGGTCCGAGACCGTGCCGCAGCCCCAGGGGCCGGTGCCAGGACCGGGCCGCGGCGCCCGGGCGCTCGCCAAGGTCCGCGCCGGACTGCCCAGGACCGGCCTCGCCGCCCTGGCCGGCCTGCTGCTCGCCCTCGCCTTCCCGCCGTACGACCTCTGGCCGCTGTCGCTGCTCGGCGTGGCCGCGCTGTCGCTGCTCACCCGGGGCCGCACCTTCCGGCAGGGCCTGTGGACGGGCTTCGCCTTCGGCCTGCCGTTCTTCCTGATGCTGCTCAGCTGGCTGCGGGTGGTCGGCTGGGACGCCACGGTCGGCCTGTCCGTCGTGGAGGCGCTGTTCCTGGCCCTGCTCGGCGGCGCCCTGGCCGTCACCTCCAGGCTGCCCGGCTGGCCGCTCTGGTCGGCCTGCCTGTGGATCACCCAGGAGTGGGCCCGCGACCGGCTGCCGCTCGGCGGCTTCCCCTGGGGCCGGCTCGCCTTCGCCAACACCGCCACCCCGTACACCCCGCTGGCCGCGCTCGGCGGCGCGCCGCTGGTGACCTTCGCGGTCGCCCTCTCCGGCGCCCTGCTGGCCTGGGCCGCGCTGCGCCTGCGCGGGCCCGGCAGGGCCCCGAAGGCGGCCGCGCTGGCGGCGCTCGGCGCGGTGGCCGCGCTGCTGGCCGGCTACCTCGTCCCGGTGCCCACCGCCGCGGCCGACACCGTCAAGGTCGCCATCGTCCAGGGCAACGTGCCCAACCCGGGCATGGACTTCCTGGGCCGCCCGATGATGGTCCTCAACAACCACGCCGCGGCCACCGAGCGCCTCGCCGCCGACATCGAGGCCGGCAGGGTCCAGCGCCCCGACATCGTGATCTGGCCGGAGAACTCCTCCGACCTCGACCCGTTCAGCGACCCGCTCGCCCACCAGCGGATCGACGAGGCCGTGAAGGCGATCGGCGTGCCCACCCTGGTCGGCACCCTGGTGGACGGCCCGGACGCGCAGCACGTCCAGAACGAGGGCATCGTCTGGGACCCGGTCACCGGGCCGGGCGCCTCCTACACCAAGCAGCACCCCGTCCCGTTCGGCGAGTACGTGCCCTTCCGCGCCCAGCTGATGCAGGTGATCACCCGGCTCCAGCGGGTCGCCAGGGACTTCTACCCCGGGGACCACAACGGCGTCATGCAGCTCGGCCCGGCCCGGATCGGCGACGTGATCTGCTTCGAGGTGGCGTACGACGAGATCGTCCGGGACACCGTGGACAGCGGCGCCCGGGTCCTGGTCGTCCAGACCAACAACGCGACCTACGCCAGGACCGGCCAGCCCGAGCAGCAGCTCGCGATGAGCCGGCTGCGGGCCGTCGAGCACGGCCGGGCGGTGCTGATCGCCGCCACCAGTGGCATCAGCGCGGTGATCGCCCCGGACGGCAGCGTCCAGCAGCGCACCGAGGAGCTGACCGCGGCCCAGCTGTCGGCCACAGTCCCGCTGCGCGACGGCACCACGGTCGCCGACCGGGTCGGCGCCGTCCCGGAGTGGACGCTGGCCGTCGGAGGTCTGCTGGCCTGCGGCGCGGCCCTGCTGATCGGCCGCCGGAAGAAGTCCTCCGCCGGAACACCGGCAGGCCGGGAATCGTTGGACCAGGTGGTGCCGTAGCCGGCCCGGACCTCCCGTGCGGCGCGCAGAGCACCGCTTGGAGTGGATTCGTACCGTGACCCAGCAAGCTACCCCCACCCGTCCGGCCCGGCGGAGCAGGCTCCGCCGGGTGCTGCCACTGCTGATCACCGCGTGGCTGGTGCTGGAGATCTGGCTGCTGGTCCAGGTCGGCTCGTGGCTGGGCGGCTTCACCGTCGTGCTGCTGCTCGTCGCGGGCGTCCTGATCGGCGGCTCGCTGATCAAGCGGGCCGGGCTGAAGGCGCTGTCGGCGGCGATCGAGCAGAGCAAGAACCCGCAGTCCCAGCAGCCGGAGACCGGCACCAGCATGACCGTGCTGGCCGGCCTGCTGCTGATCGTCCCCGGCTTCCTGTCGGACCTGGTGGCCCTGACCCTGATCTTCCCGCCCACCCGGGCGCTGTGGCGGGTGGTCGGGCGCCGGGCCGCGGACAAGGCGCTGCGCGGCGCCGCCGCCACCGCGGGCGCCGACCCGTTCGCGGACGCGATGCGGCTCCAGGAGCAGCTGCGCATCCACCGCCCGGACGGCAAGGTGATCCAGGGCGAGGTGGTGGACCCGCAGGCCGGCCCGCAGGGCCCGGACACCACCCACCGTCCGCCGATCGCGGGCTGACCCTCCCGTTCCCGTGGACCGTCCGGTCCGGCGCCCGCCGGACCGGACGGTCCGAGGCCCGGCGGAGGTGCAGCCGGCCGATGCGGAACCGGCCGATGCGGAACCGGGCAGCGCGCACCGGACAACGCGAAAGGGACCCTGGTGACCAGGGTCCCTTTTCGCGTCCTCCCGCCGGAGCGGGAGCGAGGTCGGGTCAGGCGCTCTTACGGGTGTCCCGCGGGTGCACCGCGAGGTTCATCCCGCCGGAGCGGAGCACGGCCAGCCGTTCGGCCAGCACCTCCTCCAACTCCTCGCGCGTCCGGCGCTCCATCAGCATGTCCCAATGGGTGCGCGTCGGCTTGGTCTTCTTCTCCTCCGGCTCGTCACCGTCGAGAAGGGCCGCTTCCTGGCCGCAGAAGCGGCATTCCCAGGTCGAGGGGATCTCCGCCTCGACCGAGAAAGGAACCTCGAAACGGTGTCCGTTCTGACATGCGTACTCGACGGTCTGGCGGGGAGCCAGATCGATACCACGGTCGGTCTCGTAGCTAGTGGCCCCGAGTCGCGTGCCGCGGAGAGCTCGCTCGCTCATGAATCGTGCCTCCCGGGCTTATGGCCCACAGGACTAGTGGTCGCTGTTCTTCGTCGTTCGGTCAACGCTCGGCTTCCGACGAAGATTCCCGTCCCGGGACATGCGTCGTCTGTAGTGCCGCCCCTGTTTGTACCCACCTGCGCCCGATTTGTCACATCTGGCCGGTGATATCACCCCAGGTGTCACCTATTTCACATCTGGTGATCGGGTGGACTTTCTGCGACGAGCGTACCGGGACGGGATTCGCCGGTGGGCGCCGACCCCCGCGGGGACCGGAAAACCGGGCCCGGAAGGGCCGGCTGGGCCCGCGGTCAGGAGATCGGTCGGGAACGGACCATCGGCTCGCCCTTCACCAGGTCGACCGGACGGGCCGACGCGGGCGTCCCGGCCGCCGGGAGCGTGGGCGGGTGCTCCGGGCGCGGCGGCGCGGCGGCGGCCTCGACGCGGCCGTCCCGGTGCGGCAGCAGGGCGATCACCGCGTCCCGCAGCCGGTCCGGGGCCTCGTCGTCCAGCGGGTCGACGGTGGCGGGCACCTGGAGCCGGACCGGGGCGCCGTTGCCGATCCGGGCGTAGCCGCGGCCGACCGGGACGTGCGAGGCGGGCACGATGTCCAGCGCGGCCCCGAGCGCGGCGCGCCCCTCGTCGGGGCCGGCCGGGCCGAGCACCACCCGGGCCCTGGTGGTGGCGCGGACGGTGGCGGTGATCCGGTCCCCGGCCTCGACGTCGTCGGCGACCACCACGGTGACCCGGGCGGCCCGGCCGTGCCGCAGCGGGAGCTCCAGCAGGTCCTGCGGGTCCGGGCGGCCCTCGGCCTGGGCGAGCTCGCTCAGCTCGGTCGGGTGGTCCAGCAGCAGCCACAGCGGCCGGGTGACGTCCTCGGGCGGGGCGGTGCCGGCGTGCCGGGCGGCGTTGAGCGCGGCGAGCCGGCGCTCGGTCTCCCCGGCGGCCCACTCCAGGGCGGCCAGCGCGCCGTGCAGGCTGGTCTCCACGGTGTGCACGCCGGGCCGGTTCACCAGGCAGGCGTGCTCCCCGGTGCCCGCGCCGTCGACCACCACCAGGTCGCCGTACGGGAGGGCCTGGAGCGCGATCGAGCGCAGCAGGCTGGAGGTGCCGTAGCCGGTGACGCCGAGCGCCAGCAGGTGCGGCTCGGAGGAGCGCGGGCCGGTGCGCCAGACCACCGGCGGCTGCTGGACGGTCGTGCCGCCCTGGGTGACCGGGATGGTCCTGGCGGTGCCGTCCTCGTCGGTGAAGCCCAGCACGATCTCGCCGGGGGCGGCCACGAAGCGCTGGGCGACGACGTCGGTGGGCAGCGGGGCCAGCGCGGAGATCCGCAGCCGGTTGGACTCCTCGTCCCAGTCGAAGCGGAACTCCCTGGCCCGGCCGGCCTTGCCCTGGACCACCTGCTCGATCCTGGCCCTGGAGGCGGGCTCGGTGTCGGTGAAGTACGCGGGGTAGCTCAGTTCCAGCCGGGCGAGCCGGCCCTCGCCGTCGAACTCCCAGGCGCTGAAGGCGCTCCGGTAGCCGCCCTCGAAGTGGTACAGCGGGTTGGCGTCCTCGGGGCCGCACAGGTACGGGGTGAGCGCCGCGTAGAGGGCGCCGAGCTTGACGTCGGCGACGTCCGGGGCGGGCGGCGCCGGCGCCGCCTTGGGGGCCCGGCCGGTCCAGGCGGCGCTGGCCATCAGGGCGATCAGGGCGAACAGCAGGCCGTGCGGCAGCAGGTAGACGCCGATCCCCATGGCGGCGGTCAGGAAGAGCGTCGGGCCGCGGCGTTCCTTCGGGGTGGCCTGCCAGCGCTCCTTGGCCCAGTCGGCGTGGTGGCGCAGGCCGCGGCCGATGACGGAGAGCGGGGTGAACATGTCGGAGGCGTGGTCCCCGGCGGTCCGGGCGATCGCGCGGCCCCTGCTGAGGTGGCGATGGAGCGGCATTCCTTGACTCCCCGGGCGGCGGGACGGGTGGGGGTTCGCGGGTGGGGTGCGACGGGGCCCGGGGCGGTGGGATCCGCGCCCGGGCCGGTACGGGGATGCGGGGAGGCCGGGGCCGGCTAGAACCTGATGCCGCTCAGCAGGCTGGCGAGGCTCGCGCCGCCCGCGGTGATGCTCGGGGCGATCGAGGAGCCGGCGATGTAGAAGCCCAGGAGGGCGCAGACGATGGCGTGGGAGACCTTTAGTCCGTCCCGGCGGAAGAAGAGAAAGGCGATGGTGCCGAACAGGACGATGCCGGAAATCGAGAGGATCACGTTCCGCTCCTCGGAAGGGGAACCAGCAGGGGTGTTACGGAAAGTGCACCAATCGTGACAAAAAGTAATAGATGATGGAACGGCGCAAATGGGTGGTTCTGCCATTCAATGCCCTTCCGGCGACCGGACGGCGGTATGGGAACCGGTCGGTGCGGGGGCCGGGCGGCGCGGGGATTCCGTGCGCCGAGGCATTCCCTGACGGCGGGCGGGAAGTTTCCGGGGGGTCGGGGAAGTTCGCTCGAATGGCTGCGCAACGCACGTGGTCGTGTGTCGAGGCGGCGGCGGGCCGTCATCCGGATTCCGGATGCCCGCTGGTCCGCCGCGGCACCGGCCGCTACCGTGCCCTGGCACAGCCGGTGACCGTCTCGAAGCACCGCCCGAAGCACCGCCCGAAGCACCGCCCCGGGAGCCGTCCCGGGAACCGACCGAAGATCCGCCCGAAGACCCGACCGGAAAGGCCGCCCGCCATGACCGACGCCGCCAGCCAGCAGCCCGCCGACGCCCCCGACGCCCCCGACGCCGAGGTGATCGCGCTCGCCGGGAAGCTCTTCGACGCCGCCAGGGCGGGGGAGACCGACACCCTGGGCGCCTACCTGGACGCCGGCGCCCCGGCCGACCTCACCAACGACCGCGGCGACACCCTGGTCATGCTCGCCGCCTACCACGGCCACGCCGCCACGGTGGCGGAGCTGCTCCGGCACGGCGCCGACCCGGACCTCGCCAACGACCGCGGGCAGACCCCGCTGGCCGGTGCCGTCTTCAAGGGCGCCACCGACGTGCTCGACGTGCTGCTGGCCGGCGGCGCCGACCCGCGGGCGGGCACCCCCAGTGCCGTGGACACCGCCCGGATGTTCGGCAAGGACGAGCTGGTCGCCCGGTTCGAGGTCCGCTGAGCGGGGACCGTAGGCTCTTTTCCCATGAGCACCAGCACCGCCCAGGACACCGGCACCGTCGAGTTCCGCGTCACCGGCTACGCCCACCCCGACGCCCAGGCCCTCTCGGCGGAGGTGCAGCAGGAGTACGTGCGCCGCTACGGGGACCCGGACGAGACCGTCATGCACCCCGAGGACTTCGAGGCGCCGGCCGGCCTGTTCATGATCGTCTACCTGGACGGCCGTCCGGTCGCCTGCGGCGGCTGGCGGGCCAAGCAGGCCGGCCCGGACGACCTGCGCGACGGTGACGTCGAGCTGAAGCGGATGTTCGTGGTCCCCGACGCCCGCGGCCGCGGCCTGGCCCGTGCGGTGCTGCACCGCCTGGAGCGGAGCGCGATCGAGGCCGGGCGGACCCGCGTCATCCTGGAGACCGGCACCGAGCAGCCCGAGGCCGTCGCGCTGTACGAGTCCGAGGGCTACGCCGCGATCCGGAAGTTCGGCATCTACAGGGACCACGAGCAGAGCATCTGCCTCGGCAAGGAGCTGACTCCGGCGGTCTGAGCGGCGGCCGCGCGGGGAAGGCTCACGTCGCCTCGAAGGGGGGACGGGATGAGTCATCGCCGACCGGCGTCCGGCGCCGACGGGCTCGGAATGTCCGGAGTCGACCGGCTGGTCGGGGAGGGCGCGCGCACCGTCGGGGCGGGTGCCGTCTGGGCCGTCGGCGACGCCGGCGGCACACTCGGCGGCGGCAGCCACGGCCTGCTCGGCCAGGGGCCGTACGCACGGCTGCGGCCCGGGCCCGACACCCTCCACGACCTCGCCAGCCTCACCAAGATCGTCGCGCTCTGGCCCTGCGCCGGGGTGCTGTGGCAGTCCGGGCGGCTGCCACCGGACGAGCCGCTCGGCCACTGGTGGCCGCCCGCCGCCGGGCACCCCGCAGGCGAGGTGACGGTTCGTCAACTCCTCGCCCACACCGCCGGGATGCTCCCGTACACCCGGTTCGAGCAGCTCTACGGGCGGGACCTCGCGGCGATCAGGGCCGGGGTGGTCACCGCCCCGCTGCACCGCCCGCCGGGTACGGCCGTCGAGTACACCGACCGGGCCGCCGTGCTGCTGACCTACCTGGTCGAGGACCTCGGCGGCGCGCCGCTGGACGAGCTCGCCGCGCGCTGGGTCTGGGAGCCGCTCGGCATGGCCGACACCCGGTACGGCCCGCTCGGCACGGTGCTCGCCGCCCGTACCGCGCCCACCGAGTACGACGAGCGGACCGGCACCCACCTGCGCGGAGTCGTCCACGACCCCTCCGCCCGGCTGCTCGGCGGGGTCTCCGGCAACGCCGGGGCGTTCTCCACCGCCCGCGACCTCGCCCGCTTCCTGACCGCGCTGCTCGCCCCGCCGCCCGGACTGCCCTGGGGCGGGGCGTGGATCGACGAGTCGCTGCGCGAGCAGACCGGCGGCCTCGTCCCCGCCCGCGGCCTGTCCTGGCTCTGCGCCCCCGGCACCGATCCGGCGGAGGGCACCTTCGTCCACTACGGCTTCACCGGCACCGGCTTCTGGATCTCCCGGCAGCTCGGCCGCTGGGCCCTGCTGCTCACCAACAAGGTGCACTACGACCGGGGCGTCCGACAGCTCACCGAGCTGCGCAACGCCTTCCGGCAGGCCGTCTTCGGCTAGTGACCCGGTCTTGAGATCTGCGGTCGCCACGTGAGGTGCGTTGCGTTTCAGTTTCGGCGTGGTTGTTGTCGCGGGTGGTGACGCATCGACA
>NZ_JBIVUM010000024.1:47433-120126 GCF_044757205.1 Kitasatospora sp. NPDC091335 | reverse complement strand
TTCGGACTGCCTTCCAGCAGGCCCTCCGGGCTTCGTTCTTTCGTGTTTCAAGCTTATCAGATGTTTTCCGCTCCGTTTTCCGGAGTTTCATTCATCGGATTTGCTTTCCGCTTTGCCGCCCCGGTCTCCCGCGGCGACTCCGGAACTGTACGGTGACTGGCCCGCCACATGCAAATCGCCCCTGCCCGGGTTCCCGGGCAGGGGCGATCAGTGCCGATCAGAGCAGCTCAGGGCGGCTCACAGCCGGGTCAGCGGACCTCGGTGATCTCCGGGCCGCGCGCGAACGGGTCGAGCGCAGTGCCACCGAAGCGGCTGTCGCCCTCGCCCGCGCCGGCGGCCGCCCCGCCACCGTCGGCGACCATCTGGGCGTCCTCGGGAAGCTTCAGCACGATCGGGTCGCGGGGAGCCATCGGGGACTCGCCGCGCACGACGACCGTCTGGCGGAAGACCTGCTCCAGGATTCCGGCCATCTCCGGCTGCACCGCGGCCTGGCCGGAGATCACGCCGCGCAGGAACCAGCGCGGGCCGTCGCAGCCGACGAACCGCACCAGCTGCACGCCCTGGGTGCCGTCCGGCAGCTGCACCGGGACCTGAGCGCGGAGGTGCCAGCCGAGCGGGCCCTCCTCCTCCTCGATGAGACCGCCCTGCCCGGTGATGCCGCCGGCGATCTCCTCCCGGACCTCCCCCCAGATGCCCTCCGACTTCGGGGCCGCGAAGGCCTGGAGCTGGATGGCGCTGTTGCCGAGCACCAGGGTCGCCGCCACGATCGCGTCACCGGCGACCTCGACGCGCAGCTCCATGCCCTCGACGCCCGGGACCAGCAGACCCCCGAGGTCGACTCGCCCCTCCTCGGGGTTCTCCAGTTCGGAGTGGTCCCACGGACCGTCGGGCCGGGGGGCCGGCGGCAGGCCGACCTTGTCGGCCTGGTCCAGCTCGGTCACGTTCTCGCTCTCGGCGGAACCTTCGACGTCATCGGCCGTCTCGTCGGCGCTGATGGCGTCGTCGGCGAGCTGCTCGACAGCGTCCTCGCTCTTCTGGCGACGACGGAACACGGTCACTGTCCTTCCCGGTCCAAGACCGATGCGAATACCTGCTCGGCTTCCTGCGAAGCCGCGGGCATGCTAGACCGCGGCGTGGCCGCCGGTCGACCCGAACCCGCCCTCGGCGCGTGCCGACCCAGGCAGCTCCTCCACCTCGTGGAAGCGGGCCTTCTCGACCTGCTGGATCACCAGCTGGGCGATGCGGTCCCCTCGGCGGAAGCTGACCCCCTCGCGCGGGTCCAGATTGACGACGATCACCTTGATCTCTCCACGGTACCCGGCATCGACCGTCCCCGGGGCGTTCACGAGGGCAACGCCGCAACGAGCTGCCAGCCCGGAGCGGGGGTGGACGAAGGCCGCGTAGCCGTCCGGCAGGGCGACGGCGATGCCGGTGGGCAGGACGGCCCGCTCACCGGGGGCCAGCTCGGCGTCGACGGTGGTGCGCAGATCGGCGCCGGCGTCCCCGGGCTGCGCGTAGGCGGGCAGCGGCAGCTCTGGATCGATGCGCTTGATCAGGACGTCCAGCTGCGGACGGGGGGTGTCGCTCAAGGGTTCACCTCAAAGGCTCGTGCGCGCTTCATCAGATCAGGGTCGTCGAGGACCTTCTCGATGTCCTCGGCACGACCGTGCGTGGTGAAGTGTTCCAGCTTCACCTGGATGAAGAGGGCCTGCGCACGCACGGCGACCGGTCCTTCCGGACCGCCGATCCGCGCCTCGGCGGCGCTGTAGATCTTGCGGCCGTGCACGCCGGTGACCCAGGCGCGCAGGTGCAGCACCGAGCCGACGGGCACCGGGCTGAGGAAGTCGGTCTCCAGCCGGCCGGTCACGGCGGGGGCGTGCAGCAGCCAGTTGAGCGTGCCGAGGGTCTCGTCCATGGCGGTGGTCAGCAGCCCGCCGTGGGCGAGGCCGGGGCCGCCCTGGTGGGCGTCGCGGATGGCGAACTCGGCGGTGACGTCGAGTCCCTCACCAGCGACCGCGTCGATCCGCAGGCCTCCGGGGTGCTGCGGGCCGCAGCCGAAGCAGTGCTCGTAGTGGGAGCCGAGCCGGGTGCCGGGGGCGGGCGCCTGGGGGTGGCGCTCCGGCAGGACGGCGTCCGGCGGCGGGGTGGTCGGCGACGGCGGCAGCGCGGGCGCCGGGCGGTCGGTGGGGGTGGTGGGGGCTGTCGTACCGGTCACGGAGCCCAACCCTACCCAGGGGTAGAACGGCCTCCGGTGGGGGTGGCGTCCCGGGCCGGGCGTCAGGGCGCCCACAATGGAGGCATGTACGACGAACGCCTCACGGTGCCGCGTTCCTGGTGGCTGCTCCCGATCGCGGTGGGTCTCACGCTCGCGCTGATCCTGATCCGGGTCAGCGGTCCTGCCGCGCTGATCGGGCTGGTGGTCGGCATCGCCGCCGGCGCGGTCGCGATCAGCAGCTACGGCTCGGCCCGCATTCGCGTGGTCCAGGGCTCACTGGTGGCCGGCCCGGCCCGGATCCCGGTCGACGCGCTCGGCGGCGCGCAGGCGCTGAGCCCGGCCGAGGCCGCGGCCTGGCGCGGGCCCAAGGCCGATCCGCGCGCCTTCATGCTGCTGCGCAGCTACGTCCCGACGGCACTTCGGGTCGAGGTGACCGACCCGGCCGACCCGACGCCGTACCTCTACCTGTCGACGCGCTCGCCGATGAAGCTGGCGGAGGCCCTGGAGGACGCCAGGCGCGGCGCCCGCACCTGAGGCCCCGGGCGGCCGGACCGCGGACGAGGACGAGCCGGACGGAAGTGGCCGGACAAACGGAGAGGGACGGTTCCGCTGCTGCGGGACCGTCCCTACGACTTTGTCCTGACCGGTTCACCGGCCGACTCCGTCCTGCCGGGCCCGTCCTGCCGGACGGTTCCCGGACCTGCCGTCCGGCCCCGCTGCCCGGGGCCGGAAGGAGCGGTGTGCCGGTCCCGCGGGCGCAGCCGCGGGCACCGGGCCCTGTCCGCCGCGGTGCTCAGGCGCCGCAGTCCCGGCAGATCGGGTTGCCGTTCTTCTCGCTGTAGAGCTGGCTGCGGTGGTGCACCAGGAAGCAGCTCATGCAGGTGAACTCGTCCGCCTGCTTGGGCAGCACTCGGACGGCGAGTTCCTCGTTCGAGAGGTCGGCGCCCGGGAGCTCCATGCCCTCGGCGGCGTCGAACTCGTCGACGTCGACGGAGCCGCCGCCCTTGTCGTTCCGCCGAGCCTTGAGCTCCTCGATGCTGTCTTCGTTGAGCTCGTCGTCAGTCTTGCGTGGGGTGTCGTAGTCGGTTGCCATTTGTCGCTCTCCCCCTCCGGGTTTGTGCGGTGTGTGCGGTATCTCCAGCGCACGTAACGCATGGGGGGCCGGTCTTGTGCCCGACCCGAGGCGGAGATTTTGCCTTACTTCAAGCCCTGTTACTCAATCGACACTCAGCCCGGGCTCCATCGGGGTGATCCCCGGGGCTGTGGAAGGCCTCACGCTGGGCCATCGTCGGCCCTCCTCAGCCCCGGCGAACCGGACACGCACAGTGAGCGTCGCGGGTGCGAACACCCGCCGAATCCCTTGCCGGCCAGGGATGCCGACCGATCCCGCGGTCCGATCCGGGTCCGGAATCCGGTCACGGACCGCGATCGGCACCCCTGATCAGGTGATCACTCTCCGAGGTTGCCCGAAATCGCGGAGCGACACGATGTGAGCTTGGTCACGTTCAGAATCTTCCTGGGCAAACCGCTGAAAATCCACCCACTCCGACCGTACGGCGCCGAGCCTCAGACCGCGCTCTTCCGGGCCGCGCGACGAGCCACCAGGGCGGCCTGGCGCTCCTCGAACTTCCGGGCCTGGCCGTCCAGCCCGTCCAGGAAGACGCCCAGCTCGTTCTGCGCCAGCAGGCCCTCGGGGCCGAGGCCGCCGATCTCCATCACCTTGAGGTGGCGCAGCACCGGCTGCAGCACGTCGTCGTGGTGGATACGCAGGTTGTACACCCCGCCGAGGGCGATCTGCGCGGCGGCGCGCTCGAAGCCGGGGATGCCGTGGCCGGGCATCCGGAAGTCGGTGACCACGTCGGCGATGGCCCGCATGGCCTGGTCGGGGGCGATCTCCAGGGCGGCCTTCAGCAGGTTCCGGTAGAAGACCATGTGCAGGTTCTCGTCGTTGGCGATCTTCGCCAGCAGCTGCTCGCAGAGCGGGTCGCCGGCGTACTTGCCGGTGTTGCGGTGCGCGATGCGGGTGGCGAGCTCCTGGAAGGCCACGTAGGCGACCGACTGGAGCATGCTGTGCGCGTTGTCGGACTCGAAGCCCTCCGACATGTGGCTCATCCGGGCCCGCTCCAGCTCCACCGGGTCGACCGCCCGGGTGGCGAGCAGGTAGTCGCGGATGGCTATCCCGTGGCGGCCCTCCTCGGCCGTCCAGCGGTGCACCCAGGTGCCCCAGGCGCCCTCGCGGCCGAACATGCTCGCGATCTCGTGGTGGTAGCTCGGCAGGTTGTCCTCGGTCAGGAGGTTCACCACCAGCGACACCCGGCCCAGCGCCGTCACCTGGGACTGCTCCAGCGACCAGGCTTCGCCGCCCAGCACGCCGTCGAAGTCGCGGCCCTGGCTCCACGGGACGAACTCGTGGGGCATCCACTCCTTCGCCACCTCCAGGTGGCGGTTGAGTTCCTTCTCCACGACCTCCTCGAGGGCGAGGATCAGCCGCGCGTCGGTCCAGCCGCTCGCGACGAGTGAGGAGCTGCTCTGCACAGGGGCGATGGTCACGGTCTTGCTCCTGAGGGGACGGCACGCGCTGGGACGGGCGCGCTGGACGGGAACACGTCGTAGGAACCCGTCGACGGGGGCCGCCGGCGGACTCACCTACGGTTGCGTAGGTTACGACACCGTAAGTTGCTCGGGCCGGAAAAGACAAGCCGCCCCCGCCAGGCCTTATGTCGTCTTGACGGGCCTGGCGGGGACGGCTGGAAACGGTCGCCTGCGGAAGGGGCGTTCGACCCTTACGGCGAGGGGAGGCGGACCCTCATGGTGAGGCCGCCACCGGCGCGCGGCGTGGCCTCGACGGTGCCGCCGTGGGCGCGCACCACCGAGCGGACGATGGACAGGCCGAGCCCGACCCCCTTGTCGCTGCGGGTGCGGTCGGCGCCCTTGACCCGGCGGAACGGCTCGAAGATGTGCTCCAGTTCGTACCCGGGCACCACCGGTCCCGTGTTGGAGACCACCAGCTCGCCGCCGCCGGGGACGGCCGTGGTGGCCAGCTCGACCCAGCCGCCCGCGGTGTTGTAGCGGACCGCGTTCTGCAGCAGGTTGAGCGCGAGCCGCTCCAGCAGCACGCCGTTGCCCGCGACCATGGCCGGGTCGAGCTTCGAGCGCAGCTCGACCTCGCGCTTGTCGGCCTCGACCCTGGTCTGCTCCAGCGCCCTGGTGGCCACCTCGGACAGCTCCACCGGGCGCCGGTCGGTCAGCTCGTTCTCGCTGCGGGCGAGCAGCAGCAGGCCCTCGACCAGCTGCTCGCTGCGCTCGTTGGTGGCCAGCAGGGTCTTGCCCAGCTGCTGGAGGTCGGCCGAGACCCCCGGGTCGGAGAGCTGGACCTCCAGCAGGGTGCGGTTGATCGCCAGCGGCGTGCGCAGCTCGTGCGAGGCGTTGGCGACGAAGCGGCGCTGGGAGTCGAAGGAGCGGTCCAGCCGGTCCAGCATGTCGTCGAAGGTGTCGGCGAGCTCCTTGAGCTCGTCGTCCGGGCCGTCCAGCTCGATCCGTCGGTGCAGGTCGGAGGAGGCGACGTCACGCGCGGTGCGGGTGATCCGGCCGAGCGGGCGCAGCACCCGGCCGGCCATCGCGTAGCCGGCCGCGAAGGCGATCACGGCGAGGCAGACCAGGACGGTGAGCAGCTTGCGCAGCAGGGTGTTGAGCGCCGCGGCGGCCTGGATGGACCTGTTGTCGTTCAGCCACTGGTCGAGCCCGGCCTGGCTGGTGAGGCTCCGGCCGTCCGGCGTCAGCACCGAGATGCCGGGCCCGGTGAGCACCAGGTGCGGCTGGCCGACCTCCTGGAGGGACTGCCGGACGAAGAAGTACATCACCAGCAGCAGCACCACGCCGGCCATCAGGAACATCCCGCCGTACAGCAGGGTGAGCCGCATGCGGATGGTGGGGCGGAAGGGCAGCCAGGCGAGCAGGCCGTCACCGGGGACGTAGGTCTCGTGCTCGCGCGGCCGGGCCGGACGCGGTGGGTGCGCGGGCTTGGGCGGTACGGCACGCGGGCTGCCGGCGGGCGCGCCGGAGGGCCCGCCGGCCAGGGGCGGCGGGGTGGTCATGACGGTCCTCTCGGGGCGTCCGCCGGGGCGGGCGCTGGATACGGCGGGAAATCCTCGGAGCGGATTCCGGAGGGGTGGTTTCCGGGGGGTGGTTTCCGGTCAGATCCGGTAGCCGGAGCCCGGCACGGTGATGATCACCGGCGGGTCGCCGAGCTTGCGGCGCAGCGTCATCACGGTGACGCGCACGACGTTGGTGAACGGGTCGGTGTGCTCGTCCCAGGCCTTCTCCAGCAGCTGCTCGGCGGAGACCACGGCGCCGCCGGCCCGCATCAGCACCTCCAGGACGGCGAACTCCTTGGGGGCGAGCTGGACGGTGCGCCCCTCGCGGATCACCTCGCGGCGACCGGGGTCGAGCGAGATGCCGGCCCGCTCCAGCACCGGAGGCAGCGGGACGGTCGCGCGGCGGCCCAGCGCCCTTACCCGGGCGACGAGTTCGCTGAAGGCGAACGGCTTCGGAAGGTAGTCGTCCGCGCCGATCTCCAGGCCCTCGACCCGGTCGCTGATGTCGCCGGAGGCGGTCAGCATGATCACCCGGGTGGCCAGGCCCTGCTCGACCACCTTGCGGCAGACGTCGTCCCCGTGGACCAGCGGAAGGTCGCGGTCCAGGACGACGACGTCGTAGTCGTTGACCGCGATGCGCTGGAGCGCGGCCTCCCCGTCGTACACCACGTCGACGGCCATCGCCTCGCGGCGCAGGCCGGTCGCGACGGCCTCGGCGAGCAGCTGCTCGTCCTCGACGACGAGAACCCGCACAGTCGTTGTCCCTTCTCCAGGCCGGCCCGGGAAGCGGACGCACGGCTCCGACGGTGCCTCCATCCTGCCTGGTCCGGCGGTAAAGCAGCGATAAGCTGCCCCACGGACAGGGGACCCGAGCCCGCAGCGGTGACCGTTCGCGTCCGCACCACTCCGTTTGGACTGTGACGCGGGCAACTTTCTTCGGCCGGGAGGTTTCCCGGTCCCCGGTGCGGGGAGGACAGCTGCACACCCGCGATCTGGCTGACGGCCGATCGCACCCACCCGCCGTGCGTTCATCCGCGCCGGCCCTGGGGCTGGGACATCACCGGGAGCGGCCGAAGGTCGTCTCCGCGCCCGTCCGGAATTCACCACCTTCCGGCCTGGGTGCTTTCACCGGCTGGACCTCCTCAGGGCGGAGAGCGCACGACCGTGCACGTCCGACACAGTAAGGGGGCCCGTATGGACGCCTTCAAGGCCGGAATCCTGCAGCGCATAGCCAACGCCGAGCAGGACCTGCACCGCGCGATCGAGGCCGGGGACGAGTTCCTCGCCGAGGTGGAGCAGTCCGAGCTGGACGACCTCCGCCGACTCGCCGCCGAGCACGGCGTGGACACGGTGCTGGAGCGCCACCGCACCGCTGCCTGATCCGTCCGGCACACCGACCCGTCGCCGGATCTCCGGCACCAGCGGCCCTGCGGGGGCCGTGCGAAACCCAGGCCCTGGCATCCCCCGTATGTCAGGGCTCTTCGCATGTCCGGCCCCGCCCGCTGCCCCGCCCACCCCGGTCCAGGCGGCGGGCAGGGCGGCGGGCAGGACGGCCGGAACCGGTCAGTCCTCCCAGGCGCGCAGCGCGGCCAGGCGCTCCTGGAGCGGCTCGTAGACCCCGGGGGCGGCGGCCACGGTCAGCTCGCCGTCCGGGCCGTGCCCGGGGCGGCCGCCGACCAGGGCGCCGGCCTCGGTGGCGATCAGACAGCCGGCCGCCCGGTCCCAGGGGGCGAGGCCGCGCTCGTAGTAGCCGTCCAGCCGCCCCGCGGCGACGTCGCACAGGTCCACCGCGGCCGCTCCGGCCCGGCGGATGTCCCGCACCTCGGGCATCAGCGCCAGCAGCACCTCGGCCTGCCGCACCCGCACCGGCTGGACGTAGTTGAAGCCGGTGGCGATCAGCGCCTGCCCCCAGGGCGGGGCCGGGCGGGCCGAGAGCGGGCTGCCGTCCAGGCGGGCCCCGCGGCCCAGGACGGCGTGGAACAGCTCGCCGCGGGCCGGGGCGTACACCACGCCGACGACCGCCCGGCCGTCCACCTCGGCGGCCACGCTGACCGCCCAGGAGGGCAGCCCGTAGAGGTAGTTGACCGTTCCGTCGAGCGGGTCCACGACCCAGCGCACCCCGCTGGTGCCCGGCCGCTCGGCGCCCTCCTCGCCGAGGTAGCCGTCCTCGGGGCGGCGGTCGGTGATCAGTTCCAGGACGAGCTTCTCGGAGGCGAGGTCCATCTCGGTGACCACGTCGACCGGGCTGCTCTTGGTGCCGGCCACGCCGAGGTCGGCGGGGCGGCCGTCGCGCAGCAGGGCGCCGGCCTGCCTGGCCGCGTCCAGGGCGACCTCCAGCAGGTCGTCGAGGAGCCGGTCGTCGGGCAGGGCGGGGGTGGGCACGGGGTTCTCCTCCGGGGCGACGGAACGGGCGGGGCGGGCGGACGAGACGGGCGGGACGGGCCGACGGCGCGGACGGTCAGCGCTCGGCGACGGCCGGGCGCGGGGCGCGCGGGTTGGGGCAGCAGGCCACCGCGCACACGTCGTGGCCGGGGCCGAGGGCCCCGAGGGCGCAGCGGGTGACATCCTCGCCGCGCTCGGTGGCGGCCCGCTCCAGGACGAGTTCGCGCACCGCGGCGGTGAACCGGGGGTCGGCGCCGACGGTGGCCGCACGCGCCACCGGCAGGCCGAGTTCGGCGGCCTTGGCGACGGCCTCGGTGTCGAGGTCGTACTTCACCTCCATGTGGTCGGAGACGAAGCCGATCGGGACCATCACCACGGCCGGCGCGCCGTCGGCGTGCTGGGCCTCCAGGTGGTCGCAGATGTCGGGTTCCAGCCACGGGATGTGCGGGGCGCCGCTGCGGCTCTGGTACACCAGCTCCCACGGCCGGTCGGCCACGCCGGTGCGCTCGGCCACGGCGGCGGTGATCAGCCGGGCCACGTCCAGGTGCTGGGCGACGTACGCGCCGCCGGGCCGGCCGCGGGCCGGGTCGTCGGGGGCGCCGGAGGTCTCGGCCATGCCGTCCGGGATGGAGTGGGTGGTGAACGCCAGCCGGGCGCCGGGGCGGACGGCCTCGGGCAGCTCCGCCAGGGCGGCCAGGGTGGCGTCGATCATCGGCTCGACGAAGCCCGGGTGGTTGTGGAAGTGCCGCAGCTTGTCGACCCGCAGGGCCGGTACGCCCTCCTCGGCGAGCGCGGCCAGCGCGTCGGCCAGGTTCTCCCGGTACTGGCGGCAGCCCGAGTAGCCGGCGTAGGCGCTGGTGGCGAGCACGGCGATCCGGCGGTGGCCGTCGGCGGCCAGCTCCCGCAGGGTGTCGACCAGGTAGGGGGCCCAGTTCCGGTTGCCCCAGTAGACCGGCAGGTCCAGCCCGTGCTCGGCGAAGTCCTCGCGCAGCGCGGCGAGCAGCTCGCGGTTCTGTCCGTTGATCGGACTGATCCCGCCGAACATGAAGTAGTGCTTGCCCACCTCCTTCAGCCGCTCCTTGGGGATGCCACGGCCCCGGGTGACGTTCTCCAGGAACGGGACGACCTCCTCGGGGCCCTCGGGCCCGCCGAAGGAGAGCAGCAGCAGGGCGTCGTACGGGGCGGCGCCGGAGCGGGAGAGTTTGCGCGCGTCGGACATGGCACCGATCCTGCCACCGAGGGACCGGACGCCGTCGCCGGGGCCGCGCCGGTGCCCGGAAAATACCGTTTGCCAAGGTACGTAAGCTGTGTTTACCGGCCTTGTTCCTTACTCCCCCCGCCCGGAGCTCCCGTGCTGTCCAGCTACCGCCAGATATTCGCCTCCCCCGGCACTCTGGCCTTCTCCTCCACCGGCTTCGTCTCCCGACTGCCGATCTCCATGACCGGGATCGGCATCGTGACCATGCTGTCCCAGCTCAGAGGCTCCTACGGGGTGGCCGGCCTGGTCTCGGCCTGCCTCGCGATCTCCGCCGCCGTCCTCGGCCCGCAGGTCTCCAGGCTGGTGGACCGGCACGGCCAGCGCAGGATCATCGTCCCCGCCATGGCGATCACCGTCGTCGCCGTCACCGGCCTGCTGCTCTGCGCCCGGTTCGAGGCGCCGGACTGGACGCTGTTCGTCTTCGCCGCCGGCATGGGTGTGATGCCGAGCACCGGCGCGATGGTCCGCGCCCGCTGGGCCCACCTCTACCGCGAGGACACCGGCAAGCTCCACACCGCGTACTCCTTCGAGGCCGTGGTCGACGAGGTCTGCTTCATCGTCGGCCCGATCCTCTCCATCGGCCTGGCCACCTCCGTCTTCCCCGAGGCCGGCGTGCTGCTCGCCGGGATCTTCCTCGCCCTCGGCGTCCTGCTGTTCGCCGGGCAGCGCTCCACCGAGCCGCCGGTCCATCCGGCCGCCCGGCACCAGGGCGGCTCGGTCATCCGCAACGGCGGCCTCCAGACGCTGATCCTGACCTTCGTCGCCACCGGCGCGATCTTCGGCTCGGTCGAGGTGGTCACCGTCGCCTACGCCGAGGCCCAGGGCCACAAGTCGATCTCCAGCGTGATCCTCGCCCTGTGGGCGCTCGGCTCCTGCCTGGCCGGGGTGGTCTTCGGGACCCTCAAGCTCACCGGCTCGATGGCGACGCGCTTCCTCGTCGGCGTCCTGTTCATGGCGGTCAGCATGGTGCCGCTGCTGCTGGTCGCCCACACGGTGCACGGCGTCGGCGGGCTGGCCGTGGTCGGCGCCGCGCTGCTGGTCGCGGGCATCGCCATCTCCCCCACCCTGATCACCGCGATGGCGCTGGTCGAACGGCTCGTCCCGGCCGCCCAGCTGACCGAGGGCATGACCTGGACCACCACCGGCCTGGCGCTCGGCGTCGCGGCCGGCTCCTCGGCCGGCGGCTGGGTGATCGACGCCTCCGGCGCCGCCGCGGGCTACTGGGTCCCGCTGGCGGCCGGCCTGCTCGGGGTGGTCGCCGCCCTGGCCGGCCTGAGCCGGCTGCGCGCCGGACTGGCCGCCGGCACGCCCGACACGGCGGCGGCCGACGGGGTCGAACGACCCGTAGACGCCGAACGGTGAACTGACTAATCTCTCGCCCTACCCGCGGGCCTACCTGTGGGTAGGGCCTGTCTTTTGGATTTGGTCGGATCAGGGCCGCGGACCCGGCAAGGATCCAAGAGACAGGCCCTGAGGGCGGCCGCGCCGCCCCGGACCGCGCCGACCCGTTCGGCCACGGAGCAGAAGGCAGCGCACATGCCCCAGGCCAGTACCGCGACGCCCACCCGGTGGACCAACTGGGCCGGCAACCAGAGCGCCCGGCCCGCCCGGACCGCCGCCCCCGGCACCGTGGAGGAACTGGCCAAGGAGATCCTGCGGGCCGCCGAACAGGGCCGGACGGTCAAGGCGGTCGGCTCAGGACACTCCTTCACCTCGATCGCCTCGGCCGGCGACGGCGTCCAGATCCGCCCGCACGCGCTCACCGCGGTCCGCGGGATCGACCGCGAGGCCGGCACCATCACCGTCGAGTCCGGTCTCCCGCTGCACCGGCTCAACCGGGTCCTCGCCGCCGAGGGACTCTCGCTGACCAACATGGGCGACATCGAGGTCCAGACCGTGGCCGGCGCCACCAGCACCGGCACCCACGGCACCGGCCGTGACTCCGGCTCGCTGGCCGCCCAGATCCGCTCGCTGGAGATCGTCCTCGCCGACGGCACCGTCAGGCACTGCTCCCCCACCGAGAACCCCCGGCTCTTCCACGGCGCCCGGCTCGGCCTCGGCGCCCTCGGCGTGATCACCGCGCTCACCTTCGGTGTCGAGCCGGCCTTCCTGCTCACCGCCCACGAGCAGCCGATGGGCTTCGACGAGGTGCTGGAGCGCCTGGACGACCTCACCGCCGTCAACGAGCACTTCGAGTTCTACTGGTTCCCGCACACCGTCCGCTGCTCCACCAAGCGCAACAACCGCAGCCAGGGCCCGGCCGCCCCGCTGCCGCGGTTCAAGGAGTGGCTGGAGGACGACTTCCTCTCCAACACCGTCTGGGAGGGTGCCTGCCGGGTCGGCCGGCGCTTCCCCGGATCGATCCCCTCGATCGCCGCGCTGGCCAGCCGGGCCTGGTCCGAGCGCAGCTTCACCGACACCGCGTACAGGGTGTTCACCAGCCCGCGCAAGGTCCGCTTCCTGGAGATGGAGTACGCGGTGCCGCGGGCGGCCGTCGGCGAGGTGCTCCGCGAGCTGAAGGCCCTGGTCGAACGCTCCGACTGGAAGGTCAGCTTCCCGGTCGAGGTGCGCTTCGCCCCCGCCGACGACCTCTGGCTCTCCACCGCCTCCGGCCGGGACAGCGCCTACATCGCCGTTCACCTCTACCGCGGCACCGCCGACCGGGGCTACTTCACCGGTGTCGAACAGCTGATGACCGCCCATCAGGGCCGGCCGCACTGGGGCAAGCTGCACACCCGCGACGCCGGGTACCTGTCCGGCGTCTACCCGCACTTCGGCGACTTCACCGCGCTGCGGGACGAGGTCGACCCGCAGCGCGTGTTCGGCAACGACTACCTGCGCCGGGTGCTCGGCGCCTAGGACGTGCGGGACGTCTCGTCGACGGGCGGCGGCGGGGCCACCGGCACCTTCGCCGGTTCGTTCGCCGGGTTGTTCGCCGGGTTGTTCGCCGGGTCGCTGCCCGGCGCCGACGGCGGCGGGGTCGCCTCGCCGGTCGGCTTCCCGCCGCCCGCCGACGGGGAGGAGCCGGCCGACGGGGTCGCGCCCGCACCGGCCGAGGGGGAGGCCGTTCCCGCGCCGGTGCTCGGCGTGCCGCTCGGCTCCCGGCCCGGCCGCGTGGTCGCCGACGGCGAGGCGCCGCCGGACGGGGTGGCGTCGGACGGCTTGGTCTCCCGGCCGTTCCGGTCGCCCGGGGCGGGCCGGTCCGACGGGGCGTCCTGCGGCTGGGAGGACTTGGGCGCCACCGAGCCGCCGAAGGAGGTGCCGTTGCCGGACTCGCCCTTGACCGTCGCCGACACCGGCTGCCCGGTGGCCAGTTCGAACGCCACGATCGGCGTCATCGCCACCACGAAGACCAGCCCCGACACCGCCGCGTACGTCTTCCAGCCCCACCGCCGACGCGCCCGGACGACCCGCGGTTCGTTCCACTCCGAGCTGATCACCGCCGGCCGCGCCGACGGCTCGGGCCCGGCGGGCGTCTGGCGCAGGGTGTTGGCGGTCTGGTTCGGCCCCCGGTCCACCACCTCGCGCAGCTGCTCACCGGTGCGCTTGAAGATGTGCTGGAACACCGCGCCGCCGGTGGTGGCCCCGATGCTCACCACGGCGGCGCCCAGGATCGTGCCGTACACCCCCAGTTCGGAGGCGAACAGCGCGCCCACCACCGTGGCCAGCGCACTCGCGGCGACCTGAGCCACACTCAGATCGATCCGCCTGCGCTCCTCCTTGGCCTTTCCGCCCTCGTCGGCGGGGCTCCGCTCCGGCATCGCCATCCCTCGGTCCGTACGGCTGTTCTTCGAACAAGACACTCCATCTTGCCCAAAGAAGGACACAAGGGACGAAAATGCGGTTCTCCGGGCCCGGATTGTGTGAAGATGATCACCGTTCATCCGGTGGCGGTCCGCCATTAGGGGTGGGCGCTCTTGAGATTCCCGTGAATCGCGGGAGACTTGAGCGGCGAGCCGCCCCTCCGGATGCCACGAATGGAGTACTGTTCGTAAAGCCCGAGCCTTGGGTCGACTTGTCGACTGTGCCTACACCGGCAGCTTGACGAGGAGACACGGAGCGGGCACGCACGGCGACGCCCGTCCCGGACCGTCGCGTTCACTGCGCGTGCGAGGACGGCCGGGACACCCAGGCGCGACGTCGACGGATGGCGTGGCAAAAAGGCAACCGTGCCACAGCGGCGTGCGCGGGCGTAAGCCCGACACGCCGGGGAACTCAGCAAGGTTGTGGCCAGTCGCGAGCGGGCAGGCCACACTCAGTACGGGAGCAGCGACGCAGGTGACGTCGGCAGGCACAACCCGGGAGGTAACCGTGCCCGAACTGCGGGTTGTGGCCGTGAGCAACGACGGCACACGACTGGTGCTCAAGGCTGCCGACAGCACGGAGTACACCCTTCCCATCGACGAGCGGCTGCGCGCCGCCATCCGTGGGGACCGGCCACGCCTCGGCCAGATCGAGATCGAGGTCGAGAGCCACCTGCGCCCCCGGGACATCCAGGCCCGGATACGAGCCGGTGCCTCCGCCGAGGAGGTCGCCCAGGCCGCCGGGATCTCCGTCGACCGCGTCCGCCGCTTCGAGGGGCCGGTGCTCGCCGAGCGCGCCTTCATGGCCGAGCGCGCCCGCAAGACCGCCATCCGCCGCAACGGCGAGTCCCCCGGCCCGCAGCTCGGCGAGGCCGTGGCCGAGCGGCTCGCGCTGCGCGGCGCCGAGAAGGACACCGAACGCTGGGACTCCTGGCGGCGCGACGACGGCACCTGGGAGGTCATCCTCTCCTACCGGGCCGACGGCGAGGGCCGCAGCGCCTCCTGGACGTACGACCCGCCCCGGCGCCTGGTCCAGCCCAACGACGACGAGGCCCGCGCGCTGATCGGCGAGAACGTCGAGCGCGAGGAGGAGTCGATCTTCCCGTTCATCCCGCGGATCGCCCGGCTCCCCCAGGACCGGCCGCCCCGCCCGATGATCGACAGGCCCTCGGCCGACCGCATCATGTCGGCGCGCGAGGTCCGCGAGTCGCGGGAGGCCACCGCCGAGTCCAGGGACTCGCTGACCAGCCTGCTCGACGTGGTCCCCGCCTTCCGCGGCGACCTCGCCGTCGGTGGCCCGGCCCCGGTCGAACCGGTGCCCGCCGAGGTCGCCGAGGAGAGCGAGGAGACGGCCGCGGCGGCCGCCGCCGCACCCGCGGTCGGCGCGGGCTCGGCCTACGCCGACATCCTGATGCCGCGCGCCGTCGCCCCGCACCGCGAGCGCCTGGTCGGCACCACCGACCGGCAGGCCGAGGCCGACGGCGTCCGGCCCGGCCGCCGGGCCACCGTGCCCAGCTGGGACGAGATCGTCTTCGGCAGCCGGCGCAAGAAGCAGGAGTAGCCGTAGCGGTACGCCGGAGGGGCGGGAGGCCTGGCCTCCCGCCCCTCCGGCGTGTCCCGCCGGCTCAGCCCGGCTGCCCGGTGACCGCCACCGGGCGCGCCTCGTCGCTCGACCACTCGCTCCACGAGCCCGGGTACAGCGTGGCCGGCAGGCCCGCCACCTCCAGCGCCAGGATCTGGTGCGCCGCCGTCACGCCCGAACCGCAGTACACCGCGGTGTCCCGCTCCCCCGCGCCCAGCGCCCTGAACCGGGCGGCCAGTTCGGGCGCCGGCAGGAACCGGCCGTCCGGCCCCACGTTCCCGGCCGTCGGTGCCGAGACCGCGCCCGGGATGTGCCCGGCCCGCGGGTCGACCGGCTCGGTCTCGCCCCGGTAGCGCTCCCCGGAGCGGGCGTCCAGCAGCAGGTCGCCGCGCGCCCAGGCCGCGGCGCCGTCCGCGTCCACCGTCGGCAGCTGCCCCGGCACCGGCTTGAAGTCGCCCTCCTCCGGGTCCGGCACCTCGGCCGTCACCGGCAGCCCGGCCGCCTCCCAGGCCGCGAAGCCGCCGTCCAGCACCCGGACGTCCCGGTGCCCGGCCCAGCGCAGCAGCCACCACGCCCGGGCCGCCGCCATCGAGGCCGCACCGTCGTACACCACGACCGGGCGCCGGGTGCCCACCCCGAAGCCGCGCATCGCCGCGCCGAACTCCTCCGGGTCCGGCAGCGGGTGGCGGCCGCCCCGGCCGGGGGCGCCGGGCGGCGCGGCCAGGTCCCGGTCCAGCTCGACGAAGTGGGCGCCGGGCAGGTGCCCGGCCCGGTACTCCTCGGCCGCGGTCGGGCCGCCCGGAGTGGCACCGACCAGCTGGTAGCGCACGTCCAACAGCACCGGCGGCAGCGCGGAGGCGAGCGCCTCCCGCAGTCCGGCCGCGGAGATCAGCGGAGAACCGTCGTTGTAGGTGGTGGTCATGGCGGCCATTGTCGCGCAGCCCGGCCGACTCGCCGCTCTTTGTGCGCTCTTTGCCGGACTTTCCGCGCGGCCCGAGGGTTGGGCGCCCGTCAGAGTGGAAGCATCACCCTCGCGCGCGAGGTTTCCGTGCGCCAACCACCCACGAGGAGGCCCGCATTGCCCGCGGTGGAACTCCGACTGGCCCAGGGCACGCCCTGCTGGGCCAGCCTGCTGACCGACGACCTGCCCGGCGCCCGCGCCTTCTACGGCGCCCTGCTCGGCTGGACGTACGCGCCCGGGCCGGGCCAGATCGGCGACTACGTCCGGGCCCGGCTGGACGGGGCACCGGTGGCCGGCCTCGGCGTCTCCACCGCCACCGGCTTCCCGGTGCAGTGGACGACGTACTTCGCCGTGGACGACGCCGACCGCACCGCCCAGCTGGTCCGCGCGTGCGGCGGGACGGTCGCCGTCGGGCCGCTCCAGGCCGAGCGCGCCGGCCGGATGGCCATCGCCTCCGACGTCTCCGGCGCGGTCTTCGGACTCTGGCAGGGCGAGGAGCACCTCGGCCGGGAGGCCGGCCGTGAACCCGGCGGACCGGCCTGGGCCGAACTCCTCACCCCCGACGCACAAGGCGCCGCCGCCTTCTACTCCACCGTGCTCGACCGCCCGGTCCGCTCCGCCGCGGACGAGACCGCGCTGCTGGTGCACGGGCGTCCGGTCGCCGGCATCCGGAACCGCGCCGAGCTGCGCGGCCACCCGCCTCGCTGGCGCACCCACTTCGCGGTCGGCGACGCCGACCTGACCGCCCGTCACGCCGTCGATCTCGGCGGCCGGATCCTGGTCGGACCGCACGACACCGCCCGTGGCCGGGCCGCCCGGCTGGCCGACCCGCAGGGCGGGCACTTCTCCGTCCTGGAGGTGCTTCCCCAGGAGCACTGACCCGTGAAGCCGGGGGCGCGCCCGCCCTCAGGCCTGCTGCTCCTCGAAGGGCAGCACGTCCGGTGAGAGCACCGAGGCGCGCGCCGTCGCCGCGGTCAGCCGGCGGCGGTGGTGACGGCGGCACAGCACCTCGTAGCCGACCTCGTCCCGGTCCACCGAGATGTCGCCGACCACCACCTGGGCGCCCTCGACCACCATCACCCCGCCGACCGTCCTGGCGTTGTGGGTGGCCCGCGCGCCGCACCAGCACAGCGCCTCGACCTGGAGCACCTCCACCCGGTCGGCCAGCTCGATCAGCCGCTGCGAGCCGGGGAACAGCCGGGTGCGGAAGTCGGTGGTGATGCCGAAGGTGTAGACGTCGATGTCCAGTTCGTCCACCACCCTGGCCAGCTGGTCGACCTGCTCGGCGGCGAAGAACTGCGCCTCGTCGCAGATCAGGTAGTCCACCCGGCCGCCGGCCGAGAGCCGCTGCACCACGTGCGCGTGGAAGTCGAAGTCGTCCGTCACCTCGACCGCGTCGGCGCGCAGGCCCAGCCGGCTGGAGATCGTCGCCGCGCCCGCCCGGTCGTTGCGGGTGAGGATCACGCCCCTCCGGCCGCGCGCCGCGTGGTTGTGGTCCATCTGCAGCGCCAGCGTCGACTTTCCGCAGTCCATCGTGCCCGAGAAGAACACCAGTTCAGCCATGGGTGGAGCAAGGGCCTTTCACATCAAGGGAGTTCGGACACAGAGGAGTCAGGTGCGCTGCGGGGCCCGGTCAGCCGCGGACTTCGAGCAACGGCACGAACTGCTCGACCGGGGTCATCGAACCGTGCAGACCGATCATCGCGGACTCGCCGGGCTCGTTGCGGGAGGCGACGATCGCGATGTCGTCGCGCGCCGCGGCCACCACGTCGCCGATCCGGGCGTACACCCGCTCGTCCACGGCCGGGCCGAACCAGCCCGCCTCGATCGCCTGGTCGCGGGTCGCCACCCACATCCGGTCGCCCAGCACCTCGCTCCAGACCGTGTGCACGTCGGCCGCGGCCCCGGGGACGGCGTACACGTGCCGGGCCCGGCCCTCGCCGCCGAGCAGGGCGACGCCGGCGCCCAGCTCCCAGTCCTCGTCGAAGTCGATCCGGTCCTCCGGGGCGATGTCGATCATGCCGTGGTCGGCCGTCACGTACATCGCCGAGCGCGGCGGCAGCTGCCCGGCCAGTCGGCGGGCCAGCCGGTCCACCGCGTCCAGCGTCATCCGCCACTCGTCCGAGTCCACCCCGAAGCGGTGGCCCGCGCCGTCCAGCTCGCTGACGTACGTGTACACCAGCGCCCGGTCGTGCTCGGCCAGCCAGGAGGCCGCCAGGTCCATCCGCTCCTCGCCCGTGGTGCGGCCGAGGAAGGTGCCGCCGGACAGCGCCACCTTGGTCAGCGGGGTCTGGGCGAACAGCGGGGACGAGACCTGCGCCGTCGCCACCCCGGCCTGGTGGGTGCGCTCGAAGACCGTCGGGTACGGCTGCCAGACGTGCGGCGCGGTGGGCGGCTGCCAGCGCAGCTGGTTCATCAGGTAGCCGGCGCCCGGCACCGCCACCGTGTACCCGGCCAGGCCGTGCAGGCCCGGCGGCGTACCGGTGCCGACCGAGGCCAGCGAGGTCGCCGTGGTGGACGGGAAGCCCGCGGTCAGCGGACGGCCGCTGCCGCCCAGCGAACTCCCGGCGAGCGAGGACAGGAACGGCGCGTACTCGGGGTGGCGCAGCAGCAGCTCCCAGCCCAGGCCGTCCACCAGGAACACCACCACCCGGTCGGCCGGGGCGACGGGCAGCGTCGCGGTGAACCCCGGGACGCCGAGCCCCGCCGCCACCGAGGGCAGCAGGTCGCACAGCGAACCGCTGCCGTACGGGGGCGCGGGGGCCGTGGCGGGGTCAAGGATCTCGAAGGCGTCGTAGCCGTCGGCAGGAACGAAGGACATGGAACCGGATTCGTAGCGGGCGGAAACGGCGGCGATCAGACCCGCGGACCGTTGCTGATCGTCGCGTCGGACAGGGCCCGGGCGAACACCAGCGCCTGGGACACCGTCTCCGGGCCGTCACCGGCCTCACTCACCCGCAGCGAGAGGTCGTCGGCCGTGGCCGAGCCGGTGTAGCCGTGGTCCGCCTCGCAGTTCGGGTCGGAGCAGCCGGCCGGCTCCAGGTCCAGGCGCTGCACCGCGCCCCAGCCGATCGTCAGCACCACCTCGCGCGGCAGCGTGCCGGGGGTGTACGTCTCCGGGTTCGCCACCATCCGGCTCACCACGACCGAGCCGATCCGGTCCAGCCGCACGCTCTCCGTCGACGTCGTCGCGAACGGCACCGCCGGGCTGCCCTCGGCGCCGGACTGCTCGTCGGTGTGGCTCACCACGAACCGGGTCGGGGTGAGCACCAGCACCGTCACGTGCCGGCGCACCTCGTTGGCGTCGAAGGTCGTCTCCTGGTGCACCAGGTAGGAGCTGATCGGCTCCGGGCCCACCGCGGACTCGACCGCCTCGGACACCAGGGCCGGGTAGTAGCCGCTGCGCTCGATCGCCGAGCGCAGGTCCTGAGTGGTGGTGGTACCGGTCTTCGCCATATCTCCATCCTGGCATGGTCCGCCGACGAAGCGGGCGGCACGGCGCCGAGCTTCGGACAACAGCGCCCGGGCAGGGCGCAACCAAGGAAGGTTACAGCGTGCTCATCGCGCGCGGGCCCAGATCGCTGCGGACCGGCAGGGGTGCGACCCGCACCCGCGCCCCCAGGATCGCCAGTCCGTGCGGGGCCACGACCACCGGTTCGAGATCCACCGAGGCGATCTCCGGCACGTCGTCCACCAGCTGCGACACCCGCAGCAGCAACTCCTCCAGGGCGCCGGTGTCCACCGCCTCGGCACCGCGCCAGCCGAACAGCAGCGGCGCCGCCCGCACCTCCCTGATCAGCCCGGCGACGTCCTGGTCGGTGGCCGGAACCAGCCGGTGCGCCAGGTCGCCCAGCAGTTCGGCCGGTGCGCCGGCCAGGCCGAAGGAGAGGATCGCGCCGACCGCGGGGTCGACCGTGGCGGCTATCACGGTGTCCACGCCGCGCGGGGCCATCCGCTGGACCATCAGCCCGGCCTGCGCGGCGCCGCCGAGCAGCGCGTCCAGCTCGTGGTGGGCGCGGCGCAGGCCCGCCTCGTCGGTCAGGTCCAGCCGGACGCTGCCCAGGTCGGGGCGGTGGCGCAGGTGCGGGGCGGTCGCCTTGAGGGCCACCGGGTAGCCGAGTGCCCCGGCGGCCCTCACCGCGGTCTCCTCGTCCGGGGCGGGCATCGTCGGCGAGACGTCGATCCCGTAGCGGGCCAGCAGCTCCCTGGCCTGGGGCTCGGGCAGGGTGATCCGGGCGCCGCCGGGCTGGGTGCGCCAGAGGAGGGAGCGTCGCGTAGCGCCTCGGACAAGGGTGGCGGTGGGCGACGGGCGGGCGATCGCTGCCCTGGTGCTCAGCGCCTCCTCCACCAGCCGGCGGGCGCCGGGCTCGTCGATCCGGTCGAGTTCCGGGACCCGCGCCGTCTCCTCGGCCTCGGCCGTACGGCGGCGCCACTGCGCGTAGTGCACGGCGTGGGTGAGGGCGTTCACGGCCCGCTCGGGCGCCGCGTACGCGGGGATGCCGCCGGGGCGCAGCCGGGCCGGCAGGTCGGTCAGCGCCAGGTGGGTGAGCAGCAGCGGCTTGCCCAGTTCCCGGGCACGCTGTCCGGCTTCGAGCAGGGCGGCGGCGATCTCCGGGTCGTCCGAGCCCATCTCGGGGTCGTCCTCGGCGGTCAGCCGGCCGCCCATGAAGGCGTGCGCGGAGGTGCCGATCGGCGGGATCGCGACGGCGATCACCGCGTCCACGGCCGGGTCGGCGAGGGCGACGTCCAGGGCGATCCGGAAGTTCTCGCCGGTCGCGGCGGTGGTGAGGTCGACGGGGGTGCACGGGCGCAGGCCGGCGCTCAGCAGGGCGTCGTAGGTGAGCAGGCCGAGGGAGTCGGAGTTGCCGACCACCGCGACCCGGTCCCCCGTCGGCAGCGGCTGCTGGGCCAGCAGTTCGCCGGTGTCGTACAGCTCGGTGATGGTCGCGACCCGGGTGACGCCCGCCTGTTCGAACAGGGCGTCCACCGTGGCGTCGCGCAGGCCGGTGGCGGTGGCGGGGACGGCGTGGCCGGGCGGCAGGCTGCCGGTGTGCCGGGCGCCCTTGACCACCACGACCGGCTTGACGGCCGCGAGGCGGCGGGCGATCCGGGTGAACTTGCGGGGGTTGCCGAAGGACTCCAGGTACAGCAGCACCACCTGGGTGGCCTCGTCCTCGGCCCAGTACTGGAGGAAGTCGTTGCCGGAGACGTCGGCGCGGTTGCCGACCGAGGCGAAGGAGGAGACGCCGAGGCCGCGCTTGTGGGCGGCCTCCAACAGGGCCACCCCGATCGCGCCGGACTGGCAGAAGATGCCGAAGCCGCCGCGGCCGGGCAGGCGCGGGGCGAGCGAGGCGTTCAGCGGACGCTGCGGGTCGGTGCTGATCAGGCCGAAGGCGTTCGGGCCGATCACCCGCATGCCGGCCGCGCGGGCCTGGCGGACCAGCGCGCGCTGCCGGTCCCGGCCCTCCAGGCCGGTCTCCGCGTAGCCGGCGGTGACCACCACCAGGCCCTGCACCCCGTGGGCGCCGCACTCGGCGACGGCGGCCGGGACGGCGCTCTCGGGGACGGCGATCACCGCGAGGTCCACCGGTCCCGGAATGTCCAGAACCGAACGGTGGACCGGGACGCCGTCCAGCTCGGTGCCGGGTTCGGCGTTGCGGTTCACCGCGTACACCGGGCGGTCGGCCGGGGCCTCGTCCCCCAGCAGGTCGCGCAGGATGGCCCGGCCGACGGTCTGCGGGGTGCGGGAGACGCCGATCACCGCCACCGAGCGGGGCGTGAGCAGCCGCTGCACCGAGCGCGCCTCGGCGCGGTGCTCGCGGGCGCGCATCACGGCGAGCGAGCGGTCGGTCTGTTCGAGGTCGAAGTCCAGGTGCACCACGCCGTCGGCGAAGCTGCGGCGCTGGGTGTAGCCCGCGTCGGTGAAAACCTTCACCATCTTCCGGTTCTCCGGCAGTACCTCGGCCTGGAAGCGGCGGATGCCGCGCTCCTGGGCCACCGCCGCGATGTGCTCCAGCAGCGCGGAGGCCACACCGCGGCCCTGGTGGGCGTCCTGTACCAGGAAGGCCACCTCGGCGTCGGTGCCGGTGTCGGACGGGCGGCCGTCGGCGTCGATCCGGTCGTACCGGACGGTGGCGATGAAGCGGTCCCCGACCACGACCGCGAGGCCCACCCGGTTCACGAAGTCGTGGTGGGTGAAGCGGCGGACGTCCTTGTCGGAGAGCCGCGGATAGGGGGCGAAGAACCGGAAGTACTTGGACTGGTCCGACACCTGCTCGTAGAACTCGACGAGCCGTCCGGCGTCGGCGGGCGTGATCGGCCGGATCCGGGCCGTGCCGCCGTCACGCAGCAGGATGTCCGCTTCCCAGTGCTGCGGATAGTCGGGCTGATCGAGGTTCGCCACCGCGGGGTCTTCCACATTCGTCAGGTTATCCGGCGGCGAGCCGAATGGCGTCGGGCGCGTGCTCGCGGCAGGGTGGGCAGGGTCGGCGACCGGGGTTTATGCCCCGAAAAGAAACAATCACAAGTCTTGAACGCAGCGGCTCCGAGGAGCTACCTGCGTGCAACACTGGTCTAGACAACACGGTCGTTTTCCCCCGCTCCCGGAGCGCGGCCGTGACCAGCTTCACCGGAAAGGCACGTCTCATGGCTGAGCGCCGCGTCACCATCGGTTGGGCCGAGGGCCTGCACGCCCGTCCCGCCTCCGTCTTCGTCCGGGCCGTCACAGCCACCGGCGTGCCGATCACCATCGCGAAGCCGGGCGGCAACCCGGTCAACGCCGCCTCCATGCTCGGCCTCCTCGCCCTGGGCGCCCAGGGCGGCGACGAGGTCATCCTCGCCTCCGACGCCGAGAACGCCGGCGACGCGCTCGACCGCCTCGCCAAGCTCGTCTCCGAGGGCCTCGACGAGCTCCCCGCCGCGGCCTGAGCCCTCGCAGCCACCCGATCGGGGTGCCACCGGATTTCCGGTGGCACCCCGATCGGCATTTCCGGTCGGCCCGGACCGCGGCCGGCCGCGTCAGCCCTTGACGCAGACGACCTGCTTGAGGTGCGCGACCACCTCGACGAGGTCCTTCTGCTGCTCGATGACCTTCTCGATGTTCTTGTAGGCGCCCGGGATCTCGTCGACCACGCCGCCGTCCTTGCGGCACTCCACGCCCTTGGTCTGCTCGACCAGGTCCTGGGTGGTGAAGCGCTTCTTCGCGGCGTTGCGGCTCATCTTCCGGCCGGCGCCGTGCGAGGCGGAGTTGAACGCCGCCGCGTTGCCCAGGCCGCGGACGATGTAGGAGCCCGTCCCCATCGAGCCGGGGATGATCCCGAGGTCGCCGCTGCCGGCCCGGATCGCGCCCTTGCGGGTCACCAGCACGTCGACGCCGTCGTACGCCTCCTCCGCCACGTAGTTGTGGTGGCAGCTGATCACCTCGTCGAAGGCGACCTTCGACTTGGCGAACTCGCGCCGGACGACGCCCTGGAAGAGCGCCATCATGACCGCGCGGTTGCGCTTCGCGTACTCCTGCGCCCAGAACAGGTCCTGGCGGTAGGCGTTCATCTGCGGGGTGTCGGCGATGAACACCGCGAGGTCCTGGTCGATCAGGCCCTGGTTGTGCGGCAGCGAGCGGGCGACGCCCATGTGGTGCTCCGCCAGCTCCTTGCCGATGTTGCGGGAGCCGGAGTGCAGCATCAACCAGACCACATTGGTCGTATCAACGCACAGTTCTATGAAGTGATTTCCTCCGCCGAGCGTGGCCATCTGCTGCATCGCCCGTTCCCGGCGCCACTTGACCGCCTCCGCCACCCCGTCGAAGCGCTGCCAGAAGTCATCCCAACCCGCCGCCCGGAAGCCGTACAGCCTGGTCGGGTCGACCGGGTCGCTGTGCAGGCCGCGGCCGACCGGGATGGCCTGCTCGATCTTGCGGCGCAGGCGGGACAGGTCGTCCGGGAGGTCCTCGGCGGTGAGCGAGGTCTTCACCGCGCTCATCCCGCAGCCGATGTCGACGCCGACCGCCGCCGGGCAGACCGCGCCCTTCATGGCGATGACGGAGCCGACGGTGGCACCCTTGCCCAGGTGGACGTCGGGCATCACGGCGAGGCCGTGCAGCCAGGGCAGGGAGCTGATGTTGCGCAGCTGCTGCATGGCCTGGCCCTCGACGGTGGCCGGGTCGGTCCACATCCGGATCGGCACCCGGACGCCGGGCACCTCGGTGTACGTCATGGTCGAACGACCTCCAGAGGTCGGGAAGTTCACGTGAGGAAGCTGCCGCGCGAGGAATCCCGGCGCGGCTCGGGGAAGTTCGGGAGTGCGGGCTCAGACGCCCGGGGCGACGGTGCAGGGGGAATACGGCCTCGGGGAGCGTCGTCGTATCGCTTGCTCGACCCGCATGGTGGCCGCCTCCCTTCCTTCGTCGCCGTTCGCACGTGCTGTGCGTCGGGGAACATCTATCCACGGAACGGGCGTGGCCCGCAACGGATTTAAAAACGCGTCCGGCCCGGCGGAGCGGGTGCTCCACCGGGCCGGACGGGGCTGCGGCGGGCGTCAGCCGACGACGGTGACCTCGCCGATCCCGAGCGCCCGCACGTCGTCGGCGATCACGGAGGCGTCGCCGACCAGGACGGTGACCAGGCGGTCCGGCGGGAAGGCCGCGACGACCGCCTCGGTGGCGGCGGCGGTGGGCAGTTCGGCGAGCCGCCGGTAGACCTCGGCCTGGTAGTCGTCCGGCAGGTACTGCTCGACCTGGTCGGCCAGGGTGCCGGCGACCGAGCCCGCGGTCTCGTACTTCAGCGGCGCGACGCCGACCAGGAACTGCACGGCCTCGTCGCGCTCGGCGTCGGTGAGGCCCTCGGTACCGAGGGTGCGCAGGATGGTCCAGGTGTCGGCCAGCGCGGGCGCGGTGGAGGCGGTGTCCACCGAGCCGCTGATGGCGAGCAGCGAGCGTCCGCTGCCGTCGGCGGCCGAGCGCAGCGGCTGGGCGAAGGAGCGCACGCCGTAGGTGTAGCCCTTCTCCTCGCGCAGGACGCGGTCGAGCCGGGAGGTGAGGGTGCCGCCGAGGCAGTAGGTGCCGAGGGTCTGGGCGGCCCAGACCGGGTCGTGGCGGTCGGGCCCGATCCGGCCGATGAGCAGCTGGGTCTGGACGGAGCCGGGGCGGTCCACGATGACGACCCGGCCGCGGTCGTCGCCGGTGACCGGGGCGTGGACCGAGGGCTCGGCGGCGGTGCCGGTCCAGGTGCCGAGGGTGCTCTCCAGCAGGGCGGGCAGGTCGACGCCGGTGAGGTCGCCGACCACCACGAGGGTGCTGGTCCCGGGGCGCACGTGGGCGTCGTAGAAGGCCTTGACGGCGGCGCGGTCGATCGACTTGACGGTGTCGGCGGTGCCGGCGCGGGGCCGGGAGAGCCGGTCGGCGGCGTCGAAGAGCTCGGCGTACAGAGCCTTGGCCGCGCGCCGGGCGGGGTTGGCCTGCTCGTGGACGATCTCGTCCAGGCGGTTGGCGACCAGTCGCTCGATCTCGGCCTCCGGCAGCGCGGGGGCGCGCAGGGCGTCGGCGAGCAGGGACAGGCCGCGCTGGAGCCGGGAGGCCGGGACCTCCAGGGAGATCCGGATGCACGGGTGGTCGGCGTGCGCGTCGAGGGTGGCGCCGGCGCGCTCCAGCTCGGCGGCGAACTCCTCGGCGCTGAGGGTGTCGGTGCCCTCGCTGAAGGCGCGGGCGAGGATGCCGGCGATGCCGTCGAGGCCCTCGGGCTCGGCGGCGAGCGGGGCGTCGACGAGGACCTCGACGGCGACCAGCTGCTGACCGGGCCGGTGGCAGTGCAGGACGGTGATGCCGTTGCCGAGGGCGGCCCGCTCGGGGGCGGGGAAGTCCCAGGGGCTGGGCGTGCCCGGCTGGGGCTGGGGGTGGAAGGTCATGGCGGGGACGTAGTCGGTGCTCATACGGCGGCACCCTCCTCTTCGGAAGCGGCGTCGGAAGCGGCGTCGGCGTCGGTCTCGGCGGCGGTCGGCTCGTAGACGAGGACGGCCCGGTTGTCGGGGTGGAGCCTGGCCTTGGCGACGGCCTGGACCTCCTCGGCGGTGACGTCGAGGACCTTGGGGAGGGCGTCGTTGAGCAGCTTGGGGTCGCCGAACAGGACGGCGTAGCGGCACAGTTCGTCGGCTCGGCCGGCGACGGTGGTGAGCCGGTCGAGCCACTCGCGCTCGATCTGGGCCTGGGCGCGTTCGAGTTCCTCGGGCGTGGGGCCCTCGGCGGCGAAGCGGGCGAGCTCCTCGTCGACGGCGGTGCCGATCTGTTCGAGCGTGGCGTCGCCGGAGGTCTTGGCGTCGAGCCAGCCGAGGCTGGGGGCGCCGGCCAGGCGCAGCAGGCCGAAGCCGGCGGCGACGGCGGTGCGGTCACGGCGGACCAGCCGGTTGTAGAGGCGGCTGGACTCGCCGCTGCCGAGGATGGTGAGGGCGAGGTCGGCGGCGTCGGCCTCGCGGGTGCCGTCGTGCGGGAGGCGGTATGCGGCCATCAGGGCGCGGGAGGGGACGTCCTCGTGGACCTCCTCGCGGATCTCGCGGCCGATGGTCTCGGGGAGTTCGCCGGAGCGCGGGGGCTGCTTGCCGTCGTGCGCGGGGATGGAGCCGAAGTACTTCTCGACCCAGGCGACGGTCTGCTCGGGGTCGATGTCGCCGACCACGGAGAGGACGGCGTTGTTGGGCGCGTAGTACGTCCGGAAGAACGCGCGGGCGTCCTCCAGCGTGGCGGCGTCGAGGTCGGCCATGGAGCCGATCGGGGTGTGGTGGTACGGGTGGCCGTCGGGGAAGGAGAGCGCGGTGAGCTTCTCGAAGGCGGTGCCGTACGGCACGTTGTCGTAGCGCTGGCGGCGCTCGTTCTTGACGACGTCGCGCTGGTTCTCCATGGACGTCTCGTCGAGCGCGGCGAGCAGCGAGCCCATCCGGTCGGCCTCCAGCCAGAGGGCGAGCTCCAGCTGGTGGGCGGGCATGGTCTCGAAGTAGTTGGTGCGCTCGAAGCTGGTGGTGCCGTTGAGCGAGCCGCCGGCGCCCTGGACGAGCTCGAAGTGCCCGTTGTTGGAGACGTTGGCGGAGCCCTGGAACATCAGGTGCTCGAAGAGGTGGGCGAGGCCGGTGCGGCCCTTGACCTCGTGCCGGGAGCCCACGTCGTACCAGAGGCAGACGGCGGCGACCGGGGTGAGGTGGTCCTCGGAGAGGACGACACGCAGGCCGTTGGCCAGGCGGTGCTCGGTGATGGCGATGCCTCGGCTGGAGGCGGGGGCCGGGTTGGCCATGCGCTCGGGTCCTTCCCGTCGTCGATGTCGGGGGTTCGTGTGGCGTCCCCCATTGTGGTGCAACGTCCGGGAGTCGTGTTCGTGTCCGCGCGGACCGGGGCGTTCGCCAGGGGCGGAAGAGGGCCGCTGACCGGGACTGTCACCGCGAGGGTCCACAATGGGGGCGCCGCGCCCTGTCGACGGCGCCCGGTTGACGGGTCCGGTGACAGGTCGGCACCGAGACGACCGACGCCCGACCGAGACACAGCCAGCGACACGTAAGGGAGCCCCGCCGCGATGGCCCGCCGCAGTTCGCAGACCCCGCCGCCCGGAGACTTCGAGGAGCGGATCCTCGATGTCGACGTCGTGGACGAGATGCAGGGCTCCTTCCTGGAGTACGCCTACTCGGTGATCTACTCGCGTGCGCTGCCCGACGCGCGGGACGGCCTGAAGCCGGTGCACCGCCGGATCCTGTACCAGGCCAACGAGATGGGCCTGCGCCCCGAGCGCGGGCACGTGAAGTGCGCCCGCCTGGTGGGCGAGGTGATGGGCCGGCTGCACCCGCACGGCGACGCGTCGATCTACGACTCGGTCGTGCGCATGGCGCAGCCGTTCTCGATGCGGCTGCCGCTGATCGACGGGCACGGCAACTTCGGTTCGCTGGGCAACGACGACCCGCCGGCCGCGATGCGCTACACCGAGTCGCGGCTGACGGCCGCCTCGATGGCGATGGTGGAGTCGATCCACGAGGACACCGTCGACTTCGGCCCGAACTACGACGGCAGCGAGCAGGAGCCGATGGCGCTGCCGGCCGCGTTCCCGAACCTGCTGGTGAACGGCGCGACGGGCATCGCGGTGGGCATGGCGACGAACATGCCGCCGCACAACCTGTCGGAGGTGGTGGCGGCTGCCCGGCACCTGATCAAGCACCCGAGCGCGGACCTGGACACGCTGATGCGGTTCGTGCCCGGTCCCGACCTGCCGACCGGCGGGCGGATCGTGGGCCTGTCGGGCATCAGGGACGCGTACGAGTCGGGCCGCGGCACGTTCAAGATCCGGGCGACGACGACGGTGGAGGCGGTGACGGCCCGCCGCAAGGGCATCGTGGTCACCGAGCTGCCGTACAACGTCGGCCCGGAGAAGGTCATCGCGAAGATCAAGGACCTGGTCAACGCGAAGAAGCTCCAGGGCATCGCGGACGTCAAGGACCTGACGGACCGCGAGCACGGGCTGCGGCTGGTCATCGAGGTGAAGAACGGCTTCGTGCCGGAGGCGCTGCTGGAGCAGCTGTACAAGCTGACGCCGATGGAGGAGACCTTCGGCATCAACAACGTGGCACTGGTGGACGGGCAGCCGCTGACGCTGGGGCTGAAGGAGCTGCTGGAGGTCTACGTCGACCACCGCTTCACCGTGGTGCGCCGGCGCAGCGACTTCCGCCGCCGCAAGCGGGAGGAGCGGCTGCACCTGGTCGAGGGCCTGCTGGTGGCCCTGCTCGACATCGACGAGGTCATCGCGATCATCCGGTCGAGTGACAACGCGCAGCAGGCGAAGGAGCGCCTGATGGAGCGCTTCTCGCTGTCGGAGACGCAGACCGCGTACATCCTGGACACCCCGCTGCGGCGGCTGACCCGCTTCGACCGGGTGGAGCTGGAGCAGGAGAAGGAGAAGCTGAACTCCGAGATCGCGGACCTGACCGAGATCCTGGAGTCGGACACCAAGCTGCGCAGCGTGGTCTCGTCCGAACTGGCCGCGGTGTCCAAGCAGTTCGGGACGGAGCGGCGCACGGTGCTGCTGGAGGCGGGGGCGGCGCCCGCGGCGGCGCTGACGGTGCCGCTGGAGGTCGCGGACGACCCGTGCCGGGTGCTGCTGTCCTCGACGGGGCTGCTGGCACGGACGGCGGACGGGGAGCCGTTCGAGCTGTCGGAGAAGCGGGCGAAGCACGACGTGATCGTGTCGGCGGTGCACGCGACGGCGCGGGCTGACGTGGGCGTGGTGACGTCCGTCGGCCGGGTGCTGCGGCTGCCGGTGATCGACCTGCCGGCGCTGCCGCCGACGCCGTCGCCGACGCTGGCGGGCGGGGCCGCGGTGGGCGAGTTCCTGCGACTGGAGGCCGGAGAGCGGGTGCTGGCGCTGACCACGCTGGACGAGTCCTCGCCGGGGCTGGCGCTGGGCACGGCGCAGGGCGTGGTGAAGCGGGTGGTGCCGGAGTGGCCGGCGAACAAGGACGAGTTCGAGGTGATCGCCCTCAAGGAGGGTGACGAGCTGGTGGGCGCGATCGAACTGCGCACCGGCGAGGAGGACCTGGTCTTCATCGCCTCGGACGCCCAGCTGCTGCGCTACCCGGCGGGCCAGGTGCGTCCGCAGGGCCGCCCGGCGGGCGGCATGGCCGGCATCAAGCTGTCGGACGGCGCGCGGGTGCTGTCCTTCACGGCGGTGGACCCGGCGGCGGACGCGGTGGTGGTCTCGGTGGCCACGGCCACGGACACGCTGTCCGACGGCGAGCAGACGTCCTGGAAGGTCACCCCGTTCGAGCAGTACCCGCGCAAGGGCCGCGCCACCGGCGGGGTGCGCTGCCAGCGCTTCCTGCGCGGCGAGGACGCCCTGACCTTCGCCTGGGCCGGCGCCGCCCCGGCCCGCGCCGCCACCGCCAAGGGCGCCCCGGTCGACCTGCCCGAGCGCGACCCGCGCCGCGACGGCTCCGGCACCCCGGTGACCACCCCGATCGCGGTGGTCGCCGGCCCGGCGTAACGGCGCTCGTCCGAGCGGAGGGGTACCGGATGGTTCCGGTGCCCCTCCGCTTTTTCGTGCCCGTCCGACCAGGAATCCGGAACGGTGATCTCCAATTCCCGGCCATGGCGCGAACTTTGCCCACCCATGGGTTAGGTTCGTCGAACAGGTGCTCCACAGCGCGTCATCATCCGTTGGGGGACGGGCAATTGGCCGAAGAGTTCAAGATCGACATGAGCCGGATGAAGACCGTGTCCAAACAACTCGACGAATGCGGCAACCGCATGGGGGCGGTCGCCAAGAGCCTCGAGAACCTCGGCAAGGGCAGGCAGTTGGGCACCGAACGGCTCGACGCCGCGTGCAAGGGCTTCGAGGACCACTGGCACGGCGGCATCGGCCGGATGGCCAAGCTCGCCCACGGCCTGCGCGAAGGCCTGGACGCATCGCTCGACAACTACGGGGAGAACGAGAAGGGCACCGCCAAGGGCCTCGGCGCGACCTGAACCGACCAGCAGGGGACTGGACTTCCAGCATGAGTGACAAGAACTGGCCGGGCCTCGGCTTCTGCCCGGCCCCGGGGGACCTTCCGGCCATCGCCAAGATGTACGCGGACGTCGACGCCGTCGCCCGCGAACTGGAGGAACTGCGGCACGCCCTCGCCGACCTCGGCTCCGAGGGCAGCGCCTGGCAGGGCGAGGCGGCCCGCAACTTCGCGGGCAAGCTCGGCGAGCTGCCCAAGTACCTCACCCAGGGCCACGAATCGATGGCCGCCTGCTCGCGAGCCCTCAAGGCCTGGCACACCCAGCTCACCGGCCTGCTCGCCTCCGGCAGGACGATGGAGGCCCAGGCCGTCGAGCTACGCTCCCGAGTGGGCGACACGAACGTCCAACTCGACGCCATGGGGAAGGCCCTGGACGCCTCTGCGCAGTCCGCCGACGCGGCGGCACAGACGAAGGCCAAGGCCGACTTCGAGGCCAAGCTCCAGGCCCAGCAGCAGCTCGTGCACCAGCTCGACGAGCTGATCGCGAGCGGCCACAAGCAGCTGGCCGACCACAAGAACAAGGCCGAGGCCGCCGCCCGGGCGATCCAGGAGGCGTCACGGCACCACCCGCCGGACCCGAACTTCCTCAAGCGGATGCTGGACAAGGTGGAGCACGCCTGGCAGAAGTCGGTGGACTTCCTGGCCGACCATGCGGACGACCTGTCCCAGATCTCGGCCGGGCTGGCGATCGCGGCTCTGATAGTCCCCGGGATCGGCCCGCTGCTGGGTGCTGCGGCCGTGCTGACCAGCGCGGCCGCGCTGGCTGGGCACAGCATCGCCAAGTCCCGTGGCAAGGACGTGTCCTGGGGGAAGATCGGGATGGACGTGCTCGGAGCCTTTCCCGGTGTCGGTGCCATCAGGGGCTTCGCAACAGCGGGGAACTCGGTCAAGGCAGCCAAGGTTCCCGGCCTCGTCAACAAGATCAAGGCTCACACCGGTGCCTTCAAGGAGTCGGTGAAACTGGGGGAAGGAGCCAGTGCCGCCGAACGTACCCGATCCGCCGGCACGGCCCTGTTCGAGATGACCCGCACCCCCATGTCGACCAACGGCATCGTCGCCGGGCTCGCGAAAGCGGGCATCGAAGTGAATCCCTCCTTGGTCACGGTCACGAACAAGACAGTCGGGCTCGCCCGCAGTCTCCGTGCCGGCCAGGAGAAGGAAGAGGCGGAGGAGCCGCACATCGCGCCTCCCGGACCGACGCCCAAACCCGCGTACCGCCCGTCGCCCACGCCGTTCCTGAGCGCCGTGGGCTGAGAGGAGAGACTCATGGTCAAGGACCTCTATGTGACCCTCCCCATCTCGGGCGGGCAGCTCGCTTCCGTGCCCGAAGTAGCCGAGGCAGCACGGCGGGCCGAGACTCTGTACGGCGTCACCCTGCTGAACGACGATGTGGCGCGCAATGTGGTGATCAGGCATATGCGGCTACGGAACCGACTGGACTGGCACGGCGAAGTAGCGGCCATGTTCATCCTCGGCGGGATAGTGGTCTCCTTGGTCACTGGCAATTGGGCGGCAGCGATCCTGGGAATTCCGGCCGGAATCGCGATCTGGTTGCGGGGCGCCGACCGCGGCTCGGCGAAGAGCACCGCCTCCGTGCACTTCACCACGTACATCGGGCTGTTGAACCAGGCGCGGAGGGCGGGGCTGACGGTTCGGATTCCCGTCGACTGGGGAGCCGATGCCGATCGGGCCTCCTGGGAGGAGGGCACCGCGGCTGCTCCGCACCTGCGGCCGCCGGCTGCCCCGGCCGCGCATCTCGACGCCGCTCCCCCGCCCGTCGCCGCGCAGCCCGAGTCCTGGTGGCCGGCCGGCGCGGCGATCGACCCGAAGTTCCCTGTGCTGCCGGCTGCCGCACTCACACGCCACTCGACGCTGGCCGGCCGGGCTCGTGAACTCGGTGCTCCGCACGGCCTCGACTTCCTGAACGAACAGACCGTCCGGGGACTGCTCACCGCCGTCCGGCGCTGCCGCCAGTGGCTGGCCGCGTGGAGGTCGGTCTCCGCCTTGGCTCTGATCGCGGCCGTGCTCCTCGTCTCCCTGTTCGACGATCCCTCCGGCACCGAGCACGCCCAGCAGCTCCGATCCGCCGCCATCGGGCTGACAACAGTCGGTGCGCTCGCCGCCCTCCCCGCTCTGAGGGCGCACCGGACCTGGCGCCGCTCCGGTCTGCGCGACCACGCCGACGCCTACCTCGACCTGCTCATCGAGGCCCGTACGTACGGCGTCCCGGTCCCCGTCCCTCCGGCCTGGCTGGACGTCCGCAACCGGATCCGCAAGCCCTCATGACCCCCGTGGAAGGACCGATGTCCGGCACCCCGACAGCCCGTCTCCCCGCTCCCGCCGAGGACGCCCGGCTCCAGATCCGCTTCGTCGTCCCGCCCGCCTTCCACGAGATCCCGGTGTTCGGCACCGAGGACCAGGTGGCCGAGGAGCTCTGGGAGCTGGTCTGCGAGGTCCTGGCCTCCGAACCGGACGAGACGCGGGTGCGCTGGGCGGTGGCGCTGGCCGGGCTGATCCCGCCGATGGCCGAGGCCGGGGTGATCCACGCCGGGATGTGCCTGGTGGACGTGGACGGCCGCCCGAGCACGGCCTCGATCGTGGCCTCGGTGTGCCCGTTGGCCGGGACGGACCACGCGGGCGCGGTGGACGTCCTGCTCACCCGGCTAGCCCGGTCCCGCCCGGAGGCGGAGGTGACGGCGATCGAGCTGCCGGCCGGGCGCGCGGCGGCGGTGATCGACGCCGTGTCGACGTCGATCGACGGTGGACCGGCCCCGCTGGACGGCATGGCGGTCCCGCTCCACGACGGGGTGCTGACCACCTCGGTGATCCAGGTGCACCTGCCGCTGCCGAACGAGTCCCAGCTGCTCTCGCTGGAGCTGAGCACCCCGTGCCGCGAGGACTGGGAGCTGTACTCGGAGCTGTTCGCGGACGTCGTGCGCAGCATCCACCTGGAGTTCGCCGACCTCCCGACCGTCCCCGAGGCGCTGTACGAACCGCTGGAGGAGCCGGTGGCCGAGGCGATGGCGCAGCGGATGAAGGCCGCTTTCGGCTGATCGGGCGAGGGTAGCCTTGCCAGGGTGAGCACCTGTGCGACTGTGTCGCGTGAACTTTCGGAGCCACTGGCCGCGACGGCGGCGGTGGCGAGCACCTGGCTGCTGGTCGAGCAGAACGGTCCGTGGGGCGCGAAGGCGCTGGGTGAGAGCCACCTGGACGCGGCGATCGGGCGGGCGCTGGAGACGGCCTCGGCCGGGACGGGTGTGCGGGTCGCGCTGATCCGGCGGCCGGGGCGGCACGCCGACTGCCTGCCGACCCCCCGCCACGAGGTGATCGTGGCGCACACGGTGCCGGGCCGCGGCTGGGTGCGCCGGGCGGCGGTCGCGGATCCCGCGGAGCTGCTGGGGCTGGACTTCGCGGCGCTGGGCGCCGGCGACCACACCGGCTTCGGGGCCGAGCACGTCGGCGGCCCGGTGGCGCTGGTGTGCACCAACGGGCGGCGGGACCGCTGTTGCGCGCTGCTGGGCCGACCGCTCGCGGCGGAGCTGGCGGCGGCCGGGCACAGCGAGGTGTGGGAGGTCACCCACCTGGGCGGGCACCGCTTCTCCCCCACGATGCTGGTGCTGCCGTACGGCTACGCGTACGGGCGGCTGACGCCGGAGACCGCCAAGGAGGTGCTGGCGGCGACGGCGGCCGGGCACCTGGTGCCGGAGTGGTCGCGCGGCTGCTCGGGCTGGGAGCGTCCGGGCCAGGCCGCCGAGCACGCGGTGCGGCTGGCCACCGGCGAGACCGCGGCGGACGTGCTGACGCTGGCCCAGCGGCCGGACGGCGAGGGCCGCTGGCTGGTGGGGGTGCTGCACCGGGACGGCCGGTCCTGGGAGGTGGACGTGATCGAGACGGTGAGCGAGCCGGCGCGTCCGGAGAGCTGCGGCAAGGCGGCGGGGACACCGTCGCGGATGGAGGCGCTCTCCGTCCGGGGGCTCTGAACACCGGCCCCGGACCTGGCACGGCCCCCGGACCTGGCACGGCCCCGCGCCCGTGGGGGTGAGCGCGGGACCGCTGCCGCCGGGGCTCAGCCGGCTGCCTTGGCGACGAACTCCGTGGTGTAGGTCTTCGACAGGTCGATCGACCCCTCCTTGCCCTTCACGTCCGGGTGGAACGCGGCGAGCACCGAGAGCACCGTCTTCGGCCCGTCGGCCGGCATCACGCCGTCCGTCGTGAACATCGGCAGTGTCGCCCTGATCGCCGCCGCGTACTGCCCGGCGCCGCCCTGCCCGTAGTCGGCGGGCATCTTCGCGGCGATCTCCTCGGGGCTGTGGGTGGACATCCACCTGAGGGTCTTCACGAAGGCGTCGGCGAGCTTCTGGGTGGTGTCCCTGTTCTTCTCCACCCAGTCGGTGTTCATGTACAGCGAGGACGACGGGTACAGGCCGCCGAGCGCCTCGCGCGAGCCCTCGGGGGTGCGCATGTCGTACAGCACCTTGCCGAGGCCCTTGTCCAGGAGGTTGGCGACGGTCGGGTCCGTGGTCATCCCGGCGTCGATGCTGCCCTGCTGGAGCGCGGCGATGAAGGTCTGGCCGGCGCCGACCGCGATCGGGCTGAACTCGCTGACGGCGGTGCCGTTCTTGACCGCGAGGTACTTGGTGAGGAAGTCGGTCGAGGAGCCGATGCTGGTGACGCCGAGCTTCTTGCCCTTGAAGTCGGCGCCGGACCTGATGGCGTCGGCCTGCTTGGTGGAGACCACCTCGACCTCGCCGGGGGCCTGGGCGAACTGCACCACGGACTCGACCTTCTTGCCCTTGGCCTGGAGGTCGATGGTGTGGTCGTAGAAGCCGACCGCGCCCTGGACGTCCCCGGCGAGCAGCGCGGTGGTGGCGTTGACGCCGGCCGGTTCGGTCATCAGCTCGACGTTGACGCCGGCCTCGGCGAAGAAGCCGAGCCGCTGGGTGAGCATCGCCGGCAGGTAGATGACCTTGTCCAGGCCGCCGACCATGATCTTGACCTTGGGGCCGTCGACCTGCTGCCCGGCGGGGGCGGCGCCCGCGCCGTGGCCGGCGGTGGCGGCGTCGTTGGCGCAGGCGGAGAGCGGGAGGAGCAGGACGGCGGCGAGGGCGGCGGCAACTGATCTGCGCATGGGTGGGGGCCTCTCTCTTCTTACGGCTCTTACGGCAAGGGGGAGTTCAGCGGCCGTCGCCCGCGTCGGCGGGCTTCCAGCGGAACAGCTTCTTCTCGGCGAAGGTCAGCAGCCCCTCGGTGAGCAGCGCGACGACGGCGAGGATGGTCATGGCGGCGTACACCCCGGCCGCGTTGAAGGTGCCCTGGGCGGCGGCGACGAGCAGCCCGAGGCCCTTGGTGGCGCCGATGTACTCGCCGACGATGGCGCCGATCAGCGCGAAGCCGAAGCTCACGTGCAGGCTGGTGAAGATCCAGGTGGTGGCGGCGGGGATGACCACCTGGAGGGTGACCCTGCGGTTGTCGGCACCCAGGATGCGGGCGTTGGCGACGAGGTTGCGGTCCACCTCGCGGGCGCCCTGGAAGGCGTTGAAGAACACCGGGAAGAACACCAGCACCACGGCGGAGGCGACCTTGGACGCCGGTCCCAGGCCGAACCAGATCAGGAAGATCGGTGCGAGCACGATCCTCGGGATGGCGTTGAGCACCTTGATGTACGGTCCGAACACGTCGGCCAGGAAGCGGATCCGGCCGAGCGCGATGCCCAGCAGCACGCCGCCGACCACTCCGAGCACCCACCCGGTGAGGGCCTCGTAGAGGGTGTAGCCGATCTGCTCGCCGAGTGATCCCTGCGCGGTGCCGTGGGTGATCCACTGCCAGATCTGGTCCCAGATCCTCGACGGCTGGGAGAAGTTGAACGGGTCGATGACGTCCGTGCGGGCGCACACCTCCCAGAGGCCGAGGAAGGCGAGCAGCACCGCGACCCGGGCTCCGAAGACGACCAGCCTCCGGTGGCGGGCGGCCCGTTCGCGGGCCTCGGTCCTCGTGGTGACGGCCTGGGGCTTCCCGGCGACGGGCGACCCGGGCGCGGCTCCGGCTCCGGCTCCGGACGGGGACTCGGACGCGGACGCGGTCTCAAGCGGCATGACCCGCTCCTCTCTCCCGAGTGATGCGCACCTCTTCGCCGAGCGAGGCCCAGATCTCGCGGTACAGCTCGACGAACCTCGGTTCCAGCCGGACGGCCTCCACGGTGCGCGGGCGCGGCAGGTCGACGGTGAAGACCTCCTTGACGGTGGCCGGTCCCGCCGTCATCACCACGACCCGGTCGGCGAGCGCGATGGCCTCGTCCAGGTCATGGGTGACGAAGACGACCGAGGCCGCGTTCCTGGCGGAACTCGTGCCCGCCCACAGCTCCAGCAGCTGGTCCGACATCAGGGCGCGGGTCTGCACGTCCAGTGCCGAGAAGGGCTCGTCCATCAGCAGGATCGCCGGGTCGTTGACGAAGGTCTGGGCGAGCGCGACGCGCTTGCGCATGCCGCCGGACAGCTGGTGCGGGTAGCGGTCCTCGAAGGCGGCCAGGCCGACCCGGCCGAGCCAGTCCCTGGCCCGGTCGCGGGCCTCGGCGGCCGGTACGCCGCGGAACCGCGGGCCGGCCATCACGTTGGACAGGACGGTGCGCCAGGGGAAGACGGCGTCCTGCTGGAAGACGAACCCCACCTTGGGGTCGATCCCGCTCACGGGCTCGCCGTACACCCTGACCTCGCCCTCGGTGGGCTCCTCCAGGCCGCTGACCAGGGTCAGCGTGGTGGACTTGCCGCAGCCGGTGGGGCCGACGACGGCGACGAACTCGCCCTGGGCGACGGTCAGATCGAGGTCGCGGACGGCGGTGTGCAACGCCCCCGAGGGGGTGCGGAAGCGTTTCGTCGCGCCGGTCAGCTCGATCGCCGGGGTGTCTGTCATGCAATCCTCCCGGGTCTGTGCTTGCCCCGGAAAGGTAGGAGCGGGAGCTGCCCCGGCGGGAGCCTTCTTCGCGTAGTGCGACTTCTCCGCATAGAGGGGTGTTCTGCTCGTTTTGCTTCCGCTACAACTGCGGGGACGCGGCTGACAGAAGCACCCCGGAAACATAAGGTGTCCCGACCCCCACCGAAGGCGCCCCGGTCTCCCCCTCCGAGAGCGCCCCGACCGCCGACCTCCCCCCGCCGAAAGGCGCACCGACCGCCGTCCACCCCAGCCGAAGGCGCCCGATCCCCCGCAGCCCCCGAGAGGAGGCCCGGTTGAAGCTCCCCCACTGGCCCCGCCGGGTCTTCGCCCAGCTGCTGCTGAGCCAGACCGTCGTCACCGTCGGCGTCACCACCGTGACCGCCGGGCTGTTCCTCGCCCCGGTGAGCAGCGAGCTGGACCACGACGCGATGCAGCGGGCGCTGTCGATCGCCCAGGCCACCGCCGCCGACGAGAGCATCGCCCGGGCCGCGGCCGGCCGCGACGTGGTGGCCGCGCAGCGCAACGCCGAGCAGATCCGGCTGGCCACCGGCGCCACCTTCGTGGTGGTCACCGACCTGGACGGCATCCGGCTCTCGCACACCGACCCGGGCCGGATCGGCCTGCGGGTCAGCACCGACCCGGAGCCGGCCCTCAGCGGTCGCAGCGTCACCGCCATCCAGGAGGGCACCCTGGGCCGCACCGCCCGCGGCAAGGTACCGCTGCGGATGGCGGACGGCCGGATCGTCGGCGAGGTGTCGGTCGGCATCAGCGACGACTCGATCCGCCGCCGGCTGCTGAAGATGCTCACCGGCATCCTGCTGTGCGCCGGGGCCGGTCTGGCCGCGGGGACGCTCGCCACCCTCCTGCTGGCCCGCCGCCTCAAGCGCCGCACCCACAACATCGCGCTGGCCGACATCTCGGCGCTCCTGGTCGAACGGGAGGCGATGCTGCACGGCATCCGCGAGGGCATGGTGGCACTGGACGAGCACGGCCGGATCCGGCTGGCCAACGACGAGGCCCTGCGGCTGCTCGGGCTGCCCGAGGACTGCGCCGGCCGGCCGATCGACGCGGTACTGCCGCCCGGCCGGCTGGCGGACGTGCTCTCCGGGCGGATCACCGGCGCCGACCTGCCGGCCGTCCGGGACGACCGGGTGCTGGTGGTGAACCGGACGGCCACGCCCGAGGGCGGCGCGGTGGTGACCCTGCGCGACCGCACCGAGCTGGAGTCGCTGGTCCGCGAGCTGGACACCACCCGCAGCCTGACCGAGGCGCTGCGGGCCCAGGACCACGAGCACGCCAACCGGATGCACACCCTGCTGGGCCTGCTGGAGCTGGGCCGCCACGAGCAGGCGGTGGCGTTCATCTCGGAACAGTCGGGCTCGCACGCCGTGATCGCCGCGCGGATCGCCGAGCAGGTGCAGGACCCGCACGTCGCCGCCCTGCTGGCGGGCAAGACCGCGGTGGCGGGCGAGCGCGGGGTGCGGCTGGCGCTGGCCCCGGCGGCGCACCTGCCGGACACGGTGGTGGACGCCAGGGCCCTGGTGACGGTGCTCGGCAACCTGATCGACAACGCGGTGGACGCGCTGGCCGCGGGCGGCGGGGGCCGGGTCGAGGTGAGCCTGGCGGCGGCCGGCCCGACCCTGTTGCTCCAGGTCGCGGACAGCGGGCCCGGCGTGCCGGAGGACCTGCGCGAGCGGGTCTTCGAAGAGGGGTGGACCAGCAAGGACGCGCCCGCGCACCGTCCGCGCGGGCTGGGGCTGGCGATGGTGCGGCGGCTGGTCGAGCGGACCGGCGGCCGGATCGTGCTCGACACCGGGCCGCTCGGCGGCGCCCGGTTCACCGTCGAGCTGCCCGAGGCCCTGCTCACCACTCGGCTCGTGGAGGCGTGATGATCGACGTACTCGTGGTGGACGACGACTTCCGGGTCGCCGACGTGCACGCCGCGTACGTGGCCAAGGTCCCCGGGTTCCGGGTGACCGGCACCGCGCACTCGGCCGCGGAGGCACTGGCCGCCCTGGAGCGCCGCCCGGTGGACCTGCTGCTGCTCGACCACCACCTGCCCGACGAGACCGGTCTGGCCCTGGTGCGCCGGCTGCGGGACCGCCAAGTCGCCTGCGACGTGATGATGGTGACGGCCGCCCGGGACGTCTCGACGGTGCACGCCGCGATGCAGCACGGCGCGCTCCAGTACCTGGTCAAGCCGTTCACCTTCGCCGGACTGCGGGAGAAGCTGGTGGCGTACGCGCAGCTGCGGCACGCGCTCGCCGCCCCGGCCAGGGAGGCCGGGCAGGACGAGGTGGACCGGCTGTTCGCGACCCTGCGCAGCGCCGCCGCCCCGGCCGGGACGCTCCCCAAGGGCCACTCGGCGCCCACCACCGACCTGGTGCTCGGCGTGCTGCGCCGGGCCGGACGGCCGCTGTCCGCTCAGGAGGTCGCCGACGCCACCGGGCTGAGCCGCTCAACCGCGCAGCGCTACCTCAAGCAGCTGGAGCGGGACAGCCGGCTGCGGCTGACCCTGCGCTACGGCGACACCGGCCGCCCCGAGCACCGCTACGGCCTGGCGGCCCGGGCGTAACCGGGCCACCAGGCCGGTGGGCGGACATGGGGGAACCCCGGCGGCCCCAGGCCCGCCGGGGTTCCCCGGGCGCGACGGCTCAGGCCGCGCCCGCACCGGTGAGTGCTCGCACCTCCAGCTCGGCGAACCGGTCCGGGTCGGTCGGCACCGACGAGGTGACCGTCCCGATCCAGCCCGCCAGGAAACCGAGCGGGATGGAGACGATGCCGGGGTTCTCCAGCGGGAACCAGTGGAAGTCGAGGCCGGGGAAGAGCGCCTCGGAGGAGCCGGAGACCACCGGCGAGAAGAACACCAGCACGATCGCCGGAACCAGTCCGCCGTACACCGCCCAGACCGCGCCCCGGACGGTGAACCGCGACCAGAACAGGCTGTACAGCAGCACCGGCAGGTTGGAGGAGGCCGCGACCGCGAAGGCCAGGCCGACCAGGAAGGCGACGTTCAGCTGCTGGGCGAAGAGGCTGATCACGATCGCCGTCGCACCGATCCCGGCGGCGGCGATCCGGGCGACCATCACCTCCTGCTGCTCGCTGACCTCGGACACCGACTCCTCCGCCGACCGCGACGCGGGGACGGACTCGTTCCGGCGGCGACGCCCGCGGCCGCGCTTCTCCTGCTCGCGCCCCGGCCGGGCGCGCCAGGCGCCGGCCCAGATGTCGTGGGCGAAGGCCGCCGAGGAGGCCAGGGTCAGCCCGGCGACCACGGCGAGGATGGTGGCGAAGGCGATCGCCGAGATCAGCGCGAACAGCACCACCCCGCCGGTGCTCCCGTTGCCGCCGCCGAGCACCAGGGCGAGCAGCGGAACGGCGGTGTTCCCGGCCGAGTTGGCGTGCCGCACCTCGGCCGAGCCGATCAGCGCGGTGGCGCCGAGGCCGAGCACGATGGCCATCAGGTAGAAGCTGCCGACCAGGCCGATCGCCCACATCGTGGAGCGGCGGGCGGCCCGCGCGGTGGGCACGGTGTAGAAGCGGGACAGGATGTGCGGCAGCCCCGCGGTGCCGAGCACCAGGGCCAGACCGAGGCTGACGAAGTCCAGCCGGCTGGTGAGGCTGCCGCCGTACTTGAGCCCGGGCTCCAGGTAGCGGTGGCCGGCGCCGCTGTGCTCGGCGGCCTGGCGCATCAGCTCGCCGAGGTCCCCGTGGAAGCGGATCACCAGCAGCACGGTGAGCAGCACCGAACCGCCGGTCAGCAGGAAGGCCTTGATGATCTGGATCCAGGTGGTGGCCCGCATCCCGCCGATGGTGACGTAGACGATCATCAGAGCGCCGACCGCCATGATGGTCCAGGTGCGGGCGTGCGGGCTGCCGGTGCCGAGCAGCAGGGCGACCAGCGAACCGGCGCCGACCATCTGGGCGACCAGGTAGAGCAGGGTCACCACGACGCTGGCGCCGCCGGCCGCGGCGCGCACCTTGCGGCGGCGCAGCCGCAGCGCGAGCACGTCGGCGAGGGTGTACCGGCCCGCGTTGCGGACGAGTTCGGCGACCAGCATCAGCACCACCAGCCAGGCGACCAGGAAGCCGATGCTGTAGAGGACGCCGTCGTAGCCGTACAGCGCGATCAACCCGGCGACGCCCAGGAAGGAGGCGGCGGAGAGGTAGTCCCCGGACAGCGCGAAGCCGTTCTGCAGCGGGGTGAAGTCGCGCCCGCCGGCGAAGAAGTCCTCGGCCGCGTTGCCCTGGCGGCCGACCCAGAGGGTGACCCCCAGGGTGACCAGGACCACGACGGCGAACAGCGCGATCGCGAGCGAGTGGTGGTCGCCGGTGGGGGCGACGGGCGGCGGGGTGGCGGTGGTCACCACGGTCCGCAGCGCGGCCTTGGCCGCGTCGGTCGGCACAATGCTCGTCAGGGTCGTCATCGCAGCTGGTCCTGGGTGTCCCAGCGCAGGCCCAGGGCGGCGCGGTCGCGCTTGGTCCGGGCGTTGCGGGCGTAGAGCCAGGCGAGCAGGAAGGTGGAGGCGAACTGCGAGAGCCCCAGCATCCAGGCCACGTTGAGCGGGCCGGCCACCGCGCGGCGCATCAGGTCCGGGGCGCCGGCCTGGGCCGCGACGTACAGCAGGTACCAGGCGAGGAAGCCGCCGGTGATCGGGAAGACGAACGTCCGGTAGCTGCGGCGGATCTGCCGGAAGGTCTCGCTGGCCTGGACCGTGCGGTAGACCTCGGTGCTGTCGGCGACCGGTTCGTCGGCGGGCGGCACGAGTGGCGTGTCCGCCGCGTCCGGGGCCGCCGGGTCGGTGGGGGTGGTGGCGAACGGCTCGACGGCGGTCCCGTGGACCGGTGCGCCGACGGCCACCGGTTCGACGACGGCCTCTGCCGACTGGCCCGTACGGGCGTGGCCCGACTGCGCCGGTACCGCCGTTCGGCGGTGCGCGGCCGATGGCTCGGCGGGCTCAACGGGGGTACCGGCGGCCGGAGCGGCCCACCAGTCGAATCGCTGTCCCTGTCCGGGACTGCTCGTCTGCGGCTGTGGCACTGCTGCTCCTGGACGGCCGGATGTTCTGACCCGAACCATGATGGCGGCCCTTGGACAGCCCCTCTGACCATCGCAGATACGTTCACTCGATGAGGTGATCGATCATCTGACGGACACTCATCCGACTACTGCTGCGTCCCGGTGATTCCGCGTCGGACGCGCGTGCGACCACCTGCGCCCGGCCCCACAGAGCGGCCCCGAGCGGGCAGATTGTCACAGCGCCGGCGTCCGCACAGACGTCAGCACCACGTCCGGGTGACGGCGCATCACCAGGACGACGCGCCGGTGGACGGCTCCCCGGCGGACGTCTCCCCGCGGCCGCCCGAACAGCGGCCGGGCCCCCCACCTGTGGGTGGAGGGCCCGGCCGGTCGGCAGCGCCCCGGAGGTACGAGCCGGTTCAGGCGTCGATGCGGGAGCGGTCCAGGGTGGCCGCCGAGTCCACGATGAACTCCTTGCGCGGGGCCACGTCGTTGCCCATCAGCAGGTCGAAGATCCTCTCGGCCTGCTCCAGGTCACCCAGGTTGATCCGGCGCAGGGTGCGGTGGCGCGGGTCCATGGTGGTCTCGGCCAGCTGGTCGGCGTCCATCTCGCCCAGGCCCTTGTAGCGCTGCACCGGGTCCTTCCAGCGCAGGTTCTTGCGCTGGAACTCCAGGAGCGTGGAGCGCAGTTCGGCGTCCGAGTAGGTGTAGTGGTACTTCTCCTGGCCGCGCTTGGGATTGGTGAGCTCGATCCGGTGCAGCGGCGGCACCGCGGCGAAGACCCGGCCCTGCTCGACCATCGGCCGCATGTAGCGGTGGAAGAGGGTGAGCAGCAGGGTGCGGATGTGCGAGCCGTCGACGTCGGCGTCGGCCATGAAGATGACCCGGCCGTAGCGGGCCTGGTCGATGTCGAAGGTGCGGCCGGAGCCGGCCCCTATCACCTGGATGATCGCGGCGCACTCGGCGTTCTTGAGCATGTCGCTCACCGAGGCCTTCTGCACGTTGAGGATCTTGCCTCGGATCGGCAGCAGCGCCTGGAACTCGGAGTTGCGGGCGAGCTTGGCGGTGCCGAGCGCGGAGTCCCCCTCGACGATGAACAGTTCGCTGCGCTCGACGTCGTCGCTGCGGCAGTCGGCCAGCTTGGCGGGCAGCGAGCTGGTCTCCAGCGCGGTCTTCCGGCGCTGGGCCTCCTTGTGCTGCCGGGCTGCGACCCGGGTGCGGGCGGCCGCGACGACCTTGTCCAGCACGGCCCTGGCCTGGAGCTTCTGGTCCTTCTTGGCCGAGGTGAGGAAGGCCTTGAGCTCCTTGGCGACGACGGCGGCGACGATCCGGTTGGCCGCCGAGGTGCCGAGCACCTCCTTGGTCTGGCCCTCGAACTGCGGCTCGGCGAGCCGGACGGTGACCACCGCGGTGAGGCCCTCGGTGGCGTCGTCCTTGGTGATGTCGTCCTCGGCGACGCGCAGCAGCTTGCTCGCGCGCAGCGCCTCGTTGACGGTCTTGGCCAGCGAGCGCTCGAAGCCGGTCATGTGGGTGCCGCCCTTGGGGGTGGCGATGATGTTGACGAAGGAGCGCAGGGTGGTGTCGTAGCCGGCGCCCCAGCGCAGCGCGATGTCCACGCCGAGCTGGCGGGTGACCTCGGTGGGGGTCATGTGGCCGAGGTCGTCCAGGACCGGAACGGTCTCCTTGAAGGTGCCCTCGCCGCGCAGCCGCAGCACGTCGCAGACCGGCTTGTCGGGGGCCAGGAACTCGCAGAACTCGGCGATGCCGCCGTCGTAGCGGAAGACCGACTCGTCGATCTGCTCGCTCTCGGTGAGGCGTTCGTCACGCACCACGATGGTCAGGCCGGGCACGAGGAAGGCCGTCTGCCGGGCGCGGCCGTGCAGCGTCTCCAGGGAGAGCTTGGCGTCCTTGAGGAAGATCTGCCGGTCGGCCCAGTAGCGGATCCGGGTGCCGGTGCGGGCCTTCGGCACCTTGCGGGTCCTGGTCAGGCCGTTGCCCGGCTCGAAGGGCGCGTCCGGGCTGGTCTCGGTGAAGAGGCCGGGGGTGCCGCGGCGGAAGCTGATCGCGTGGGTGTGCCCGCCGCGGTCGACCTCGACGTCGAGGCGGGCGGAGAGCGCGTTGACGACCGAGGCGCCGACGCCGTGCAGACCGCCGGAGGCCGCGTAGGAGCCGCCGCCGAACTTGCCGCCCGCGTGCAGCTTGGTCATCACGACCTCGACGCCGGACAGCCCGGTCTTGGGCTCGACGTCGACCGGGATGCCGCGCCCGTTGTCGCGGACCTCGACCGAGGAGTCGGGGTGCAGCAGGACCTCGATGCGGTCGCAGTAGCCGCCCAGCGCCTCGTCGACGGAGTTGTCGATGATCTCCCAGAGGCAGTGCATCAGACCGCGGCTGTCGGTCGAGCCGATGTACATGCCGGGGCGCTTGCGGACCGCCTCCAGCCCCTCCAGGACGAGCAGGTGCCGCGCGGTGTAGTTGGAACCGTCGTCGCCGGCCAGCAGCGCGGACGGCACGGTCGTTTCGGCACTCACGCGGCACTCTCCTCGGTGAAGTTCTGTCTCATCGGTCACATCCGGACGCATCCGTACCAAACGCCAGTGCAGCACGCCGCACCGACATCCGTCGCCCTGCGTGCCCGAACCCCTGCACCGGGTGCACAGCACGACGGGCCGGCCCCGCGCAGCTTGTACGCGCTGCGCGAACAAGCACCGCACCCGGGTGCGGGCCCCGGGGCGCCATCTCCTCCCGGTACCACCGGTCCTGGCGGATCGTGGGGCCCGGCGCAGGCCCCGGAACTGCCGTTATGCAGGCTACCGGGGCCCGGGAAGGGGCTTATGCTCCAACCCGGCAGAGGATTATGCTACGCGGACCCCGCACCCGATCCCGATCGGGCGTTCGAGCCACGGGCGGATCCCGGGACTCGGCACGCATGAACCACCGACGCCCGGGGCACGTCCTCATCAACACAGCAGAATCCTCAGAGAAGAAAAGCCACGAGCGGGAACGTTTTCGGCCTGGTTGGATGTTGACCCTGGTACGACAGCTCGTCGAGCTAGAGAAGAGGCGACGTGACTACTGTTCTGACCCCTGCGAGCCCGCTGACCGCGGCTGACCGCTGCGACCGCTGCGGCGCCCAGGCTTACCTGCGCGTCGTACTCGCCAGCGGCGGAGAGCTGCTCTTCTGCGCCCACCACGGCCGGAAGTTCGAGCCCGAGCTCAAGAAGATCGCCGTGGAGATACAGGACGAGAGCGGCCGCCTGACCACCACGACCAACGCCACGGCCGCCGAAGACGAGCGCTGATCCCGAGCGCCGGAACCAGCAGCCAGCGTCGAGCTGTGCCCGGTCGTGCACCGCGCGCGACCGGCGGGCCGGGCGACTGACCCTCTCGGGGGCCGGTCGCCCGGCTCTGCTGTACCTCGGGGCGCCCGCCGGGGCCGGACGTCGGCCCCGCCGTAGCGGCCCGACACGGCGTCAGAACCCGGTGTCAGTAGGTGACGGCCCGCTCACCCGACGCGACGCTCACAGCACCGAACGGACTTCGTCCGCCACCGAGGACACCCTGGTGTAGACGCCCGGGTGGGCCGCCTCGGCACAGCCCGTCCCCCAGGACACCAGGCCGACCAGCCGGCCCTGGACGACCATCGGGCCGCCGCTGTCGCCCTGGCAGGCGTCCTTGCCGCCCCTCTCCTCCCCCGCGCAGACCATGCCCCGGGCGTCGAACTTGCCGTCCTCCCCGCCCGGGTAGGCCTGCGCGCAGGCGTGGTCGGGAACGATCGGCACGTCCACCCCGCGCAGCGTCGGCGAGTAGTCACCGCGGCCGGTGGTGTCGCCCCAGCCGTACACCTGCGCCCTGGTCCCGGCCGCGTACGGTGCGCTCTCGCCCTGGCCGACCAGCTCGACCACCGGCCGGGCACCCTGGGACTCGGCGAGGGTGAGCACCGCGACGTCGTTCATGTTGGCGGCGAAGGAGTAGCCGGGGTGGACCCAGACCGACCGCACCGCCACCTCGCGGCCGGTCGTGCCGCGCATGTCGTCCCGGCCGACGATCACCTTGAGGCCCGGCCGGTCCACCCGGCCCTTGGACTCGTCGTAGAAGCAGTGCGCGGCCGTCACCACCTTGGTCGGGGTGACCAGCGCGCCCCCGCAGAACTGGCCGGAACGGCCGCTGCCGAACTGCGTACGGCTGGACAGCGCCACGATCCACGGGTGCTCCGCGGTGCTCACCCCGGTGCCGCCGACCACCCGGCGCTGGGCCTCGGCCGGTGCCGCGGTGCCGAGGGCAACCAGCGGAACGGGCACCGCGGCGAGCAGCGCCAGCACGGCGGCCCTGCGGCGGCGGCGACCCACCCGGGCGGCGGCCGGATCGGCGGGGTCGGCGAGGTCTGCCGGGAACGGGGTGGGCGTCGGCAGGTCAGTGCGGTCCGGCTCGGTCGGCACCGTGACTCCAGGAGGCTCGGAAGCAGGCAACCGCCAAAGCGTAGGTGACCGGCTACACGGTGCGACCGCTTCCCGCCGCACCGCCACCCGGACGAGGGACAACCACCACCCGGACGCTGACGCGCACGGGCCCGGACAGCCGCGAAGGCCCGGAGCCGTGCGGCTCCGGGCCTTCGCGTGGAACGACTGCCGTCGATCAGTCCAGGTAGTCGCGCAGCACCTGGGAGCGCGACGGGTGGCGCAGCTTCGACATGGTCTTCGACTCGATCTGGCGGATGCGCTCACGGGTGACCCCGTACACCTTGCCGATCTCGTCCAGCGTCTTCGGCTGGCCGTCGGTCAGGCCGAAGCGCATCGAGACCACGCCCGCCTCACGCTCGGACAGGGTGTCCAGCACCGAGTGCAGCTGCTCCTGGAGCAGGGTGAAGGAGACCGCGTCGGCCGGGACGACCGCCTCGGAGTCCTCGATCAGGTCACCGAACTCGCTGTCGCCGTCCTCGCCCAGCGGGGTGTGCAGCGAGATCGGCTCACGGCCGTACTTCTGGACCTCGATGACCTTCTCGGGGGTCATGTCGAGTTCCTTGGCCAGCTCCTCCGGAGTGGGCTCGCGGCCCAGGTCCTGGAGCATCTGGCGCTGGACGCGGGCCAGCTTGTTGATGACCTCGACCATGTGCACCGGGATGCGGATGGTGCGGGCCTGGTCGGCCATGGCGCGGGTGATCGCCTGGCGGATCCACCAGGTGGCGTAGGTCGAGAACTTGTAGCCCTTGGTGTAGTCGAACTTCTCGACCGCACGGATCAGACCGAGGTTGCCCTCCTGGATCAGGTCCAGGAAGAGCATGCCGCGACCGGTGTAGCGCTTGGCCAGCGAGACCACCAGGCGGAGGTTGGCCTCCAGCAGGTGGTTCTTGGCCCGGCGGCCGTCCTCGGCGATGATCTCCAGCTCGCGCTTGAGCTTCGGGGCGAGCTTGTCGGCGGCCGAAAGCTTGTCCTCGGCGAACAGGCCGGCCTCGATGCGCTTGGCGAGCTCGACCTCCTGCTCGGCGTTGAGCAGCGGGACCTTGCCGATCTGCTTCAGGTAGTCCTTGACCGGGTCGGCGGTGGCACCGGCGACGGCGACCTGCTGGGCCGGCGCGTCGTCCTCGTCGTCGTCGGAGAGGACGAAGCCCTCCGACTCCTCCTCCGGACCGGTGGCGGTGCCCTCGGCCTCGGTCTTGTCACCGGGCAGCGCGGCGTCCTCGAGGTTCTCCTCCTCGCCGAGCAGCTCCTCGTCGCCGCCCTTGGCGGACTTGGCGGCGGTCTTCTTGGCGGCGGTCTTCTTGGCCGGCGCCGCGGTCTTCTTGGCCGCGGTCTTCTTGGCCGCGGCGGCCTTCTTCGCGGGAGCCGCCTTCAGCTCGGCGATGCCCGTGGCCGACCCCTCTGCGGTGATCTCGGCGGAGACCGTGGGGGCCGGAGCGGCGGCGGCCGCGACGGGGGCGCCGGGGGCGATCCGCACGGGCGGCTTGGTCGGGGCCGACGGGGCGGCCGGGGTCCGGGTGGTGACAGCCTTGGTGGCGGTGCGCTTGGTGGGGCTCTTGGCAGCAACGCTCTTGCGCTTGGCGCCGGCCGGTTCGGCCGCGCTGACCATGAGGTCCACCCCCTCCTCAATCAGTACCTGGTTGAGGCTGCGCATGACGTTCTTCCACTTGGTGACCGGGATCTGGTCCGCCTCGAACGCCTGGCGCACGTCGTCACCGGCGATCTGCCCCTGGGCCTTGCCCCGCTCGATGAGCGCCAGCAGAGCCGCGGACTCGGCGATCTCGGGGGGAAGCGAACGGGATGTGCTGGCCGACACGAACAACCTCTCGGACGATGAGTGGACTCGAACCCGTACCGGCCGCCCGAGCGGGCGGGGAAGGAGATCCCGCGCCGGGCGCGCGGTGTCGATTCCGACCGACTCGGGCTTGAGGACTGGGTTTGCAGGACGGCAGCAGCGCCGCGGACCAACACGGCATTCTGACATGTTGGAGTATTCCGGAGCTGCTTCCGCTCAGGACACATCGCTGCTACTCGTCAAGTGTTACGCATGGCCTTCGTGTCGCGGGTCACACCATCCGGCGTCCGCAACCCGGGGCCGCTTCCATCATCGCGCACTCCCGGGCAAATCATTTGTCATGGACAAACCTTGCCGGGCGTCCGGCTTTCCCGCCGCCATTCCCGGGTCCGCCTTCCCTGACCCGGCGCCCGGCCGGCGGGGGGCATGCGGAGGCCCTCCAGCTGCGCCGCACGGTGCGGCCGGAGGGCCCTGGCGGAGCGGGCCGCCGCGGTCCGGCGCCTCCACTCGTCGAAACAGCCCGTTCAGTGCTCCCGGGGCGCGGGGACGGACGGTTCGACCTCGGGGTGGACGGTGAGCAGCGCCCGCATCGCGACCTCGCCCGCGGTCCCGTCACCGGCGCCCAGCGCGTCCACCAGCCGGGCGTGCAGACCGACCGAGGACTCGGAGGGCCGCTCGCAGGAGATCGCCGGACCGCCCGAGACCTGCAAGGCGCAGGCGACGATCCCGGACAGGTGCTCCAGCATCCGGTTGCCGGCCATCTGGAGGATCAGGACGTGCAGCTCGGTGTCGGCCCGGGTGTAGGTGGCGAGGTCGGCCTGGGAGGCGGCGTGGCCCATGATCTCGACCAGCTCGACCAGGCGCTGCTGGACGTCCTCCCGGCCGTGGCCGGCGGCGAGCCGGGCGGCCAGCGGCTCGATCGCCCAGCGGAGCTCGAACAGCTCCCTGCGCTGCTCGTCCCGCTGCGGGCCGAACGCGCGCCACTCGATGATGTCCGGGTCCAGCAGGTTCCAGTCGCCGACCGGGCGGACCCTGGTGCCGACGTTCGGCCGGGCGCTGACCAGGCCCTTGGCCTCCAGCACGCGCAGCGACTCGCGGACGACGGTCCGGGAGACCTCGAACCGCTGGCCGATCTCCTCGGGCACCAGCGGGCGGTCCGCACCGAGGTCGCCGGAGACGATCATCTGGCCGAGCTGCTGGACCAGCTGGCCGTGCAGACCGCGGCCGCGGCTGCTGGTGGTCTTGCGACCGACCCGGGTGATGTCGGACTCGGCGCCCTCCCAGCGGGGCGCCGGCGGGGTCGGCCGGTCGGCGTACGAGTAGCGGTCCAGGTCGCCGGGGCCGTGGATGGGCCCATCGGCGGAACGGGCGGGGGTCATGGTGGGGTGCGCAAGGGTACTCACGCTCTCCTTTGTCGGCGATCGGCAGGCATGGCTTGAGAATTCTCGTGAAAAGCACACGAAAGGGTGATCGGCCGCGACTGGATAATTGACTTCTTATCAGGAAGAAACGCCCATTGTGGTCACCGCCGCGGTCACTGTCGGTCGATCTTGGCGCCCCTGGCGGGACCGCTCCCGGGGTGCGGCGGCGGGGCCCGGCGGTACGGGGAGCGGCGGCGCGGGACGCTGACCGGCCGGGAGCGGTTCTGCCGGGAGCCCCTACAGGGCGCGGCGGCGGGCCTGGACCAGCAGGGCTGCCAGCAGCAGGACCGCCGCGGGCGCCGCGACGGCGGCGAGCAGCGTCGGATCGGTCAGCGGCGCGCTCCCGGCCACGGCCTCCTGCGCCCCGCCGTACACCCAGCCGTAGGCCCACTCGATCCCGGACTGGAACGGCAGCAGCTCGGCCGCCCGGGTCGGCCACGGCCTGCCGGTGTGGCGCAGCAGCAGGGCGACGCCGGACTCCAGCAGCGGCGGCAGGGCGCAGAGCAGCAGCACCCCGGCCACGGCGCTGCGGGTCAGCGAGGCGGTCAGCACCCCGGTCCAGCCCGCCACCACGGCCAGCAGGACGAACGCCAGCAGTGCGGCGGGCACGCCGTGGCCGGCCACCAGCCCCAGCGGGGCGAAGGCGTCCGGCAGGTCGGACAGCCCGGACAGCCCGGCACCGGTGAGCGCCTCGGAGGCCCGGTCCGACAGCGCGGCCGGGTCCGCCCAGGCCGCCACGGTCACGCCGTCCGGCAGCGCGAGGTGCACTGCCACGGTGTCCAGCAGCAGGGTGGCCAGTGCCAGCAGCGCCGCCACCGGGCCGATCACCAGCAGCTTGGCCAGCAGCAGCCGCACCCGGCGCGGGTACGACACCTGCGAGGCGGGCAGTCCGGGGTGGCGCACCTCGTGCCCGTACGAGAGTGCGCCCAGCACTCCGGCGCCGAGCGCCGCGAAGGGCAGCGGGGCCAGCGGGACGGCAGCGGTCAGCAGCCGCACCCCGGCCGGGGCGGCCAGCGGGCCGTCCGGGGCCTGGCTCGCCAGGACGGCGGCCACGACGGCGCCGCCGGACAGCACGACGGCGAGCAGCAGCCAGGTGGAACGTAGGCCGCGCAGGCGGCGCAGCTCGTAGGCCAGGACACGCACGGTTCACTCGCTCCGGTGGTCGTCGGGGGTGGCGGGGGCCGCAGGGGCGGCGGGCAGGGCGGGAGTCCGGGCCGCGGAGGGGCAGGCCGCGGCCGCGCCCGGGACCGGGCGGCGCAGGCGGACGGTGTCCTCGGTGAACAGGTCGTCGGCGCTCGCCCGACGGCGCGGGGTCCGCGCCCTGGCCTGGCCCTCGGCCGGGACGGGGTCGTCACGGAAGAGCCGGTCGACGGCCACCGTGGGGGCTGCTTCGGAGGTGTCGGGCCTGGTCGGAGTGACCATCGCGGCCGGCACCGGAGCGATCGGCGCGACCGGGGCGGTCGGCGCGACCGGGGCGGGTCGGCGGGCGGCGGGGTCGGACCGTCGCCCGGACGAGCCGAGAACGGGGAGGGCGGCCGCCGGGAGCGCGGCGGCGACGGCCACGACGGGCAGCGCGCGGGTGGGCAGCGAACCGTCCTCCCGGGGACGGCGGGGCGCCCGGCGCTGCCCGGCGGTGGCGGCCTCCGCCGGTTCTGTCGAGGCCGGACCCGGGGCCGGACCCGGGGCCTTGCTCGGGGCCGTCCCCGGCTCGACCGCCGGCGTCGAAGCGGTCGCCGAGGCCGGCTCGGTGACCGGCTCGACAGGCGGTTCGGCGGCCGGTTCGGGGACCCGCTCGGACGTCGGCCGCGGGCTCGGCTCAGCGGCCGGTTCCCGAGCCGGCTCCGCGGCCGGCCGGGAACTCGGTCCGGCCTCGGCCGTCGGGTGGAGGCGGAGGTGGCCGGAACGGCCCGAACCGGCCGGCAGGACGACCCGCGGCGCCGGCTGCTCGACCACCCGGTCGGCCAGCTCGTGCAGCAGGATCCCGTGGCGGTAGGCGAGTTCGCCGATCTCGGTGCGGTCGATGCCGACCACCGCGAGCCCCACGCTGCCGTCTCGGCGGACCTCGGCGCCCTGGCTGACCAGCAGGTCCGCCAGCCGCGCCATCTGCGGCCCCCGGACGGCCACTTCGGGGCTGAGCCTGGTCCGCCGGAACTCCGCGACCGGCTGGTCGGCCACCAGACGGCCGCGATCCAGGGTGACCACCCGGTCCGCGAGCTGCGAGGCCTCCTGCGGGGTCCGGGTGGTCACCAGGACCGTCCCGCCGGCGGCACCGAACGAGCGCAGGAAGGAGTGGAACCACTCGACGTTGCGCGGCGACAGGCCCTCGGCCGGACCGTCCAGCAGCAGCGTGCCCGGGTCGCCGAGCAGGGCGGCGGCCAGCCCCAGCCGGCGGTGCATGCCCGGCGAGAAGGTGCGCAGCCGCTGCCCGGCCACGGCGGCCAGCCGGGTCTGCTCCAGCAGTTCGTCCGCCCGCCGGGCCGAGACGCCGGCGACCGCGGCGAGCATCCGCAGGTGGCTGCGCGCCCGGCGGCCCGGGTGCCCGGCCACCGCGGCCGCGCCCTGCCCCGGCCCGGACAGCAGCACGCCGACCTCGCGCTCGGGGTGACGGATCCGGCGGTAGGGGCGGCCGTCGAAGAGCGTGACACCCTGGCCGCGTTCGAGTTCGAGCATCAGCCGCAGCGCGGTGGACTTGCCCGCCCCCTCAGCGCCGAGCAGTGCCGTCACCGTGCCGGGCCTGGCGTCGAAGGTCAGGTCGAGCACCGCAGGCGGAGCCCCCTTGCGATAGACCTTGGTCAGTCCGGTGATCTGGATCATCGCTGGCTGCTCCCATGCCTTCGGCCCACCTGCTCGACACGGAGCGCCCCCTGACGGGCGGGCACGCGCCCGCGCGGCTCCGCGCCAGCACATTAGGGGGCCGCGACGGCTATTCCGGGCATTACGGGAACGGCACGGGCCCTACGACTGCCCACCTCACCCGATCAGGGGACAATCCGATCCTGCGATTCACGAGTGACCGGCCCGTTCCGGGCCTTCGGCCGGGCGGGGCACCGGGCCGGCGGAGGGGGCGGCCTACCGAGCGGGCCAGGGCAGCGGCGGGAGCTGCTCGCCTCCGCAGACCGCCCGGAACTCGTCGACGGCGGCCTGGCCCTGGACGGCGATCTCGCCCAGTCGCTCGCGCTCGGCGGCCAATCGCTCCTCCACCGCGGCGATCGCCGCGGGCGCCCCTGGCCCGGCCTGTAGCGCGGCCAGCTCGCCCTCCGTACCGGTGGTGGTCGCGTCGAGGCTGCGGTAGTCCGCCGCCAGCCCCTCGATGAGGAATCGCTGGTTGGCGCAGTCCTTGAGGGCCATCGCGGGGCTCCCTGGGTCCGGTGGGCCTCCGGCCCTGCGGCCGGGGCGTTCACCGACACTCTGCGCCGCTGCCGCCGTGCCCGCAGCCGGGCCGGGCCGTTCGGCTGCCCGGGGCCGCGCCCCGGTGGGGTGGGCCGGGCGGGGCGCTTGGCGCGGGCCCGGAACAGACGGGCGGGGCTCAGGACTCCGGGCGGAGCATGGGCGGGTTGAGGACCGTCGCGCCACCGGCGGTGAACAGCTGGGCAGGACGGCCGCCCTGACGGGTCGTCGTGCCGCCGGAGGGCAGCAGGAAGCCGGGGGTGCCGGTGACCTTGCGGTGGAAGTTCCGCGGATCCAGCACCACGCCCCAGACCGCCTCGTAGACGCGGCGCAGCTCACCGACGGTGAATTCGGTCGGACAGAAGGCGGTGGCGAGGGAGGAGTACTCGATCTTGGAGCGGGCACGTTCCACGCCGTCGGCGAGGATCAGGCCGTGATCGAAGGCGAGCGGGACGCCGTCGGCCGGGTTCTCGCCGAGGAGTTCGCCGACCGGGGCCCAGCGGGCGCCGCTGGCGTCGCCGCCCGCCCGGGGAGTCGGCAGGTCGGGGGCGAGCACCAGGTAGGCGACGCTGACCACGCGCATCCGGGGGTCGCGCTGCGGGTGGCCGTAGGTGGCGAGCTGCTCCAGGTGGGCGCCGGCCGCGCCGAGGCCCACCGCGTCGTGGCCGGGAGCGGTGTGGGCGCGCAGGCCGGTCTCCTCGGCCAGTTCGCGGGAGGCGGCCTCGGCCAGGCCCTCGTCCGGACGGACGAAGCCGCCGGGCAGCGCCCAGTAGCCCTGGAACGGCGGCTCACCACGTCTGACCAGCAGGGCGCAGAGCGAGTGGTCGCGCACCGTCAGCACCACGAGGTCAACCGTGACAGCGAACGGGGGAAAGGCCGACGGATCGTAACGCGACATGGTCACGATCATAGTCGTCTCTCTGACGATAAGCACAGGCCCGCTCATGGACCCGCGCAGGGCCAGGCGCTCCTACCGCCCGGTGCGGCTCGCGCCGGTCCACGCCCGGGCGGGCGCGGCGTCGGTGACCCGGTGTCACCGACGCCTGGGGCGCGGACGCGGCGGCAGGCTCAGTGGGCGACGAGTTGCAGGTCCGCGGACGCCTCCTCCACCATCGCGACGCCGATCCGGCTCACCCGGACGGAGAAGGGCTCGCCCGCCACCCGCAGACCGGTCAGCTCCAGCTCGCCGAGCGGTGCGGTGCTGGCCGGGCGGACCAGCACCCGGCCACCCGGGACATCGGGTCTGACCCCGGCGAGGGCGAACACCGCGTGCACGGCACCGGCCGCGGAGACCGCCGCCGGGCGGCAGGCGGCCGGGTGCGGCACCGGCGGGCAGCCGAGGGTCCGCTGCTCCCCCGCGTACATCTCCGGCAGCCGCCCCTCGAAGTGGGCGCCCGCGGCGAGCAGGCCCTCCAGCAGGGTGCCTGCCTGGTTCTCGTGACCGGCCTCGGCCAGCCCGGCGACCGCGAGCGCCGTCTCGTGGACCCGCACGGCGCCGCCGCGGTGGCCCAGCGGGTTGAAGCGGGGGGACTTGGCGCTCAGGGTCCGTAGGCCCCAGCCGCTGTCCAGCTCCGGCGCGACCAGGCGCTGGGCGAGCAGCCGGGTCTGCTCGCGGTCCAGCAGGCTCTCGTGCCGACCGCCGTCGACGGCCAGCCCGGTGTCCAGCAGGTGCACCAGGGAGGAGGCGACGGCGGGCAGCGGCTGGCCGCCCGGAGCCAGCCCGGCCGCGGGACGGCCGCCGGAGAGGTCGTCGACCCAGAACCGCTCGCGGAAGCGCCCGCGCAGCGCGGTGGCCCAGCCGCGCCAGTCCTCGGCGCCCGGTCGGCCGAAGGCCTCCAGCAGCTCGGCCCCGTGCAGGGCGGCGCGGTGGGCCTGCGCCTGGACCTCGGCGCGGGCGGCCACCGGGTGGGCGGAGCGTTCCTCGGCCGGACGGCTCAGGTCGGTGACGAAACCGTCGACCAGGCCCTCGCGCAGGGCGGCCAGGGCCCGCTCGGCGGCCGGGAGCAAGTCGGCGACCTCCGCCCGGGGCAGGCCCCAGCGCCAGGCCTCGGCCAGCACGGTGACGAACAGCAGGGTGGCCTCGGTGGCGGTGCAGGTGGGCGGCAGTTCCGGTCCGCCGTGGCGCAGGGCACCGGGCAGCAGGCCCTCCGTACGGCCCTGGGCGGCGGGCTGCTGCCGGCGGGCCAGCGCGCGAAGGGTGCCGGCGGCCAGCCGGGTGCCGAGCGGCAGGGTCAGCCGGGCGGCCCAGAGCGCGTCGGCGGGAGCGAGGCCGAAGCGCCAGGGCGCACCGGAGGCCGGGTAGAGATCGGTCGGGCGGTCCGGATCGGCGAACAGCAGCCCGCCGAGCGCGTCCAGCGAGCGGGAGACCAGCGGGGCGGCCCGGGCGTCGTCGCTGCGGATCTCCGGCTCGGACCAGGGCAGCGGGACCCCGGTGCCGCGCCCGCCCGGCGGGCGGGGGCCGGTGACGGCGCTCTCCAGCTCGGTGCGCAGCTCGACCGACCAGCGGGCCCCCGGCTGGACCTCCAGGTCCCAGCGGAGCACGCCGGCGCCGGCCAGGACGGCGTGCGGGGAGGGCTGGGCGCTGACCACGGCACTGTGCACCTGGCCCGCCCAGCGCAGCCCGGCGGACTGCACCTGGCCCGGCAGGTCGGGCTGGCGGTGCCCGGCGGCGATCTCGGCGACCGGGCCCAGGTCGGTGCCGAGGGCTATCTCCAGCGGCAGCCGGGCGGGCCGCGGACCGGTGTTGCGCACGACCACGGTCTCCACGCCGTCCGCGTGGCGCAGCCGCTCCACGGTGAGCGCCGGGTCCGGATCGAGGTCGCCGGGAAGGCGGACGGCTCCGAGGAACCGGGCCTGGGCGGTACTGGTCAGGGTGCCCTGGAGCGGCAGCGGCTCCATGCCGCCGATCCGCAGCTCCATCCGGGCGAGCACCCGGACGCCGTTGCGGAAGAAGCCGTGCAGGCCGTGGCCGCGCAGCTGGCCGTCGGGACCGGAGGCGGCCATCGACGGGGCGTTGACGCAGATCACCGCGTGGTGGACGGCGGGCGGTTGCGGGCGCGGCGGGGCCGCGGGGCGGCCCGGGCCGCCGGGTGCGCCCGACGGTCCTGCCGCCGGCACCTGGTCGGGACGACCCACCAGCCTGGGCGGTGCGCCGACCACGCTCTCGGCCGGCATGGCCTGTGGTGGCCTCATGGCGGTCACCGGACTCTCCTCCCCTCGGCGGTCCGGTGGCCGGTCAGGCCGGTGGGCCGCGAGCATGCTCGATCGCGTGCTGATGGTGCCGGGCCGGCGGGTTGTCCCGTCGGCGGTGTGCCGTGTCTGGCCGTACCCGGCGGCGGGTCGTGCCATGCGGTGCTCGGTACCGGGCCGGTACCGGCGCTCCGCGCCTTCGTTCCGAGGCCGTCACCGTGCCCGGCACGCCGTCAGGTCCGACGTCCCGGCCTGCCGGTGGCGCCCTTCCCCCACGGCGCGCACCCGCGGGACCGCCCGGTCCCGCGGCGGCGACCGGTCGTGGCGCCGCACGCGACCGCCGACCGCTGCCGGCCGCCCGCGCGGCCTGGTCCGCACCGCCCGGCGATCGGCCCGCCCGAACCGGGCGCAGGCCCCCGGAGTCAACGCCGCGCACCGCCGCCAGGTCACGCCCCGCCATTGCGCCGCTGGTCGCGGCGGCTCCGCCAGGCGGTCGTGCCGCTTCCGCCGGAACGTCACCGGGGCTGTCGCGGGTGCGTCATCAGTCGCGATCCGGAGCCGACTCCTGTCTTCCCGCCCGCCGCGGGACCGGCTCGGACCGGGCGCCTGCCGGTGCCGGCCGTCCGTCGGGCGGACAGGGCGGTCCAACCGGGGCCCGACCGCCGCCAGGATACGGTGCGGGGGTCGCGGCCCCCGCACCCGGTGACCCCGTGAACCGCGACGCCATCGCTGTGACCAGCAGAGACCGAGGAGTTGCATGTCCGCCATCAGCCGGCTGCCCGGGATTGTCACGACCGACCACGTCTTCCAGCTGCCGCTCGACCACGCCGCCCCGCAGGGCGAGCAGATCGAGGTGTACGCCCGCGAGGTGGTGGCCGCAGGCCGCGAGCGGGACGACCTGCCCTGGCTGGTCTTCCTCCAGGGCGGGCCCGGTGGCAAGGCCGCCCGCCCGCTCGGCCGGGACTCGTGGCTGGATCGCGCCCTGGACGACTACCGGGTGCTCCTGCTCGACCAGCGCGGCACCGGGCGGTCCACTCCCGCGACCCGGCAGACCCTCGCCCGGCGTGGCGGCCCACAGGAGCAGGCGGACTACCTGGCCCACTTCCGCGCGGACTCGATCGTCCGGGACGCCGAGCTGATCCGTGAACGGCTGCTCGGCGCCGACCGGCGCTGGAGCCTGCTCGGCCAGAGCTTCGGCGGCTTCTGCACCCTCACCTACCTCTCCATCGCGCCCGAAGGCCTGACCGAGGCCTTCATCACCGGCGGCCTCGCCGGCCTCGGCAGTTCGGCCGACGACGTCTACCGCGCCGCCTACCCGCGGGTGGTCCGCAAGAACGAGGACCACTACGCCCGGTTCCCGCAGGACGTCGAGGCGGTGCGCCGGATCGCCGCCCACCTCGCGGACTCCCCCGCGACCCTGCCGGACGGCGGACTGCTCACCGTCGAGGCGTTCCAGGTGCTGGGCCTGCTGCTCGGCGGCGGCAGCGGCTCCGGCACCCTGCACTACCTGCTGGAGGAGGCCTGGGTGGAGGGCGCGGCCGGGCCCGAGCTCTCCGACACCTTCCTGGCCGGCGCCCAGGCGCAGCTCTCCTTCGCGGGCGGCCCGCTGTACGCCGTGCTGCACGAGTCGATCTACGGCCAGCGGTCGGTGGACCAGGGCGGCACCGCCTGGGCGGCCGAGCGGGTCCGCAAGGAGTTCCCGCAGTTCGACGCCCGGGCCGCGCTGGAGTCCGGCGCGCCGGTGCTGTTCACCGGGGAGATGATCTACCCCTGGATGTTCGACACCGACCCGGCGCTGCGCCCGCTCAAGGAGACCGCGGAGCTGCTCGCCGCGCGCACCGACTGGCCCGACCTGTACGACCGGGCGCGGCTGGCCGGCAACACCGTGCCAGTGGTGGCGGCGGTGTACCACGACGACATGTACGTGGACACCGCCGACTCGTTGGAGACCGCCCGCGCGGTGCACGGCCTGCGGGCCTGGGTCACCAACGAGTGGGAGCACGACGGCCTCCGGGTCGGCGGCGGCACGGTGCTGGACCGCCTGATCAAGATGGCGCACGGCGAGGCGTAGCGGCCCGGGGGCCGGTGCGGCGGCGCGGAGCGGCTCAGTGCGCACGGTGGCCTCCTCTGGTCGCCCGCCGGACGCCCCGGCAGCGGTGGAGGCCGCCGGCGGTGTGGGCGGCGGGCGCGCACGCCGCCGCCCGGCCGAGCCGCAGGCCGCGGGCGATCCGCTCCCCGGCGGCCGGGGTGTGCCCGGGTGTCACAGCCCTCCCGGGCGCCGGCAGCAGGGCGACCGATCCGGCGGCGCCGGCGTCCGGCTCCGGGCCCTCGGGGGCACCCGCGCCCGGATCAGCCGGTGCCGACGCCGTGGAGGAGCCCTTCCGGCGCCCACCTCGCCGGTGCCGCCGCGCGCCGGACGACCGTCCGGGCCGCTCACCGGAGGCCCCGCCGGCCGCGGCGCCCGACGGCACGCCTCCGGCAGGCGGCGGCGCCTCCCCGCTCGGTGCCCCACCGCTCGGCGCCCCGCCTGCCGGAGGCTCCGCTCCGTCGCCGGGGACCGTCCCGGGAGCGGGCTCCTCGCGCCGCCGCCGCTGGGCCTCGACGGCGGCCAGCAGGCCCTGGGGCGTCATGCCGTCGTTCAGCGACTCGTAGAGCAGCTCGGCCAGCAGGTAGCCCGGGGCGAGGCGCAGCACGTGGCCCAGGACGACCCGCGCCGTCGCCGTGTCCCCCGCGACCCAGGACGTCCAGGCCAACAGGGTGAGCGGGGCCACCGCGCAGCCCCCGTACGGCGGCACGGCCCGCCGGGCGAGGAAGCGCCAGAGCCGCTCGGCCGGGGCCAGCTCGTCGGGCCTGGCGTACTCGACGCCGCGGTCCCGCACCAGGCGGTCCCGCAGGGCGAGCAGCAGCTGCGCCGTCCGGTCCGCGTCGAGTTCCCTGGCCCCGGCCCGGAACTCGGCGACCGCCTGGTCGAGCAGGGCGATGCGCTGCTCCCTGGCGAGGGCGTCCACCGCCTCGGCCCGGGCGAGCGCCTCGCGCTGGGCGGCCTCCTCCGGCGGGCCGACCGGATCCAGCCCGCCGATGATCGCCTTCCGACTGCCGCGCGGCACCAGGCCGGCGACCGTCGCGGCGGCTGCCGCGGGACCGGGACCGGGGCTGCGCCGCACCGGGTTGCCCGCCGGATCGCAGCACCCGTCGCCGCGGCACATGAAGGACCACCAGCGGCCGTCCGAGACGCACAGCGACTCCTTGACGGCCACGCCCCGGCGCCCGAAGGCCGCCCTGAGGGCGTCGGCCAGCGGCCGCAGCCCGTCCGCCACCGGTGGGGCGTGGGCGGTGCCGGGATCCTGGCAGAGGTAGAGGAGCACCTGGAGCGGCCGGGCGCCGTGCCGCTCGGAGAGGGCGACCAGCAGCGCGGCCGTCTCCTCCGCGGCGGCCGGCCACTGCGCGGGCGACCGCGGCAGGTCCGCCCGGATCACCCCGCCCTGATGCAGACCGGGGCCGTGGAGGCCGACCGCGACGATGCTGTCGTCGGGGTAGAAGCCCAGGAAGTACGGAAGCAGCTCGGCCATGTCGGCCGGACCGCGCATGACGACCTGCCGGTGACCGGAGGCCGGACCGAGGGACAGAATGACGTGCTCGTTGTTCATCGCGTTCATGGCCGCAAGAGTGGACGCAATCCACGAACCCCACCGAAAACTTCTTTTTTCCTGTGGATAACTCCGACCCCGAATTTTCCCTCACTCATTCGGAGTAGTCGAAACTGCCTCCCGCGAGTGGATTTTGACCGCCGTTCAACGGACCAGCGGATGAAATACACCCGTCCTTCCCCCGTCTCCCCTCCCCGGCATTCGTCGCTTGTCAGCGGCACGGGGTTACATGGACGCCATGCAGCAGCCCGACACCCACACCACCGCCACCGCCGACCGAGCCGAGGTCCGGGCCAGGGCCGAGGCCGTCCTGCGCGAGCTCGCCGGCCCCGGAGCCACCCTGCGCGAGGACCAGTGGACGGCCATCGAGGCCCTCGTGGTCGACCGCCGCCGTGCCCTCGTCGTCCAGCGCACCGGCTGGGGGAAGTCCGCGGTCTACTTCATCGCCACCGCCCTGCTCCGGGCCCGCGGCTCGGGACCGACGGTGATCGTCTCGCCCCTGCTCGCCCTGATGCGCAACCAGGTCGAGTCGGCCGGCCGGGCCGGCATCCACGCCCGCACCATCAACTCGGCCAACACCGACGAGTGGGCCGGGATCCAGGAGGAGGTCGGCGCCGGGAAGGTCGACATCCTGCTGGTCAGCCCCGAGCGGCTGAACAACCCGGACTTCCGCGACCAGGTGCTGCCCGAGCTCGCCGCCTCCACCGGCCTGCTGGTGGTCGACGAGGCCCACTGCATCTCGGACTGGGGGCACGACTTCCGCCCCGACTACCGCCGGCTGCGCACCATGCTCGCGGACCTGCCGCCCGGCGTCCCGGTGCTGGCCACCACCGCCACCGCCAACGCCCGGGTCACCGCCGACGTCGCCGAGCAGCTCGGCACCGGCGCCACCGACGAGCACGCCCTGGTGCTGCGCGGGCCGCTCGACCGGGAGAGCCTCACCCTGGGCGTGCTCTCCCTGCCCGACCCGGCCCACCGCCTCGCCTGGCTGGCCGACCACCTCGACCGGCTCCCCGGCTCCGGCATCGTCTACACCCTGACGGTGGCCGCGGCCGAGGAGGTGACGGCCTTCCTGCGCGAGCGCGGCTTCCCGGTGGCCTCCTACTCCGGCCGCACCGAGGACGCCGACCGCCGCACCGCCGAGGCCGACCTGCTGGCCAACCGGGTCAAGGCGCTGGTCGCCACCTCCGCGCTCGGCATGGGCTTCGACAAGCCCGACCTCGGCTTCGTGGTGCACCTCGGCTCGCCCGGCTCGCCGATCGCCTACTACCAGCAGGTCGGCCGGGCCGGGCGCGGCGTGGACCGGGCCGAGGTGCTGCTGCTGCCCGGGCGTGAGGACGAGGCGATCTGGCGCTACTTCGCCTCGCTGGCCTTCCCGCCGGAGGAGCAGGTGCGCCGCACCATCGACGCGCTGGCCGAGGCGGGCCGCCCGCTCTCCACCGCGGCCCTGGAGCCCCGGGTGGACCTGCGCCGGGCCCGGCTGGAGACCATGCTCAAGGTGCTCGACGTGGACGGCGCCGTCCGCCGGGTCAAGGGCGGCTGGACGGCCACCGGGCAGAGCTGGGAGTACGACACCGCCCGCTACGCCAAGGTCGCGGCCTCCCGGGAGGCGGAGCAGCGGGCGATGCGCGAGTATGCCTCGGCCACCGACTGCCGGATGGAGTTCCTGCGCCGTCAGCTGGACGACGAGCAGGCCGCGCCGTGCGGGCGGTGCGACAACTGCGCCGGGCCGCTGCACACCCCTGACGTCTCCGCCGAGATCCTGGCGGCGGCCAGGGCCGCCCTCGGCCGCCCCGGCGTGAGCTTCGAGCCGCGCCGGCTCTGGCCGACCGGGATGGACGCGCTCGGGGTGCCGCTCAAGGGCAGGATCCCGGCGGGCGAGCAGGCGGAGACCGGCCGGGCGCTCGGCCGGCTGTCCGACATCGGCTGGGGCAACCGGCTGCGCACCCTGCTCGCCGAGCAGGCGCCGGACGTCCCGGTGCCCGGTGAGGCGGTGGACGCGCTGGTGGCGGTGCTCGCCGACTGGGCCCGCGGTCCGGGCGGCTGGGCCGGGCCGGAGACGACGGAGGGCGCCCGGCTGGAGCGGCCCGTGGGTGTGGTGACCATGGCCTCCTCGGCCAGGCCCCGGCTGGTCGGCAGCCTCGGCACGCGGATCGCCGAGATCGGGCGGCTGCCGCTGCTCGGCCGGATCGAGTACGCCGGCGGGCTGCCTCCGCACGGCGCCCGCAGCAACAGCGCCCAGCGGCTGCACTCGCTGGCCGGCGCGCTGGTCCTGCCACCGGAGGTGGAGCAGGCGGTGGCGGCCGCGGGCGGGCCGGTGCTGCTGGTGGACGACCTCGTCGACTCCGGGTGGACGGTCACCGTGGCCGCCCGACTGCTGCGCCGGGCGGGGGCGAGCGCGGTGCTGCCACTGGTACTGGCCGTGCAGGGGTGACGGAACGGCGGAAAGCCGTCGCCGAAACCCACCTCGTTCACTCGAATGGCCTAGCAGAAAGGATCAGGCGAAGCGATTTCGGTCACACCGGTCGAACGGCCCGGGAAAGGAGTGGTCACCGTGCCGATGACGGTTCGCCCTGCCCTCCGGGCGTTGTGGATCAAGGCCTGGCGGCACCTTCGCGGCGCTGGATCCGCTGTGGAACATATCCGGCAGACCATGGACTATCGGATGGCGTTCATCATTTCATCGTTGCCGCTCCGGCCCCGATGCCCCGAGAATTGGGAGGTACCCGAAACCCGGTCCGTTGGATCCGCCCTTCGGCGTACCCAGGCACCCGACTGCCCACGGGCCAGGAAGGAGGATCGTGATCAACGGCATCGACCGAGGTCAGAATCCCTTCTCCGGGAGTGCGGAACCCAGACGGGTGCTGGACCTGGAGGCCTGGACCGCCTCGGGGATCCCGTTGCTGCGCGACCCTCGCGAGTTCGTCCTGGAGCTGCACCAGCGCCACCTGCCCCCGCCGGGCACCGTCGTGCTCGCCGTCCTGGACGTTCTCCACCACCTCGTCGCCTCGGCCTCGTTCACCCCCTGGCCTCACGACACCGACGGCTGGAAGCACCGCAACGCGCTGCTGACCCACCTGCGCCGGATCATCCCGCACGACCTGCGGCTGCCGGAGCCGACCCGGACCGCCGTGCTGCTGCGCTGCCGCGACGGCGCGCCCGGCTGGACCGAGCAGGACGGCGCCTGGATGTGGGCGCTGCGGGACGCGTCCGCGCTGCACGGACTGCGCTGCGGCGCGTACATCGGACTCACCCCGGCGGGCTGGCAGGTCCTCGGGGACGGGCGGGGCGGGCGCAAGCCGCACGCGGGCTCGTGGGCCGACGGACCGGTGCACACCGTGACGGAGCTGCCGCCGCGCTCGGCGCTGGACGCCCCGCGCGGTCAGCTCACCCGCCAGTCGGCGCCCGAGCAGGCCCAGCACGGCGAGGACGCGGTGCGCGCCCCGCAGTCCGAACCCCCGTGGGCCCCGGCGCGGATCGCAGCGACCGAACCGACCCGCCGCACCGGCACGCGCTGATCCGGCGGCGGCCTCGGCCGCACGGATCACCGGCCACCGGCCACCGGCCGTCGAGCACCGCAGGACGGACGTCGGGCCCGGCACCGTACGACGGCACCGGGCCCGGAGTGGACGACTGGGGTCAGGCCTTGACCGGGCGGCCCGGCGCGGTGCCGGCCGCGCCCGCGGCAGTCGGGCCGGCGTCGCCGCAGACCACCAGCAGCGAGGTCGCGTGGCCGAGCGCCTTGGTGTACGCCTCGGCGGCCCGGGCGGACGGTCCGCCGTTGACCACCAGGACGACCACCTCGCGGCGGACCGGACGGGTCAGTGCGGCGTCCGCGTAGAACACGTCCCCGCCCTCGGCGAGCTGCGCCCAGTAGCGCTCCTCACCGAAGGAGAGCTCGTGCTGCTGCCAGGGGTGCGCCCCGCCGACCGTCAGCACCAGGATGGCGCCCGGGTCACGCCCGGACTCCAGCAGCTGGTCGACCGCGTCATCGGCGCGCTCCACCGCCTGCGCCGGAGTGGCGGCGATCCGCCGGATCTCCGTCTGCGGCGCGGCGGGGGCCGGACGGCGCGGCGCCGGTCCGGGCTTGGGGATCAGTCGCGGCGGTCCCGGACGGGCGGCGCGCGGCGCGGCCGGGCGCGGAGGCTCCGGACGGGGGCCGGGCACCGGCGCCGGGGCGGCGACGGTGGTGGGTGCGGTGGCGGGGGCTGGTGCGTCCGACTCGCGGGGGACGGGAACGCCGGGGCCCGGAATGCTCTCGTGAATCTCCGGCTCCTCGGGGAAGGCAGGCATACCCGGATATCTATCAAATGCCGGTCGGACGCGCACGGGCACCCCACCCATTGGGCGCCGCCGCTCCGCCACCCTCACCTGGGCAATTCCAGACGGACCATCAGAAACCGAGCGTCAACTGTTCGTCGGCGGACCCCTGACCGCCACCCGCGACCTCCCGGACGCGCTTGAGGTGACGCCACCTCGGCAGTGCGTCCATGTACGCCCAGGAGAGCCGGTGCTGCCCGGTGGGACCGTGCTCCTCCAGGGCGGCACGGTGCACCGGGGACGGGTAGCCGGCGTTGTCGGCGAAGCCGTACTCCGGGCACCCCTCGCCCAGTTCGGCCATCAGGCCGTCGCGGTGGACCTTGGCGAGCACCGAGGCGGCGGAGACGCAGATGCAGGACTGGTCGCCCTTGATCACCGTGCGCACCCGCCAGGGGCCGCCGAGGTAGTCGTGTTTGCCGTCCAGGATGACCGCGTCGGGCTCGACCGGCAGTGCCTCCAGCGCGCGGACGGCGGCCAGCCGCAGCGCCGCCGTCATGCCGAGTTCGTCGCACTCCTGTGGCGAGGCCTGCCCCAGCGCGTACGCGGTGACCCAGTCGGCGAGGACCGGGGCGAGCGCGCGGCGGCGCAGTTCGGTGAGCAGCTTCGAGTCGGTCAGTCCCTCCGGCGCCTTGCGCAGGCCGGTGACGGCCGCACCCACGGTGACCGGCCCGGCCCAGGCGCCGCGCCCGACCTCGTCGAGACCGACGACGATCTTGGCGCCGGCCCGGCGGAGCGAGCGTTCGACGGAGTGCGTCGGAGGGACGATCGGCATGGCGTATTCCGTTCAGCGGGGGCAGCCTCCAGCCTAAGCCCGCCCCACGACCGCGGATTCCCTGCCGCCCGAGGCCCGGCCCCGGCCCCGACCCAAGCCCCGAGCCCGGCAGCGAGCCCGACACCGACCCGCCGAGGACGGCCCGGACCCACTCAGGCCCGGATCATCGGCTCCAGCACCTCGTCCACCAGGCGGCCGGCGAAGTCCGGCCCCATGGTCTCCAGCCCTCGGATCTTGACCTGGTAGAGCAGTACCGCCGGAATGACGTCCGCCACCAGCGGGGTGGCGGCGCCGGGCCTGACGTCGCCGCGCGCGGCACCACGGCGCAGGATCTCCAGGATGGTCCGCGCGGTCGGCTCGAGGACCCGGTCGGTGATGAAGCCCTTGAAGACCTCGGCCCGCTCGTGGTCGATCTCGCCCATCAGGGCGTTGAGCGCGGAGCCCACCCGGGAGGTCATCGCCTCCGTGAACCCCTCGACGAGCCGGTGGAGTTCGTCCCGCGCGGACCCCAGGTCGGGGGTGTCGTAAGGGCGTGGGAGAGTGGCGTCCAGGGCGTCGATGACGAGTTCGTCCTTGGACGCCCAGCGCCGGTAGAGTGCGGCCTTCCCGGTCCGTGCCGCACTGGCGACCCCTTCCATGGTCAGCCGCGCGTATCCGCCGGAGGTGAGCTGGTCGAGCGCGGCCTCGAAGATCGCGTTCTCCAGTTCCTTCCCCCGCCGCCGAACCGGCCTCGCCAGAGCCTGGCGGGCGGCCCGCACCGGGCAGAAGTCGGGTGCGACACCCGGCCCCGAACCCTCCCCGACGCCCGGCCCCGCGGCCACCGCCCCGGTGCCGACCACGGCTCCGGACCCCGCCGCGGCCCCCGCCTCCGCCAGCCGAGGGGCCGTCTCCCCCGGTGACCGACCCGACGACCGACCGGACCGGTCCGTCACCAGGCGTCGCACCAACCGCTCCATCGCCACCATCCTTAAGGAACGCTTGCGTTCACAATCACGGCCAGGATATCGTCCCGATTAGTGAACGATCCCGTTCCTTCCAGGCCTGCGCAAGGGCGCACCGCCGCGCCCGGACCGGCGCATCCGCCGGACCCGCACCACCGAGCACATAGCCAGCAGGGGGCACATTCGTGGCTATCTCCGACACGCTCAGCAAGAACTCACCACCGCAGTCCGGCCAGGGACGGGGCAAGGGCATCACCCTGACCGTCATCGCGGCCACCCAGCTCATGGTCGTCCTCGACGCGACGATCGTGAACATCGCACTGCCGCACATCAGGGACGCCCTGGGCTTCTCGACCACCGACCTGTCCTGGGTCATCAACGCCTACACGCTGACCTTCGGCGGCCTGCTGCTGCTCGGCGGTCGCGCGGGTGACATCCTCGGTCGCCGCCGGGTGTTCATCTTCGGCACCCTGCTGTTCGGACTGGCCTCGCTGCTCGGCGGTTTCGCCCAGGACAGCAGCCTGCTGCTGGCCGCCCGCGCGCTCCAGGGCATCGGTGGAGCGATCTGTTCCCCGACGGCCTTCGCCCTGATCGCCACCAACTTCGACGAGGGGCCGGAACGCAACCGGGCGTTCGGCGTGTTCTCCGCGGTGGCCGGCTCGGGCGCCGCGATCGGCCTGCTGGCCGGCGGCCTGCTCACCGAGTACCTGAACTGGCGCTGGGTGTTCTTCGTCAACGTGCCGATCGCGATCCTGATCGCGATCGCCGCGCCGCGCTACATCGCCGAGTCCAAGCGCCACCCGGGCCGCTTCGACCTGCCCGGCGCGCTCACCTCGACACTCGGCCTGGTCGGCCTGGTCTACGGGTTCATCCGAGCCGCCTCGGACGGCTGGTCGGACGGCATCACGCTCGGTTCCTTCGCGGCCGGCGCGATCCTGCTCGCCGCGTTCTTCGTGGTCGAGAGCCGCACCGACCAGCCGATCACCCCGATGCACCTGTTCGCCGACCGCAACCGCACCGGCGGCCTGGTGATGATGCTCTGCCTGGCCGCGGCCATGTTCGGCATCTTCTTCTACGTCGTGCTGTTCGTGCAGGGACCGCTCGGCTACAGCCCGCTGAAGGCCGGCGTCTCCTTCCTCCCGATCAGCGTCGCGATCGTCGTCGCCGCGCAGATCGCCTCCAACCTCCAGGCCAGGTACGGTCCGAAGCCCTTCATGGCGGGCGGTGCGCTGCTGGTCACCGTCGGCCTCACCTGGCTGACCCAGATGGGCAAGGACAGCGGCTACCTGGACGGGGTGCTCGGCCCCACGGTGGTGTTCGGCTTCGGCATGGGCCTGATCTTCGTCCCGGTGATGCTGCTCTCGGTCGCCGGCGTCCCGGGCGAGGAGACCGGCGCAGCCTCCGGCCTGCTCAACTCGATGCAGCAGATCGGCGGTTCGCTCGGCCTGTCGATCCTGACCACGGTCTTCGCGCACTACGCCACGGCCGAGGCCACCGTGCAGCTGCCGGCGTTCATGGCGACCGCGACGCCGGATCAGCTGGCCTACTTCCAGCAGCACCACGAGTTCCCGCAGGGCACGAACGCCGCCAACACCGTGCTCACCGAGGGAATCTCGCACGGCTTCATCGTGGGCGCCGCCCTCGCGGCGGTGGCCCTGGTGGTCGCGGTCTTCGTGATCAAGGCCAAGGCCGGCGACCTGCCGAGCGACTCCTCCGCCGTCGCGATGCACTGACGGCGCCGCGAGGCACCAAATCCGCGACACCGCCGACACGCGCTGCCACGCGCCGACGGCGCCGCAACGCCCGGGGCCGGCCGGGAGCAACACGCTCCCGGCCGGCCCCGGGCGTTGTCCGCGGGCCACCCGCCCCGGTCGGTCTACCGGGCGTCGTACGACAGCCCAGCCCAGTCGCAGGCCGTGCGGCCGATCGCGGTCGAGCCCTCCAGGGGCCGTTCCGCCAGGGCCTCCCGCGCCCGGGCGGTCGCGAGACTGGTCGCGTACCAGGGCTTCGGCTCCCCGTACAGGTCCTGCGCGATCAGCTGCAGCGCACAGCTCCGCTGCGGTTCGGGGAGCCGGTCCAGGGCGGGCACCGCGTCCGCCGAGAGCGAGCGGACGTTGCGCAGGTCGATGGCGGCGGCGGGCGGATCGGTCCGCAGGGCCTGCTCGTACCGGGTGACGTTCTGCTCGGCGACGATCGCGTCCGGGCCCATCAGGCCGTAGACCGCGAGGGTGAGCATCCCGCTGAGGAGCACGACGCGCGGCAGCCAGTCGGTGCGGCGGGCCAGCCCTGCGGCGATCAGCAGCAGGAAGACGGCGCCCAGCCAGACCTCCACCACCAGCACCCACAGCCGCAGCCGGGTGAGCCCGGAGGCGTCCACGTAGAACCACATCCGGCCGAGCGCCGAGGCGACCACGGCCAGCGCCAGCACACAGAGCAGGCCGAGCAGGATCCGCGCCACCCGCCGGTCGGTGGGGGTGGTGCGCGGGGCCCACCGCTTGGCGAGGGTCACCACGACCAGGGTCAGCACGGTGATCACGCTCAGCTGCCAGAAGCCCTGCCGGGCGTACTCGGAGCGGCTCATCCCGGTGTTGCTCAGTACGGCGTCCGCGCCGCCGAGCACCACCACGGCCTGGACCACCGCGAAGACGCCGAACATCAGGTCGAGCGCGACCAGCGGCAGCGCCCACTCCAGCCGGCGGCGCTCCCGGCCCGGCCTGATCTCGGTACGGTCCCAGCGGCGCGGGCCGGCCGCGATGTGGGCGAAGCCCAGCGCGGCCACCGCCCCGAGCACGAACAGCGCGCCGCGCCCCGGGAGCTGGTCGAGGTCGAGGTCCGGGCTGAGGTTGCCCAGCAGGTCCGCCATGGCGGCGTCGGCACTGGCGAACAGCAGGCCGAAGACGGTCAGCAGGCCGGCGGCGACCGCGAGCGCCTTGAGCACCGGGACGATCCGGCCGCGGCCCGGCACCGCGCGCCCCTCCATGCTGGTCCAGGCCCAGCCCACGGCAGGCACCGACTGCCAGAGGATCCCCGGCAGGGCGAGCAGGACACCGGGCCAGCGGCGGCCGCCGTGCAGGGCCAGCGAGGCCAGTGCGAGCGCGCCGACGGCGGCCAGCACCGCGGGCCAGCCCGCGTCCCACCAGGCCGGGACGGCGAGCAGGGCGAGGGCCAGCAGGCTCCAGGCAGCCGTCCAGGGCCGGATCCGACGACCCGCCACCCGGGCGGCGAACCCGGCCCCGACGGCGGTGGCGGCGCCGCAGATCAGCAGGTTGGCGCCCAGGCCGCCGTAGAGCAGCCAGGCCGTCAGCAGGCCGGTGAGCAGGGCGGCCAGGACGACCCGGGGCGTGGCCCCCGCCCGACGCTCCGGGTCACTGCGGCGCAGCCACGCGCCGGCCTGGGGCTCCGGCGCACCGGGCTTCAGGCCCGGACCCCACCCGCCCTGCGGGCCGGGGCCGGGCGCACGGTGGGGGCCGTGCGGGCCGTACGGGCTGTGCGGGCCATGGGAGCCGTACGGCCGGTTCGGGTCGTACGGCCGATACGGATCGTGCGGGTCATACGATCCGGGCGCCCCGATCGGGCCCTGCGGCGCCGCCGGGCCCTGCGAGGCGGTCGGGCCCTGCGGCGCCGCCGGCCCCCGCGCCTCGGCCGGGCCTCGCGCCTCAGTCGGGCCCTGCGGTCCGGACGGACCCGGTTCATCGGACGGGGCAGGCGCGGACAGACCTGACATGAGTCCCCCTCAGTGGTCGGCGGGCATGCGGAGGCCACCCACGAGTGGTCCGCCGGCGGGCGCGCTCGGCGCCTCGGACGCTGCCGACTGTAGACCATTCTGAACAGGTTCAAAAGTTGACTCTGAACGTGTTCAGAACGCCCTCGCCACCAGGAACTCCCCGGCTACCCCTTCACCGACCCGGCCAGCAGCCCCCGGACGAAGTAGCGCTGGAGGCTGAAGAAGACGATCAGCGGCACGATGATGGACAGGAACGCCCCGGCCGTGAGCAGTTCCCAGCGCCCACCCAGCGAGCCGGACAGCTGCGCCAGCCGTGCCGTCATCGGCGCCACCTCCGGCGTGCCGCCCGCGAAGGTCAGCGCCACCAGCAGGTCGTTCCAGACCCACAGGAACTGGAAGATCGCGAACGAGGCCAGCGCCGGGGTGCACAGCGGCAGCACGATCGAACGGAAGATCTTGAAGTGCGAGGCGCCGTCCACCACCGCGGCCTCCATCAGGTCGCGCGGCAGCTGGGCGATGAAGTTGTGCAGCAGGAACACCGCCAGCGGCAGCGCGAACATGGTGTGCGCCAGCCAGACCGGCGCGTAGCTGCCCCTCAGGTCCACCGCCGGGATCAGCGTCAGCGGGCCCAGGTGCGCCCCGCCGGCGAACAGCCGCAGCAGCGGGATCAGCGCCATCTGGATCGGCACCACCTGGAGCGCGAACACCGTGAAGAACACCGCGTCGCTCCCCCGGAACCGCACCCAGGCCAGCGCGTACGCCGCCATCGCCGCCAGCACCAGCGGGAAGACCGTCGCCGGGACACTGATCGCCAGCGAGTTGACCAGGAAGGGCATCAGGCCGCTGGAGACACCGGAACCGCCCTCGAACAGCACCGCGTGGTAGTTGCCGAGGCCGAGGTCCGGGTGGAGGAAGGCGTTCCACCAGCCACTGTCGGTCACGTCCTGCTTGGGCCGCAGCGAGGTCACCAACAGACCCAGCGTCGGGATCGTCCAGAGCACCGTCATCGCGATCACGAACACCGAGGCCAGCGGGCTGCTGAAGGCCCTCCGCACCGGCTTCTCCCGACCGTCCGTCCTGGTCACCGCACCTCACGCTCCTTCCGCAGCTGGACGATGTTGTAGGCCACCAGCGGCAGCACCGCGAGGAAGAGCAGCACCGCGAGGGCACTGCCCCGCCCGGCGTTGAACTGGACGAAGGACTGCGAGTACATCTCGTTGGCCAGCACCTGGGTGCCGAAGTTGCCGCCGGTCATGGTGCGGACGATGTCGAAGGCCTTCAGGGTGATGATCATGACGGTGGTCAGCACGACCATCACCGTGGTGCGGATCATCGGCACGGTGACGTACCAGAACAGCCGCACCCCGCTCGCGCCGTCCAGCCGGGCCGCCTCCACCACCTCCGCCGGGATCGCCTTGATCGCCGCCGACAGCACCACCATCGCGAAACCGGTCTGCACCCAGACCATCACCGCCATCAGCAGGAAGGTGTTCAGCGGCTGCGAGAGCAGCCAGTTCGGGGGGTCGTCCCAGCCCACCGCGACGGCGAGCTGGCTGAGCAGGCCGATCTGCGGCCGCCCCGGCCCGCGCGACTCGTAGACGAACTTGAAGATGATCGACGCGCCGACCAGCGAGATCGCCATCGGCATGAAGATCAGCGACTTGTACACCGCCTGGCCGCGCATCCGGTCCACCAGCAGCGCCAGCACCAGGCCCAGCCCGGTCGCCGCCAGCGGCGCGGCCACCAGCCACAGCAGCGTGTTGACCAGCACCTTCCGCACCGGGTCGGAGGTGAAGGCCCAGCCGAAGTTCTCGCCGCCGACGAACCGGCTGCTGTCGTCGTTCCTGAGGCTGAGGTAGACCGTGCGGACCAGCGGTACGACCAGGCCGACGGCCAGCAGCACCACCGCCGGGCCGAGGAACACCCCGACCGCCAGCGGGCGGGACAGGCGGCCCCTGGCCCGGCCGGCGACCAGGAAGACCACCAGCAGGATGCCGAGGAAGCCCGCGACGGCTCCGACGGTGTTGCCGAACTTGACCGCCGCGTCGCTCCAGGCACCGGCCGCCAGTCTCGTGGTGGCCGCCTCGGCGACGGGTGTCGGGAATCCGGGTACGGACATGGCTGCGCGTCCCTTCGGGTGTGGTGGGAAGGGGGCGGGCGGTGCGGGTGGGTGGCCCCGCCCCCCCCACGACAGGTGGTCCTCGGTGTGCGTCCGGCCCGCCCCCGGAACGGCACGGCAACCGGAAACCGGAAGGCGGTGTCCGGAACCCCGGCGCCCGCG
>NZ_JBIVUM010000024.1:0-47423 GCF_044757205.1 Kitasatospora sp. NPDC091335 | reverse complement strand
CGGGGGGGGGGGGTGGGTTAAGGGGGCCTGGGGGGGGGGGGGGGGGGGTGGGGGTTGGGGGGGGGGGGGGGGGGGGGGGGGGGGGGGGGGCCCCCCCCCCCCCCTCGACAGGTGGTCCTCGGTGTGCGTCCGGCCCGCCCCGGAACCGGAACGGAAACCGGAAGCCGGAAGCCGGTGTCCGGAACGCGGGCGCCGGAGCCCGGAGCCCGGAGCCCGGAGTCCGGAGCCCGAGGTCCGGACGCCGACACCCCGGGACGGCACCGGGCGGCGCCTCGGCTACTGCGGCCAGGCGGCGTCGATGTCGGCGGCGGTCTTCTGGATCGACTGCCCCTCGGCGAACCAGGCGGTCAGCGACTTCCACTCCTGTCCCGCACCGATCGCGGCCGGCATCAGGTCGGAGCCGTCGAAGCGGAAGGTCGCCGACGGGTCGGTCAGCGCCTCGGCCGACAGCTTGTCGATCGGATCGGTGTACAGGCTCCTGTCCACGCCCTGGTTGGCCGAGACCCAGCCGCTCGCGGTCTTCACCCGGCTGCTCGCCCAGTCCGAGCTGGACAGGTAGTTCTGCACCGCCTGCACCTCGGGCCGGCCGGAGAAGGCCGCCAGAAACTCGCCGCCGCCCTCGACCGGATTGGCGATCGCCGGGTTCACCGCCGGCAGGTGGAAGGCGAAGACGTCCCCGTCCGGACCGACCTTGGTGCCCTTGGGCCACTGCGCCTCGTAGAACGAGGCCTGCTGGAGCATCAGGCACTTGCCGCTCAGGATCGGCGTTCCCGCGTCCTGGAAGGTGGTGGTGGCGATCGACTTCACGTCACCGAAGCCCGCGTTGACCCAGTCCGGGTTCTGCATCCAGCCGGCGACCGTCCGCATCGCGTCGGTGATCTTCTGGTCGGAGAACTTCACCTGGTGGCCGACCCACTGGTCGTACACCTCGCCGCCGTACGAGCCCAGCACCGCCTCCTCCAGCCAGTCGGTGGCCGGCCAGCCGGTGGCCGTCCCGGAGGCGATGCCGCCGCACCACGGCTTGGAGCCGCCCGCCTTGGCGATCCTGTCGCTGAGCGACATCAGGTCGGCCCAGGTCTTCGGCACCTCGTAGCCGGCCGCCTTGAAGGTCTTCGGCGAGTACCAGACCAGGGACTTCATGTTGGCGCTCATCGGGGCCGCGTAGAAGCTGCCGTCGACCGAACCGTAGGTCTTCCAGATCGGGCTCCACTTGCCCTGGTTCGTGACGGTCTCCGCGGGCGGCTTCACCACCTTCCCGCTCTTCACCATCTGCGCCAGCAGGCCGGGCTGCGGGATGACCGCGAAGTCCGGGGCGTTGCCGCCGGACACCCGGACCGGCAGCTGGGACTCGAAGTCGTTCGAGCCCTCGTAGCTGATCTTGATCCCGGTGCACTTGGCGAACTCGGCCCAGGACTTCTCCAGGTTGTCCGACTCCGGGCTCAGGATCGAGGCGAACATCGTCACCGTCGTGCCCGAATGCCCGGCGTACGGCTGGTACTTGGCGCAGTCACCGGTGAGCGACTCGGCCGACCCGCCTCCACCGCCCCCCGAACCACCGGAGCTGTTGGAGCAGGCCGCGGTCAGCGCGAGCGCCGCCACCAGGACGGGCAGAGCGGCCGTTCGGCGGCGGTAACTCCGATGCGGCGCGGTCGGATTGAGGGTCAATGCGGTTCTCCTCGCCAGGGCGTACTGCCGACGGTGGGCTGAACGACGTCGCGCTGTACCGGAGACGGGCCTTCACGGACTTCAGGGATCGCGGAGCAGGATCGCGGACCGGGGAACGGACAGGGACGCGGGCGGGATCACGGACAGGATCACGGGCGGACGGCGGCCGGACTGATCGATGACGTTAACGCAGCCGTCGGCCCCCGCCAAGGTCCCCGCTCGACCTTCGCGCCCGACCTTCACGTTCACCCCTCCGATCCGCCCCCACCGGAAGGCACCCCGGAGCCGCCCACGGAGGAGCCGACAGGCTCCGGCCGAAAACCCGACCGGAGCACGTGACATGACGAATCGTCAGTACAGCCGGATCGGCAGCTCCAGCAGACCGTTCACCACCAGCGACGGGCTCGGCCGCAGCTCGGCGTCCGGCACCGCGAGCGACAGCCCCGGGAAACGCTCGAACAGCGCGGGCAGCGCGACCCCCGCCTCCAGTCGGGCCAGCGGCGAGCCCGGGCAGACGTGCGGCCCGTGGCCGAAGGACAGGTGGCGGATCGGGTCCCGGGTGAGGTCGAAGACCTCGGCCGTCACCCCGTGCTGGAGCGGGTCGCGGCCGATCGCGTTGTACGAGACCAGCACCGGCTCGCCGGCCGGGATCACCACCTCGCCGACCGGGATGGACTCGGCCGCGAAGCGGAACAGGAAGTTGCCGGTCGGCGGCGTCCAGCGGAGCGACTCCTCCACCACCGCGTCCCAGGAGACCCGCTCCGAGCGCACCAGCTCCAGCTGGTCCGGGTGGGCCAGCAGCGCCCGTACCGCGTTGCCGATCAGGTTCACCGTGGTCTCGTGACCGGCCGCGATGATCACCCGCAGGGTGGCCGCCGCCTCCGCGTCGGTCAGCGCCCCGCCCTCGGTGTCGGCCGCCAGCAGGACGCTCGCCAGGTCGTCACCGGGAGCCGAACGGCGCTGCGCCACCAAGCCGTTGACGAAGGCGTTCAGTCCGGCGACGGTCGCCTGGATGCCCTCGGGGTCGGGCTTGATGCCGAAGAACCGCTCGTACAGGTCGCGCAGCAGACCGTGGTCCGACTCCGGCACGCCCAGCAGCGAGCAGATCACCGTCATCGGCAGCGGGAAGGCGAAGGCCGTCTTGAGGTCCACCACCGGCTCGCCCGCCGCCAGGCCGTCCAGCAGCGCGCGGGTGGTCTCCTCGACCCGCGGGCGCATCAGCTCCACCCGGCGCGGGGTGAAGGCCTGGGCGACCAGCGCCCGCAGCCGGCGGTGCTCGGCGCCGTCCGTGGTCACCATGCTCGGGCCCGGCACCGCCAGGCCGATCAGCGGCCAGGTCTTCGGCACCTCGCCGCGCTGGTAGGCCGCCCAGTGCGCGGCGTCCTTCACCAGCCGGGCGTCCGTCAGCAGGTCCCGCGCGGCGCCGTGCCGGACCACCGCCCAGGCGGCGACCCCGCCCGGCAGTTCGACCGGCACCACCGGGCCGGCGGCCCGCAGCAGCGCGCCCTCCGCCGCGCTGTCGCGGGCCAGCGGGTCGAGGACGATTCGGGCCGGGGCAGCGGTCATCGACGGTTCTCCTTCGTACGGCGGGTGTCGTGGGTCAGGCCGGGTGGCCCGGGGTGAACGAGACCGGCAACGCCACCAGCCCGCGCACCCAGGCCGACGGCCGCCACACCAGCGCGTGCTCGGCCACCGCGAGCCGCAGGTCCGGCAGCCGGTCGAGCAGCACCTCGATCGCGGTGGTGGCGATCACCTCGGCCGCCTCCTGGGCCGGGAACGGACAGCCGTGCTCGCCGTACGAGTAGCTCATGTGCGCCCGGTTCCCTTCCGCCGGGCGGCCGTCCGGCTGCCGGACCGACGGATCGGCGTTGGCCCCGGCGAAGCCGAGCAGGACCAGGTCCCCCTCGCCGATCCGCCGGCCGCCGAGCCGGGTGTCCCGGACCGCCCAGCGGCCGGCGAAGATCTGGGTCGGGGTGTCCTCCCAGAGCACCTTGTTCAGCGCCTGGCTGATGCTGCGCCGGCCGCCCGCCAACGAGGCGGCGAACCGCTCGTCGGTGAGCATCAGCCGCAGCGCGTTGGAGATCCAGTACGAGGTCGGCTGGTGGCCCGCGATCAGCAGCACGCGCAGGTCGCGCATCACCTCGTCGTGGGTCAGCCCGGCCGGGTGCTCCAGCATCCGCGAGGCCACGTCGGCGCCCGGGTACCCGGCCTTCTCCTCGACCAGCGCGTGCATCAACTCCAGCAGCCGCTGGGCACCGGCCGCGGCGTCCTGGCCTCCGTCCAGCATGGCCAGCAGCGCCGCGATCAGCTGCGGCGCCTGTTCCTCGTCCAGGCCGAGCACCCGGCACAGCACCAGCAGCGGCATCCGGTGCACGTACTCGGCGACCAGGTCGGCCTCGCCGCGCCCGGCGAACCCGTCGATCAGCCGGTCGGCGATCTCCTCCGCGTGCTTGCGCAGCTCGTACGGGTCGATCCCGGCCAGCGCGTCGGTGACCGCGCGCGAGCGCCGGACGTGCTCCTCGCCCTCGGTGTAGAGGATCGAGGGGGCGGGCGCCATCATCGGCTTCAGCGGCCAGTCGGCGGGCAGCGTCGCCCAGGCGTGCCAGCGGCCGGAGTCACGGCCGAACAGCTGGGGGCTGCCGGTCACCTGCTGGAGCTCGCGGTAGCCGATGACCAGCCAGGCGGGCACGCCGCCGGCCAGTTCGACCGGGGCGACCGGGCCGTGCGCGGCGCGCAGCTCGCGGTAGAGCTGGGCGGGGTCGGTCTGGAATCGCGGCCCGTACAGCGGCGTGGCGGCGGCGTGCGCCGGGCAGCCCGGGGGCGGGGTGGCGGCGGGCTCGGTCACGGGGTGCTCTCCTCGTAGATCGCGGTGCGGGCCCCTGCCGGGGCGGGCGCTTCGGCCGGGGCCGCCTCGTCGTCCCCCGCGGCGGCCGGTTCGTCCGCCGCGATGGCCGTCGGTTCGTCCCACACGACCGCGGACAGCGCGGCCTCGTCGGCGCCGGCCAGGGCTGCCAGGTGGTGGACCAGGGCGATCAGCACCCGCTTGCCCGACTCGCGGTCGCGGGCGTCGCAGTCCACCAGCGGCACCTCGGCCGGCAGGTCCAGCGCCTCGCGGACCTGCGCCAGGGTGTGGCCCGGCTCGCCGAAGTTGTTGCGGGCCACGATGAACGGCGTGCCGTGGTGCTCCAGCCGGTCGATCGCGTACCAGGAGTCCTCCAGCCGCCGGGTGTCCACCAGGACGACCGCGCCCAGGGCACCGCTGAACAGCCGGTCCCAGAGGAACCAGAAGCGCTCCTGCCCGGGCGCGCCGAACAGGTACAGCACCTGGCGCTCGGAGAGGGTGATCCGGCCGAAGTCGAAGGCCACCGTGGTGGAGCGCTTGCCCCAGGCTCCGGCCGGGTCGACGCCCTCGCCCGCCCGGGTCATCACCTCTTCGGTGTTCAGCGGGCGGATCTCGCTGACCGAGCCGACCAGTGTGGTCTTGCCGACGCCGAAGCCGCCGACCACGACGATCTTCAGCGCGTTGTCGGCGGTCGCCCGCAGCGGGGTGCGCGGCTCGCCGGGCCGGGCGGCGGCACCGGTGCCGCCGTCGGTGCCGGTGCCGACCTCAGTGCCGCCGCCGACCCGGGCGTCAGAGCCGTTGGAGGCCATGCAGCACCTGCTTCAGCGTGTCGAGGTCGGGCAGCCTGGCCTTGTTCGGCGCGAACCTGGGGTGCCTGGCGGTGACCGCCCCGGACTCCAGCAGGTCGCCGAGCAGGATCTTCACCACCGAAATGGGCAGCGTCAGCTCCGCCGCCACCTCCACGACGGCGGTCGGGACCTCGCACATCCGCAGGATCCGCGCGTGCTCCGACTGCATCCCGGGCGCCGGCTGCCGCTCGGCGACGATCAGGGTGACCAGGTCGAAGGCGTTCTCCGGAGCCCGGCTGCGGCCCCGGGTGATGGTGTAGAGGCGGTCCGGGTCGTCGTCGCGGCCCGGCGGCACCGGCCCGGCGTTCATATACCTGCGCTCTCTCGAGCGGCGGCCCCGTCGGATTCCGCACTCCGGACGGGCGCGCTGAGGTGGACCCCGATCTGCTCGATCAGGCCGTGCATGTTGTGGCCGACCACGCCGACGTCCGCTTCCTCGTCCGTGACCACCGCCAGGTGCGCGCCCTCGCCCGCCGCCACGATGCACAGGATGCCGCCGTGGAACTCGGTCATCGACTGCCGCACGCCGCCGCTGCCGTCGCCGAACTCGATCGAGGCGCCGTGTGCCAGGCTCTGGAGGCCCGAGGCGATGGCGGCCAGCTGGTCGGCCTGGTCGGTGCTCAGGCCCGTGGTGTGGCAGAGCTTGAGGCCGTCGGCGGAGAGGACCAGGGCGTGCCGGGTGCCGGGGGTCGCCGCCAGCAGGTTCTCCAACAGCCAGTCGAGGTCGCGGTCGATGGCGCTGCTCATCAGGTGTCCTTCTCGGTGACGGGGGAAGCGTCGGGCATGGTGTCGGGGTCCGTGGTCGGCGCCCCGGCCGGAGCCTGCTCGGCCGCCACGGGTCGGGCGGCGGCCCGGCGGAACGCGCCGAACCGGGCTGCCGCGCCCGCGTCGCCGCGTACGGGCTTCGCGGCGTGGTCCGCCGCGGGGGCGGCGGTGGCCAGCGTCTGCCCGCGGCGGCGCTGCGGCAGGCCGCTGTCGGTCATCCGGGCGGGCGCGGCCGGCAACGCGGGCGCGGTGGCGGTGGCAGTCTGCGCCCTGACGGCGGCGGGCTGAGCGGCGGGGGCGGGCTGCGCCGAGGCGACGGGCTGCGCGGCGGGCGCCGGGGGCAGCGAGGCGGCGGGGCGCGCCTGGGTGAGCACGGGGCGCGCGGACTCGGTGGGCGGCGCCTGCACCGGGACGGACGCCTGGACGGGCGCCGGGTCGGCGGTCGGAGTCTGGTGCGTGACCAACTGCTGCGGGATCAGCATCACCACCCCGGTGCCACCGCGCGCCGACGGCCGGAAGGAGATCTGCAGGCCGTGCTTGCGCGCCAGCACACCGACCACCGCGAGCCCGAGCCGGGTGCCGGCGGAGAGCGTGGCGAGGTCCAGCGGCTCGGCGGAGACGGCCCGTTCGGCCCGGCGCAGCCAGCTGTCGCTGAGGCCCAGTCCACTGTCCTCGACGGTGACCGCCAGCCCGGCGGGCACCTCCTCGACGTAGACGTGCACCTCGGCCGGCGGGGCGGAGAAGTTGGTGGCGTTGTCCAGCAGTTCGGCCAGCGCGTGCATCACGCCCTCGGCGGCGTAGCCGGCGACCGCGGCGGTGCTGGCGTTGTGCAGCCGCACCCGCTGGTAGGCGCCGATCCGGCCGAGCGCGCCGCGCAGCACCGACTCCACCGCGATCGGCTTGGCCCAGCGGCGGCCCGAGCGGGCGCCGGTGAGCACCGCGATGCTGTCGGCCATCCGGCCCGCCTGGGCGGTCGAGTGGTCCAGGCTCAGCAGGTCGCCGAGGACCTCCTCGTCGTGGCGGTGCTGCATCTCGCGCAGTTCGGCGTGCATCCTCGTGGCCAGGGCCTGCACCCGGCCGGCGGCGGTCGCGCAGACCGCGAGCGCGGCGGCCCGCAGCCGCTCGCCCCGGCCGATCTCCTCGCCGACGGCGCGCAGCAGCGCGTACTGGGGGTGCTTGCGGTGGACGGCCAGCGCGCTGTCCACGGCGGCGCCGGACCGCAGCTTCCCCACCACCTCGGGCAGCACGCTCTCGGCGATCCGGGCCAGCTCGGCGCGCTCGGCCTCGGTGCTGGTCCGCTCCGCCTCGGCCCGGGCCCGCTCGTCGTCGAGTGCGGCCCGCAGCCGGGTCAGCTCGACGTGCGCGGCGGTGACGTCCGCGTCGGCCCTGGCCTGCTCGGCGCGGGCGGCGTCCCGCTCGGCGAGCGCTGCGGCGGCGCGGTCGGCGGCGGCCGTCTCGGCCTGCCGGGCCGTGCCCGCGGCGACCAGCGCGGCCCGGGTCTCCTCGTGCTGCGCGGCCAGCTCCTCGGTCAGCCCGCGGGAGCGTTCGGCCCCGGTCCCGGCGAGGCCGACGGCGATCAGCCAGAGCACCGTGACGGCGCCGACCGCGAGGGCGGTGAGCGGCTGGTGCGCACCCAGTGCCCGGGCGATGCCGACCGGCGCGGCGACCAGTGCCAGCAGCACGGCGGCGGCGGTCAGGGCGACGGTGCGCGGCGCGGGCCTTCGGCGCGGCCGACCGGCGGGGCTGGTGGCTTCTCTCATCGGGGCGGTCCTCGGCAACGTCGGCGGGCGGCGGCGCGGGCAGCGGGTCGGCGACGGTTGCGTCCGCCGACCGCGGTTCGGGCGCATACCAGACCGCCCGGGCGACGTCGTCAAACGTCTCCGGGCGGCTGATCGGTTCACGCTTTCTGCCGATCATATCGATTCAGACATAGCCCTCAAGCAGCCAGTTGACGGCCAGTCCCCTTCTTTCACACCACACACACCACGTGGCGACGCCGTCGGCGCCCGCCCGAGCGCGACGGTTCACGTCCCGGTCGTCCGACGGCCCAGCTCCGCCGAACCGTCGCTCCGGCGCCGCACGGGACATCGGCGGCGCCGGGAACGCGAAGAAGCGGGGCGAGGACCTTCACGGTCCTCGCCCCGCTTCAGGTGGTCACCTCAGGAGGTGACCACCGGGGTCGAGCGCGGTCAGCTGCAGCCGCTGGTGGAGCCGCAGCCCTCGCAGAGGTAGCAGCTGCCGGCGCGGCGCATCTTGGTGCCGCAGGAGAAGCAGAGCGGGGCGTCGGCGTTGAGGCCGAGCTGGATCTCCATCAGCTCCGTGGAGTTGTGGGCCTGCTTCGCGGCGGGCTTGGGCGCCTCGACGGCCCGGGCCTGGACCGGCGCGGCCTGGACCGGCGCAGCGGTGACCGGCGCGGACTGGGCGAGCGACTCGGTGTCGAGCTCCTCGGCCTCCAGCGGCTCGTACGAGCCCGTCTCCAGGTGGCGCTGACGCTCCTCGACGGAGTGGATGCCGAGCGCCGAGCGGGTCTCGAACGGCAGGAAGTCCAGCGCCAGGCGGCGGAAGATGTAGTCGACGATCGACTGCGCCATCCGCACGTCCGGGTCGTCGGTCAGACCGGCCGGCTCGAAGCGCATGTTGGTGAACTTCGCGACGTAGGTCTCCAGCGGCACGCCGTACTGGAGGCCGACCGACACCGCGATGGAGAAGGCGTCCATCATGCCCGCGAGGGTCGAGCCCTGCTTGGACATCTTCAGGAAGACCTCGCCCAGGCCGTCGTCCGGGTAGGAGTTGGCCGTCATGTAGCCCTCGGCGCCACCGACCGTGAACGAGGTGGTGATGCCGGGACGGCCCTTGGGCAGGCGCTTGCGGACCGGGCGGTACTCGACGACCTTCTCGACCACCGCGGCCGGGGCCTCCTCGGCCGCGGGCTCGGAGTCCTTCTTCTTGGCCGAGAGCGGCTGGCCGACCTTGGAGTTCTCGCGGTAGATGGCGAGCGCCTTGACGCCCATCTTCCACGCCTCGAAGTAGATCTCCTCGACGTCCTCGACGGTCGCGCTGGACGGCATGTTCACCGTCTTGGAGATGGCGCCGGAGATCCACGGCTGGATCGCCGCCATCATCCGCACGTGCCCCATCGGCGAGATGGTGCGCTCGCCCATCGCGCAGTCGAACACCTCGTAGTGCTCGGACTTCAGGCCGGGGGCGTCCACCACGTTGCCGTGCTCGGCGATGTGGGCGACGATCGCCTCGATCTGCTCGTCCTGGTAGCCGAGGCGCTTCAGGGCGCGCGGGACGGTGCCGTTGACGATCTGCATCGAGCCGCCGCCGACGAGCTTCTTGAACTTGACCAGGGCCAGGTCGGGCTCGACGCCGGTGGTGTCGCAGTCCATCATCAGGCCGATGGTGCCGGTCGGGGCGAGCACCGAGGCCTGGGCGTTGCGGAAACCGTTCTGCGTGCCGAGGCGCAGCACGTCCTGCCAGGCCTTGTTGGCGGCCAGCCGGACCGGGGCGTCCAGGTCGTCCACCGAGACGGCGTCCAGCGAGGCGTCCGCGTGCTGCTTCATGACCTGCCGGTGGGCGGTCGCGTTGCGGGCGTAGCCGTCGTACGGGCCGACCACACCGGCGAGTTCGGCGCCGCGGCGGTAGGCGGTGCCGGTCATCAGCGAGCTGATGGCGCCGGCCAGGGCGCGGCCGCCCTCGCTGTCGTAGGCGTGGCCGGTGGCCATCAGCAGGGCGCCGAGGTTGGCGTAGCCGATGCCGAGCTGGCGGAAGGCGCGGGTGGTCTCGCCGATCTTCTCGGTCGGGAAGTCCGCGAAGCAGATGGAGATGTCCATCGCGGTGATGACCAGCTCGACGACCTTGGCGAAGGACGCCGCGTCGAAGGAGTCGTCGTCGCGCAGGAACTTCATCAGGTTCAGCGAGGCGAGGTTGCAGCTGGAGTTGTCCAGGTGCATGTACTCGGAGCAGGGGTTGGACGCGTTGATGCGGCCGGACTCCGGGCAGGTGTGCCAGTGGTTGATGGTGCTGTCGTACTGGATTCCCGGGTCGGCGCAGGCCCAGGCGGCCTCGGCCATCTTGCGGAACAGCTTCTTCGCGTCGACGGTCTCGATGACCTCGCCGGTCATCCGGGCGCGCAGGCCGAATTCGGCGCCGTTCTCGACGGCGGTCATGAATTCGTCGTTGACGCGGACCGAGTTGTTGGCGTTCTGGTACTGGACGGAGGTGATGTCGTCCCCGCCGAGGTCCATGTCGAAGCCCGCGTCGCGCAGGGCGCGGATCTTCTCCTCCTCCTTCACCTTGGTCTCGATGAAGGCCTCGACGTCCGGGTGGTCCACGTCGAGCACGACCATCTTGGCCGCGCGGCGGGTGGCGCCACCGGACTTGATGGTGCCGGCCGAGGCGTCGGCGCCGCGCATGAAGGAGACCGGTCCCGAGGCGTTGCCGCCGGAGGAGAGCAGTTCCTTGGAGGAGCGGATCCGGGAGAGGTTGAGGCCGGCGCCGGAGCCGCCCTTGAAGATCATGCCCTCTTCCTTGTACCAGTCGAGGATCGACTCCATGGAGTCGTCGACGGACAGGATGAAGCAGGCGCTGACCTGCTGGGGCTGCTTGGTGCCGACGTTGAACCAGACCGGCGAGTTGAAGCTGAACACCTGGTGGAGGAGGGCGTGGGTCAGCTCGTGCTCGAAGATCTCGGCGTCGTCCTTGGAGGCGAAGTAGCCGTGCTTCTCGCCGGCCGCGCGGTAGGTGAGCACCACGCGGTCGATGATCTGCTTGAGGCTCCACTCGCGCTGCGGGGTGCCGACGGCGCCGCGGAAGTACTTGGACGTGACGATGTTGACGGCGTTGACCGACCAGAAGTCGGGGAACTCGACGCCGCGCTGCTCGAAGTTGATGGAACCGTCGCGCCAGTTGGTCATGACGACGTCGCGCCGCTCCCAGCGGACCTCGTCGTACGGGTGCACGCCAGGAGTGGTGTAGATGCGCTCCATCCGGAGACCGCCCTTCGGGGCCTTGGCGCCCTTGGCCACGGCCTTCTCGGACTTCGACCCGCGTGCGGAACCGCTCGTGGTGTCTGTCACTTCTCGCTCCTCCTCCTGGGCAAACGCCCGAAGTGCCCCGAAAAATCCGGGCACTGCTGGTTCGTTCTTCCGGTGTGCGGGCAGGCGGCGACCTTGCCTGCTTACGCACGGTTTGTAGTGTTCTGTGCCCAGTTTTCGGGCACGCGTGGGCCCCACGGGGCCGTGGTGGTGCGACGAGGCCCGTCCCGGGCCGGGTGCCGGAGCCTCCTAGGGCGCGGCGGCGGAGACGGAGACGCGGGCGTCGTCCGTCCCGGTGGCGCGGGGCCGTTCGGCGCGGAGTTCCGCGATGGCGGCCTCGAAGTCTTCCAGTCCGTCGTACGCCTGGTACACGCTGGCGAAGCGCAGGTAGGCCACCACGTCGAGTTCCTTGAGCGGGCCGAGTATGGCCAGCCCCACGTCGTGGGTGGTCAGCTCGGCACTGCCGCTGGCGCGCACGCACTCCTCGACCCGCTGACCCAGCTGGGCCAGCGCGTCCTCGGTGACCGGGCGGCCCTGGCAGGCCTTGCGGACGCCGGTGATGACCTTCTGCCGGGAGAACGGCTCGGTGACGCCGCTGCGCTTGATGACCATCAGCGCGGCCGTCTCCACCGTGGTGAAGCGGCGGCCGCAGTCCGGGCACTGCCGACGACGGCGGATGCAGCTGCCGTCCTCGGTGGTCCGGCTGTCGACAACACGGCTGTCGGAGTGCCGGCAGAAGGGGCAGTGCACCTCGGGATCCCTCCCTGGCAGAACGTTCGGACCGGTTGAGTCTATGCGATGCGCCCCCGGCCTCGGCAAGCTGATCATGCGGCGCGACCACTAGTACTGGGCACGGAGAGGACTGTAGCCACTACATCTGGGACTTCGGGGGAGGCGAGCGCCTTGGCGTGTCGGCGCCGCGGCGGCGCCGATTAGACTGCCCGGGTCGGGTTTCACTCGAACATTTACTCGATGTACAACAAAGCCTTGATCGAGTCAGTCAACTCCCGAATAATTCACTCGAACGTGTGTTTGGCGCAACCTTTCGATAGGCGGCGCGTTGGGCTGGAAAAGGGAGAGGACAGCCGTCGAGAGGGGCCGCCGTGAACACGATCGAAAGCAACACCATCCCGGTGCAGGAACACTCCCAGTTCAAGGTGGGGCAGCGCACCACGAATCAGCAGGGTGTGGACATCAGCATGGACCGTAGCGAAGACCACCGCCTCTCCGGCGCGGCCCTTTCCGGGGCGACCCGCGTTCCCGACCAGCCGATCGAACACTCCCCCGCCATGGACGACACCCACCCCTCCCCGGCCCGCGCGATGCCCGGCCGCCCCCCCGGCATCCGCACCGACGAGGCCGGTCTCACCGAGCGCCAGCGCCGGGTGATCGAGGTCATCAGGGATTCCGTCCAGCGGCGCGGGTACCCGCCGTCCATGCGCGAGATCGGCCAGGCCGTGGGCCTGTCCAGCACCTCCTCGGTCGCCCACCAGCTGATGGCCCTGGAGCGCAAGGGCTTCCTGCGCCGGGATCCGCACCGTCCGCGCGCCTACGAGGTCCGCGGCGTCGAGGTGGCCCGTCCGAACACCGCGGAGACGGCCGGCCGCCCGTCCACCTCCTACGTGCCACTGGTCGGCCGGATCGCCGCCGGCGGGCCGATCCTGGCCGAGCAGACGGTCGAGGACGTCTTCCCGCTGCCCCGCCAGCTGGTCGGCGAGGGCGAGCTGTTCGCGCTCACCGTGCGCGGCGACTCGATGATCGAGGCCGCCATCTGCGACGGCGACTGGGTCACGGTGCGCCGCCAGCCGGTCGCCGAGAACGGCGACATCGTGGCCGCGATGATCGACGGCGAGGCCACCGTGAAGCGGCTGAAGCGCGAGGACGGCCGGATCTGGCTGATGCCGCACAACCCTGCGTACGAGCCGATCAACGGCGACAACGCGACCATCCTGGGCAAGGTCGTCGCGGTCCTGCGCCGCCTCTGACCACGCCGCCCGAACACACCCGGACGCCTTCGGTGAACGGGAACGACGGAGGGGCTCCACCGCGGACTGCGGTGGAGCCCCTCCGTCGTTCCCGGCCCGGAACCCGCGGCCCCGAACCCACGGGCCGCCGCAACCCCCGGGCCGCAACCCACGGCCCGGGGCCGCTCAGCCCCGCTTCACCACCGGCCGCACCGGCGCCGCCGCGGTGTCGATCGCCGCCAGCGAGCGGCGCACCTGGTTGCGATCCGTGGTGTACCAGAACTCCGGCATCGAGGACCGGAAGAAGCCCCCGTACCGCTTGGTCTCCACCCGCGGGTCCAGCACCGCGACCACGCCCCGGTCGTCGCCCGCGCGCACCAGCCGGCCCGCGCCCTGCGCCATCAGCAGCGCCGCGTGCGTCGCCGCGACGGCCATGAAGCCGTTCCCGCCGCGCTGTTCGACGTCCCTCTGGCGGGCGCTCATCAGCGGGTCGTCCGGCCGGGGGAACGGGATCCGGTCCATCACGACCAGCTGGCAGGCCGAGCCGGGCACGTCCACGCCCTGCCAGAGCGAGAGCGTGCCGAACAGACAGGTGGTCGCGTCCGAGGCGAACTCCCTGATCAACTCGCCCAGGGTGTCCTCGCCCTGGAGCAGGACGCGGTGGTCCAGCCGCTCGCGCATCGCCTCGGCTGCCGTCTGGGCGCCGCGCATCGAGGAGAACAGGCCCAGCGTCCGCCCGCCGGCCGCACCGATCAGCTCGGCCAACTCGTCCAGCATGTCGGGACGTTCGGGGTCGCGTCCGGGGTCGGCCAGGTGCCTGGCGACGTACAGGATGCCCTGCTTGGGGTACTTGAACGGCGAGCCGACGTCGATCCCGCGCCAGCGCGGGACGGCGTCCTCCCCGAAACCCGGTTCGGGGTTGTCCCCCGCGGTGCGGATGTCCGGCAGCCGCGTCTCGGAGGGCAGGCCGACGGAGGCGGCGACGCCGTTGAAGTCCCCGCCGAGCTTGAGCGTGGCCGAGGTGAGGACGACCGAGCGCTCCTTGTACAGCCCCTCGCGCAGCAGCCCGGAGACGCTCAGCGGGGCGACCCGCAGCGAGGCGGTGCCCAGCCCGTAGCGGTCGCTGCGCTCGATCCAGACCACGTCGTACTCGGAGCCCTCCAGCAGCCGGTCGGCGGTCTCGTGCAGCGCCTCGGCCGAGGCCATCGCCTGCTTGCGGACGGCGTCCTCGTCGCTGAGCCCCTTGTCCCTGGTCTCGCCCAGCGAGGTGATCACCTGGCGGGAGGCGTCCCGGATCGAGGTGACCGCGTACCCCAGGTACTCGGGCAGCTCCTCGACCCGGCCGGGCTGGGCCGTCTCCATCAGGCCGTGGAAGTTCTCGGCGGCGGCCTGGAGCGCGTCCACCGCCTTCTCGTTGGCCAGCCGCGCGGCCCGCTTCACCGCCCGGTTGACCGCGCCGACGGTCAGCTCGGCGGTGGCCGCCCCGGTGACCCGGTTGACCAGTTCGTGCGCCTCGTCCACGATCAGCAGCCCGTGCTCGGGCAGCACCGGCGCGCCCTCGATCGCGTCGATCGCGAGCATCGCGTGGTTGGTGACCACGACGTCGGCCAGCTTGGCCCGCTCCCGCGCCTTCTCCGCGAAGCACTCCTGCCCGTACGCGCAGCGGGTGGCGCCCAGGCACTCCTTGGAGGTGACCGACAGCTGGGCCCAGGCCTTGTCGGAGACGCCGGGGCTGAGGTCGTCGCGGTCCCCGGTGTCGGTCTCGTCGGCCCAGTCGCGCAGCCGCAGCACGTCCTGCCCGAGCTTGCCGGTGGGCCCGCCGAGCGCGTCGACCGGGTCGAACAGGCCCTCACCCTCGTCACTCGGGGTGCCTTCGTTGGCCCGGTGCAGGCACAGATAGTTGGAGCGGCCCTTGAGCATCGCGTACAGCGGGCGGCGGCGCAGCACCGGGTGCAGCGCCTCGACGGTGCGCGGCAAGTCCCGCTCCACCAGCTGGCGTTGCAGCGCCAGGGTGGCGGTGGCGACCACCACGCGGTCCCCGTGGGCGAGCGCGGGCACCAGGTAGGCCAGGGACTTACCGGTGCCGGTGCCGGCCTGGACGAGCAGGTGCTCGGCGTGGTCGACGGCATCGGCGACGGCCTCGGCCATGCGGACCTGGCCGGGGCGCTCGACGCCGCCGACGGCCGCCACCGCGGCGTGCAGCAGTTCGGGGAGCCGCGAGCGGGGGACGGCGACGGCTTCCTCGGACTCGTCGCCGAGGTCCGCCGCGGGCTGGGATTCGGAGTCGTTCGTCATGACCCTCCCAGCCTACGGGGCGGGGGCGACAATCCGGTCCCGTCGCCCGGGCGGTCGCACGTCCACGGCGACCAGTGCGTTCGGTACGGTCCCGTACCGGGCGGCGTGCGGGCGGTGCGGGCGGTCCTGGTAGCCGTCGAGGAGCAGCCGGTTGCGGTTGAGACAGAGCCGGTCGATCCGGGGCCGGAACAGGTCGAACAGGTCGAAGCGCTCGCGCAGCTCGGGGAAGCGGTCCTGGTAGCGCAGCACCTCGGCGCGCAGCAGGGCCCAGAACTCGGTCTCGGGCAGCCCGGTCTGCGCCTCCAGCAGCGGGGCCAGGTAGCGGAAGACGCCGATGAACAGCCCGGAGTGGATGAACTGGCAGAGCCCCTGCGGGCTCTCCCGCAGCAGCACCTCGGCCACCTCGGCGGGCAGGCCGTGCAGCTCGGGCAGGCTCTGCGCGCTGAGGTTGACGTCGTCCACGAAGTCCTTGACCGCGAGCCGCACCGGCGCGTCGGTCGAGTCGAAGACCACGATGGCGTTCTCGCCGTGCGGGGAGAAGACCAGTCCGTAGCGGTACAGGAAGTGCAGCAGCGGCGGCATCAGCGCGGCGAACAGCCGGCCGGTCCACTCGGCGGGGGTGAGCCCGGAGCGGGCGATCAGCTCGGCGGCGAGCGCCCGCCCGTCGGAGCCGGTCTGCAACAGCGCGGCCAGGGTGCGGGCCCGTTCCCCGCCGTCCAGGAAGGGGCCGAGCGGCTGGCGCCAGATCGCGCCGAGCAGTTCCTTGTACTGGTACGGCGCCTCGGGCAGCTCGCGGTAGAGCGGGTGGTCGACGGTGACGGAGGCGATCTCGCCGAGCAGGATCACCCGGCACTCCTCGCGCAGGTACGGGTCGGCGTCGCGCAGCGCGAGCAGCCAGGCGGTGACGGTGGGCGCGGCCAGCGTGCGCTCGACCGGCAGGCCGCGCCAGACCAGGGTGTTCAGGATGGACAGCGGCAGCTTGACGGTGCAGCGCTCGGGGTGGGCGGTGTTGAAGAAGGAGCGGATGGACTGCTGGGGCAGCCGTGGGTCGCCGTCCGAGGGCAGCGGGACGATCTCGCCTGAGGCGATCCAGGGCGCGAACAGCGGCAGGATCGTCTCGTCCCACTGCCAGGGGTGGACGGGCAGCAGCAGGTAGTCCCCGGCGTCCGGGCCGAGCGCGGCGCGCAGCGCGTCCACGTCGTCCAGCTCGCGGGCGTACAGCTGCTCCGGCCGCTCCAGCCCCGGCACGCCGCGGTACTCGGCGAGCCGGCGGTGCACGGCGATCCAGGGCAGCGGGCGGGGGCTGCGGGCCTCCGGGGTCCAGCGGGCGGCGTCGGTGGCGGAGAAGCCGATCCGGCCCTTGTTGGGGACGATCCACGGGTGGCCGGTCTGCCGGCCCTCCAGCGCGCTGTGGTCGAGGTCGGCGAGTTCGGCGGCGCTCAGCGCGGTGGCGAGCTGGCGGGCGTCGGCGGTCAGGGTGGCGGAGAGTTCGCGGATCAGGTGGCCGGTGGTCTCGCCGCGCATGCCGAGGGTCTGCCGGGCGTACGGGAGGAAGCGCAGCGGGTCCAGGCCGTCCGGGCGGGAGCAGCGGACGGACTCCGGATCGACCTGCCAGCTGTCGTAGGCGCCGCGCCTGGCGGTGAAGCGGTACTCGGCCTCGGGCAGCTCCAGCAGGTACTCGCCGGGCGCGTCGCCGGGGACGGGCCTGAGCAGTTCCTCGTAGGCGAACTCGCCCAGCATCTTGGCCAGCAGGGCGCGGCCGGCCCGCTGCCAGTGCCCAGCGGTGAGGTGCGGGGGCAGGTGGAGCGGCGGTTCAGCGGCCGACGGTTGCGGCACGGGTCAACTCCTGGGGGCGGGGGACGACGGGGGTCCGGTCGAAGGGCGCGGGGCCGGGGACGGGCGGCGCGAAGCCGGTCCAGGCGGTGCGGCTGGGCAGCCGGTGGACGGTGCGCCCGGTGACGGCGTTGAGGATCACGGCGGCCCGGTGGGCGCCGAGTCCGAGGTCGGGCGTGCCGACGCCGTGGCTGTGCAGTTCGGCGTTCTGGACGTACAGCCCGCCGGTGAGTTCGGGCCTGGTGGCGACCCGGTGGTCGAGGTCGACCCGGTAGCGCCCGGCCTCGTCCCAGTCGATCAGGTCGGCGATCGGTTCGAGCGCGGCCGGGCGGGCCGCCCGGTAGCCGGTGGCGAGCACCACGGCGTCGGTGCGCAGCAGGTGTTCGGCGCCGGAGTCGGTGTGCCAGCAGTGCAGTTCGAGGCCGCCGCAGGGGCCGGGGAGGGCGGCGGCGACGGCGGTGCCCGGGGTGATCTCGACCGGGACGGCGTCGATCGGGCGGCCGATGGTGCGCTCGTAGAGGTGGTCGTGGATCTCGGCGAGGGTCTCGGCGCTGGCGGCCTTGTGCAGCTGCCACTGGGCGGTGACCAGGGCGTCCCTGACGGGGGCGGGCAGGGCGTGGAAGTAGCGGGTGTAGTCGGGGGTGAAGTGCTCCAGGCCGAGCTTGGAGTACTCCATGGGGGCGAGCGCCCTGGTCCGGGTGAGCCAGCGCAGCCGGACGCCGTCGCCCTCGTGGTGCCGGAGCAGGTCGAGGAAGACCTCGGCGCCGGACTGTCCGCTGCCGACCACGGTGATGTCCCGGGCGCCGGCCAGGTCGGCGCGGCGGTCCAGGTACTCGGAGGAGTGGAAGGCCCGCGGGTGGCCGGCCAGCGCGGCGAAGGCGTCGGGCAGCACCGGCCGGGTGCCGACGCCGAGGGCCAGGTTGCGGGCCCGTACGGAGGACCGCCGCCCGGTCGCGGTGTCGGTCAGCTCGGCGCGGTACCAGGGCGCCTCCCAGTGCAGGGCGGTGACCTCGGTGCCGAAGCGGCAGTCGGCCAGCCGTTCGGCGGCCCAGCGGCAGTAGTGGTCGTACTCGCGGCGCGGCAGTTGGAAGCGCTCGGCGAAGTAGAACGGGAACAGCCGGTCCTGCGCGCGCAGGTAGTTGAGGAAGGACCACGGGCTGGTCGGGTCGACCAGGGAGACCAGGTCGGCGAGGAACGGCACCTGCATCCGGGCTCCGTCCACCAGCATCCCGTGGTGCCAGCGGAACTCCGGGCGCTGGTCGCAGAAGAGCGTGCGCAGGCCGGGGACGGGCTCGGCGAGCGCGGCGAGCGAGAGGTTGAACGGTCCGATGCCGACGCCGAGCAGGTCGTACGGAGGGGGTGTCGAGGTGTCCACAGGGTGTCCTAGGCGGGGAGTTGGGCCGGTCCGGAGGATCAGGGGGAGCCCGGTCCCGGCCGCGCGGCGGGCCCGTCGGCCCGGTCGCGGACCATCAGGGCGGCGCGCTTGTCGGGCAGGTCGAGTTCGGCGGCGGCCCGGAATCCGGCCCGTTCGAAGGCCCGGACGGACCGCCGGTTGCGCACGTCCGGCTCGGCGACCACCCGTTGGCAGCGGGGATTCCGGCGGAGAATCAATTCTGCGAGCGCGGCCAGGAGCACGGCGCCCAGGCCGCGGCCGCGGCTGACGGACGGGCCGAGCAGCAGGTGCAGACCGGTGTCGTGCGGCCTGGCCGGATAGTGGGCGGCGAGCGGGTCGAGGTCGGCGCGGTAGACCTCCCAGTAGCTCATCGGCTCGCCGTCGAGCAGCCCGAGGCACGGGGTGCTGCGGCCGTCCCCGTCCAGTTGGGCCCGGACGTGCCGCTCGGTGGTCTCCGGCGGCCCGGCGAGCTCCCAGAACGCGTCGACCTCGGGATCGTTCATCCACCCCGCGATCAGCGCCAGGTCGGCGGGCAGCCGGACCGGGCTGAGCCGGAACTCGCCGGCCGGAGTGGGGACCGCTCCCCACCCGGGCGGTTCGCACGGCATCAGAGGCCCGCCACCGGGTTGGGGACGTCCACGTACACCGACTGGCTGGCGACCGGGCCGACCAGCTCGTCCATGCCGTTGATCCGGGTCAGCAGGTTGGCCTTGCACGGCAGCGTCGGCGAGTCCAGCAGCAGCGCGGACAGCGCCGAGCCGGCCGCGGTGGCCCGCGTGCCGGTCAGGAACCGGCGCAGCGCGGCCAGCAGCACCGTCTCGTCGGCCAGCCGCTGGGAGCCGAGGGCGCCGATCAGGCCGAGCACGTGGTTGATACCGAGGTAGTAGGCGAAGTGGTGGTCGATCACCTCGTCCGGCAGGAAGGTGTCGCTGTCCGCGCCGAGTCCCGGCACCCGGGCGGTGAGCCGCTCGGCGGCGCTCTCCCGGTAGTAGTAACCCTGGTTGTCGCGGTAGCGGCCGCCGCACGGCCAGCCCTCGGCGTCCAGCAGCACGAGGCTGTTCTGCTGGTGCGCCTCCAGGGCGATGCCGCCCCGGCCGTCCAGCCAGAGGATGGGCAGCACGACCGCGTCCAGGTAGCGCAGGAACCATTCGGCGGCGACGGTGGGCAGCGGGCGGGCGCAGCGGGCGGCCAGCGCCCGCAGGATGTCGCCGAGCCGGGAGGGCACGGTGTCACCGGTGCCCAGCGGCTGTTCGGCGACCAGTCCGGCGACGCACAGCGCGCGTTCGGTGGGCGCGAAGGGCTGGGCGCGCAGCACGGTGTCCAGACCGCCGGGGTCGCCGAGGTCGGGGTGGTCGACGCCGATCCAGGCCGGGTCGCGGACGATGTCGAAGCCGGGGTGGGCGGCCCGCCACTCGGCGGCGAGTCCGCTCTCCAGCAGCCGGTGCATCTCCAGGCCGCGGTGGAGCTCCTTGCGCAGGTTCTCCCGGCGGGAGTTGGTGATCCGCAGGCCGAGCGAGAGCTTCAGCATCCACGGGGTGCCGGGCCGGTAGACGGTGCGCACCGAGGAGGTGGGGTACCAGGGCTCGCCGGCCGGGCCGAGGTCGTGCAGCAGCCCGTCGGCGAGCAGCGCGGCGACGGCCGGGCGGTGGGCGAGTTCGCGTGCCTGCCAGGGGTGCAGCGGGACGGCGGCGGTGCCGGGCGGCAGTGCCACCGTGCCGTCGAGCAGCCCGGCGGTGAGCTGCTCGGCGCTCTCGGCGAGGGCGGAGCCGGCCGCGAGCAGCGCGCGGTCCACCGCGTACCAGTGCAGTTGGAAGGAGCCGTGCAGCTCGGGCGAGTAGGCGGCGCTCTGGGCCGGGGAGAGGCCGTCGCGACTCTTCGGGGTGGGGTGCAGCGGGTGGCCGAGCAGCAGGGACTGCTCGGTGGCGAGGAAGTGCGAGCGTTCCGGTCCGCCGGGCACGGCGGCGGTGCGGCGGTGGGCGAGGATCTCGGCGGTGCGCACGACCGAGTCGGCGACCCGGCCGGCCAGGTCGGCGACCTGTCCGGGGTCGGGCCGCTCGGCGGCCGCGGCGGCGAGCAGGGCGGCGGTGGTGACGGCGTCCACCGGGGCCTCGGCGGTCCCCTCTCCGGCCGAGAGGGTGGCGGGGCCGAAGCGGTGCCAGCCGCCGGGCGACCAGTAGCGGACCGGGGCGGTGAGCCGGGCGGCACCGCCGAGGACGGCGATCCGCAGCTGCCCGTCGGGGCCGGGCCTGGCCCCGGTCTCCCGTGTCCAGCAGCGCAACAGGGCTTCCAGACCGGCCTGTTCGGCGGCGACGGCCGGGTCGGGGTGCAGCAGCAGGTCGGACTCGGCCGCGGGCCGCTCCGCGGACAGCTGCGGTTCGGGCGGGGCTCCGGTGAGGGCGGTGCTCAAGGCTGCTCCTTGGGGCGCGTGGGGTGCCGACGCGCACTGTGGTGAAGGGGATCTGCGGGCACCCGCACCGTCGCGTCAGGTAAGGGTTACCTATCCAGGACGGGTGATCACAAGGACCGCTCACTCGTCCGGGTGAGAATCGGGGATTGTCCACCGCCGGGGCCGGATGCCCTGCTGTGCCGGTGGAGGGGGCGGCTCCGGATCACGGATCGGTGACCTCCGGCACGCACCGCAACCCGGGGGGCGGGCACCGCCGTCCTCGTCTGCGATGGAAGACTCCAGGGCGGCGGACCGCCGTACCGCGAACCGGCCGGGCACGCACCACCGCGCTCCGGCGGCACCGGACGCGGCACCGACCGGCGGCCCGGTGGCGACCGGCCGGGCACCGGCCGGCCCCACCCGCACGAGCACCGACCGAACGAGCACCGACCGAACGAGCACAGGGGGAAGCTCACAGATGCCAACGATCCACCGGTCAGCCCTGGCCGCCGCCCTGGCCGCGGGCACCCTGTTCGCCGTGACCGCCTGCGGTCCTGACGGCCCCGCCGGCGGCGGGAGCAGCGCCGAGCCGCCGCCCTCCTCCGTGGCGGCGAGCCCCGCCACGGGCCAGGGCGGCGCGATCGGCGGGATCACCCTCCCGTCCGGGCTGCCGACCAGCCTGCTGGAGGGGCTGCCCAGGTCCTGGGACGACCTGAAGAAGTGGAAGGTCGAGGACTGGGACACCTGGGCGTCCAAGCACGTCTTCAACAACCCGGTGGTGAAGGACTTCTGGGACCCGGACAAGATGGGCGACTCCAAGCCCGCCGACCCGGCCCCGCCCGCCGCCAAGCCCTCCCCCGCCACCCCGAAGCCGACCGCCTCCGGGCCCGCCGCCGACGACGGCGTCACCGACCCCGAGCCCCCGCTGGTCAAGGCCGTGGCGATGCCCCGCCCGTACACCAAGCAGCCCTCCGGCAAGGTGTTCTTCACCGCCCAGGGCGGCCGCGGCAACTGCTCGGCGACGGTGATCACCGACCCGCAGCACCCGGGGAAGAGCAACCTGGTCTGGACGGCGGGCCACTGCGTGCACGCGGGCAAGGGCGGGAACTTCTACAAGGACCTGGTCTTCGTGCCCGCGTACAACAACTCGGGCGCCTCCAGCGGCGGCAAGCGGGCCCCGCTGTCCGAGCTGGCCCCGCTCGGCACCTGGTGGGCCGAGCAGGTCACCACCTCGCCGCAGTGGATGGTCGAGGGCGGCGGCAGCGGCGACGCCGCCAACCAGTACGACTTCGCGGTCATGCGCGTGCACAACCAGAGCGACACCGGCAAGTCCCTGGAGGAGACGGTCGGTTCGGCCGTCCCGGTCTGGTTCGACGCACCGCGCGACCGGCTCAGGGTCTCCGCCACCGGCTACCCCCTGGTCAAGCCGTTCGACGGCCAGGAGCTGTACAGGTGCGACGGCGGCAAGCCCACCCGGCTCTCCTTCGACGCCAAGCGCCCGGCCATGCTGACCATCGGCTGCGACATGACCCAGGGCGCCAGCGGCGGCGGCTGGTTCGCCACCATGCCGGACGGCAGGACCGCCCTGGTCAGCAACACCTCGATCGGCACCCAGGAGCACACCTCGCTGAGCGGCCCGTACCTGGAGGCGGTCGCCAGGACGGCACTGGACTGGATCTCCAAGAAGCAGCAGTAGCCGCCCGCACGACGGCGCCGCCACCGGAAGGGCGGCGCGGAACCACCAGCACAGCACGGGGGACGATCCAGCATGCCGAGAACCACCAGCCGGCGGCGCCGGGCCACCACGGCCGGCGCCGCGCTGCTCGCCGCGCTCGCACTGGGCGCGGCCGGCTGCGGCCCGGACGGCCCCGCCAGGCCCGCCGCCGCGCCCCCCGCCCTGCCCAGGTCCGCGCCCACCAGCCTGGGCGACCTGACCGGCTGGAAGGTCGAGGACTGGGCCCGCTACGTCGCCGACAGCGCCTTCACCGGCGCCGCGGCGCCCGGCGCCTGGCCGGCGGCCCGGATGGCCGCCGCCAAGCCCAGGCCCACCCCGGAGTACGCCCTGGCCTCCCCCGCGGCGGCCGGCGTCGAACGGGACGCCCCGCCCGCCGCCGTCCCCGCCGAGCCGCAGCCGCACCCGTACGGCCCGGCCGGCTCGGTGGCCGGCCGGCTCTTCATGACCACGCCGCAGGGCGACGCGGTCTGCTCCGCCACCGTGGTCTCCGACCCGGCCGACCCCGGCCGCAGCAACCTCGTCTACACCGCCGGGCACTGCCTGCACGACGGCAGGGGCGGCGGCTGGCTGAGGAACCTGGTCTTCGTGCCCGGCTTCAACCGGGACGGCCAGGCGGCCCGCGGCAAGGCGTACACCGACCGTCAGGCGGCCCCGTACGGCCGGTGGTCGGCGGTGCGCGCGCTGGTCTCGCCGACCTGGCTCCAGGAGAGCGGCGTCGGCGCCCGCCACCAGTACGACTACGGCATCCTCCGGGTGCGCGGCGAGGACGGCTCCGGCAGGTCCCTGGAGGAGACGGTCGGCGGCTCGGTGCCGATCTGGTTCAACGCCCCGCGCGACCAGATCACCTCGGCCACCGCGTACGGCTACCCGGCGGAGCGGCCGTTCGACGGCCTGGAGCTCGAACACTGCGGCTCCCCGGCCGCACCGGGGCGGCTCTCCTTCGACCGGACCCGCCCGCCGATGTACGTGATCGGCTGCACCATGACGGCCGGCGCCGCCGGCGGCGGCTGGTTCGTCACCAGGGACGGCAAGCCCAACCTGATCAGCGTCGGCGCGCTCGGCGACCGCGCCCCGGCCGGCTACCAGGCCGGCCCGTCCCTCCAGGACCAGGCGAAGCAGGCCTTCGACTACTTCGCCAAGAACGTCAGATAGGCACCGCGGAAACGGCGCGGGGCCCCGGGACGATGCCGTCCCGGGGCCCCGCGCACGTCGGGCCTCAGCCGTGCAGGGCCACCGCGAAGTACTCCAGCTCGGCGGCCAGTTCGGCCGGCACCTTGGCGTGCAGCAGGGTGCCCTCGCCGGTGTGCTCGGTGGAGAGCAGCTCCCCCTCCGCGTGCACCCGGGAGACCAGCGCGCCCTGGGTGTAGGGCACCAGGGCCCGCACCTCGACCGCGGGACGCGGCAGCTCGTCGTCGATGAGCTGCCGCAGCTCCGCCATGCCCGCGCCGCTGCGGGCCGACACCACGATGGCGTGCGGCTCGCGGCGCAGCAGGCGCTGGAGCACGTGGGGATCGGCGGCGTCCGCCTTGTTGATCACCACGATCTCCGGCACGTTCTGCGCGTCGACCGAGACGATGACCTCGCGGACGGCGGCCAGCTGCGTCTCCGGCTCGGGGTGCGAGCCGTCCACCACGTGCAGGATGAGGTCGGCGTCGGCGACCTCCTCCATGGTCGAGCGGAAGGCCTCGACCAGGTGGTGCGGCAGGTGCCGCACGAAGCCGACGGTGTCGGCCAGGGTGTAGAGCCGCCCGCTCGGGGTCTCGGCCCGGCGCACGGTCGGGTCCAGGGTGGCGAACAGCGAGTTCTCCACCAGCACGCCCGCGCCGGTGAGCCGGTTGAGCAGGGAGGACTTGCCGGCGTTGGTGTACCCGGCGATGGCCACGGACGGCACCTGGTGGCGCCTGCGCTCCTGGCGCTTGGTGTCGCGGCCCTTCTTCATGTCGGCGATCTCCTTGCGGAGCTTCGCCATCTTCTCGCGGATCCGGCGCCGGTCCGTCTCGATCTTGGTCTCACCGGGACCGCGGGTGGCCATGCCGCCGCCCGAGGAGCCGGAGCCACCGCCACCCATCTGCCGGGACAGCGACTGACCCCAGCCGCGCAGGCGCGGCAGCATGTACTGCATCTGCGCGAGCGAGACCTGCGCCTTGCCCTCCCGGGACTTGGCGTGCTGGGCGAAGATGTCCAGGATCAGGGCCGTCCGGTCGACGACCTTGACCTTGACCACGTCCTCCAGGTGGATCAGCTGGCCCGGGGTGAGCTCACCGTCGCAGACCACGGTGTCGGCACCGGTGGCGGCGACGATGTCGCGCAGCTCCTTCGCCTTGCCGGAGCCGATGTAGGTGGCCGCGTCGGGCTTGTCGCGGCGCTGGATGACGCCGTCCAGCACCTGGGAGCCGGCCGTCTCGGCGAGTGCGGCGAGCTCGGCCATCGAGTTCTCCGCCTCCTCCAGCGTGCCGTCGGTCCAGACGCCGACGAGCACCACGCGCTCCAGGCGCAGCTGGCGGTACTCGACCTCGGTGACGTCTTCGAGTTCGGTGGAGAGACCGGCGACCCGGCGCAGGGCGGCGCGCTCGCTGCGGTCGTACTGGTCGCCGTCGTAGTGGTGGCCGAGGTCCTCGTCGATGGCCGCGAGGTCCTCGTCCATGAGGGCTTCCGCCCGCAGACCGTCGAGGCGGCGCGGAGCGTCGGCGTGGTCGCGGGTGTCGAACGTGGAGGTCATTCTGTCCTTTGGCTCGCTGGTACGGGTGGCCTTCGGGGACCGCACGCGGCGGTCCCGTAGGGAGTCTGCCCAGCTGCCGCCCCGGCTACCGTCCGGGCGGGGTGAGCTACCCCTCAGGCCCCCGGGTTCCGCCCCGGGCTCCTGTGCCCGGAGAACGCCGTGGACCGGCCGTGAATTCCCCATGATGGTCGCACGCCGGGCGCGGACCGGTCATCCCCATTTCCCCCGGGCCCCCGCGCCGGGGGGCCGCTCCGCCTGGTCCCCGCCGCCCTCCGGGGCGTGCGGGCGGTTCACGTCGTACACCCCGGAGACCCTGAGCATCGCCCGCATCAGCCCCGGCAGCGCGGCCGGCTCGGGCAGCTCCACGGTGTAGGTGTGCCGGACCCTGGACTCCTGCGGCGGCTCGACCTCGGCCGAGACGATGCCGACGCCCGCCCCGGAGATCGCCGCGGTGAGGTCGGCGAGCAGCCGGGGCCGGTTCAGCGCCTCGGCCCGCAGGGTGGCCCGGTACCCGGCCGCCGGCGCGCCCCCGGGCTGCCAGCGGACCTCCAGTTCGGCCCGGCCGTCCGCGCGCATCCGCTCCCCGGCCGGGCAGCCGGTGCGGTGCACCGCCACCGCCCCGCCGCGGATCGGGTAGCCGGTCACCCGGTCCGGCGGCACCGGGGTGCAGCAGCGCGCCAGCCGGACGGCCGCCCCCGGCCGTCCCGCCACCGCGGCCGGGGCGGACCGCCGTCCGGCCGCCGGGCGCCCCGGCGGGGCGGGCTGGCCGCCGGCCGGGCCGGTGCGGACCGCCGGCTGCCCGACCGGGTGGTCGGCCAGCCATCGCTCGATGGCCAGCCGGGCGGCCGGGGTGCGGGCGTGCGCCAGCCACTCGGGGGCGGGCCCCGAGGGCTGCCCGCCGCCGGCCGGGAGGGTCTCGGTGAGCACCGCGATCAGGTCGCCGTCCTCCAGCACGGTGGACAGCGCGGTGAGCCGCCCGTTGACCCGCGCGCCGATACATCGGTGGCCGGTCTCCTCGCCGAGCAGGTAGGCCGCGTCCACGCAGGTGGCGCCGGCCCTCAGCTGAAGCGTTTCGCCGCTCTCCGTCACCACGGTGATCTCGCGGTCGCCCGCGAGGTCGGCGGTGAGCGTGGACCAGAAGGCGTCCGGGTCGGGCGTCTCCTGCTGCCACTCCAGCAGCCGGCTGAGCCAGCCGGGCCTGGCCGGGTCGGTGCGGTCCAGCTCGTCGGCGTCCTGGACGGCGCCGGCCGGGGACGGGTCGCCGAGCGCGACCACCCCGGTCTCCGCGACCTCGTGCATCCGCCGGGTGCGGACCAGCACCTCGACCACCGCGCCGCCGCTGAGCGCCACGGCGGTGTGCAGCGACTGGTACAGGTTGAACTTGGGCGCGGCCACGAAGTCCTTGAACTCCCCTGGCAGCGGCGTCCAGCAGGTGTGCAGCTCGCCGAGCACCGCGTAGCAGTCGGCGTTCTCCTCGACCACCACCAGCAGCCGCCCGTAGTCGGCCGGCCGCGGCCCCTGCGGCAGCCCGTCCGGCCCCGGTACGGCGGCCCGCCGGAGCAGCACCCGGTGCAGCGAGACGCAGTGCCTGGGCCGGACGGTCACCTCGGCGGCGACCCCGGCCTCGGCCAGCTGGCGGGCCAGCTGCCGGGCGAAGGGCTCCAGCAGGGCGTCCGGCTCGGCCTCGTGACCGGCCATCAGGGCGCGGGTGCGGGCGTGCTCCTCGGGGTGCAGGGTGGCGAAGACGATGTCCTCCAGCTCCGCCTTGAGCACCTGGATGCCGAGCCGTTCGGCCAGCGGGATCAGCACGTCCCTGGTGACCTTGGCGATCCGCACCTGGCTGGCCGGCTTCATGTGCCGGATGGTGCGCATGTTGTGCAGCCGGTCGGCCAGCTTGATCACCATCACCCGGACGTCGTCCCCGGTGGCGACCAGCATCTTGCGGAAGGTCTCCGCCTCGGCGGCGGCGCCGAAGTCGACCTTCTCCAGCTTGGTCACCCCGTCGACCAGGTAGGCGACTTCGGGCCCGAACCCGGCGCCCACCTGCTCCAGCGTCAGCTCGGTGTCCTCGACGGTGTCGTGGAGCAGCGACGCGACCAGGGTCGTCGTCCCGGCGCCGAGCTGGGCCAGGATCATGGTGACGGCCAGCGGGTGGGTGATGTACGGCTCGCCGCTCTTGCGCTTCTGGCCGCGGTGGCTGGCCTCGGCGAGCCGGTACGCCCGGGCGAGCAGGCCGAGGTCGCCCTGCGGATGGTGCTGCCGGTGGACCCGGACGAGCGGCTCCAGGGCGTCCGGCACCGGCGTCCGGCCGGTGGCCAGCAACGCGGCCCGCCCGGCCCGGCCGAGGGCGGCCCGGCCGAGCTCTCCGAGGGGCCGTCTGGCCCCGCCCTGCCGTACGGTCGTCGGCTGCCCCGTCAGGGACTGCCCGGCTTCGATGGTCATCGGCACCTCCGGCAACGGTCGCCGGGCGCCGCCCCTCCTGAGAGGGTGATCTCGCTACCCCTCCCCAGGGGTGATCGACCCGGTGGTCCATGCTACCGAGCAGAGCACGTTCCGCGACGCCCTGATTCCCGTCCGCGACCGGTATCACCCGATCGGGGGGATTCGTCACCGCGAGAACGGGGGAAACCGGGCCGCCCCCGAACAGGCGTCAGCGCACCGACGACCACCAGCGGCCGTCCAGCCGCCCCTCGGCCACGATCACCGCGGGACCGGTCATCTCCACCCGGCCGTCAGGATGCTCGGTGATGACCAGCCGGCCGCCCGGCAGGTCCACGGTGTACGAGACCGCCTCGCCGGTGACCGCCGGGTCGGCGCCGTCCCGGCGGATCGCCGCCACCGCCACCGCGCAGGCGCCGGTGCCGCAGGACCGGGTCTCGCCCGAACCGCGCTCGTGCACCCGCATCGCGACGTGCCGCGGGCCGCGGTCCACCACGAACTCGACGTTGACGCCCTCCGGGTAGGCGCTCGCGGGGCTGGTGAGCGGTGCGTCGAACAGGTCGCCTGCGTGGTCCAGGCTCTCCACGAAGGCCACCGCGTGCGGGTTGCCCATGTTGACGTTCAGCGCCGGCCAGCGCCGTTCGCCGACGGTGACCTCGATGCCGTCGGGCCCGGGCAGCCCGGCCCGGCCCATGTCGATCGTGACGTCGCCGGGCGCACCGTCCCCGGCGGCCTCGGCGACCTTCGCGGTGAGCACCCCGGAGCGGGTGGCGACGGCCAGCTCGCCGGGCTTCGCCAGGCCGGCCTCGACCAGGAAGCGGGCGAAGACCCGCAGGCCGTTGCCGCACATCTCGGCGATGCTGCCGTCCGAGTTGCGGTAGTCCATGAACCACTCGGCCCGGTCGGCCATCCCCGCGGCGGCCGGGTCGGCGGCGGCGCGCACCACGCGCAGCAGCCCGTCCCCGCCGATGCCGGCCCGCCGGTCGCACAGCGCGGCGACGGTCCCGGGACCGATCTCCAGCGCGCCGTCCGGGTCGGGGACGATGACGAAGTCGTTCTGGGTGCCGTGCCCCTTGAAGAAGGGGATGCCGCTCTGCTGGGAAGAGGATGCGCTCACCCTTCCGATGGTACTGAGCGGTCCCCCGGTACCGGGCGGTCCCCCGCCCGCTCGCCGCGGGGAGGCGCTCAGCGCAGGTAGGCGACCCGCCAGACCGCGAGCGCGCAGGCGGCCACCGCGATCAGGGTGTAGACCGCGATCGCCTTCCAGCCGGCCCGCTGCCCGGAGCCCCGGCGCGGCAGCCCCGGCCACTTGTAGCCGGCGTGCCGGGCGGCCATCGCGCCCCAGCCGACCGAGGCGGCGGTGAACAGCAGCCCGAGCATCCCGACCATGGTGGAGCGTGCCCCGGCCGAGCCGAAGGCGAGCGGGAAGGCGAACATCAGCGAGCCGAGGGTGCCCAGCAGGGCGATCGGCAGCGTCTGCCACCAGCGCAGCCGGCGCAGCGGGCGGATCTCCCGCTCGTGCACCGCGCCGCCGGGCGGGGTGCGGGTGTCCAGGGCGGGCACCGCGATCGCGTAGGAGGTCGGGACCTCCAGGCCGGTCAGCACGGGGAGGTCGCCCATCGTCGACTCGTCGAACTCCTCGGCCGGGGCGGTGACGCTTCCGCTCTGGCCGGATTCGGGGCCGGTACCGGTCGACACACGGCCTCCCCTGACAGTTCGACACGAGCGGACTCGCGGCCGGGCACGGCCGGCCCGTCCGGCCGACCCCTACGGCATCGATGATGGCATGTCCAGAGGGGCGTTCCCGGCCTGACCGGGGTCGACGGGTGATCCGTGGCCATCACGTGATCGGGCCGTGACCGCCGGTTCGTCCTGCACGGTCGCCTGCGCGCGCAGGTGCACCGCCGGATTGGCCGAAAACCCGTCCTACGCGGCCGGAACTCCCTGACGCGCGATCAGTTCCAGGGCCTGTCCCAGCAGCTCGACGGGGTCGGTGCCGGCCGGCCGGGAGAGCCAGTCGATCCGGTCGTCGCGGCGGAACCAGGACTCCTGACGGCGGGCGAAGCGCTTGGTGGCCCGCACCGTCTCGGCCCTGGCCTCGTCCTCGGTGCACTCACCGGCGAAGTGGGCGAGCACCTGCTGGTAGCCGAGCGCCCGGGAGGCGGTCAGCCCCTCCCGCAGTCCGGCCCTCTCCAGTTCCCGCACCTCGTCCGGCAGCCCGGCCTCCCACATCCGGTCGACCCGCAGCGTGATCCGCTCGTCCAGCTCGGGGCGCGGCACGGCGACGCCGATCTGCACCGCCTCGTACACCGCGGTGTTGCTCGGCAGGTTGGCGGTGAACGGCTGCCCGGTGATCTCGATGACCTCCAGGGCGCGGACGATCCGACGCCCGTTGCCGACCAGGATCGCCTCGGCGGCCGCCGGGTCCAGTCCGGCCAGCCGTCGGTGCAGCTCGGACGGTCCGGACCGCTCCAGCTCGGCCTCCAGCCGGGCCCGCACCCGCGGGTCGGTGCCGGGGAACTCCATCTCGTCGATCGCCGCCCGGACGTACAGCCCGGAGCCGCCGACCAGGACGGGCGTGCGCCCGGCGGCGAGCAGCCGGTCGATCTCGGCCCTGGCCAGCCGCTGGTACTCGGCGACGCTGGCGGTCTCGGTGACGTCCCAGACGTCCAGCAGGTGGTGCGGCACTCCCCCGCGCTCGGCCGTGGTGAGCTTGGCGGTGCCGATGTCCATGCCCCGGTACAGCTGCATCGAGTCGGTGTTGATCACCTCGCCGTCGAGGCTGCGGGCGATGGCGACGGCCAGGTCGGACTTGCCGGCGGCGGTCGCGCCGACGATCGAGATGACGCGTGGGGTACGGGAGCTGCTCACCGCTCCAGTCTCGCACCGGCCCGATCCGGGAGGCCCCGCGCGCCCTCGGACCGGGCTGCCGCTCGCCCCCGACTGCGCGACGATATGACTGTTTCCCTGACTTTTTCCGGCCGTTTCCCCGGTTGGGCCCGGTTTGCGAACGCTTCGCGGGGCACCGTCGTTGTGCAGGGAACAGCGGATGAAGGAGATCGTCATGGGTCTGATGGACAACCTCAAGGGCAAGGCCGAGGAATTCAAGGGCAAGGCCAGCGAGTTCGCGGGCAAGCACAGCGACCAGATCGAGAAGGCCGTCGACAAGGCGGGCGGCGCGATCGACAAGGCGACCAAGGGCAAGTACAGCGACAAGATCGAGCACGGCGCCGACAAGGCCAAGGACGCGGTCGGCGACTTCGCCCACAAGCCGAAGCCGGAGGGCGAGGGCCCGGCTCAGGGGCCGGGGCAGGGGCAGGGCCCGCAGGCCTGACCTGCCGGCGGTCCCGGCCTGCTAGGACCAGGACGCCACGAAGTACCCGACCCCGTACGGCGCGTCCTGGTAGCCCAGCCGCCCGGTGAGGCCGGCGCCCTCCGCGGCGCCGGCCAGCACCTGCCAGGGCGCCCGGCCGTCGGCCTGGAGTTCGGCGGCCAGGCCCGGGTCCAGGGCGGCCAGGGTGGGCAGGTCGGCCGCGCCCAGGGCGGCGGCCAGGGCGGCGTCGAAGCCCTCGGCCCGCTCGTCCAGGTAGCCGGGAGCCTTCACCGAGCGGCAGGCGCTGCCGTCGCCGAGCACCAGCAGCGCGACCCGGTCGGCGAGGCCGGCCAGGCCCTGGCCGAGGCCGAGCATTCGGTCGGCCGGGGCCTCGGCGGGCACCGCGCAGGCGTGCGTCGGCAGGGTCACGCCGGCGCGCTCCAGCAGCCAGGCGCCGACGGTCAGCGAGGGCGCCAGCTCGGGCCCCTCGACCCGTCCGCCGGGCAGTTTGGCGACCAGCGGCACCCCGTAGCGCCGGAAGGAACCGGCCCCGCCCTCGGTCCACACCTCGGGCGCCGGCCCGGTGCCGACCACCACGACCAGCTGCGGCCCGGCGGCGACCAGCGCCGCCAGCGCCTCGTCGCAGGCGGCGCGCAGGCCGTCCAGCTCGGGCGCGGCCCCGGCGGCGACCTCGGGGACGAGCAGCGGCGGACAGGGGCACACGGCGGCGGCTACCAGCATGTGGATCACTCTAGCCGGGAAGCCGAACGGCCCGGCCGGAGCCGAAGCTCCCGCCGGGCCGCCCGGAACGCGCGGGTCAGTCGCCGCAGCAGGCCCCGCCCGCCGGCGCGGCGAGCGGCAGCTCGGCGGGGGCGCCGATCTTCGGCAGACCGAGCATCACACCGGCCGGCTTGGCGGCGGCCGCGGCCCGGCGCTTCTCCCAGGCGTCGCCGGCCCGGGTGCGGCGCGCCGAGAGCGCCGGGCCCTCGGCGAGCAGGTGGTGCGGGGCGGCGTAGGTGATCTCGACGGTCACCAGGTCGCCGGGGCGCACCGGCTCCTCCGGCTTCGCGCCGTGCTCGTCGTCCGCCCCTCGGAGCTTCGGGTCGAAATGCACCAGCCGGTTGTCGGGCGCGCGCCCGGAGAGCCGCTGCGTCCGGTCGTCCTTCTTGCCCTCGCCCTCGGCGACCAGGACCTCCAGGACGCGGCCGACCTGCTTCTTGTTCTCGTCCCAGGAGATCTCCTCCTGGAGCGCGATCAGCCGGTCGTAGCGGGCCTGCACGACCTCCTTCGGCACCTGGTCCGCCATCTCCGCGGCGGGGGTGCCGGGGCGCTTGGAGTACTGGAAGGTGAAGGCGTTGGTGAAGCGGGCCTCGCGGACGGTGTGCATCGTCTCCTCGAAGTCCTCCTCGGTCTCGCCGGGGAAGCCCACGATGATGTCGGTGGAGATGGCCGCGTCCGGCATCGCCTCGCGGACCTTGCGGATGATCCCGAGGAAACGCTCCTGCCGGTAGGAGCGGCGCATCGCCTTGAGCACCCGGTCCGAGCCGGACTGCAGCGGCATGTGCAGCTGGTGCATCACGTTCGGGGTCTCGGCCATCGCGGCGATCACGTCGTCGGTGAAGTCGCGCGGGTGCGGCGAGGTGAAGCGGATCCGCTCCAGGCCCTCGATCTGCCCGGCGGCGCGCAGCAGCTTGGAGAAGGCCTCGCGGTCGCCCAGGTCGGAGCCGTAGGCATTGACGTTCTGGCCGAGCAGGGTCACCTCGATGACGCCCTCGTCCACCAGCGCCTCGATCTCGGCGAGGACGTCGCCGGGGCGGCGGTCCTCCTCCTTCCCGCGCAGCGCGGGGACGATGCAGAAGGTGCAGGTGTTGTTGCAGCCGACCGAGATGGCGACCCACGCGGCGTACGCCGACTCGCGGCGGGTCGGCAGGGTGGAGGGGAAGGTCTCCAGCGACTCCAGGATCTCGACCTGGGCCCTGCGCTCGACGGCGGCCCGCTCCAGCAGCGCCGGCAGGTGGCCGATGTTGTGGGTGCCGAAGACCACGTCGACCCAGGGGGCGCGCTTGACGATGGTCTCGCGGTCCTTCTGGGCCAGGCAGCCGCCGACGGCGATCTGCATGCCCTTGTGGCGGGTCTTGACCGGCGCGAGCTGGCCGAGGTTGCCGTACAGCTTGTTGTCGGCGTTCTCGCGCACCGCGCAGGTGTTGAACACCACGAGGTCCGGATCGCCCTCCGACCCGGCCTTGACGTAGCCCGCGTCCTCCAGCAGCCCGGACAGCCGCTCGGAGTCGTGGACGTTCATCTGACAGCCGTACGTGACGACCTTGTAGCTCTTCAATCCGCTCTCACCGCTCACCAGACCAGGGTACGGGCAGCGGCGAAGCGCTTTTCCATGAGCTTCCACCACCCGTTCGACTCCCGTTCGGCCGGAGCGCCTGGCAGTATCCCTGCATGACCCCCACCTCCCCGTCCCGTCCCGGCGCCGCCGTCCGCACCGCGGCCCGCAGCCCGCTGTGGCGGGCGGTGCTGGTGCTGGTCCTGCTGGTCGCCGGGTTCGGCGGCTGGTGGCTGTCGGCGGGCCGCTCGCCCGGGTACCCGCGCGGCGAGGTCCGGTTCGCCACCGGCGTGCAGCACGGCGTGTACGACCGGTACGGGCAGCTGCTCCAGGGCCACGTCTCCCGGGCGATGCCGGGGGTGCGGCTGGCCCTGGACAACTCCGAGGGTTCGGTCGACAACATCACCCGGGTGCTCAACGGCCGGGACTCCTTCGCGATAGCCACCGCCGACGCGGTCGCCGACTACCAGGGCCCCGACAAGGAGAAGCTGCGGGCGATCGCCCGGCTGTACGACGACTACCTCCAGCTCGTCGTCCCGGCCTCCTCGCCGGTGCGCCGCACCGCCGACCTCAAGGGCCTGCGGGTCGGCGTCGGCCTGCCGCAGTCCGGGGTGAACCTGGTGACCAGGCGGCTGCTGGCCACGGCCGGGCTGGACCCGGACCACGACATCGTCCCGGTGTCCAAGGGGATCGGCGAGGCCGCCGACGACCTGCGCGAGGGCAGGGTGGACGCCTTCTTCTGGTCCGGCGGCCTGCCCACCAGCGCGCTCACCGACCTCTCGGAGCACGTCAGGATCAGGATCGTGCCGCTGGGCGACCTCTCCGAGGCCCTGCACAAGGCCGAGGGCGGCGGCACCGACGCCTACCGGGCGGCCACCATGCCCAAGGGCACCTACCCGAGCGCCGAACCCAGGGAGGCCGTCGCCACGGTGGCCGTGCCCAACCTGCTGATCACCAGGGACGACGCCGACCCGGGGCTGGTCGAGGGCGTGACCAGGGCGGTGATCGACAGCCGCGACCAGATCGGCGCCCAGGTGCACGCCGCCCAATTGGTCGACCTGCGCACCGCCGTGTACACCGACCCGCTCCCGCTGCACACCGGCGCGGCGCGCTACTACCGCTCGGTGAAGCCGTAAGGCTCGCGCCGTAGAGCCCGCGCCGTCGCGACTCCCCCGACGGCCGCCGGGGCCCCGGCTACTTCTCCGGCCGCGGCACCGCCAGCGTCACCGCGAGCCCGGTCGGCCTGACCGGCGCGAAGCCGAGCGAACCGCCGCCGGCCGCCAGCAGGGTGCGGGCGATGGACAGCCCGAGCCCCGAACCGTCCACGTTCTGGTGCCGCGGGCTGCGCCAGAACCGGTCCCCGGCCCTGGACAGCTCGTCCTCGGTGAGCCCGGGCCCCGCGTCGGTGACGGTCACCGCGACCTCGTCCCGGCGCACCGCGACCCGCAGCCGCACCTCGCTGCCGGCCGGGCCGAACTTGAGCGCGTTGTCCAGCACCGCGTCCAGGGCCGAGCCGAAGCCGATCGGGTCGGCCATGCCGATCGCCAGGGCCGGGCCGTCCCAGCGCAGCCCGATGCCGCGCTGCTCGGCCACCGGCCGCCAGGCGTCCACCCTGGCCAGGGTGAGTTCCGCCAGGTCGGTGCGCTCCGGTTCGGGGCGGGCGTGCTCGGCGGTGGCCAGCCCGAGCAGGTCGTCCAGCACCCGGGCCAGCCGGGTGCCCTCCTCCCGTACGCCGCTGAGCTCCTCCTCGTGACCCTCCGGCAGTTCCAGGCCGAGCAGCTCGACCCGCAGCAGCAGGGCCGACAGCGGGTTGCGCAGCTGGTGCGAGGCGTCCGCGACGAAGGCCTTCTGCTGGTCCATGGCGAGCACCACGTGGTCCGCCATCTCGTTGAACGAACGTGCCAGCCGCTGGAGTTCGGGCGGTCCTCCGCCGGGGGCGACCCGGGCGGCCATCCGGCCGGTGGCGATGTCGTGGGTGGCCCGGTCCAGGGTGCGCACCGGGCGCAGCACCCACTCGGTGAGCCGGACGGCGAGCAGCACGGCGACGATCATCGCGGCCGCCTCGCCGGCGCCGATCACCAGCCACTTGTGCAGCATCCGGGTGCGCAGCGCCCCGGTCGGGGACTCGCTCAGCACCACCGCGACCACGTCGCCGTCGCGCACCACCGGGGCGGCGACGGTGATCGGCCGGTCCGGCGTCCACGGCCAGACCTGCGGCGGGTTGTGGCTGCGCCGCCCGTCCAGCGCCTCCTGGAAGGCCTGGGCGCCCCAGCCGCCGGTGGGCACCCGCCAGTTCTCGGGGGCGGCGGCGATCGCCTGGCCGTCGCGCTGGAAGATGCCCAGGCGCACCCCGTACAGGTCGTGGTAGCGGCTGACCTCGGCGTCGATCGCGCGCTGCCGGCTGAGGTCGCCCGGGGCGGGTTCCGGTTCGCCCTTGCGCGCCGAGCCGACGGCGCCGGAGGTGGGCAGGTCCTGGGCGAGCCGGGCGGCGTCGTCGAGCCGGTCGACGACCACCTTGGTCTGCTCGGCCGCCGCGACCGCCGCCGCGAGCGGCAGCCCCAGGGCGGCCAGGACGCAGAGCATGAGGGCGATCAGGATGCCGAGCAGGCGGGTGCGCACGTGCGGTCAGTGCTCCGCGGGGGTGGGCGGGGCGGTCGCCGGACGGTCGGGGATCAGCCGGTAGCCGACCCCGCGCACGGCCTCGACCAGGCCGGGCAGCGCCAGCTTGTTGCGCAGCGAGCCGATGTGCACCTCCAGGGTGCGCCCGTTGCCCTCCCAGCCGCTGCGCCAGACCTCGCTGAAGATCTGCTCGCGCCGGTAGACCACGCCCGGGCTCTGGGCGAGCAGCGCCAGCAGGTCGAACTCCTTGCGGGTGAGCGGCACGTCGCGGCCGTCCACGCTGACCCGGCGGCGCTCCCGGTCGATCCGGATGCCGCGGGACTCCAGCGGTCCGCGCTGCTGCGGCACCGTGTCGGGCGCGGGCACCGCCGCCGCGGAGGGGGCGGCGCCGCGGCGGGCCACGGCGTGGATGCGGGCGAGCAGCTCGCCCATGTCGTACGGCTTGGTGACGTAGTCGTCGGCGCCCAGGTTGAGGCCGTGGATCCGGGAGCGGATGTCGGCGCGGGCGGTGACCATGATCACCGGCACGCCGCTGCCGGCCCTGATCCGGCTGCACACCTCGAAGCCGTCGCGGTCGGGCAGCCCGAGGTCGAGCAGCACCACGCGGTACGGCTCGTTGCCGTCCGGCACCAGGGCGTCGAGCGCCTCGTGCCCACTGCGGGCGTGCCGGACCTGGAAGCCGTGCCGGCCCAGCACCGCGACCAGCGCGGCGGCCACGCGTTCGTCGTCCTCGACGAGCAGAAGTCGCATCCTGTTCTCCTCCTTCCCCCACGTGATCACCGGTGATCACCGGGCCGATCGGTCAGGTCCCGGTCCTGCGCAGTATGGGCCAGTGAACGGCCCCGCGCCAGGTTCGACCGCGCACCGGGCTCGTGGGGGGCGGGGAGCACCGGAGCGGATTCCCGCTGTCACATGCCCCGTCGGCGCCCGCGCGAACAGCACCCGGGCGCCGTGTGGCCGTTTCGTGATGCTCAAGTTCCGCTCAGATCGGCTGACGGCGCACGGTCACGGCTCCTAAGGTCGGCCCACCGGGGGCTGCGGCTCCGCCGGCCGCGGCTCCCGGATCAGCACCACCACTGCCTCCCAAGGGAGTTGAGACTTCTCGGGCAGGCGCTATTCGACGACAGAGGGAGCAGGCGCGATGACCGAGAGCCCGGTCGAGGACTCCACCCCCGCAGCCGCCCCGCTGGTCGTGCTGGGCAACGTCAACAAGCACTACGGCGCGCTGCACGTGCTGCAGGACATCGACCTCAGCATCGCCCAGGGCGAGGTGGTCGTGCTGATCGGCCCGTCCGGCTCGGGCAAGTCCACGCTCTGCCGGACGATCAACCGGCTGGAGACGATCGACTCCGGCACGATCACCATCGACGGCCGGCCGCTGCCCGCCGAGGGCAAGGAGCTGGCCAGGCTGCGCGCCGAGGTCGGCATGGTGTTCCAGAGCTTCAACCTGTTCGCGCACAAGACCGTGCTGGAGAACGTGGTCATCGGCCAGGTGAAGGTGCGCAAGGTGCCCCGCCCGCAGGCCGAGAAGACCGCCAGGGAACTGCTGGAGCGGGTCGGCGTCGGCGCGCAGGCGGACAAGTTCCCGGCCCAGCTCTCCGGCGGCCAGCAGCAGCGCGTGGCGATCGCCCGGGCGCTGGCGATGAAGCCCAAGGTGATGCTCTTCGACGAGCCCACCTCGGCGCTGGACCCGGAGATGGTCAACGAGGTGCTGGAGGTCATGCGCCAGCTGGCCGCGGACGGCATGACGATGGTCGTGGTCACCCACGAGATGGGCTTCGCCCGCTCCGCCGCCAACCGCGTGCTGTTCATGGCCGACGGCAAGATCGTCGAGCAGAACACCCCGGACGCCTTCTTCACCGCGCCGCGCTCCGACCGCGCCAAGGACTTCCTCTCGAAGATCCTCCACCACTGACGCTTCGAGAGCCGCAGGACGGCCACCGGCAGCCAGGCCGGCCGGCCCCTGTCCGTGCACGACTTCCAGACGCCAGAGCCCGGTTGACGCCGCGGCCCAGCCCCAGGAGAACAGCCCATGAGGACTTCCCGCACCCTCGCCGTCGCGCTCTGTGCCGTCGCGCTCACCGCCACCGCCGCCTGCGGCAAGGACGGCACCCCCGGCGGCTCCGCCGCGAGCAGCGGCGGCAGCGCCCCGGCCCTGCCGGCCTACACGGTCAAGACCGACGTCAAGGTCGAGTCCACGATCCTCGCCGAGGCCAGGAAGCGCGGCCAGCTGATCATCGGCGCCAAGGCCGACCAGCCGAACCTCGGCTGGGAGGACGTGGCCAGCGGCGACCGCAGCGGCTTCGACATCGAGATCGCCAAGATGATCGCCGCCGACCTCGGCTTCACCCCGCAGCAGATCAAGTGGCAGACCCTGGTCTCCTCGCAGCGCGAGCCGGCCATCGCCAAGGGCCAGATCGACTTCTACGTCGGCACCTACAGCATCAACGACGAGCGCAAGAAGAGCGTCTCCTTCGCCGGCCCGTACTACATCGCCGGCCAGGACCTGCTGGTGAAGGCCGACAACACCTCGATCACCGGCGCGGAGAGCACCGGCGGCAAGAACGTCTGCACCGCCACCGGCTCGACCTCGATCAAGAACATCCAGCAGTACAACCCGAAGATCACGCAGTTCGACACCTACTCGGCCTGCGTCGAGAAGCTGCTGTCCGGCGAGGTCGACGCGGTCACCACCGACGACGCGATCCTCAAGGGCTACGCCTCCAAGTACGCCCCCAAGCTCAAGGTGGTCGGCAAGCCGTTCACCAAGGAGAACTACGGCGTCGGCCTCAACAAGGACGACAAGGCGCTGCGCGACGCGATCAGCGACGCCCTGAAGGCCCACGAGGACAACGGCGACTGGAAGAAGGCCTACGACGCGACCCTGGGCGCCTCCGGCTCCGCCGCGCCCGAGGTCCCGGCCCTCGACCGCTACTGATCCGCCGCCGTACGCCGATCCCGGCCATGACTTGAGAGGAGGGCCGCCGGATGGGGTTCCTGTTCGAGGACGACAACTTCGCGTTGTTCCGCGACGGCTTCCTACAGACGATCGAGGTGAGCGCGCTCAGCGCGCTGCTCGCCCTGCTGCTGGGCACCCTGCTGGCGGCCTTCCGGGTCTCCCCGGTACCGGCCCTGCGCGCCTTCGGCACCGCCTGGGTGACGCTCTTCCGCAACACCCCGCTGACCCTGCTGTTCTTCGCCGTCACCTTCGGCCTGCCGCCGCTGGGCGTGCACCTCAGCCACCCGGTGTTCGCGGTGCTGGCGCTCGGCGGGTACACCGCCTCGTTCGTCTGCGAGGTGATCCGCTCCGGCATCAACACCGTGCCGCTCGGCCAGGCCGAGGCCGCCCGCAGCCTCGGCATGTCCTTCGGCCAGACCCTGACGCTGGTCGTCCTGCCGCAGGCCGGCCGGACCGTCCTCGGCCCGCTGAGCAGCGTGTTCATCGCCCTGCCCAGGAACTCCGCGATCGCCGGCGCGTTCAGCGTCGCCGAGCTGTACAGCGCCCAGCAGACCTTCTCCGAGCGCGGCTACTCGATCTTCGCCATCTTCTTCTGGGTGGCCTGCGCCTACCTGCTGATCAGCGCGACGATCGCCACGTTCTTCCGCTTCCTGGAAACCCGACTGGCGGTGGCCCGATGAGTCTTCTGAACCGCCAGGCGTCGGCGAGCGTCCTCTACGACGCCCCCGGCCCCCGGGCCCGTACCCGGTACCGCCTGTTCGGCGTCCTCTCGGTGCTCGCCATCGCCGGCCTCCTCTGGTACGCCGTCAGCGCGCTGAACGACAACGGGCAGTTCGACCCCGGCCTCTGGGACGCCTTCCAGTACTCCTACGTCCAGCAGCAGATCCTGGACGGCCTGCTGTCCACCCTGGAGGCCTTCGGGCTGGCCGCGCTGTTCTCACTCACCCTGGGCGCCCTGCTGGCGGCCGGTCAGCTCTCCGACCACCGGCCGGTCCGCTGGGCCTGCACCGCCTTCACCCAGTTCTTCCGGGCGATGCCGCTGCTGATCCTGATCGTCGGGCTCTACTACGCCTTCTTCGCCCAGCAGCCGATGTGGGCGCTGGTGCTCGGCCTCACCCTCTACAACGGGGCGGTCCAGGCCGAGATCATCCGCAGCGGCGTCAACGCCGTCCCGCGCGGCCAGGGCGAGGCGGCGTACGGGCTCGGCATGCGCAAGACCCAGGTGATGACGTCCATCCTGGTGCCGCAGGCCGTCCGCTCGATGCTGCCCTCGATGATCGGCCAGCTGGTCGTCACCCTCAAGGACACCTCGCTCGGCTTCATCATCACCTACCACGAGCTGCTGTTCGTCGGTAAGGCGATCGCCAGCCAGCCGATCAACGCCGCGGGCTTCCCCTACATCCCCGTGGTGCTGGTGATCGCCCCGATCTACATCGTGATGTGCCTGCTGCTGACCGCGCTCGCACGCTGGATCGAAGCACGCGGCCGTCGCGGCGCGAACCGGCGCACTTCGGCTGCTGCTTGACGGACACGCAGGCGAACTGTTGCATTGCTCTTCGTGACACCTCCCGGGAGAATCCACGCGGCATATGCGGCAGCGGTAACTGACGCCGGCCGATCGGCCGGTTCGTGCCCGGAGGTTCCCTCATGGACCCGGTGATCGTGGTCGGGGCCGGACCGGTCGGTCTGGCCCTGGCCCTCGCCCTGGCCCGGCACGAGGTGCCGACCGTCGTCCTCGACGAGGGCTCCGGGCTCTGTCCCGAAGGCCCTCGCAGCCTCGTCCTCGGCGCCGACACCGCCGCCTTCCTGACCCGGATCGGCTACCCGAGGGCCGTCTCCGACTCCGCGCTGTGGGACTTCTTCGCCGTCTGGCGGCGCCGCCAGGAGGTGCTGCGGATCGACCTCACCGACTCGCCCACCTACCACCTGCCGCAGCACCGCCTCCAGCGCGGCCTGCGCGACGCCCTGACCGGCACCCCGCTGATCAAGCTGGTCCCGCTCAACCGGGTCGTCGAGCTCGAACAGGACCGGGACGGCGTCAGCGTCCGCACCGTGGGCACCCAGGACGGCTCCACCACCTGGTGGCGCGGCAGCCACCTGGTCGGCTGCGACGGCGCCCGGTCCACCGTCCGCAGACTCCTGAAGATCCGTTTCCCCGGCCGCCCCGCGGTCGACCGCAACGCCATCGCCACCGTCCGGGTCGACCTGCCCTTCGACGGCGCCCGGCTGCACCGCGAACCCCCGTGGCGGGGCGACCGCGAGGCCTCCGCCCGTCCGCTGCCGGACGGCGTCTGGCGGCTCGACTGGCGGCTGCCCCCCGGCCGGCCCGCCCCCGCCGAGACCGTCGACCCGCACGCCACCTGGCCCGGAATCGTCACCGGGGACACCCTGCTCACCCGGGTCACCTCCACCCTCACCGGCTGGTGCGGCGAACTGCCCCGCTTCGAACTGCTGGCCGCCGCCGACCACACCGCCCAGCAGCGGCTCGCCGCCCGCTTCCGGGCCGACCGCTGCTTCCTGGCCGGCGACGCCGCCCACCTGCACGGCGCCCTCGGCATGCAGAACCTCCCGGACGGCCTGCGCGACGCCGACAACCTCGCCTGGCGGCTCGCCCTCGCCTGGCACCTCCACTCCGGCGGCCCGCAGCCCGGCGGCTCGCTGCTGGACGGCTACGAGGCCGAGCGGCGCGGGGCGGTCGGCGCCAGGCTGCGCGCGGTCGACCAGTCCATGCCGCTGCTGCGCCCGCTGCGCGGCTGGCAGCAGACCCGGCGCTCGCTGCTGGTCGGCGGCTTCCGCAAGCACGCCCCGCTGCTCGCCGACGGCCAGCTCGGCACCGGCCGGTTCGGCGGCGCGCCCGCCTACCCGGCGGCGCCCTCCGGTGTCCCCGCCAGGGTCCCGGTGCAGCGCGGCTCCCGCGGCACCACCTCGCTCAGCGAGCTGCTGCCCGCCACCGCCCCCGGCGTGCTCGTCCCCGACCTGCCGGTGCTCGCCGACGACGGCACCCCCGACCACCTGCACGCCAGGCTCGGCGCCACCTTCCTGCTGCTGCTGGTCGCCCCCGGCACCGCCGTCTGGTCCTCCGAGCACTGGCTCGGCGCCGGTCTGATGCCCCGCCTCGCCGAGGTCGCCGCGGCACTGCCGGTCCCCGCCGAGGTCCTGGTCACCGAGGACTACCCGGGCGCCGGCCCGCACACCGTCCTGCTGATCCGCCCGGACGGCCACCTGGTCGGCGTCACCCAGGGCGCCGTCGCCGAGGACCTGCTCGCCCTCGCCGACCGCGCCCGCGGCGGCCCGGCCACACTCCCCCAGGCCCCCGACCACGCCGACCGGCCCGCGCCCGAGCAGGTGGACTCCCCGAGCCGGGGTGTGTCCTAGCGGGGTGTCCTGACCGGCCACCGCCGGGGCACGGCCTCGCGGACCACCGTCACCCGGAGCCCGGCCCGGGTCGGTGTCAGCCCGGCTCGGCGGAGACCCGCCGGGCGGCCTCACGGGCGCTCGGGTCCGCGCCGAGGCCGGCCACCGCATCCGGGCGGACCATCCCCCGGATTCCCGCCCGGTCCGCTCCGTCCCGATCCGCTCCGTCCCGATCCGCTCCGTCGCGAGCCGCTTCGTCGCTGCCGCCGGAGCCGCTACTCCCGGCCCGACAGCTCACTCGACTCCTCCTCCAGCGCACCGCGCACCACCCGGAACGCCAGCCCCTCGGAGTAGCCGCGCCGCGCCAGCATCCCGACCAGCCGCCGGGTGCGCACCTGTATGTCCAGCCCCCGGGTGGACCGCAGCTTCCGCTCGACCAGCCCCCGGGCCGCTTCCGTCTCGTCGTCGTGGTCGAGCTGGGCGACGGCCTGCTCGACCAGGTCGGCGGCGACGCCCTTGGTGCGCAGCTCCTGGGCCAGCGCCCGCCGGGACAGGCCCCGGACGGCGTGCCGGGACTCCACCCAGGCCGCGGCGAAGGCCGCGTCGTCGATCAGCCCGACCTCTTCGAGCCTGGTGAGCACCTCGTCGGCGATCTCGTCCGGAATCTCCCGCTTGCGCAGGGCGTCGGCGAGCTGCTTACGGGTCTTGGCGGCACCGGTCAGCAGCCTCAGGCAGACGTCCCGGGCGCGGGTCTCCGGATCGACCGACTCCTCGGCCTGCTTCCGGGAGGCACGGCCGGTGGTCTTCTCCCCGGGCGGCCCCTCGGCCGATCGCCCCCGGCGCGCCCCGCGCCGGGAGGACGGGGCGGCCGCACCCCCGTGACCGGCCGCTCCGTCCTCGTCCCGGCCGCTCTCCACGGCCGTCCGTGCCGAAGCGGGCGGGCCCGCTTCGAGTTCCTCGGCCACCAGGGCGGAGCGCCGCCGCCGACGGCCGGTGGGCAGCTCGGAGGCGGAGACCAGGCCGAGTTCCTCGACCGAGGCCTCCGCCGGCTCCGGCCGGGGCGCCGCGCCGCGCACCGCCCGGGCCGGAGCCCGGTCGAACTCCGGCTCGGGGCCGGATGCCCACTGCGTGGTGGACGGGCTGCGGCGCCGGGAGCGGCTGCCCGCCCGGGGCCTCACGGCCGGGAGCTCCGCCTCCGGCTCCTCCGCGACCGCGGCGAACCAGTCCGGCGGCCCGTGGTCGTCGTCCTCCGGGCCCGCCGGGCCGCCGCCCACCGTGTCGTACCGCATCAACGGCTCAGGCCTTGGCAGCCGCCGCCGTCGCCTTCTTCGCCGCGGCCGTCTTGGTGGCGGTCGCGGTGATCGGCTTGGCGGCGCCCTCGGTGGCGGTGGCGGCGGTGGCGGCCTCCGCCGTCTCCTCGGCCGGCTCCTCCGTCTTCGGGCCGATGCCGAGCTTGCCCTTGATCTTCCGCTCGATCTCGTCGGCGAGCTGCGGGTTGTCCCGCAGGAAGTTGCGGGCGTTCTCCTTGCCCTGGCCGAGCTGGTCGCCCTCGTAGGTGTACCAGGCGCCCGACTTGCGGATGAAGCCGTGCTCCACGCCCATGTCGATCAGGCCGCCCTCGCGGCTGATGCCCACGCCGTAGAGGATGTCGAACTCGGCCTGCTTGAACGGCGCGGCGACCTTGTTCTTGACCACCTTGACGCGGGTGCGGTTGCCGACCGCCTCGGTGCCGTCCTTCAGCGTCTCGATCCGGCGGATGTCGAGGCGGACCGAGGCGTAGAACTTCAGCGCCCGGCCACCGGTCGTGGTCTCCGGCGAGCCGAACATCACGCCGATCTTCTCGCGCAGCTGGTTGATGAAGATCGCGGTGGTGTTCGACTGGTTCAGCGCACCGGCGATCTTGCGCAGCGCCTGGCTCATCAGCCGGGCCTGGAGACCGACGTGCGAGTCGCCCATCTCACCCTCGATCTCGGCGCGCGGGACGAGCGCCGCGACCGAGTCGATGATCACCAGGTCGATCGCGCCGGAGCGGATCAGCATGTCGGTGATCTCCAGCGCCTGCTCACCGGTGTCCGGCTGGCTGACCAGCAGGGCGTCGGTGTCCACGCCGAGCTTCTTGGCGTACTCCGGGTCGAGCGCGTGCTCCGCGTCGACGAACGCGACCGTGCCGCCGGCCTTCTGGGCGTTGGCGGCCAGGTGCAGGGTCAGGGTGGTCTTACCGGAGGACTCGGGGCCGTAGATCTCGACCACCCGGCCACGCGGGATGCCGCCGACCCCGAGGGCGACGTCCAGGGCGGTGGATCCGGTGGAGATCACCTCGACCGGCTCGTTGGCCTTCTCGCCGAGACGCATCACCGAGCCCTTGCCGAACTGCCGCTCGATCTGGGCGAGAGCGGTCTCCAGGGCCTTCTCGCGGTCCGTACCTGCCATGGCTTTTTCCCTCGGGTTCTGTGCTGTGCGCTTCATCGTCCCCGACGCTAGCGCGTCCCACTGACAAACGGGCCCGACCGGGCTCCGCCTGTGGAAAACTCCTCGCCGGAGAGTACAAAGAACATCTGTTCGATTCAAGCCTCGCACGTCCGGGCCGTGCCGCCCCCGGGACGCCCCCGGGGGCGCCCCGCGTCACTCCCCGCGCCGCTGCCCGTCCCCGCCGACCATCCGGCGCAGCCGCCGCGCCGCCTCCCGGCGCAGCTCCCGCCGGGCCCGGCGCTGCTCGCCCCGGTCGATCCGCGGATCGGTGGCCACCTCGTACCGCCGCACGTACGTCCCCACGAAACCCTGGAGCGTCGCCGCCGCCGGGATCGCGATCAGCGCGCCCACCGCACCGAGCAGCGCCGCCCCGGCGATCACCGACCCGAACGCCACCGCCGGGTGCACGTCCACCGTCCGCGCGGTGATCCGCGGCTGCAGCAGGTAGTTCTCGACCTGCTGGTAGACCACCACGAAGACCAGCACCCAGAGCGCGTCCACCGGCTCCACGGTCAGCGCCACCAACATCGGCAGCGCCCCGGCCAGATACGTCCCGATGGTCGGCACGAACTGCGACATGACGCCGACCCAGACCGCCATCGCCGCCGCGTACGGCAGGTCCAGCAGCGCGAACATCACCCAGTGCCCGGCCGCCGACACCACCGCGAGCACCGCCCGGGAGTAGAGGTAGCCGCCGGTCTTGGCCAGCGCGATCTCCCAGGCCCGCAGCACCTCGGCCTGCTTGGCGGGCGGCAGCATCGAGCAGACCGTCCGCCGCACCCGCGGGCCCTCGGCGGTGAAGTAGAACGTGAACAGCCCGACCGTGAAGGCCTGGAACAGCCCCCCGATCAGGGTGGAGGAGACGCCCCAGACGTTGTCGGCCGCCTGCTGGACGTAGCTCTCGATGGCGCCGGAGTCCTTGAGCAACCGATTCTGCAACTCACCCAGCGAGAGTTCCTGGTGGAAGGTCTGGTTGATCCAGACGATCAGATTGTCGACCAGGTGCGGCAGGTCCCCGGCGATCTTCGCCACCTGGTCGACCAGCAGCGTGCCGAGCGCGGCGAGGAAGCCCACCACCGAGACCCCGACCGCCACGAACACCACGAAGGTCCCGACCCCCCGGCGCACCCCCCGCGCCGCCATCCGGTCGACCGCCGGCTCCAGCGCCAGCGACAGGAAGAACGACACCAGCAGCATCACGAACAGGTCGATCAACTGCCGGAACGCCCAGTCGGCGAACTGGAACAGCCCCACCAGCACCAGGAACAGCACCATCGCCCGCGGCAGCCAGCGCGGCATCCCGCCGCCCCACGGCCCCCCGTCCGCCGGAGCGCCGTCGGCCTCCCGCTCCACCCTGTCCGGATTCTTCTGTTCTGCGCTACTTGTCACCCGGACAGTCTGTCCCATGCCGCCCGGAGGCCGGCACTCAGCGCAGCACCCCGGAGACCCCCTGGGTGTCACAGACCACGCGCCAGACGTCCTTGGCCTCCCAGCCCGCCTCCAGCGCCTGCCGCACGGTCCGCCCGCCCAGCCCGCTCATCACGTGGTCGCTCGCGAAGGACTCCGCGTACGCCTCCCCGAAGTGCGCGTACATCCGTCGCCAGAACTCCGTCAGCCTCATGGCACAAGTATCCCGGACCCGGCCCGCCAGTCCCCCGCCGTCAGCGCGTACTCGACCTCGCCGTGCTCGCTGCCCGGGATCACCTCCGGATAGTCCTCGTGGAACGTCCGGACGTACGAGAGCCCGCTCTTCTCCATCACCCGCCGCGATCCCGCGTTCACCGCCATCGTGTACGCCACCACCCGCTCCACCCCCAGCTCCGTGAAGCCGGCCCGCACCAGCGCACGCGCCCCCTCCGTCGCGTACCCGCGCCCCCACGCACCCCGACGCAACCGGTACCCGAGCTCGACCTCCCCCCGCTCCCCCTCCCGCGTCGGCCGGAACTCGAACCACCCCAGGAACGCCCCACCCACCCGCTCCTCGGCCGCCCACCACCCGAGATCCCCGTACCGCCGGTAGTGCTCCAGGTACCGCGGCACCAGCTCCCCCTCCACCCACTCCCGCGAACTGGGCTTCCCCCCGGTCAGGAACCGCATCACCTCCGGATCCCCGTCCAACTCCACAAGACGGTCCACATCCCCCATCGTGAACCGCCGCAACACCACCCGCCCGGTCGTCAGGAACACGGCCGCACCCGAATCACCCATGCCCCGATCCTCACCCCCACCCCACCACCCCGTCACCTACTTTTCCCCCACACCCCAGCGCCCCTCACCCACCTCCCCAGCCCGCCCCCAGCCCCCAAGCCCGCCACCCCCAGCCCCCTTCCCCACCCGCCCACCCGCCCCCTCCCTCCCCGGCGAGAGGGACGCGCTGCGGGCGGGGGCGGCGCAGGGGGTGGCCCGGAGAGGGGCGTGACGGGTGATTTTCAGACTGCCACCGCCGTCCGG
>NZ_JBIVUM010000023.1:0-132928 GCF_044757205.1 Kitasatospora sp. NPDC091335 | reverse complement strand
CAGCGCCCGCCCGTTCAAATGGACCAAGACCGCAGACCAGATCATCGAACGGATCTGCCGCTACTGCTCAAGAATCTCCGAACCAGCTCACTAGCCGGCCCGAGCCGCCCCCGTCGGCACTCGTTCGGGTGGACTGCGCGTGAACCGCCGTTTGGCGGGCGGGGATCGCGGCAGATTGTCCCCGAGGACGGCGGTCGGCGGAGGGGCACGATGACGGACACCTGGGCACTCTCGGAGGAGGAGTGGCTCGCCGGGATGGTGCGCGCCTACGTCGGGTGCAGCGTGCTGCTCACCGACGCGGCGGGCAAGGTCCTGCTGCTGAAGGCCAGTTACCGCGACCAGTGGCAGTTCCCCGGCGGCGGGATGGACCCGGGGGAGGGGCCCGCCGAGTGCGCGGCCCGGGAGCTGTACGAAGAGACCGGGCTGGCGGTCGGGCCGCTGCGGCTGCTCGTGGTGGAGTGGCGCGAAGCCATCCCCGACCAGGGCGAACACGCCCACCCCGCCGTGCAGTTCATGTTCGACGGAGGCACGGTCGCCCCCGGGGCGGTGGTCAGGGCGCAGCCCGAGGAGGTCGCCGACCACGGGTACTTCACCCCGGCGCGGGCCGCCGTCCTGCTGCAGCCCGGTGCGGCGCGCCGGCTCGCCGGGGCCCTGGAGGCCCGGCGGACCGGCGCCGCCGCACTGCTGCACTCCCACGGGTACGTGGGGTGAGGGACGGTCAGAGGAGGGTGCTCCAGTAGTACCAGAACCGGTTGAGCACCAGCAGCGCGATCACCGCCGCCCACAGCACCGGCAGCGCCCAGTGGTACCGCGCCGCCTCCCGGACGGCCACCGCCAGCCGCGGGCCCACCGGGATGACGCCGGAGCGCAGGTTGTGCAGCGTGGTGTACCAGAACAGCACCACCACCGTCGCCCAGACCACCATGCAGTACGGGCACAGCGCACCGATGTCGTACAGCGCCTGGTCGACCAGCCAGTGCACGAACACCACGCCCAGCGCGGTGCCCGCGTTCAGCCCCAGCCAGAACCAGCGCCGGTACGCGGCACCGGAGAGCAGCCCCGCGCCGATCGCGGTCAGCGCGCCGAAGGCGGCCAGCCCGAGCAGCGGGTTCGGGAAGCCGAAGACCTCCGCCTGGTCGGTGCGCATCACCGAGCCGCAGCTGATGACCGGGTTGAGGTTGCAGCTGGGGACGTAGGAGGGGTTCTCCAGGATGCGGAGCTTGTCGAAGGTCAGGACGGCCGAGGCGGCCAGCCCGACCAGCCCGCCGAGGAACAGCAGGAACGCGTAGGCGCGGCTCGCGCCGACCGGGGCCCGGCCGGCGTCGTCGGGTTCGGAGCGGGACAGGTGCACGGTGGTAGCGGCGGTCATGGCAGCACACTCCGGTGGCTGGCTGGGAGGAGCCGGCCCGGCCGGATGTTCGGCCGGGCCGGGTTGTGCCGTACGGTGCGGGGCCCGGCCTACCGGAGGCCGGCGGCCTGCTTCACCTGCGCGGTGAACTGCTCGGCCGGAACCACGGCGTTGCCGGCGAACAGGGAGATCGTCTTGCCGTCCACCTTGACCGTCGGGGTGCCGGTCACACCGCTGCCGTTGAACGCGTCGGAGACCTTGGCCGCCCACGGGGCGTAGGTCCTGTCGGTCACCGCCTTCACGAAGGCGTCCGTCTTCAGCCCGGGCACCTGGCCGGCCAGGTCCAGGATGTGGTCGACGTCGCCGAAGGCGTCCTCGCGCTCGTCCGGCTGGTTGGCGTACAGCACGTCGTGGAACGCCTTGAACTGGTCCACGCCCTCGTTCAGCGCGGCTCCGGCGGCGGCCAGCGCGGTGCGCGAGCCCTTGCCGCCGAGGTTCTTGTCCAGGAACGCCGCCAGGTGGAACTCCACCTTGATCTGGCCGTCCTCGGTGAGCTTCTTGACGGTCTCGCTGTTCGCCGCCTCGAAGTGCTTGCAGATCGGGCAGCGGAAGTCCTCGTAGATCTCCATGGTGTGCGGGGCGTCGGCCTTGCCGTAGGTGATCACCGTGCCGTCCGGGCCGGAGGCGTTGGCGGGCGCGACGAACGGTGCCGAAGCGGCCGCGGTGCCCTTGTCGCTCTTGTCCGAGGCCGAGTTGACCGCGACGGCGACGCCGCCCGCGAGGGCCAGGACGGCGACGGCCGAGACCGCCACCACGATCCGCTGACGGCGCTTGCCGGCCTGCTGCTCGCGGCGCTGCGCCTCCTGGATCCGCTCACGGGCACTGACGCGCTTGGCCTGCTGCTTGCTGGGGGTCTGAGCCATGGGGAAGTCAACTCCTGTACGCGGCGCGCGGGTGCGCGCGGGAAACCGCACGGGGTGCGGCGGGGCCGGGTGAACGCGGGAGTCGTGCGCACTGCCTGCGGGCGTACCGGGGCCGTCCGGCCGGGTACGGGGTTGATCGGAGGGGGAAGGGCGATCAGCAGGCAGGCGCGAAGGCGGGCGGACCACGCCGGGGTGCCGGGCTCAGCAGCACATCCTCGCGGCGCGGCCGCGGGCGGTCCGACACCGGCAGCGGCACCCGCAGCACCGGGCGGACCGGAGCCGGGGTCAGCAGGACCACCAGGGCGTGCAGCGGGGCGGCCAGCGACTCGCGCAGCGTGCGCATCGCCCGGGCCAGGCCCGACAGCGCCGCGTCGCCCAGCCGCAGCCAGGCCGAGGCCGCCAGCGCGATCACCAGGTGCGCCAGCAGGAGCAGCAGCTGGGTCGCCGCCGGTGCCAACTGCCCGACGTGGCCCAGCAGCGAGCCGTCCACCGAACCGCCGCCACAGACCAGCAGGTTCACGCCGCGGGCGGGCACCTGGCCGGTCAGCACCGGCGCACAGCCGGTCTGGCCCAGGTTGAACGTGGTGTTGAGCAGCAGCTCGACCGGCACCATCACGCCGGAGATGTGCAGCATCCGCCGCTCCCCGCCGGCCAGCACGGCCGCGACCAGGAAGACGACGACGCCCGCCGAGGCCACCAGCGGCAGCGGCAGCGGGCGGCCCGTGATGACCACCTGGCCCAACGCGGCCATGGGCACGGCGAGCGCGGTGAACACCGCGGCCCGCAGGGCCCTGGTCGAGGGGGAGGAGGTCGTCACGCTCCGGAGTATGCCATGGCGCTCACATCCGCACGAGGGCCCGTAGGTCCCTGGTCCGGCTGACGTGTCCTCAGTGGCTTGAGAGGTCTCCCGTGAGGTCTCCGGCAGGGTCTCGGGCAGGGCCTCCGGCGGACTCGACAGCGGCCGTACGCGCACTAGCCTGGAAGGCGTTCCCGCTGACCCGACGAGGGGGCGAGCGCACATGGCGAAACCCGAGACCACGGTGGGGCAGGTCCTGCTGGCCCGGATCGGGGCGCAGGCGGTGGTGCTGGCGGAGCTGGACGACGCCGTCCGGGCCGACGAGCCGGACGCCGTGCACCGGATGCGGGTCGCCTGCCGGCGGCTGCGCAGCGCCCTGCGGACCTTCCGGCGGCTGTTCACCGCCGGCGCCACCGACGAGCTGGTCGCCGAGCTGCGCTGGCTCGCCGCCGCCCTCGGCGGGGCGCGGGACCGCGAGGTGCTGGCCGCACGGCTGGCCGCCGAGGCCCGGGAGCTGCCCGCCGAGTGCGCGCCGCAGCGGGTCGCCGCGGCGCTGGAGCGGTGGGGCGAGGCCGAGTACCGCAAGGTCTGGCCCGAGGTGGTCGCGGCCCTGGACAGCCCTCGCCGCCGGGCCCTCGGCGAGGCCCTCGCCACCCTGCTGGCCGACCCGCCGCTGCGCCCGCGGGCCGCGCGCGGCGCCCTCCGGGAGCTCTCCCGGTTCGCCGCCCGGGAGCAGCACCGCACCGCCGAACGCGTCCGCGCGGCCCTCGCCGCCGCCCCCGAGGAGCGGGACCGGGCCCTCCACGAGGCCCGCAAGGCGGCCAAGCGCGCCCGCTACGCCGGTGAGACCGCGGCCCCGGCGGCCGTTGCCAGGGCCGAGCGCTTCGCGCGGCGGATGAAGGACGTCCAGGAGGTGCTGGGTGAGCACCAGGACGCCGTGGTCGCCGCGAGCACGCTCGCGGCCCAGGCCGCGAGCGGGGGCGAACCGTTCGGCTACGGCGCCCTGTACGGTCGCCAGCTGGCCACCGAGGGGGCCGCCAGGGAGCGGCTGCCGGAGGTCTGGCGGCGGGCGGGCAAGCGGAAGCTGACGCGGTTCGGGTAGGCGGACGCGGGCCGGCGGGAGCCCGCTACCGCGGGGTGAGCCCCGCCGAGCGGGCGGCCTCGCGCAGCAGGTCGTGCAGCATCGCGGTGGTCAGCCGGCCGGTGTTCGTGTTGCGCGGGCTCACGTGGTAGCAGCCGTACATCCGCAGGCCGGGGCCGCCGTCGCGGGCCGGGAAGGTGGCCAGGGCGGCGTGGCCGAAGGCCGGGCGGGGGCGGGGGACCCGCCAGCCGGCCTCCGCGATCACCGGGAGCATCGCCTGCCAGGCGAAGGCCCCGAGGGCGACGACCGTCCGTACGGTGGGGCGCATCAGCTCCAGTTCCCGGGTGATCCAGGGCCGGCAGGTGTCGCGTTCGGCGGTGCTGGGCTTGTTGTCCGGCGGGGCGCAGCGGACCGGGTCGGTGATCCGTACGCCGGACAGCTCCAGACCGTCGCCGTGGCGGACGGACTCGGGGCGGTTGGCGAAGCCGAGTTCGTACAGGGCGGCGTAGAGCAGGTCGCCGGAGGGGTCGCCGGTGAAGATCCGGCCGGTGCGGTTGGCGCCGTGGGCGGCGGGGGCGAGGCCGACCAGGACGAGCGGGGCGTCCGGCGGGCCGAAGCCGGGGACGGGCCGGGCCCAGTAGTCCCAGTCCAGGTAGGCGCGGCGCTTGGTCCTGGCGGTCTCCTCGCGCCACTCGACCAGGCGGGGGCAGGCCCGGCAGCCGGTGACGACGCGGTCCAGCGCGGTGAGGCCGGGGGCCAGGGCGGCGGCCTCCGCGGGGTGGCGGGGGTCGTCGGGGTCGTCGGCGGGGGACGGGGGCACGGCCACGGTCGGCATGGCCACGATCCTAGGGTTTCGGGGGCCGGGGGACGTTCGGTCCGCCGTCGTGCGGGCAGGCGTAGCGTGGAACCAGGTGTTCCGGCGGCCCCGGCCGGTCGGGTCGGCAGCGGCCGGGCACGTCGGTGTGCGCGCAGGGCGCGGGCCGCGAGGAGGCCGCGATGATCGTCGAAGCGGTGCTGGGAGCCATCGGGGGGCTGGCCGGGCTGGGGGCGATCTGGGCGGGGCTGAGCATCAGGGTCGTCCAGCAGTTCCAGAAGGGCGTGGTGTTCCGCTTCGGGCGGGTGCGCGAGGAGGTGCGCGATCCGGGGCTGGTGGCACTGATGCCCGTCGCGGACCGGCTGCGCAAGGTGAACGTGCAGATCGTGACGATGCCGATCCCGGCGCAGGAGGGCATCACCAGGGACAACGTGACCGTCCGGGTGGACGCGGTGGTCTACTTCCGGGTGCAGGACCCGGTGAAGGCCACCGTCAACGTGCAGGACTACAACTTCGCGATCTCCCAGGTCGCCCAGACCTCGCTGCGCTCGATCATCGGCAAGAGCGAGCTGGACGACCTGCTGGCCAACCGCGAACCGATCAACCAGGGACTGGAGTTGATGATCGACAGCCCGGCGCTGGGCTGGGGCATCGAGATCGACCGGGTGGAGATCAAGGACGTCGCGCTGCCGGAGTCGATGAAGCGCTCGATCGCCCGGCAGGCGGAGGCCGAGCGGGAGCGGCGGGCCAGGATCATCACGGCGGACGGCGAGTTCCAGGCCTCGGAGCGGCTGTCGGAGGCCGCGGCGGTGATGAGCGCGACCCCGGCCGCGCTCCAGCTGCGGCTGTTGCAGACCGTGGTGGAGGTGGCCGCGGAGAAGAACTCGACGCTGGTGCTGCCCTTCCCGGTGGAGCTGCTGCGGTTCCTGGACAGCGCGACGGAGGTGCAGCAGCGGAACCTGCTGACGGCCGCGGCGGCCGCGGCCGGGGCGAAGGCCGCGGAGGAGGCGGTGGAGAGCGGCGAGGTCCCGGAGGAGGAGCTCGGACCCGAGTAGCCGAAGCGCGAACTCCCGCCCCTGGAGGAGGTGTTGGAGCAGTCCCCGGTGGACCGCCCGGAGTCGGTGGACGGTCGGGTGGAGCGGGCCGCCCGCACCGGGCCGGACGGGGATTCCTGAGCGCGCCGCCCGGTGGCGACGGCCGTCCGGGCGGACCACGATGGACGAGGGGACGGGAAGCCAGGTCAGGAGGCGGACCATGACCAGAGCCGGCGACATCATGCACCCGGGCGCGGAGTGCATCCGTGAGCACGAGACGCTCGCGGACGCCGCCCGGATCATGCGGGAACGCGACGTGGGCGCCCTGCCCATCTGCGGGCCGGGCGACAAGCTGCTGGGCATCGTGACCGACCGCGACATCGTGCTGCGCTGTGTCGCCGAGGGGCGCGACCCGGCGTCGGTGACGGCGGGGGAGCTGGCGCAGGGGCGGCCGATGACGGTGGAGGCGGACGAGGACTGCGAGCAGGTGCTGCGGGTGATGGAGCAGTACCAGGTGCGCCGGCTGCCGGTGATCAACCACCCGGAGCACAAGCTGGTCGGCATGATCAGCGAGGCGGACATCGCGCGCGGGCTGCCGCAGGCGCGGGTGGCCGAGTTCGTCTCGGCGGTCTGTGCGGAGCAGTCGCCGGCCGGGGCCGCCCAGGGCTGACACTCCCGTGCGCGGCCCGTCGGTAACTTTGGTTGTCGAGAATGGATTCGACAACTAGAGTTGTCGGTATGACGTCTGTGGAGATCACTCATGAGGAGCGCGCCGAGCTGGCCACGGCCCTGCTCGGCGCGCTCGACCCGCTCGCCGCCGCCGTGCGCTCCCGCGCGAGCGGGGGCTTGCCCGCGGAGCGGATGTGGAACGCCGAGCCGGTCGAGGTCGCCCTCTCCGTGCTGTCCGCCTGGAAGCTGGTGGACGCGGAGGTCAAGCGGCTCACCGCGGTCGCGGCCGCCACGGCGGGCTCCTACGGCGCCGGCTACGAGCAGCTCGGCGCCGCCTGGGGCATCACCAGGCAGGGCGCCAGGAAGAAGTGGCCGGAGGCCGTCAGCCGTCCGCCGGCGCGGCCGGGATCGCTCGAACTGTTCGGGGGCACCGCCGAGTTGGACGAGGACGAGGCCTCCGGCGGTTGGCGCTGGACGGCCGTCGGCGCCGACGGCGCGACCGGCGAGGCGTCCACCGGACTCCGGAGCAGGGAGGAGGCCGCGGCACACGCCGGGGCCTTCCTCGCCGCGCACGCGGAAGGTTAGGGACGCGCCGCGCGCAGCTCCCGGGCGATCAGCTCCGCCAGGTGCAGGGCCCGGCGCCCGTCGGCGAGTTGGGCGATCTGGGTGCGGCAGCTGAAGCCGTCCGCCAGGACCACCGTCTCCGGCCCGGCGGCCCGGACCTCGGGCAGCAGCACCCGCTCCGCGATGGCCTCGGACACCTCGAAGTGGCCCCGCTCGAAGCCGAAGTTGCCCGCCAGGCCGCAGCAACCGGCGTCCAGCACCCGGTTGTTCAGACCGAGCCTGGCCTCCACCCGGCGGTCGGCGGCGCTGCCGAGCGCCGCGTGCTGGTGGCAGTGGGTCTGGGTGACGGCGTCCAGACCGATCCGGGGGAGCGGGGCGTCCGGGGCGTGCTCGTCGAGGAACTCGGCGAAGGTCCGGGTGCGGTCGGCGAGCGGGCGGCCGTCCGCGCCGAGCAGCCGGGGCAGGTCCTCGCGCAGGGTCGCGGTGCAGCTCGGGTCCAGGCCGACCACGGGGGTGTCGGCCGGGAGCCCGGCCGCCTCGAGCACCCGCAGGCTGCGCCTCAACACCCGCCGGGCGGTGCCGAGTTGGCCGGTGGAGTACCAGGTGAGACCGCAGCACACCGGGCCCGGGGGCAGCCTGACGTCGAAGCCCAGGTGCTCCAGCACCTCGACGGCCGAGCGCGGCACGTCCGGCTGGAGGTGGTCGGAGAAGGTGTCCGGCCACAGCAGCACCGACCGGGCGCCCGCCGGGGCCGGACGGCCGGCGCGGTGCCGCCGGTACCAGGCGGTGAAGGTCTCCGGCGGGAAGACCGGCAGCACCCGGCGCCCGTCGATCCCGCCGAGCCGCTTGAGCAGCCCGCCGGCCCGGGAGCGGGCGAGCGTGTTGGCGGCCCCCGGCGCGAGCGCGACGGCCCGCAGCCAGAGCGGCAGCCAGCCCATCGAGTAGTGCGCGAGCGGGCGCGGCCGGTGCCGGTAGTGCTGGTGCAGGAACTCGGACTTGTACGTCGCCATGTCGACGTGGACCGGGCAGTCGCTCGCGCAGCCCTTGCAGCTCAGGCAGAGGTCCAGCGCCTCCCTGACCTCCTCCGAGCGCCAGCCGCCCGGGACCGCTCCCCCGTCCCGGTGGCCGGGAGGTGCCCCCATCCCGCGCAGCATCTCGGCGAGCAGTCGGGCCCGTCCCCGGGTGGAGTGCCGCTCCTCGCCGGTGGCCAGGTAGCTCGGGCACATCACCCCGCTGCCCGGGGCCACGCACTTGGCGACGCCCACGCAGCGGTGCACCGCCGTGACCAGGCTGCCGCCGTCCTGCGCGTACGGGAGGGCCAGCGGCAGTGTGCGGGGCGGGGTGGTGACGAAGCGCAGGTCGGCGTCGAGCGGGCGGGGGTCGACCAGCGCGCCCGGGTTGAGCAGGTTCTCCGGGTCCCAGATCCGCTTGAACTCGCCGAACAGGGCGATGACTTCGGGCGGGTACATGCGCGGCAGCAGCTCGGCCCTGGCCTGCCCGTCGCCGTGCTCGCCGGAGAGCGAACCGCCGTGGGAGACCGCCAGGTCGGCGGCCTGCTCCAGGAACTCCCGGAAGACCAGCACTCCTTGGGGCTCGTCCAGCGGGAAGTCGATCCGCAGGTGTACGCAGCCGTCGCCGAAGTGCCCGTACGGGACGCCGTGCAGGCTGTGCCGGCGCAGCAGGGCGCGCAGGTCCCGCAGGTAGTCGCCGAGCCGCTCGGGCGGGACGGCGGAGTCCTCCCAGCCGGGCCAGGCCTCGCCGCCTCCCGGCAGCCGGGTGACGATCCCCGCGCCCGCCTCCCGGACGGCCCACAGCTGGCGCTGCTCGACCGGGTCGGTGACCAGTGCGACGGTGGCCGACCGCTCGCGGCGCACCGCGTCGGCCAGGGTGCGGGCGGCCTGGTAGGCCTCCAGCGGGGTGGCGCCGCCGGTCTCCAGGAACAGCCAGCACTCGCCGGCGGGCAGCCGGTCCAGCGCGGGCGGGCGGGGCCCGGCGGCGAGCAGCGCGGTGATCAGGTCGGCGGCCATGCCCTCGGCGGTCAGCGGACCGTACGGCAGCAGGGCGGGGACGGCGTCGGCGGCGGCGCCCTCGTCGGGGTAGCCGGCCACCACCAGGGCCCGGGCGGGCGGGTCCTCGACGAGCCGGACGGTGGCGCCGAGCAGCAGCGCGCAGGTGCCCTCGGTGCCGGTGAGCGCCCTGGCCAGGTCGTGGCCGTGCTCGGGCAGCAGGGCGTCCAGCGGGTAGCCGGAGGTGCGGCGGGGCAGCTGCGGCATGCCCTGCCGGATGACCGCGAGGTTGCGGTCGGTGAACTCCTGGAGCCCGGTGTGGAGTCGGCCGACCGGACCGCCCTGCGCGGCGAGCGCGGCGCGCTCCCCTGAGGTGAGCCGACCGCCGACGGTCAGCTCGGTGCCGTCCGCGAGCAGCAGCTCCAGCCGCTCGACGTTGTCGGCGGTGCGCCCCCAGGCGAGCGAGTGCGAGCCGCAGGAGTCGTTGCCGATCATGCCGCCGAGGGTGCAGCGGCTGTGCGTGGACGGGTCGGGGCCGAAACGCAGCCCGTACGGCCTGGCGGCGCGCTGGAGGTCGTCCAGCACGGTGCCGGGCCGGACCCGCGCGGTGCGGGCCTCCGGGTCGACCTCCAGCACCGCGCCGAGGTGGCGGCGGAAGTCCAGCACCACCGCGCCCGGGCCGATCGCCTGCCCGCCGATGCTGGTCCCGGCCCCGCGCGCGACCACCGGCACCCGGTGGGCGCGGCAGAGCGCCAGCGCGGTGCGCACGTCGTCGAGGTCGGCGGGCTTGACCACGCCGAGCGGCAACTGCCGGTAGTTGGAGGCGTCCTGGCTGTAGACGGTGCGCTCGGCGGCGCCGAAGCGGACCTCGCCGCGCAGCACGGCGGCCAGCTCACGGGCCAGCGCGGCCCCCGGGTCGGCGGACGGACGGCTCACCAGGGACCTCCCGGGGCGGGTGCGGCGACGGCCCCGCCGATGATTCCAGGCACCGGCCCGGACCGGTACCGGGCGCGACGGGGGTACCGCCGACGGGGTGTCGCGCGGCACCCGCCGGGAGCCCCGGCCGCCCGCCGAGGTGAGGGCCGGGCGGGCGCGCGCTATTTCCGCCCGGTGAGCGTGCCGCGCGCGATGTGGGAGAGCTTGGCCACCTCGAAGGCCGGGTAGGCGCCGCCCGCCAGCAGCGAGAACTTGATCCCCTCGCGGCCGCCCGGCCGACGGTGGCCGGGCGGCTGGAAGCGCCGGTGGTGCTCGGCGGCCCGGTGGAAGAACTGCGGCCGCTCGACGCGGGAGACGCAGCCGGCCAGGTCGAAGACGAACAGGTAGTGCCGGATCATCCGGACGAACAGTGCCTCGCGCACCGCGTACAGGTGCGGCTGGTCCTCCAGCAGGGCGAAGCTGCGCTCGTACTGCTCGAACAGGTCGAAGACGCTGCTGCCGGGGCCGCCCGCCGGATGGACGGTCTCCCTGCGGCGCAGCTGGACGCATTCCCGGGCCAGCACGGCGGCCTTCCGGGCGCCGAGCAGGGCCGCGTGCACGACCGGGACCTCCTCGTGGCGGCCGGGCGGGAAGGCCAGGCCCAGCCCGGCCCAGTGGTCGCGGCGGATCAGCCGGTCCCAGATCAGCGGCGGCGCGCCGAACAGCGCGGGCCGGTCGAAGGGGGCGAAGGGTTCGGGGCCCGCCTCCGCGAGCAGCGCCTCGGCTCCGCCGGGCCAGTCCCGGTCCTGGTGGCGGCGGGAGTGGCCGAACAGCAGCACGTCCACCGGGCCGGTCTGCCGGAGCCGGTCGGCGAGCGCCTGGAGCGCGTCCCTGGGCAGCAGGTGGTCGGCGTCGAGGAACAGCAGGTACTCGCCGGCCGCCCGCGCCGCCCCCGCGGTGCGGCTCGCCCCGACCCCGACCGCCGCGTTCAGGTGCAGCACCGACACCCGCGGGTGCCGCGCCGCGTAGGCGTCGGCGAGCCCGGCCGCGGTCTCGGGGGAGCGGTCGGCGACCACGATCACCTCGACGTCGGCCAGGGACTGCGCGAGCAGCGAGTCCAGGCAGTCGGCGAGCTGTTTCTGCCGGTCGTAGGCGGGGAGCACGACGCTGATCAGGGGTGAGGGCATGACGCCGGAGCGTAAGAGGGCCCGCGAACCGTGGCAAAGGCTCGACGGCGGGTATTTCCCCGCAATCACCGACAAATCGTACGAGTGTGCGCCATATCTTCACGCCGCCTTCCGGGCGTGTCCACGCCCGTCCCGACCTGCGGCGATACGCGCCGGGGCCCGCGACGCGGGGTGCGTCGCGGGCCCGGGGGCCGAACGGGGCGGCTCAGTACCAGTGGTGGTTCTGCCAGAACGACCAGGCGGCGCAGGGGCTGCCGTAGCGGGTGTTCATGTAGTCCAGGCCCCACTTGATCTGGGTGGCCGGGTTGGTGCGCCAGTCGGCGCCGGCGGAGGCCATCTTGGAGCCGGGCAGGGCCTGGACCAGGCCGTAGGCGCCGGAGGAGGCGTTGACGGCGAGCGGGTTCCAGCTGCTCTCGCGGAAGACGATGTTGCTGAAGCACTGGAGCTGGCCGGCCGGGACGATCTGGGCGGCGATCTGCTGCGGGGTGCCGGAGTAGCCGGCCGGGGCCGCGGCGAGGTTCTGGCGCTCCTGGGAGCGGGAGGCGGCGGCCTCGGCGTCGGCCTTGGCCTTGGCGTCCGCCTGGGCCTGCGCCTCGGCCTGGGCCTGGGCCTGGGCGGCGGCGTCCGCGTCGGCCCTGGCCTGGGCCTCCTGGGCGGCCTGCTCAGCGGCGGCAGCAGCGGTGTCGGCCTGGCCCTGGTCGGCGACCGGCTCGCCGTCCACCGCGACGGCCGCCACGGGGGCGGCCTCGGTGGTGGTGTTCCCGGCCTGCGGGATGGCGAGGGCGGCCGTGGCGGCGCTCGCGACCACGAGGGTGGCGATGCCGGTGATCAGGGAGTTGCGGCGGGCATGGCTGAGCTGGCTGAGCTGCATGAGGCGGACGATCCTTCTCCGTCGGGGGCCGTGCCGGTGGCACCGGGGGCGGGGCATCGCGGCGGCTCCGGGTGAGCGGGGCCGGTGCGGCCGCCCTGGACGGCCGTGGCGCCCCGGCCGAAGCGGCGGGGCGGACGGGCTGCGCGGCGGGGGTGGTCGGTCGCGCTGCCCGGCGACGGGCCATTCTTGGCAGGGCCGGGGACGGGTGGCAAAGGGGTCCGCTACTACGCCGAGTCGTGGTTGCAGGGCGGGCGCAGCAGTGATCGGCGGTTGATTTGGTGGAGTTTGTTCGTATTGCGAGCCTGTGGGGCGAGGCCGGGGAGCGGTGGTGGAACGCAAGGGCGCCAGGTGCGGTGGCCTGCGTCCTTCGGGCGGGACGCGGTCGCGGGCACTCCGGCCGGGGTGGCCCGGCGGTGGAGCGGAGGGGGCTCCGGGGCGCTCGTCCACTATCGGGGGTCGTACGTGGGGATGCCCCTGTGGGCGGGCTCACACGTTCGCGGGGGCGGCATCGGCGCAGCGTGAGCGGCCGGTCACGGCGCCCCGCCCCGGCTGTACGGGAGCGAAGCGGGGCCCAGGGGGCGTGGGGCGCGGGAAGAAACGGCGCCGGGCCCGGGAGCCTCCGCAACGGCTCCCGGGCCCGGCGTTCCCGCGCGGGGCGGACGGGTCAGGAGCCCGCCGCCACCGCGGCCCGCCGCCGTCGGCCCACCACGGCCGAGGCCGCCAGCACGATAGCTGCGGCGACCAGCGACAGGTACATCTGCTTGCGCCCGTCGGCGTCGGTGAACATGTACACCATGACGAACCCGATCATGCCCATGGCCGTCCAGGTCAGGTACGGGTACAGCCACATCCGCACGGTGTGCCGCTCGGGCATCTCGCGCTCGATGATCTTGCGCATCCGCAGCTGGGTCGCGCAGATCACCAGCCAGACGAAGAGCGCGACGGCGCCGGAGGAGTTGAGCAGGAAGGCGAACACGGTGTCCGGCGAGGTGTAGTTGAAGAACACCGCGACGAAGCCGAAGACCACCGAGGAGAGGATCGCCACCCGCGGCACGCCGCGCGGGGTCACCGTCGCGAAGGCCTTGGGCGCGTCCCCGCGCTGGCCGAGCGAGAAGGCCATCCGGGAGGCGGTGTACATCCCGGAGTTGAGGCAGGACAGCACCGCGGTCAGCACGATCACGTCCATCACCTGGCCGGCGCCCGCGATGCCGATGTGGTCCAGCACCGCCACGTACGGGCTGGCCTTGACGTCGGCGGAGTCCCAGGGCAGCAGGGTGACCACCAGCAGGATCGAGCCCAGGTAGAAGATCCCGATCCGCCAGATGACGCTGTTGGTGGCCTTGCTGACCGCCTTCTCCGGGTTCTCCGACTCGCCGGCGGCCAGGGTGACGATCTCGCTGCCCATGAAGGCGAAGACCACGGTGAGCATGCCGGTGAACACCGCGCCCACCCCGTGCGGCAGGAAGCCGCCGTGCCCGGTCAGGTTGCTGGCGCCGACCGCGTGGGTGCCGGGCAGCAGGCCGAAGGCGGCGAGGGTGCCGATCACCAGGAACGCGGCGATCGCGACCACCTTGATCCCGGCGAACCAGAACTCGAACTCCCCGTAGGAGGCGACCGAGAAGAGGTTGGTGGCGGTCAGCACGCCCATCACGATCAGCGCCCACCCCCACTGCGGGACGCCGGGGACCCAGTTGTTGAGGATCTTCGCGCCGGCCGTGGCCTCGACCGCGAGCACCACGACCCAGAAGAACCAGTACAGCCAGCCGATGGAGAAGCCGGCCCAGCGGCCGAGCGCGCGGTCCGCGTACGCCGAGAAGGAGCCGCTCTGCGGGTCGGCCGCGGCCATCTCGCCGAGCATCCGCATCACCAGGACGACCAGCGCGCCGGCCAGTGCGTAGGAGAGCAGGATGCCCGGTCCGGTGGTCGCGATGCCCGCGCCGGAGCCGACGAACAGACCGGCGCCGATCACGCCGCCGATGGCGATCATCGACAGGTGGCGGTTCTTGAGCCCGGCCTTCAGGTGGCCGTCGCCGCCGTTCCCGGCCGGCCCCGGCTGGTGGGGGACCTTCGTGGCCGTCGTGGGCTTGGTGGTGTCCGCACTCATCAGGGTGCCCTGTGCCTTTCCAGCGCGGCGTTGTCCCTCGGCTCGACGCGCCGGAGGGTGGGGGACTGACCCGCGCATTGCGTCGCAACCTAACTTCTATGCACCGATGATCGGAACAATCTTTTGGTAACTGTTCGCTCAACGGACACAAAAGCCCTGGTCAGAGCGGGTGCGAAAGTGGCATGAAAACCTCAAATCTGACACATCGTCAGCCTTCGGAAGGGTTCCCAAGCTCTGTCGGGGCTCACATCGCCCCGGGGTGGGCGGTCAGACCGGCCGCACGTCGAGGATCGTGACGGACGTCTCGTCCGCCGGTCGCCCGGTCAGCCGGGCGGCCAGGATCCGCGGGATGTCCGTCTCCTGCGAGTATCCGGGCAGCACGGTCACCTCCGCGCGCCGTACGCCGGACTCGCCCCGCACCGCGTACGTCACCAGGTAGCCGTACCGCTCCGGCGGCGGCGCCTGGTCCCCGCCCTCCGGGCTCCGGGCGATCATCCGCATCGACCTCCTCGGTCCCATTGTCGGCGCGGTGTGGCCGATCGCCGCGAATCCGGGCAGAGTGGGACTCTCGGGACATGTCGTAGGAGCATCCCGAGCGTTCTCGGAGCCGGCCGGCACCCGGCGCCGGTCAGGAGCGACCCCATGCAGACCACCTGGAAGGGGACGATCAGCTTCGGGCTGGTCAGCATCCCCGTCCACCTGTACTCCGCCACCCAGGAGCACGACGTCCCGCTGCACCAGGTGCACGCGAAGGACGGCGGCCGGGTGCGGATGAAGCGGTACTGCGAGCGGGAGGAGAAGGAGGTCCCGTACGCGGAGATCGCCAAGGGGTACGAGTCTCCCGACGGGCGGACCGTCACGCTCTCCGACGAGGACCTCGCCGACCTGCCGCTGCCCAGCAAGAAGATCATCGACGTGCTGGCCTTCGTGGACGAGGGCGAGATCGACCCGCTGATGTTCTCCAAGGCCTACTACGTGGGCGTCGCCGACAAGGCCGCCGCCAAGCCGTACGCGCTGCTGCGCGACGCGCTCACCGAGTCCGGGCAGATCGCCGTCACCAAGATCGCGCTGCGCACCAGGGAGTCGCCCGCGGTGCTGCGGGTGCACGACAACACCCTGGTGCTCCAGACCTGCATCTGGCCCGACGAGGTCCGCCCGGTGGCCGGCATCGCGCCCGAGGAGGGCGTCACCGTCCGGCCGCAGGAGCTGAAGATGGCGCGGTCGCTGATGGACACCCTCTCCGAGGACTTCGACCTGGCCCAGCTGCACGACGACTACCAGCAGGCGCTCCAGCAGGTGATCACCGCGCGGCTGGAGGGCGTGGAGATCCCGCACGAGGAGGAGCCGGGCGAGGCGCCGGACAACGTGATCGACCTGATGGAGGCGCTGCGCAGCAGCCTCAAGCGGGCCAAGGGCGGGCGGGGTGCCGACGACGGCGCCGAGGAGGAGAAACCCGCGCCGCGCAAGCGGTCCCCGGCGAAGAAGGCAGCCGCCTCGGAGGCTCCGGAGGCGGCCCCCGCGAAGACCTCCGCGAAGACCTCCGCAAAGAGTTCCGCAAAGAGCTCTGCCGGGAGCTCGGCGGCGAAGAGCCCGGCGGCGAAGAAGACCACCACCCGGAAGTCCACGGCTCCCCGCAAGGCCTCCTGACCCTCCCCGGGCCAGGCGTTCCTCCCGTCCAGCCGTCCAGCACTGGAGGCGATCCCGATGGACCTGCTGACCTACAAGGAACTCGACGCCCAGGCCGAGGCCCAGGCCGAGGCCCAGGCCGAGGCCCAGGCCGACGCCGACACCGGCCCCGAAGCCCGGAGGGCCCGGGGCTTCGGGCACCGCCTCTGGCACTGGCTGCTCAGCCTCAGCCCCACCGTGGTGACGTTCATGATCGCGCTCTCGGTCGGCCTCGGCATGATCGCCGTCCAGGTGAGCCTGCTGCCGGTGCTGGTGCCGATGGCGATCTTCTGGGGCCTGACGGTCGTCGCGATGGGGGGCGTGGTCGCCCGCTGGATGACCCCGGGGCCGGGCCGGCACCGGATGGCGTCCTGACCCGGCCGGGGTGAGCGGGGGTCCGGGAGGGCTCAGCCGATCCACACCGTGGTGATGTTGCAGAACTCCCGGATCCCGTGCCCGGACAGCTCCCGCCCGAACCCGGAACGCTTGACGCCGCCGAACGGCAGCGCCGGGTGGGAGGCCGTCATCCCGTTGAAGAACACCCCGCCGGCCTCGATGTCCCGGACGAAGCGCTCCTGCTCGATCGCGTCGGTGGTCCAGACGTTGGCGCTGAGCCCGAACGGGGTGTCGTTGGCGACCGCCACCGCCTCGTCCAGGTCGGCCACCCGGTAGACGGTGGCGACCGGACCGAAGGTCTCCTCCTGGTGGATCCGCATCGCCGGGGTGATGCCGGTCAGCACCGTCGGCTCGTAGAACCAGCCGGTGTCCCAGCCCTCGGGGCGCCCGCCGCCGCACTCCACCCGGGCGCCGCGGGTGCGGGCGTCCTCGACCAGCTCCTCCAGGTCGTCCCGGCCCTGGCGGCTGGCCAGCGGACCGACGTCGGTGCCCTCGTCCATCGGGTCGCCGACCTTCAGCGCGCGCATCGCCTCGGTGAACGCGGCGGTGAAGCGGGCGTACACGTCGGTGTGCACGACGAAGCGCTTGGCGGCGATGCAGGACTGGCCGTTGTTCTGCACCCGGGCCCGGACGGCGGTCGCCACCGCGGCGTCCAGATCGGCGCTCGGCAGCACCACGAACGGGTCGCTGCCGCCCAGCTCCAGGACGGCCTTCTTCACCACGTCCGCCGCGGTGGCCGCGACCGCCCGCCCGGCCGGCTCGCTGCCGGTCAGGGTGACGGCGGCGACCCGGCGGTCCCGGATCACGCCCTCCACCGCGCCCGAGCCGATCAGCAGGGTCTGGAAACAGCCCTCGGGGAAACCGGCCCGCCGGAACAGCTCCTCGATCGCCAGCGCGGTGCGCGGCACGTTGGAGGCGTGCTTGAGCAGGCCCACGTTGCCCGCCATCAGGGCCGGTGCCGCGAACCTGAGAACCTGCCAGAAGGGAAAATTCCAGGGCATAACGGCCAGGACGGCGCCGATCGGGCGGTAGCGGACATAGGCGCGGGCGGCGCCGGAGTCGGCGACGTCGGCCGCGGCCGGGTACTCGTCGGCGAGCAGCGCCTCGGCGTTGTCCGCGTACCAGCGCATCGCCTTCGCGCACTTGGCGGCCTCGGCCCTGGCGGCGGCGAGCGGCTTGCCCATCTCCTCGGTCATGATGCGGGCGACCAGCTCCCGGTCGTGGTCCAGGAGGTCGGCGGCGCGGCGCAGCAGCCCGGCGCGGGCGGCGAAGGAGGTCTCGCGGTAGCGGCGGAAGGCGGCCTCGGCGCGGGCCAGCCGGTGCTCGATCCCGGCCGCGTCGAGTGCTTCGAAGGTCTGGAGGGTCTCGCCGGTCGCGGGGTTGACGCTGGCGATGGGCATGCGGGGCTCCCAGGTGGAGGTTCGGGTCCGGTGCGCGTCTGCCCTCACACCCTCCCCGACGGCCCGGCTCCGGGCACGCCACCGCGCACCCGGCGTGTCCCGCCGGGCGCGCGGCCGCCGCGGCTCACTCCGGCAGCGACTCCACCCGGGCGGCCGCCTCCCTGGCCCTGGCCCCCGACCTGGTCCGCGCCGCGGTGACCTGCCGGTTGGGGAAGCGGTGCAGGTACTCGGCCTCCAGCTCCCCGGTGCGCAGCGTGTGCCGCTTCAGCGCGTCCTCCGAGCCGTACAGGAAGGTCTCGTGGCGGGTGCGGTGCAGCTGCTCCAGCTCGTGCAGGAGCGTGTCGTTGCCCAGGGCGTGCGCGGAGATGCCCGCGGGTCGGATGTGCGGGTCGTCGGCGTGCCGCATCTCGGTGCCTCCTCGGCGGAAGTCCCCTCCTCCAGGGTGCCCGCCGACCGCCGCCGGTGCACCCGTTCGCCGGGGCGCGGATCATAGGATGAATCCGTCAGCACCTTCCAGGACCACCCGCTACAGCTCGGACAGATCGCACATGCCGCTTCCCAAGGCCGAACTCCACCTGCACATCGAAGGCACCCTGGAGCCCGAACTCGCCTTCGAGCTCGCCGCCCGCAACGGCGTCCGGCTGCCGTACACCGACACCGAGGCGCTGCGCGAGGCGTACTCCTTCAGCGACCTCCAGTCCTTCCTGGACCTCTACTACGCGCTGATGGCCGTGCTGCGCACCGAGGAGGACTTCGCCGACCTCGCCGACGCCTACCTGGCCAGGGCCGCCGAACAGGGCGTGCGGCACGCGGAGATCTTCTTCGACCCGCAGGCGCACACCGCGCGCGGGGTGCCGCTGGGCGTGGTGGTGGACGGACTGACCCGGGCGCTGGAGCGCAGCGAGGAGCGGTACGGCATCAGCACCCAGCTGATCATGTGCTTCCTGCGGGACGAGTCCGCCGAGTCCGCGCTGGAGACCTTCGAGGCCGCCCGCCCGTACTTCGACCGGATCGCGGGCATCGGCCTGGACTCCGCCGAGGTCGGCCACCCGCCGGTGAAGTTCCGCGAGGTGTACCGCCGGGCCGCCGAGGCCGGGCTGCGCCGGGTCGCCCATGCGGGTGAGGAGGGCCCGGCCGCGTACATCACCGAGGCGCTGGACGTCCTCGGCGTCGAGCGGATCGACCACGGGCTGCGCTGCCTGGAGGACGGCGAGCTGGTCGCCCGCCTGGTGCGCGAGCAGATCCCGCTGACCCTCTGCCCGCTCTCCAACGTCCGGCTGCGCTGCATCGACACCCTCGCCGACCACCCGCTGCGCGAGATGCTGGAGGCCGGGCTGCTGGTCACCGTCAACTCCGACGACCCGGCGTACTTCGGCGGCTACGTGGAGGACAACTTCCGTGCCGTGCGCGAGGCCCTCGCCCTCGACCGGGAGACCCTGCGCCTGCTGGCCGCGAACTCCTTCCGCGCCTCGTTCATCGGCGAGCGGCGCCGGGCGGAACTCCTGGCCGAGGTCGAGGCGTACGTCTTCTGACCCGGCCCTGCCCGTCCGTCGCCGCGGCCCGTCACCCGTCCAGGGGTGACGGGCCGCGGCGCTCGTAGTGCAGCAGGGTGACGCCGTTGGTGAAGCGGTGGGTGTCCTTCAGGGTGAGCGGGGTGGGGTGGCCGCCCGGGCGGAAGAAGAGGGTGCCGCGGCCGAGCACGACGGGGTGGACGTAGAGGCGGAACTCGTCGACGAGGTCCTGGGCGAGGAAGGACTCGGCCAGGTTCGCGCCGCTGAGGGCGAGGTCCCCGCCGGGGCCGGCGGTGAGGGCGGCGACCGACTCGGGGGTGACCTCGCGGACGACGGTGGTGTTCCAGTCGGCGCGTTCGAGGGTGCGGGAGAAGACGGTCTTCGGCATCGCGCGCCAGATGCCCGCGAACTCGATCATCGGGGCGTCGGCGTCCGGGTCCCGGTCGGCGGTGGGCCAGACGGAGGCCATCAGTTCGTGTGTCACCCGGCCGGAGACGAAACCACCCATCCGGGCGAGTTCCCGGTTGAAGTGGGTGTGCACCTCGTCGTCGACGAGGTTCCAGCCGAGGTCGTGGTCGGGGCCCTCGAAGTAGCCGTCGACCGATAGGGAGACGAAGAGCACGATCCTGCGTCGCATGGCACCCCACCGGGAGGAATGGCCGCCGCCCGCCCCGGGTCGGAGGAGAGGGCGGCGGACGGGATCAGATCAGGGTGCTCCAGTAGTACCAGAACCGGTCGAGGACCAGCAGCGCGATCACCGCGTACCAGAGCGCCGGGACGACCCAGTGGTAGCGGGCCGCCTCCCGGACGGCCACCCGCAGGCGCGGGCCCACCGGGATCACGCCCGAGCGCAGGTTGTGCAGTGTGGTGTACCAGAACAGCGGGATCACCGCGGCCCACACCACCATGCAGTACGGGCAGAGCGCGCCGATCCGGTACAGCGCCTGGTACATCAGCCAGGTCACGAAGCCGGCCCCGAACACCGTCCCGGCCTGGAGGCCGAGCCAGAACCAGCGCCGGTACGCCGCCCCGGACAGCAGCCCGGCGCCGACCGCGATCACCACCCCGAAGGCGACCAGCCCGATCAGCGAGTTGGGGAAGCCGAAGGCCTCGGCCTGGTCGCTGCGCATGATCGAACCGCAGCTGATGATCGGGTTGATGTTGCAGCTGGGGACGTACGACGGGTCCTTCAGCAGCCGGATCTTGTCCAGGGTGAGGACCGCCGAGGCGAACAGGCCGACCGCGCCGCCGATCAGCAGCAGCCAGGCGAACGGGCGGCTCGCGCCGTACGTCCGGGGCCCGGTGGCCTCGGGCCGTACGGCGGCGGAGCCGGCCGTCATCCGGTCACCTGCTTGACCATCGCGGTGAACTGCTCGGGGGAGACGGCCTTGCCGTTGGTGAGGACGTCCAGCTTCTTCCCGTCCAGCTTGACGGTCGGGGTGCCGGTCACGTCGCTCTTGTTGAACTGCTCGTTGACCTTGGCCGCCCACGGCACGTAGGTGCCCTCCTGGACGGCCTTGACGAAGCCGTCGGTCTTCAGACCGGGCACCTGGCCGGCCAGGTCCAGGAGGTGGTTGACGTCACCGAAGGCGTCGCTGCGCTCGTCCGGCTGGTTGGCGTAGAGCACGTCGTGGAACTGCTTGAACTTGTCCACGCCCTCGTTCAGCGCGGCGCCGGCCGCGGCCAGCGCGGTGCGCGAGCCCTTGCCGCCGAGGTTGTTGTCCAGGAACGTCGCCAGGTGGTACTCGACCTTGTACGTGCCGTCGTCGGCGAGCTGCTGCACGGCCTTGCCGGTGGTGGTCTCCAGCTGCTCGCAGAACGGGCAGCGGAAGTCCTCGTAGACCTCCAGGGTGTGCGGGGCGTCGGCCTTGCCGTAGGTGATCACGGTGCCGCCGGTGCCGCTCGCGTTGGCCGGGACGACCAGCGGGCCGTTCGCGGCGCCCGGACCGGAGCCGGAGGAGCCGCCGACGGCGAAGGCCACGCCCGCCACGAGGGCGAGCACGGCGGCGGAGGCGCCGCCGACCACCACCCGGCGGCGGATCCGGTCGGAGCGCTCGGCCTGGAGGCGGGCGGCCCGCATCCGGTCGGTGGCGGAGGCCTTCGTGGCGGTCTTGCGGGTGTTGCTCATGGGGTGTCGTCCTGTGCTCTCGGGCGTACGGGGAGGCGCGCGGCCCGTCGGGGCCCGCGCGGGAGAGAGACGGCCGACCGGGCGGGACCGAGCGGGCGGGATACCCGCGGCTCGGACGGCTCAGACGGCCAGGGCGAACACCGGAGGACCGCGCCGGACGGCCGGGCGGACGACGACGTCCTCGGCGGGGACCAGCGCGCGGCTGGCCCGGGGGAACGGCACCCGGACCACGGGACGGGCCGGCCGCGGAGCGGTCAGCAGCCGCAGCCAGCGGGCGGCAGCCGGCAGGTGGCGGTGCAGGAACCCGCCCAGCATCCGGGCGGTGCCGGCCAGGCAGCACAGCGCGGCGTCCGCGCGGCGCAGCCAGTAGGCGCCGGCCAGCGCGATCACCGTGTGCAGCAGCAGGAGCAGCAGCACGGCGGTCTGCGGGGAGACGCCGTGGCCGAGCAGCAGGCCGCCGAGCGAGCCGCCGCCGCACAGCAGCGGCTGGAGGCCGTGCCCGGCGCCGGGCGGCAGGGAGGGACAGGTGCTCTGCGCGAGGTCGAACAGCGCGCCGGCGCCCAGCTCCAGGGGCAGGAAGACCGCCGCGATCGCCGGGTAGCCGCGCTCGCGGCCGGCCAGGGCGAAGGCCACCGCGAAGACCGCGGTGGCGGCCAGCAGCATCGGGCCGACCGGCAGCGAGCGGCCGGTGACCAGCACCTGGCCGAGCCCGGCGAGCAGCACGACCAGCGCGGCGAAGACCGCCGCGCGGAGCGTCCTGGTGACCGGGCCGATGTCCATGGCATCCGAGTCTGCCACAGGTTGAAAGTGGAACGGTCTGCCGGACGGCCGGCTGTGAAGAGCCTCACCAACCGTGCTGAGCTGGGCTTATGCGGCGCTTACGGGTGTTCACGGGGAGTCGGAGGGGCGGCGTCGGGGGAGTCCGGGCGACCGTCGGCGGCTCCGTTCACCCCGCGTCTCGACCAGTTCCCTGAAGTGGTCCAGGTCCTCGCGTACGGCCCGCTCGACCGCCCCCGCCTGGGCGAAGCCGCGCGGCCCGCCGAACTCCCGGTGCATCGAGTCCGGGTCGTACTCCACCCGGATCTGCACCCGGGTGTGCCCGGCGTCGAGCGGCAGCAGCGCGAAGGCGCCGCGCAGCCGGACGGAGTCCAGCGTCCGCCAGGCCATCACCCGGCCCCGGCCGCGGTCGGTGATCTCGGTGTCGACGGAGCGCTCGGCGCCGCCGATCCGCACCCCGAGGTGCGCGAGGTTGCGGCCGTGCGGGTGGGCGCTGCGGACGCCGTCGACGAACTGCGGGTACTCGTGCACCCGGTGCAGCTGTTCCCAGGCGGCGAGGACGGGGACGGCGATGTCGATCTGTTCCTCAAGGGTGCTCATGGTGGCGCGGTACCTCCCTCCGTTCCAGCCTGCGCCTCGGGGCCGGAGCCGGCCAAGGGGGGCAGCGCGTGTGACGGGCGACGGGCGACGGAACGCGGGCTGCGGGAGACTGGGCGCATGCCGGAGCTGCCCGAGGTCGAGGCGCTGAGCGCCTTCCTGTCCGAGCGGCTGACCGGGCGCGTGATCGCCCGGGTGCAGCCGGTGGCGATCAGCGCGCTGAAGACGTACGACCCGCCGGTGACGGCGCTGGAGGGGCGGACGGTCGGCCCGGTGGGCCGGCGCGGCAAGTTCCTGGACATCGAGGCCGAGGGGTTGCACCTGGTGATCCACCTGGCCAGGGCCGGCTGGCTGCGCTGGAAGGACGGCCTGCCCGCCGAGCCGCCGCGGCCGAGCCCGCGCAACCCGCTGGCGCTGCGGGTGCGGCTGGCGGGCGAGGCGGGGGACGGCTTCGACCTCACCGAGGCCGGCTCGAAGAAGGGGCTCGCGGTCTACGTGGTGCGGGACCCGGCCGAGGTGCCCGGGGTGGCCAGGCTCGGCCCCGACCCGCTGGACCCGGCCTTCACCCTGGCCGACTTCGCCGCGCTGCTGGGCGGGGACCGGCGCCGGCTCAAGGGCCTCCTGCGCGACCAGAGCGCGCTGGCGGGGGTGGGCAACGCCTACTCGGACGAGGTGCTGCACGCGGCCCGGATGTCGCCGTACAAGCAGGCCGCGAGCCTGGGCGAGGAGGAGGTGGCCCGGCTCTACGAGGCGCTCGGCGGCACGCTGCGCGAGGCGGTGGAGCGCTCGCGCGGGCTGGCGGCGGGGGAGCTGAAGGCGGAGAAGAAGCTCGGGCTGCGGGTGCACGGCCGGACCGGTCAGCCCTGTCCGGTCTGCGGGGACACCATCCGCGAGGTGTCCTTCGCGGACTCCTCGTTGCAGTACTGCCCGACCTGCCAGACCGGTGGCAGACCGCTCGCCGACCGGCGGCTCTCGCGGCTGCTGAAGTGACCCGGGGGGACGGCGTGCGGCTCGTCCCCCCGGGTTCGCGGGCGTCAGCGCTTGATCGCGACGCCGCCCCAGTAGTACGCGGCCTTCGGGTCGGCCGGGGGCTCGCCGTCCGGGCGCCAGGCCAGCACCGGGGCGACGCCCGGCTCGACCAGCTCCCAGCCGTCGAAGAAGCGGACCACGTCGTCGTAGCCGCGCGGCACCAGCGTCATCCCGCCGGCCCGGGCGGCCTCGGCGACCTTGCCGACGGCCTCGGGGTCGAAGTCCGGGGTGGGGGTGGTCAGGGCGATGCAGCTGCCGGCCGGCAGGGCGTCGCGCAGGGCGGCGACCCGGCCCCACGGGTCGTCCGCGTCGGCGATCAGCATCAGGACGGCGATCATCAGCAGGCCGACCGGCTGGGTGAGGTCGAGGGTGGCGGTGAGCGCCGGGTCGGCGAACAGTTCCTCGGGCTTGCGCAGGTCGGCGTGGATGTAGGTGGTGCGGCTGGCCGGGCTGGAGACCATCAGCGCGCGGGCGTGGGCGAGCACGATCGGGTCGTTGTCGACGTAGACCACCCGGGTGCCGGGGCTGACCGCCTCGGCGATCTCATGGGTGTTCGGCGAGGTCGGGATGCCGGTGCCGAGGTCGAGGAACTGGCGGATGCCGTGCTCCTGGGCCAGATAGCGCACGGCCCGGCCCTGGAAGGCGCGGTTGGCCTTGGCCATCTCCTTGACGCTCGGCACGGCCTGCTCGATGGCCTGCCCCATGGCGCGGTCGGGCGGGAAGTTGGTCTTCCCTCCCAGCCAGTAGTCGTACACGCGCGCAGAGTGCGGGGCGGTGGTGTCGACGCCGAAACGTTCCCACTGGCTCAGCTCGGCGGGGTCCTGTTCCTGCGGGCCCTGGTGGGGGAAGTCCTGACTTGTCGTCATGGCCACGTCCTCTGATGGCAGATCATCACACTGGGGAAGGCACAGCGTAGCGGTCCGGACGGGAGGTGAAGCGTCCGGTCGGGGAAGATCTGCGGAAGGGATCGGGACGCGGGGTGTGCGCCCGTCGCGCCTGGGCCGTCGGAGTGGTGATCGGGTCCGTCTGAGTTGCCCCCGGGGAACCGCGGTGACGGCCGGGGGAAGCATCCAGAATGCTGTCAGATCGTCAGATTACTTCGCGAAGATTGCTGTTGGTTGCGGCCGGAATGTCCCTTTTGGGGGCGGCTGCCGGATGCCGGAACCCCTGGGGTGGCGGGGAGGGCGGAGCGGGGGCGGCCGATGCGGTCGCCCCGTCCGCCTCGGCGGGGCCCGAGGGGGCGCCCGACGGGCCCGGCGCCGCTCCGGCCGCGCCCTCGGCGGCGGCCCCGGAGGGCACGCCCTCGTCCGCCCCACCGCCGTCCGCCGCGCCTTCGGGGGGCGCGCCCTCGTCCGCCCCGCCCCCGTCCGCCGCGCCGAGCGCGGTGCCGGTGCGCCGGGTGCTCACCGAGGCGGAGAGCAAGCCGGTGTACGACCTGGACCCGGCGCAGCGGGTGGTGGCGCTCACCATCGACGACGGTCCCGACTCCCGGTACACGCCGACCGTGCTGGCGCTGTTCGAGCAGTACGGGATCAGGGCGACGTTCTTCCTGATCGGCGAGAACGCGGTCGAGCACCCGGCGCTGGTGCGGGAGATCGCGGACCGCGGCCACCACATCGCCAACCACACCTGGACCCACCCGGACCTGCGGCACCTGTCCGGGGCCAAGGTGCGGGACGAGCTGGAACGCACCTCCGACCTGCTGCACCGGACCACCGGCCGGCTGCCCACCTGGTTCCGCGCGCCGGGCGGGGACTGGTCCGCGGAGTCGCTCCAGGTGGCCGCCGACCTCGGGATGCGGAACATGGCGTGGTCGGTGGACCCGCGGGACTGGGCCAGGCCGGGGACCTCGGCGATCACCGACCGCGTCCTCAAGGGCGTCCGGCCCGGGTCGATCGTGCTCAACCACGACGGCGGCGGGGACCGGTCACAGACGGTGGCGGCTCTGAAGGCGTACCTGCCGGTGCTCGTCGACTCGGGGTACTACTTCACGGCTCCGCCGAACTGAGAGCATTTCGGGTGAATCCGGGGTGGCGGCTTCAACCCTTGAACCACTCGAAAAGGTGAGGAGGGAGAACCGTTTCTGCGGATTTTGGGCCTCTAGGGTGATCTCGCACCGATTAACCGGGTACCGCCGAGTACCACCTGAAAGGCCCTCACTCATGCGTCTCCGCAACGCCGTGCTCGCCGCCGCCAGCGCCATCGCCCTCGTCCTCGCCGTCCCGTTCTCCGCCAACGCCGCCGAGGGCGACTTCCTCTACAAGGTCGGCCCCGGGGTCCTCGCCGGCCTGGCCGACCCGAAGAGCGGCGAGTGCGTCGACCTGCCGTGGACCACCGAGGCGGCGCCGGGCTTCGCGCCGGAGAACCTCACCCGCTCCACGGCCACCGTCTTCCTGGCCGCCGGCTGCGCGGGCGACGTCTTCTACGACATGGCCCCCGGCAAGAAGCTCGGCGACCGGCTGAAGCTGCGCTCCGTCCTCTTCTCCTGAACGGACGGTCACCGCGGACCACGGCGGTCCGGCGAGCGGTCAGGAGCCGCCGGGCCACCCGTGATCGGCTCCACCGCACTTCCGGTGGGGCCATTCGGGTGAGTGGCGTAGCGTGACTGGGGAGGGGGGGCGCCATCCCGGCCGCTGAGGAGGACGTCATGTCCGTACGGGAACCGGACGCGGTGAAGCAGGAGGCCTTCGGCGGGCGCGTGCTGGAGGTCCTCAACGACGCCTGTCTGGGGCTGATGACCAGCCTCGGCCACCAGACCGGGCTGTACGACCTGATGGCCGGGCTCGCCCCGTCGACCGGCGAGGAGATCGCGCGGGCCGCCGGGCTGAACGAGCGCTACGTCCGCGAGTGGCTGGGCTGCATGGTCGTCGCGGGCTTCGTCGAGTACGACCCGCGGGAGCGCACCTACCTGCTGCCGCCCGAGCACGCGGCGTCACTGACCAGGGCGGCCGGGCCGGACAACCTGGCTGGGATGATGCCCTTCCTCGCGATGATGGGAGAGGTCGAGCAGGAGCTGCTCGGGCACTTCCGCGGCGGCGGCGGGATGCCGTACTCGGCGTACCCGCGCTTCCAGCGGCTCCAGGCCGAGGAGACCGCCCGGGTGTACGACCTGGCCCTGGTGGACGCGATCGTGCCGCTGGCGGCGGGGCTGACCGAGCGGCTGCGGGCCGGGATCGACGCGGTGGACATCGGCACCGGGCAGGGGCACGCCGTCACGGTGCTCGCCCGGGCGTTCCCGGAGAGCCGCTTCACCGGCATCGACATCTCCGCCGAGGGGATCGCCGCCGCCCGCGCGTCCGCGGCCCGGCTGGGCCTGCGCAACGCCCGGTTCGAGGTCGCCGACTCGGCCGCGCTGACCGGGGAGTACGACCTGGTCACCGCCTTCGACGTGATCCACGACCTGGCCCGCCCGACCCGCACGCTGGCCGCCGTCGCCGGAGCGCTGCGGCCCGGGGGCGTCTTCCTGATGGGTGACATCGCCGCCAGCAGCGAGCTGGCGGAGAACATCGGCCACCCGCTGGCGCCCGCGCTCTACACCTTCTCGACCTTCTACTGCATGACGGTCTCGCTCGGTGAGGGCGGGGAGGGGCTCGGGACGGTCTGGGGCGAGCAGACCGCCCGGCGGATGCTGGCGGAGGCCGGGTTCGGGCCGGTCGAGACGAAGCGGGTCGAGGGCGACGTGCTGAACCTGTACTACGTGGCGCGGCTCGACGGCGCGGCGAACGGCTGACGGGCGGGCCCGCCGGGCCGGGGCTCGCCGGGCCGGGGCGGTCGGGCGCCTCGCGCAGGGGCTCGCCGGGGTGGCCCGGGCCGGGCTGTCGGCGTAGGTTCGAACTGTCCGGCCCGGTCGCCGGCGCCTCGCCGTGCCCGTACGCCCTGTCGTGGTGGTGCGGCCCGCTGTGTCCGTGGTCGGGCGCCGCAGCCTGGGCAGAGCGAAGGAGGGCCTGGGATGACCGGCAACGGCTATGCGCACCCCGAGGCGTTGGTCCGCACCGAATGGCTGGCCCACCACCTGGACGACGGGACGGTCAGGGTCGTCGAGGTGGACGAGGACACCGAGGCCTACGACCGGGACCACATCCCCGGCGCGGTCGGCTGGAACTGGACCACCGACCTGCACAGCCAGGTCGGCCGTGACTACGCCGACCGCGACGGCGTCCAGCACCTGCTGCGGGCGGCCGGGGTCGAGGACGACACCACGGTGGTGCTGTACGGCGGCAACAACAACTGGTTCGCCGCCTACGCCTACTGGCTGCTGCGGCTGCGCGGCTTCGGGCCGGTGCGGCTGCTGGACGGCGGGCGCAAGAAGTGGGAGCTGGAGGGGCGGGAGCTCACCCCGGAGGTGATGGACTACCAGCACACCGGCTACCGGCTGAGCGGGCCCGAGCGGCCGGAGCTGCGGGCGATGCGGGACGAGGTGCTGGCCAAGGCGGAGGTGTTCGCCAAACCGGGGGCGGACGCGGTGCTGGTGGACGTCCGCTCCCCGGCCGAGTTCAGGGGCGAGCTGATCGCACCGCCACACCTGCCGCAGGAGCAGGCCCAGGTGCCGGGGCACATCCCCGGCGCGGTCAACATCCCCTGGTCGCAGGCGGCCAACGACGACGGGTCGTTCCGCTCGGCGGAGGAGCTGCGGGAGCTGTACGGCGGGAAGGGCGTGGGGTCGGAGCGCGAGGTGATCGCGTACTGCCGGATCGGCGAGCGGTCCGCGCACACCTGGTTCGCGCTCACCGAGCTGCTCGGCTATCCGCACGTCAAGAACTACGACGGCTCGTGGACGGAGTACGGCTCGCTGGTCCGGGCGCCCGTGGTGCTCGGGGCGTGAGTGGCGGGCAGTGTGTGAGTGACGGGCGGAGTGCGAGTGGGGGATGGAGCGCGAGTGACGGGCGGGGCGGCGTGACGACGTCGCGGCACCGCTGCGAAGCCGTCATTTCGGCGCGTTTCTTTTCATGAACATCTCACGATGGGGGAGTGGACGAGGCGCCTCCGGGACAAGGATCGATTCAACCCAATCGTTCCGGTGATCCCTGGAGGACCACGTGCGCAAGAGGCTGATCGTCTCCGCTGCCAGTGCCCTGAGCCTGTTCCTGGCCGTTCCCGCCTCGGCATCCGACTTCCAGGCCGGCACGGCCGGGGTCGGTGACCGGTACTACCCGACCTACGGCAACGGCGGCTACCGGGTCTCGCACTACGACATCCGGCTGAAGTACCAGCCCGCCACGGACGAGCTGGAGGGCACCACGACCATCCTCGCCACGGCGACCCAGGACCTCTCCCGGTTCAACCTCGACTTCGCGCTGAACGTCTCGGAGGTCCGGGTCAACGGGCGGCCCGCGGCCTTCACCACCAGTGGCGAGCAGGAGCTGGAGATCACCCCGGCCCGGCCGCTGGCCAAGGGCAGCCAGGCCACCGTGGTCGTGCGGTACAAGGGCGTGCCGTCCAGCGTGAAGAAGTACGGCTTCACGGCCTGGCTCCGCACGCCGGACGGCGCGGTGGCGGCCGGCGAGCCCGAGTCGGCGTGGTGGTGGTTCCCGAGCAACGACCACCCGAGCGACAAGGCCACCTTCGACGTCTCGGTGCTGGTGCCGAACGGCAACCAGGTGATCAGCAACGGCATCCTGACCGGTACCTCCTCGCAGGCGGGCTGGACCAGGTACAGCTGGCGCGAGACCAAGCCCCAGGCGACCTATCTGGCCACGCTCGCGGTCGGCAAGTTCGACGTCACCACGGACACCACGGCGAAGGGCCTGCCGGTCTACAACGCGTACAGCAAGGACCTCGGTGACAACGCGGACGCGGCCAGGGCGAGCGTCGAGCGGACCGGCGAGCTGGTCGACTGGCTGAGCGGCTACTTCGGCGAGTACCCGTTCAGCTCGGTCGGTGGCTACGTCCCCAACGTGCCGACCGGCTTCGCGCTGGAGACCCAGACCCGGATCTTCTACAGCCCCCGGCAGTTCGCCCGGGGCTCCAACACCTCGGTGGTCGTGCACGAGCTGGCCCACCAGTGGTACGGCGACAGCGTCTCGCTCTCGCAGTGGAGCGACATCTGGCTGAACGAGGGCTTCGCCCGCTACTCGCAGTTCCTCTGGTCCGAGCACGAGAACGAGGGCACCGCCCAGGAGCTGGCCGACTACGTCTACGCCTCGCACCCGGCCGACGACCCGTTCTGGACCGTCAAGCCGGGCGACCCCGGTCCCGACAACCAGTTCGCGGGCGCCGTGTACGACCGGGGCGCGGTCGCCGTCCAGGCGTTGCGCAACGCCGTCGGGGAGGACGCGTTCTTCCGGATCCTCAAGGGCTGGCCCACGGAGCGCCGTTACGGGAACGCCACCATCGCGCAGTTCCAGGCGTACGCGGAGAAGGTCTCCGGCAAGAAGCTCGGTGACGTGCTGAACACCTGGCTGTTCACCGCGAGCAAGCCGGCCGTCGGGCCGGTGCCGGCCGGTGCCTCGGTGGCGGCCTCGCCGGCCCTGGGCGCGGGTGCGGACCAGGGGCGGCTGCCGGCCGAGCCGAAGTCCTGGAAGAAGATCCAGGAGAGCAACTCGCTGCACGAGGCGCACAACTGACGGTCCCGAGTATCGGATCGGCGGTTCGCGTACGCGCCGGGATGACGGCTTCGCCGCACCGCTGCGAAGCCGTCATTTCGGCGTGTTTCTTTCCATGGAGATCTCGCGATCGGGTGGTGGGTGATGGGCAGTCAGGACAAGGATCGATTCAGCCCAATCACTCTGGTGATCCCTGGAGGACCACGTGCGCAAGAGATTGATCGTCTCCGCTGCCAGTGCCCTGAGCCTGTTCCTGGCCGTCCCCGCCTCGGCCTCCGGCTTCCAGCCGGGCGCGGACGGACTCGGTGACAGCTACTACCCGACCCTCGGCAACGGCGGCTACCGCGTCTCGCACTACGACATCCGGCTGAAGTACCAGCCCGCCACGGACGAGCTGGAGGGCACCACGACCATCCTCGCCACGGCGACCCAGGACCTCTCCCGGTTCAACCTCGACTTCGCGCTGAACGTCACGGAGGTCCGGGTCAACGGGCGGCCCGCGGCCTTCGCCACCAGCGGGGACCAGGAGCTGGAGATCACCCCGGCCCGGCCGCTGGCCAAGGGCAGCCAGGCCACCGTGGTGGTGCGCTACAAGGACGTGCCGTCGACCGTGACGAAGTACGGCGGCTTCACCGCCTGGCACCGCACCCCGGACGGTGCCGTGGTGGCGGGCGAGCCCGTGTCGGCCGGGTGGTGGTTCCCGAGCAACGACCACCCGAGCGACAAGGCCACCTTCGACGTCTCGGTGCAGGTGCCGAACGGCAGCCAGGTGATCAGCAACGGCGTCCTGACCGGCACTTCCTCGCAGGCGGGCTGGACCAGGTACAGCTGGCGCGAGGACAAGCCGCAGGCGACGTACCTGGCGACCCTCGCGATCGGCAAGTTCGACATCACCACGGACACCACGGCGAGCGGGCTGCCGGTCTACAACGCGTACAGCAAGGACCTCGGCGAGAACGCCGCCGCGGCCAGGGCGAGTGTCGAGCGGACCGGTGAGCTGGTCGACTGGCTGAGCGGCTACTTCGGCGAGTACCCGTTCAGCTCGGTCGGCGGCTACGTCCCCAACACCCAGTCCAGCGGCGCCCTGGAGACCCAGACCCGGGTCACCTACGGCCCCCGGTTGTTCGCCCGGGGCTCCAACACCTCGGTGGTCGTGCACGAGCTGGCCCACCAGTGGTACGGCGACAGCGTCTCGCTCTCGGACTGGAACGGCATCTGGCTGAACGAGGGCTTCGCCCAGTACGCGCAGTTCCTCTGGTCCGAGCACGAGAACGAGGGCACCGCGCAGGAACTGGCCGACTACGTCTACGCCTTGTTCCCGGCCGACGACCCGTTCTGGAGCGTCAAGCCGGGCGACCCGGGAGAGGAGAACCAGTTCTCCCTCGCGGTGTACTACCGCGGCGCGGTGGCCATCCAGGCGCTGCGCAACGCCGTCGGGGACGACGCGTTCTTCCGGATCCTCAAGGGCTGGCCCACCGAGCACCGCTACGGGAACGTCACCATTCCGGAGTTCCAGGCGTACGCGGAGAAGGTCTCCGGCAAGAAGCTGGGCGACCTGCTGAACACCTGGCTGTTCACCGCGAGCAAGCCGGCCGTCGGGCCGGTGCCGCCGGGTGCCGCGGTCGCGGCCTCGCCGGCCCTGGGCGCGGGTGCGGACCAGGGGAAGCCGCCGGCCGAGCCGAAGTCCTGGAAGAAGATCCAGGAGGCCGGCTCGGTGCACGAGGCGCGCAACTGACGGCGTGACGGATCGGGCCGGCGGGCCGCGTGTGCGACGCGAACCGCCGGCTCGGCCTACGCTGCTCCGGGGCCGTCGGCCGCCAGCAGTTCGGTGAGGCGGCGGACGGCGAAGGGTATGAGGTCGCGGACCGGGAGCAGCCGGCAGGGCGCGCTGCCGACCAAGGCCTCGCGGATGCCCGTCCGTTCCTCGAACTCCCGGCCCACGACCGGGAAGTGGGTGCCGTTGTCGTCCGCCACATCCGGTGCCTCGATCCAGACCCGCTCGCCCTGGATCGCCATCGGGAAGCGGCGGAGCTTGAGCCGGCGGTTGGGTGCGAAGGTCTCGGCGTAGTGCAGGAAGGTGTTGCGGTCGTGTCCGACGCCGACCAGCAGCACGTGGCCGCCGAGGTCGTGCAGCGCGCCGAACGGCGACTCCCGGCCGACGGCGAAGCCGAGCGACCGGCGGCCGGTGACCTCCCTGGCGTGCGCGCCGACGGCGGCCACCGAGACCTGGGGATGGGTGCTGCGATGGCTCTCCGGCAGCGCGCGCAGCGCCTCCGCCACCGCGCCGGTGGAACAGGGGAGCCCGGGGTGGAACAGCGGGACGGCGGCCCGCCGTTCCGCGATCCCGGGGGTGGGCGGGCCCGCGTGCCCGGGGGCCGGGTCGCGGACCGTGTCGGAGGTGAAGGCGGGCGCGGCGACGGTGCCGCCGGGCCCGACCGCCTCGCGCAGGGAGGCCGCCACGGCCGCCGCGCCGCCCTCGACCCGGCCGAGGCTGGAGAGCGAGGAGTGCACGATCAGCGCCATGCCCTCGCGCACGCCCACCCGGCGCCAGCCTTCGACGAGGTCGGCGGTGGTGAGCGGGCCGGTGCCCGGTGCGGTCATGGTGGTGCCCCCTGGTGGCGGTGGTGCTGTTCGTACTGGAATCGTTCGGGGCCGACCATAGCGGGTGGCACTGACAACCGGTCAGGACGGGGTGCCCTCCGCCGGATCAGGGACGGTCGGCGGGCCGGAATCGCGGGTAGTCGGTGTAGCCGGCCGCCTCCTGGCCGTAGAGGTGGACCGGGTCGACGGGGGCGAGCGGCGCGTTCGCGGCGAACCGCTCCGGCAGGTCCGGGTTGGCGATGAAGGCGCGGCCGTAGGAGACCAGGTCGGCCAGGCCCGCGGTGAGCACCGCCTCGCCCCGCTCGCGGTCGGTGGCGGCGCGGTTCTCGCCGACGTTGGCGATCAGCGGGCCCGACCAGCGCGGGCGCAGGTCGGCCAGGGCCGGGTAGTCGTCGTTGTCGGTGAGGTGGAGGTAGGCCAGGCCGAGGCCGTCGAGTTCGGCCAGCAGCGCGCGGTAGACCGGTGCCGGGTCGGCCTCGTGCATGCCGAACTGCGGGTTGCCGGGGGACAGCCGCAGGCCGAGGCGGTCGGGGCCGACGGCCCCGGCGACGGCGGTGACCAGCTCGATCGCGAAGCGCAGCCGGTCGGGGAGGGTGCGGGGGCCGTACTCGTCGGTGCGCAGGTTGGTGTTGTCAGCCAGGAACTGGTGGATCAGGTAGGAGTTGGCGCCGTGCAGTTCGACGGCGTCGAAGCCGGCGGCGAGGGCGCGGCGGGCGGAGTCGACGTGGTCGGCGATGGTGCGGTGGATCTCCTCGCGGGTCATGGCGCGCGGGGTGACGGCCTCCGCCTTGCCGCCGTCCCTGATGTGCACCGGGCCGGGGGCGGGGACGGCGGAGGGGCCCGCGGGGACGTCGCCGAGCAGCCGGTTGAACGGGTGGCCCTGGCGTCCGCCGTGCATCAGCTGGGCGGCGATCCGCCCGCCGGCGGCGTGCACCGCCCCGGTCACCGCGCGCCAGCCGGCCAGGTGCGCGGGCGTCTCCAGGCCGGGCAGGCGCCAGCCGGACTGGCCCTGCCGGCTGGGCCAGATGCCCTCGGTGACGATCAGGCCGGCGCCCGCGCGCTGGGCGTAGTGCTCGGCGACGACGGGCAGGGGCGTACCGTCCTCGGCGGCCCGGTACCGCGTCATCGGAGCCATGACGACGCGGTTCGGCAGGTCGAGCCGGCCGAGGCGGTACGGGGTGAGCAGGGATGCGGTGGTGGTCGTGGTCATGCCGGTACGGTAGAAGCTGACACCGGTGTCAGGTTCAAGCGCCGACGGCGGTCCGTGCGTCGTGCGGTGCGTCCGTCCGTGCGTCGGTCGCGGTGTCCGTCGCGGTGTCGGTCGCCGTGTCGGCCTCGGTGAGGATCAACTCCTCGATGCCGCGCAGGAACCGCTCCATCGCGGGTCTCGGGAGTACGGACGGGTCCGCCGTCATGGCCAGGCTCAGTGCCTCGGCCGACTGGAGGGCGTCCAGGGCGTAGGTGAGGCCCGGGCGCGGCTCGAACTCCACCGGCCAGCTGAGGGTGGTCCGGTCGTCGCCGGGGTCGGCGACGACCGGGAGCAGCTCGCGGGTGTCGTTGAACACGCAGGAGCGGTCGGCCGGTTCGACTCCCTCGGCGGTCAGTGCGGCGACCTCGGCGGCCAGCGCCAGCTTGTCGTAGTACGCGTGGCGGTAGGTGCCGATCGCCGCCGCGTGGGTGCGCCGTACGACGTCGCCGAACTCGGCGGCGGCGTCCGGGAGATGGAACAGCCCGTCGCCCGCGACCACGCTCACCGCGTTGGCCAGCTCGGGCAGGAAGCGGTTGTTGACCACGACGTTCAGCACGGCCTCGGAGGAGCCGGCGAGCCTGGCGGTCATCGTGGCCGCCGCGGCGAGCAGGACCGAGCCGGTGCTGACCCGGTGCCTGGCGGCCACCCGTTCCACGGCCCGGGGCAGGGTGGGGGAGCGGAGCACCGCGTTCGGGAAGCGGGCGGGCTGTCCGGCGGCCGGCGGGAAGAGCCTGGCCGGGCCCAGCCGGAGCTTGCGCACGAACTGCCTGCGGGCCCCCGCGTCCCGCCGCAGCCCCCGCTCGGAGGTCTGGAACTCGGCTTCCTCCAGGGGCTGTCGGGCGGGTGTGCGCAGCTCGGCCAGCTCCTCGGGCGAGCTGCCGAGGCAGAGCGCGGACAGGTCGGCGACCAGGCGGCTCATCCCGGAGCCGTCCACCGCGGTGTGCGAGAGCACCAGGCTGATGTGCCGGATCAGCCCGTCAGCCGTCACCGCGCCGACCCGGACCGGCCACTGGGTCGCGGTGTCGAAGGCCTGCGCCGCCAGCTCCTCGTGCAGCCGGGCGCCGAGTTCGGCCGGGTCCTGGTGCGTCGCGGCGGGCAGCAGGTGGACGCCCAGGGTTCCTTCGCCGTCGACGACTTGGCGCAGGCCGCCGTCCTCGTCGGGGAGCAGCCGGGTGTGCAGCGAGTCGTGCAGGTGCAGCAGCCGCTCCAGTGCGGCGAGCAGGACGGGCACCGGGAGTCCTGGGTCCAGCGGCGCCGCGGTGGCGATGTTGTAGCGCGGCGCGTCGGCCGGCGGCAGCTTTCGTACGTTGTCCCAGATGGCCCGTTGGCCCCAGGTGGCCGGTCCGGACCCGGTCCGTCCGGACGAGAAGGCGATCTCCAGCAGTTGGCGAGTGGTCACCGATCGGCTCTCCGTTGTGCGGTGGTCATGGCGTCGTGCCGGTGCGTTGGGAGCGCGGGTGCTGCTGGGGAGAGTGTGGCGTACGGCCCGCCGTGCGTCGAGGGTTGCGGTGCCGTGCCGGGCGGGGCGGCTCGGGGGTTCCGCAGGTCTCTTGATATGAAGTATCTTGATGTCGAGATTGATCGTGACCACGCGATTCATGTGACTCATGCGACGGGGGCCTGCCATGCGGGGGAACGGACTGATAGCGCAGCTGCGGCGGCCGCCCGGCGGGCGGGACGCGCGGATCATGCTGCTGGCGCAGGGCGTCGACCGGACCGGCACGGGGGTGTGGTCGGCGGCCTCGGTGCTCTACTTCACGTACGTGTGCGGGATGGACGCGCGGCAGCTGGGACTGCTGCTCGGGGTGGGCGCGGTGGCCGGGATCGCCGGCTCGCCGCTGGCCGGGCGGCTGGCGGAACGCGTGCCGGTGCGCCTGCTGCTGATCGGCTGCCACCTGCTGCGGCTGGGGGCGATGGGCCTGCTGCTGGTGGTCGACGACTTCGCCGCGCTGCTGCCCGTGGTGGCCCTGATCTGCCTGGCCGAACGGGCCGCCAAGACGCTGGAGATGCTGTTCGCGACCAGGGTGGCGGGCGAGCGGCGGACCACCTACCAGGCCCTGTTCCGCAGTGTGGCCAACGCCGGGGTCGCTCTCGGCGCGGGCGTCGCGGCGATCGGTCTCGCGGTCGGGAGCACGACCGCCTACCGGGTGCTGATCCTGGCCAACGGGCTGTCGTACGTGCTGGCGGCCGTGCTGGTCTGGCGCGTTCGGGAGCCGTCCGGGTGCGGCCTGGTCGCGGCGAAGGGCGGTGCGGGAGGCGGGGCCGAAGGCGCGGAGGGGCGGGCCGGGGAGCCGTCCGCCGCGCCCAGCCCCTGGCGCGACCGCGGCTACCTGCGGTTCGTCCTGCTGGACATCCCGCTGAACCTGGACGACTCGATCCTGGGCGTCGGCCTGCCGCTCTGGCTGGTGCACCACACCGGCGCGCCGCACGCCGTCGTCCCGGCCTTCCTGGTGCTCAACACGGTGCTCGTGGTGCTGCTGCAACTGCGCGTCTCGGCCTGGGCGGAGGGCCCGCGCGGGGCGGCCACGGCGGTGCGCTGGTACGGGGTCGCGGTGCTGGGCAGCTGCCTGCTGATCGTGCTCGCCACCGGCGCCGGGCCGGTCGTGGCCTCGGTCGCGCTGCTGGCCGCGGCGGTGCTGGTCACGGTGGCGGAGCTGATGCGCTCGGTGAGCTCCTGGGAGCTGGCGGTCGTGCTGGCGCCGCCGGGTGCCCGGGCCTCGTACCTGGGGGTCGCCGGGATGTCCCAGTCGGTGCAGAAGTCGGTGGGGCCGCTGCTGCTGACCGGGGTGGTGATGGCGGCCGGGCCGGTCGGCTGGGTGGGGCTCGGCGTGGCGGCCGTCGGGCTCGGCGCGCTCCAGCGCCGGGCCAGCCTGGGGCGGCTGGCGGCCCTGGACGCGGTGGCCGCAGGGGCCGGTGCCGGGCCGTCACCGCGGCCGGCTACGGCTTCGGTGGGCTGATGCGGGGGGCCGGGCGGCAACGCCGGTCCTGCGCTCCGGCGCGCCCTGGCGGGCGGCCGGGCGGCGCTGGTCCGGTTGGTGCCGGCGGTGCCGGCGTTCCTGCGGGCGTGAGCGCCCATGGACGTGAGGGCTCGTGGTCAGCCCGCGCTCCCACGTCCTTTCCCGCGCTCCGGGTCCCGCCCTGGGGGAGTTCCCCGGCTGAGCCCCGAGGGAACGGCAGGGGATTCTCGGGGGCGCACTCGGGGACATCCCGCAATCCGCCCCCGGGTGGTGCCGGACCGCGACCGGTCCGGTCCTGGACTGGCTAGCGTGCGGCCATGACCTCGATCCTGCGAAAGCACCTCGTCGTGGCGGCCGGTGTCGCCGTGCTGCTGGCGGCCGGCACGGCCAACGCCTTTGCCAGACCCGCCGGTTCCTCCGTCGCCCAGCGGTTGCGCCAGGACACCGCGGCGATCCACCACCTCGGCATCGCCGGCGTACAGGCCCGGGTGGTCGGGCCCGACGGCCGGCAGGCGGTCGCCACCAGCGGCACCGCCGACGTGACCACCGGCCGCCCGGTCTCACCGGACGGCTACTTCCGGATGGCCAGTACGGCCAAGACGATGGTCGCGACCGTGGTCCTCCAACTGGAGGCCGAGGGCCGGCTGTCGCTGGACGACACGCTCGGCCACCGGCTGCCGGAGGTGGCGCGGGCCAAGGGCGGCAGCGGGATCACCGTTCGCCAACTGCTCCGGCACGAGGGCGGCATCAAGGACCACCTGCCCGGATACAACACGAGGGACGAGTACGAGCGGGAGCGCTACCAGGTCCACAGTGCCGAGGAGCTGGTGGCCGGGGCGGAGTTCCTCGACGACACGAACTGGCGCTACTCCAACACCGGTTACATCCTGCTCGACATGATCATCGAGCGGGCCACCGGGCGCGCCGCCGAGCGGGAGATCGAGGAGCGCGTCCTGCGCCCGCTCGGCCTCGACCGGACGCGGTCGATCGGCGCCTCCCCCACCCTGCCCCGGCCGCACGCCCAGGCCTACCAGCTCTTCCCCGCCCCCGACGGCCGGGTGGACGTCACCGAGCAGGTGCCGCTGGTCGGCGGGCTCTCGTGGGTCACCACCACGCGCGACGAGAACGCCTTCCTCCGCGCACTGCTCGGAGGCCGACTGCTGCCGGCGCGGCAGCTGGCCGAGATGAAGGAGACCGTGGAGGTGGACGAGGAGACAGCGACGATGTGGCACGGCGGCCAGTACGGGCTCGGTCTGGTCGAACGCTCGCTGACCTGCGGGGGAACGTACTGGGGCCACGACGGCGGGGACGGCGGCTACATCACCCTCAACGGCGTCACCGGGGACGGGCGGCGCAGTGCCGTGGTCTCCATGTCCGAAGCGCGCGGCGACACCTGGGACCACATCCTGGCCCAGGAGGACGCGGCCGGCGCGCTGATCGACCACGCGCTGTGCGCCGGGAGCCCCGGCTCCGGGTGAGCCGCCCCGGTGCCGCCCGGGCGGCGCGCCCTCGAACGAGTGAGGCTGGCGGGCCGGCCGGGAACGTGGTGATACGTATGCGGATCACGTGCCGATCCCGACGGAGGACCACATGGCCGCCAATGGCCGGACGGATGACCTGCTCGACCGGATGCGCGGTACCGGAGACCCGTTGGGGGACGCCGCCATCGCCGAGGCCTACGCACTGGGACAGCAGGAGCAGGTGCGGCAGACGCTGCTCGGCTTCGGCCGGAACAGCGAGGCCGTCCCGGCCGGGCTCCCGGGCCGCCACCGTTCCCGGAACGGTGGCGGCCCTCGCGCGCACCCCAACGTCCCGACGGTCCGTCAGGTTCCTTCCATGCGAGGCTTTCCAGGGCGGAAGGCCGGATCCCGTTTCAGGTGACACGATGTTAACCAGATCGGCACATTCCCCGCCCTTGGAATGCTTTTTGCCTTCCCCATGCCCGTGCTTTACTTGCCCTTGACGCGTCAACAGGTCGCCGGGGGGCACCGACGCGGCCCGGGCATTTCCGCGCCCGCCGCCGTCACACCCTTCTGCCGGGGACAACTGGTTCCGACGTGCCTGCCCGCCCACCGCCCCTCCCGGACCACACCGCGAGGGTCACCGAAGGAGGCATCCACCCTGATGGAACCGCTCATCGACCGAGCCAGGGCGTTCCCGCAGCGCGCGGGGGACACCGGCCGGGAACTCACCGCACTCGCCGCGGGCCAGGCCCCGCAGGCCCTGTTCATCACCTGCTCCGACTCGCGCGTGGTGCCCGCCCTGATCACCAGCGCCGACCCCGGGGACCTCTTCGAACTCCGCACCGCGGGCAACATCGTCCCCGCCTACCGGGCCGACGGGTCCTCCGGCGAGACCGCCACCATCGAGTACGCCGTCGAGGTGCTCGGCGTCCGCGACATCGTGGTCTGCGGCCACTCGCACTGCGGAGCCGTCGGCGCCGTGGTCCGCGACGAGGACCTCAGTGTGGTGCCCGCCGTCCGCGCCTGGCTGCGCCACGCCGACCAGGCCGTGCTCCGCGCGGACGAGACCGACGTCTTCGACCCGACGGTCGCGGGGCCGGTCCAGCGCCACGTGCTCAACCAGCTCGACCGGCTGCGCGGCTACCCGGCCGTCGCCCGCCGGCTGGACACGGGGGAGATCCGGCTGCACGGCTGGTTCTACGAGATCCACACCGGGCTGGTGCTCGCGCACCGGCCCGGCGCCGGCCTCTTCCTGCCGCTGTGATCCCGGTGCCCGCCGTGATCCCGGTGACCACTCCGATTCCCGCGGCCCCGGGCCCGGCCCTCCGCGGCCCGTCCGCCGTCGACGTTCCGACCACCACTGTCCGCCTCCGGACCACCGCCGTCCGTACCGACACCGCCCCGAGGACCCGATGACTCGTCGTCCCGCCCTCCGGCTGAGCACTCTGCGCGCCGACCTCCCCGCCTCCCTCGTCGTCTTCCTGGTGGCCCTCCCGCTCTGCGTGGGCGTCGCCGTCGCCTCCGGCGTCCCGGCCGAACTCGGCCTGGTCACCGGCATCGTCGGCGGCCTGGTGACCGGGCTGATGCCCGGCAGCAGCCTCCAGGTCTCCGGCCCCGCCGCCGGCCTGACCGTGCTGGTCTTCGCCGCCGTCCAGGAACACGGCCTCGCCACCCTGGGCGTCATCACCGCCGCCGCCGGCCTGCTCCAACTCGCCATGGGCGCCGCCCGCCTGGGCCGGCTGTTCCGGGCGATCTCCGTCTCGGTCGTCCAGGGCATGCTGGCCGGGATCGGCCTGGTCCTGATCGCCGGCCAGCTCTACGCACTGGCCGACACCAAGGGGCCGGCGAGCGGCCCCGCCAAGCTCGCCGGGCTCCCCGGACTGGTCGCCGACGTCGCCGGCCGGCCGCACGCGCTCGCCGCCGCCGCGATCGGCGCCGGGACGATCGCGGTCCTGCTGCTCTGGCCGCGGCTGCCCGCCAGGGTCAGGGCGGTCCCCGCCCCGCTCGCCGCGGTGGCCGCCGCGACGGCCGTCACCGCCCTGTTCGACCTGCCCGTCGCCCGGGTCGAGGTGGCCGGACTCGCCGGCGTCATCGACCTGCCCGGCGCCTCCGACCTCGCGGCGCTCGGCAGTGTCGGCGTCCTCGGCACGGCCCTCGCGTTCGCGCTGATCGCCTCGGCCGAGACGCTGTTCAGCGCGGCCGCCGTCGACCGGCTGCACGACGGCCCGCGCACCGACTACGACCGCGAACTGCTCGCCCAGGGCGTCGGCAACACCGTCTGCGGCCTGCTCGGCGCCCTGCCGATGACCGCCGTCATCGTCCGCAGCGCCGCCAACGTCCAGGCCGGCGCCCGTACCAAGGCCTCCCGGGTGATCCACGGCGTGTGGCTGCTGCTCTTCGCGGCCCTGCTCCCCGCCGCGCTCTCCGCCATCCCACTCGCCGCGCTGGCCGGCGTCCTGGTCCACGCCGGAGCCAAGCTGGTCCCGCTGCGCACCCTGCGGCCGCTCTGGCGGGCCGACCGGGGCGAGGCGGTGATCCTGGCCGTCACGGCGGTCGCCATCGTGGTGACCAACCTGCTCGAAGGGGTGCTGCTGGGCCTGCTCCTCGCGGTGTTCAAGAGCGCCTGGGACACCTCCCACCTCCAGGTCGCGGTCACCGAACTGCCGGACGGCGCGGTCCGGGTGATCCTCCACGGCAACGCCACGTTCCTGCGGCTGCCCCGTCTCCTGGAGACCCTCGAATCGCTGGAGGGGCTGCCGGCCGACCGTCCGGTGCGCCTCGACCTCGGCGGCGTGCGGCACCTGGACCACGCCTGTCGCAGCGCGCTCGAACTCTGGCAGGAGCGCCACAACCGCAGCGGCTCCGCCGAACTCCTCGGCCTGCCCGCCGCGGTGGCCTGACCCGAGGGCCCGCGCCCCCTGTGGGCCGTACCCCCGACGATCACGGGAGTACGGCCCGGGGCGCGGGCCTCCGGGCCGTACGGCGGCGCGGTCGGTCAGGCCGGGGTGACCTCGACGGGCAGCCTCTTGATGCCGTTCACGAAGTTGGAGCGCACCCGCGGGACGTCGCCGGCGAGCCGGATGCCCGCCAGGCGCGGGATGAGCTCCTCGAACATGATCCGGATCTCGGTGCGCGCGAGCAGGTTGCCCAGGCACAGGTGGGGGCTGCCCTTGCCGAAGGTGACGTGGTCGTTGTCCCGGCGGGTCACGTCGAAGTCGTAGGGGTTGCCGAAGACCTCCTCGTCGCGGTTGCCGGAGGCGAACCACATGACGACCTTCTCGCCCTCCCTGATCCGCCTGCCGCCGAGTTCGACGTCGCGGGTGGCCGTGCGGCGGAAGTGGTACACCGGGGAGGCCCAGCGCAGGAACTCCTCGACCGCCCCGGGGATGAGGGAGGGGTCCTCCTGGAGGCGGGCCAGCTGCTCGGGGTGCTGGAGGAGGGCCAGCATGGAGTGGCTGATGGTGTGGCGGGTGGTCTCGTTGCCGGCGACGACCAGGAGCAGGAAGTAGTTGTCGAAGTCCTGCGGCGAGAGTGGCGTCCCGTCCCGCGGGACCTCGTTGACCAGCCTGGAGACCAGGTCGGTGCCGGTGCCGCCGCGCCGCTGCCGGGCGAGTTCGCGGCCGTACCCGAAGACCTCCAGCGAGGCGGGCGAACGGAAGGGCAGGTCGCGGTACTTCTCGCTCTCCGCGCTGTGCAGCAGGACGTCGGCGTAGTCCGGGTCGGTGTTGCCGATGATCCGGTTGCCCCAGTCGACGAGCTGCCGGTTGTCCTCCGGCGGCACGTCCAGGAGCCGGGCGAGGACGTTGATCGGGAAGTCGGCGGAGACCTCCTCGACGAAGTCGAAGGTGCCCTTGGACAGGGCCGCGTCCAGGGTGGTGGCGGTCAGGCCGCGCAGGAAGTCGGCGTAGCTGTTGATGACGCTCGCGCCGAACTGGCGCTGGAGGATGCCGCGCAGGGCGCGGTGGCGGACTCCGTCCAGTTCCAGGATGGAGGCGCGCTTCTTGATCTGGTCGTCGTCGACCTCTTCCAGGTTGACGAACCTCGCCGAGGTGAAGGTCTCGGCGTCCCGGTCGACGCGGGCGATGTCGGAGTGCCGGGTGACGGCCCAGAAGCCGGAGTCGGGCGCCTCCTCCGGCTGCCAGTGGACCGGGTCCTGGTGGCGGAGGGTGTGGAACATGCGCCACGGGGTGACGCCGTCGGTGAAGTTGTCGAGATCGGCCAGGTTCACCTGGTCCAGCGGCATCGGCTCGTGGGCGGCACCGGATGCGGGCGCGGTCGGCGCGGTGGTCATGGGTTCGCTCCTCGGCATCACAGGTGGTGGGCGTACTCGGTGAACTCCCAGTCGGTGACGTGCCGGTGGAAGCGTGCGACCTCGTCGCGCTTGTACGCGAGGTAGGCGGTGGTGAAGTCCTCGCCGAGGACGTCGGTCAGGGCGGTGTCCGCCTCCAGCGCGTCGAGGGCGTCGGGCAGCGACACCGGCAGGACCGCGGACCTGGCGGGGTCGTAGCCGTAGCCCTCCAGCGGGGCGGCGGGCTCGGCGCCCGCCAGGACGCCCAGGAGGGCCGCCGCGATGGTGCCCGCGATCAGCAGGTAGGGGTTCGCGCTCGCGTCGCCCAGCCGCAGTTCGAAGCGGGCGCCCGGGCCGCGCTCCGGCGGGATGCGGACCATGGCGCTGCGGTTGTCCAGCCCCCAGTCGATCAGCCAGGGCGCGAGGGTGCCGGGGCCGAAGCGCTTGTAGGAGTTGACCGTCGGGTTGGCCAGCGCGGCGAGTGCCGGGGCGTGGGAGAGGATGCCGGCCACCGCGTGGCGCGCGGTGGTGCTCAGGCCGTACGGGGCTGCCGGGTCGGCGAAGATGTTGCCGCCCCCGGCGTCCACGCAGGACAGGTGGAGGTGGAAGCCCGATCCGCCCGCGCCCTGGAAGGGCTTGGCCATGAAGGTGGCCAGCCGGCCTTCCCTGCGGGCGAGTTCCTTGACCGCGGACTTGAAGCGGAAGGCGCGGTCGGCGGCCGTCATGGCGTCGGAGTGGGTCAGGTTGATCTCGAACTGGGAGCCGTCGAACTCGTGGTTGCCGCTGCTGACGCCGATGTCCAGGTCGCGCAGCAGGCGCAGGGTGCGCAGCAGGTGGTTGTCGCCGTCCGCGCGCAGGCCCGCCGTGTAGACGGCGCCGGTGGCGTCGCTGTAGCGGCGCCAGCCCCGGGCGGTGCCGGGGGCCTCGTCGCACAGGAAGTACTCCAACTCCGGCCCCACGACCGGGTGCAGGCCGTGCTCCCGGCAGCGGTCGACGACCCGGCGCAGCAGGTCGCGCGGCGACTCGGGCGCGGGCCGTCCGGTGGCCGGGTCGGTGACGTCGCCGAGGCAGGTGGCGACGCCGGGCTCCCACGGCAGGGCGGTCAGGGTGGTGAGGTCGGGGCGTACGCAGATGTCGGGCAGGCCGGCCTCCAGCCCGCCGGGGACGGCGACGACGTCCCCCTGGGGGCTGGTGTGGTAGACGGCGCGGCAGAAGGCGAGGCCGTGGTCGCAGACCGAGGGCAGGTGGTCCAGCAGGACGTCCCGGGCCCGTTCGCTGCCGGTGAGGTCGGGATAGGTCACCCGGACCACGTCGATGCCCTCGGCGGCCAGTCGCTCCACGTGGTGGCGGACGGGCGGGATGTCGGATGCGCTCACCGGCGTCTCCTCTGGGGGAAGTGGGGCGCCTCCCAGGGCTCGCGGCTCTGGGGGAACGGGGACTCGCGGCACTGGGGGAGTGCGAGCCCGCGGCACTGGGGGGAAGGGGGCGGCGGGTTCGGGACTGCGGGGTGGCGCAGGACACCGCTCGCTCGTTGGTGGCCCACCGTATGGACAGCGATCGCCCGGCCGCAAGGGGTCTGCCGCAGAAATTATCCATCCGGATAACTCTTGACCGCGGGCCGGGCGGTTCCTATGTTGTTTGACACCAAATGAGCCATGGCGGATGTTCTCCCGCCCACGCCGCCCCACGCCCCCCACCCCCTTGGCCGAGATCCGGCCCCGGTGGTCCCGGGCCGGGCCCCTTCCCTCCCCCGTCTCCTTGCGTTCCCCCAGCCCCAGGAGGACCGGCCATGCAGGTCGTCGTCGACATGAACCAGTGCCAGGACCACGGCCAGTGCGTCTTCGCCGCCCCCGACGTCTTCCGCTTCGACGACGACGGACGCCTGGCGTACGTCGCCGACCCCGACGAGGCCCTGCGCGCCGACGTCGAGGAGGCCGCCGACGTCTGCCCGCTCCAGGCCATCCGGATCGAGGGCTGAGCCGTGACCGCACCCATCGTCGTGGCCGGCGCCTCCATGGCCGGGCTGCGCGCCGCCGAGCAGCTGCGCGCCGCCGGCTGGGACGGGCCGATCACCCTCGTCGGCGACGAGCCCCACCCGCCGTACAGCCGGCCCCCGCTGTCCAAGGAGGTCCTGGCCGGCAAGGCGTCCTTCGAGTCGCTCGCCTTCCGGCCCCGGCCCAGCGTCGCCGACGTGCGGTGGCGCCTGGGCAGCACGGTCGTCCGGGCCGACCTCGACGGCAGGACCGTCGGACTCGACGACGGCGAGACCCTGCCCTACCGCGGACTCGTGGTGGCCACCGGCACGCGCGCCCGGCGGCTGCGCTGCCCGGGCCCCGCCGCCGGACGGCACACCGTCCGCACCCTGGCCGACGCCAGGGGGCTGCGCGAGGCGCTGACCAGGCCGGGCGTGCGGGTGGTCGTGGTGGGCGCCGGCTTCATCGGCTGCGAGGTGGCCGCCACCGCCGTGGCCCTCGGCGCGGCCGAGGTCACCGTCGTCGACCCGCTGCCGCTGCCCATGGCCGGACCACTCGGCGAACTGCTCGGCCGGGCGCTGCTCGCCCGCCACCGGGAACGGGGCGTCCGCTTCGCGCTCGGCACCGGGGTGACCGCCTTCCAGGGCGAGCGCGAGGTCACCGGGGTGGTCCTGGCGGACGGCAGGGTGCTCGCCGCGGACGTGGTGGTGGAGTCGGTCGGCTCGGTGGCCAACACCGAGTGGCTCGAAGGCAACGGCCTGGACCTCACCGACGGCGTGCTGACGGACGGGCACCTGCGGGCCGGCGGCCGCCCGGAGGTGATCGCCGTCGGCGACGTCGCCCGCTTCCCCAACCCCAGGTACGACGGCGTCCCGCGCCGCGTCGAGCACTGGTCCATCCCCACCGACACGGCCAGGCACGGCGCCAGGGTGCTCGCCGCGCACCTCGCCGGCGCCGGCCACGGCCTCGCGCCGTTCGCACCGCTGCCGACCTTCTGGAGCGACCAGCACGACTTCCGGCTCCAGTCCTTCGGCGCCCCCGCCCTCGGCAGGGACGACGTGCGCGTCCTGGGCGGCGACCCGGACGGGGACGTCCTGGTCGGCTACCACCGGGCCGGCCGCCTGGTCGGCGTCGTCGCCCTGGGCGGTCAGAGCGCCGCGGCCGCCGCCGCCCGCTACCGCGCCGAACTGCTCCGGCAGCCCGCCGACGAGCAGCCTGCTCTCCAGTAGCTCGCTTCCCGGCAACCCGCTTCCGGGTAACCCGCTTCCCGGCAACCCGCTTCCCAGCAACCCGCTCCCACCGCGTAAGGAACCCCAAGTGGCCAGTGTCCGTGGATACTTCCACCCCAAGACGGCGACGGGCGCCTCGTCGCTGATCCCCTCGCCGCCGTGGCGCTACTCCGGCGACCTGCTCACCATCGAGTACCGCACCGACCCGGCCCGGGTGCGCGAACTGCTCCCCGAGCCACTGGAACTCGCCGACGAGGACCCGGGGGCCGTCGCGCTGATCTGGGCCGACTGGCAGTCCTGCTCCGCCTCCGGACAGGAACTCCTCGACCCGGTGCTCGCCCAGTACAAGGAGGCGTTCGCCGTCGTCCGCTGCACGTACCGGGGGCAGACCTACTCGCGCTGCGTCCACATCTGGGTCGACAAGGACTTCGCCATCGCCCGGGGACTCCACCAGGGCTACCCGAAGAAGCTCGGCTCCATCCACCAGACCCGCCCGCACCCGTACGGGCCCGCCCCGCGCATCGAGGCCGGTGCCCGGTTCGGCGCGACCCTCGCCGCCGCGGACCGGCGCCTGGCCCAGGCCGTCGTCACACTGCGCGAGCCGTCCGGGACCAACGGCTTCGTCAACAGCCACCCGATGGCCCACCACCGCTGGCTGCCCTCCATCGAGAAGGGCGGCGGCCTCGCCCTGGACGAGCTGGTCGAGTCCGGCGCCGCCGCCTTCGAGGCCGGACAGTCCTGGGTGGGCGACGCCGAGCTGGAGCTGTTCGAGGCGCCCACCGAGGAGCTGGCCCGGCTGGAGGTCCGCGAGCCGATCGCCGCCTACTACCGGCAGGTCGGCGTGGTGTGGGACGGCGGCCGGCTGCTGGAGTCGAACGCCTCCGGCGCCGAGTGAACCCGCGCCGCACCGACCACGAGGAGCCCCGAGACATGAGCGAACACACCATCACCGTCGCCGGAGTGGCCGTCGACACCCGGCACTGGATCGGCGGCGAACGCGTCGCCTCCGCCGGCACCTTCACCGACGTCTCGCCCGTCGACGGCGGTGTCCTCGGCGAGGTCGCCCGGGGCACCGCGGCGGAGGCCGCCGCGGCCGTCGCCGCCGCCAGGGAGGCCTTCCCCGGCTGGGCCGCCACCCCGCGCGAGGAGCGCGCCCGCGTCCTGCACGCCATCGCGGACGGCGTGGAGCGCCGGCTGGAGGACCTGGCCGTCGTGGAGACGGCCGACAACGGCGCCCTGCTGCGCTCCCACCGGCGCGGCGTCATGCCCAGGGTCGCGCACAACTTCCGGTTCTTCGCCGACTGGCTGCTGCGCCTCGGGCACGAGGACTTCGACACCCGCGGTCACACCAACCACGTCGGCTGGGACCCGGCCGGCCCCTGTGTGCTGATCACCCCGTGGAACGCGCCGCTGATGCTGGCCACCTGGAAGGTCGCCCCGGCGCTGGCGGCCGGCAACAGCGTCGTTCTCAAGCCCGCCGAGTGGTCGCCGCTGACGGCCTCGCTGCTCGCCGACATCGCCGCCGAGGCCGGGCTGCCGGCCGGCGTCCTCAACGTGGTGCAGGGGTACGGCTCCGAGATCGGCGACGCCCTCACCGCGCACCCGGACGTGCGCCGGATCAGCTTCACCGGGTCCGTGCCGACCGCCCGGCGCATCGCGGCGTCGGCCGCCGCCAACCTCACCCCGCTCAGCCTCGAACTGGGCGGCAAGTCACCGCTGTTGGTCTTCGCCGACGCCGACCTGGACCTCGCCGTCGACCTCGCGGTCGAGCAGTACGACAACGCCGGCCAGGTCTGCCTGGCCGCCACCCGCATCCTCGTCGAGGAGACGGTCGCCGAGGAGTTCACCCGCCGCTTCGTCGACCGGGCCTCCCGGCTGCGGCAGGGCGACCCGCGCGACGAGGCGACCGACATCGGCCCCACCATCCACCCCCGCCAGCTGGAGAAGATCGAGGGCTTCGTGCGGCGGGCGGTCGAGGCCGGCGCCCGGGCCGTGATCGGCGGCCACCGCAGGGAGGGCCAGTACTTCGAGCCGACGCTGCTCGCCGGTGTCGCCCAGGACTCGGAGATCGTCCAGGAGGAGGTCTTCGGCCCCGTCCTGACCTTCCAGACCTTCGGCGACGAGGAGGAGGCCGTGCGGCTGGCCAACGACACCCGCTTCGGTCTGGCGGCCACCGTGGCCACCGGTGACCAGGAGCGCGCCCGGCGCGTCACCGGGCGGCTGGTGGCGGGCACCGTCTGGGTCAACTGCTTCTTCGTCCGGGACCTGCGGGCCCCGTTCGGCGGCTCCCGCCACTCGGGCGTCGGCCGCGAGGGCGGCACCTGGAGCTTCGACTTCTACTGCGACCTCAAGAACACCGTCACCTCGCCGAAGGGGTGGCGGGACCATGGGTGAGATCGTCGGAGCCGGCCTGCTCGCCCACGTCCCCACCATCGTGCTGCCGGAGGAGACCAGGCTCCAGCTGAACGGGGGCAGGGACTTCACCCTGGTCTCCGGCCTGCGGCGGCTGCGCGAGGAGGTCTTCGGGCGCGCGGACTACGACACCGTCGTCGTCCTGGACTCCCACTGGGCGACCACCGTCGAGTTCGTGGTCACCGCCCAGCGGCGCCGGGCCGGGCTGTTCACCTCCGAGGAGCTGCCGCGCGGCATGTGCCGGATGCCCTACGACTACCCCGGCGATCCCGAACTCGCCCGCAGCATCGCCTCGTTCGCCGACCGGCACGGCACCTGGATCACCCCGATCGACGACGCCTACCTGCCGGTCTACTACGCCACGATCAACCTCTGGAAGTACCTCGGCGAGGGCCTGCCGGACAAGCGCTGGGTGACCATCGGCGTCTGCCAGACCGGCGACATGGAGGACCACCTGCGGCTGGGCCGCGCGCTGGCCGACGGCATCGCCGCCACCCCGGGCCGGCGGGTGCTGCTGATCGCCTCGGGGGCGCTGTCCCACACCTTCTGGCCGCTGCGCGAGCTGCGCGACCACGAGGACGGCGACCCGTCGCACATCTTCACCCCCGAGGCCAGGGCGGCCGACCGGGAACGGATCGCCTGGTTCAAGGAGGGCCGCCACGACCGGGTCCTCGACACCATGGACGAGTTCTGGCGGTACAAGCCCGAGGCCAGGTTCTCCCACTACCTGATGATGGCCGGCGCCCTCGGCGAGCAGGCCTGCACCGCGAAGGCGCGCCAGTACGGCGAGTACGAGAACTCGATCGGCACCGGTCAGGCGCACCTCTGGTTCGACCGCCCCGAGAACGGCTGGACGGGCACCGGAGCGCCCTCCTCCCGCACGCCCCGCAACCCCCACAGCCTCGTCTAGAAAGGCCCCCGCCATGCCCGAGTACCGCCGTATCCTCCTCGACGGCGCCATCGTCCGGACCGTGCGCGACGGCGAGGAACTGGTCGCCGGCGACGGCCGGCGCGTCGCGATCGAGGACGCCCACCACCTGCCGCCCGTCGAGCCGTCGAAGGTGATCGCCGTCCACCTCAACCACCGCAGCCGGGTGGAGGAGTTCCGGATCGGCCTGCCCGACACGCCCACCTACTTCCACAAGCCGACCTCCGCGCTCAACTCCCACCGGGGCGCGGTCGTCCGCCCCGAGGGCTGCCGGTGGCTCAACTACGAGGGCGAGGTCGCCATCGTCATCGGCCGCACGGCGCGCAACATCTCCCCGGAGGAGGCGGGGGAGTACATCGCCGGCTACACCGTGGCCAACGACTTCGGCCTCCACGACTTCCGGGACACCGACGCCGGCTCCATGCTCAGGGTCAAGGGCTCCGACACCCTCTGCCCGCTCGGCCCCGGGCTGGTCACCGACTGGGACTTCCGCGGCAAGCGGCTGCGGACCCACGTCAACGGGGAGGTCGTCCAGGACGGCTCCACCGACGAGATGACCTGGGACATGCACTACCTCGTCGCCGACATCGCCCGCACCATCACCCTGTACCCCGGCGACGTGCTGCTGTCCGGCACCCCGGCCAACTCCAGGCCGGTCCGGCCGGGAGACGTCGTGGAGGTGGAGGTGGAGGGCCTCGGCCGGCTCACCAACCACGTCGTCACCGGGCCGACCCCGGTGCGCACCGACGTGGGGGCGCAGCCCACGGAGTCGGAGGAGGTGCTGTCCACCGCGCTGGGCGGCGACTGGGAGTTCCGCGGCGTCAGGCCGCCGAAGCGGTGACCGGGACGCCCCGGTAGGGTCGACGCCATGACCGAGTCCGCCGAGTCCGCCGCGCGCGGCCCCCGCAAGCGCGTGACGAACTACGGGACGGGCCGGACGGCGCTGCTGGACGCGGCCGTCCGCGTGGTGGCCCGGGGCGGTCTGCGCCAACTCACGTACCGGGCGGTGGCCCATGAGGCCGGCGTCACCCACGGGCTCGTCGTGCACTACTTCGGCTCCCGGGACGCGCTGATCGAGGAGGCACTCACCCACGCCATCCACTCCTCGCTGAGCATCAGCGCGCTCGGTGCCGGCGAGGGCACGGCGGCCGACTTCGCCACCGGCCTCGTGGACATGGTCGAGACCGGGCCCGAGCTCCAGGCCTTCCAGTACGAGCTGCTGCTGGAGGCCCGGCGCAGGCCCGAGCTGCTGGCGCACCTGCGCGGCCTCTACGAGGAGTACTTCGAGGCCAGTCGGCGCGAGCTGGACCGCATCCTGCCCGGGCCGGTGAACCCGGGCACGTCCCGGCTGGTCTTCGCCGCGCTGGAGGGTCTGGTGCTGCACCAGCTGGTGTTCGGCGAGAGCGCGGCCACCGAGGAGGCGCTGGCGGCGCTCAGGAGTCTGCTGTCCGGGTCGGACGGAGAGCCGGACGGGCGCTGACCGGCGCTGCCGTGCCCTGACTGTGCTGCCGCGACCTGACGTGCCCTGACCTGAGCTGCCGGGCGCCGGCGGGCCCGTCTCCCGACCCCTTGTCAAACGGGTGAGCGCACCCCACGATGAGGCAATTCGTTTGACCTGAAACGATCCCCCACCCCTCTTTCGGAGGTGATCCCTGTGGACCGTCGGGCGACTTCCACAGCGCGGACCGAGCGGGACGCCCCCACAGCGACCACGCTCAAAGCCGACGCCCTGGGTGTCCTGGGCATCCTCTTCTTCGTCCTCTCCGGCCAGGCCCCGCTGACGGGCATCGCGGGCGCCGCCCCGATCTCGGTCGCCATCGGCAACGGCTCCGGCACCCCCGCGGCCTACGTGGTGGCCGGGGCGGTGATCCTGCTCTTCTCCGTCGGGTTCATCGCGATGGGCCGGCACGTCGTCGACGCCGGCGCCTTCTACACGTACATCGGCACCGGCCTCGGCCGGGCCGCCGGTGCGGGCGGCGCGAGCGTCGCGCTGTTCGCCTACTGCGTCATCCAGGCGGCGATGTACGGCCTGTACGGCTCGATCGTCAGCGCCCTCGTCGCCGACCACACGCCGCTGGACCTGCCGTGGTGGGTCTACACGCTGGTCACCATGGCCGTCGTGCAGGCCCTCGGCGCCGCCGGGATCGAGATGGGCGCGCGGGTGCTGGCCGCCTTCGTGCTCGCCGAGTTCGGCATCCTGCTGGTCTTCGGCCTGGTCACCCTGGTCAGGGGCGGCGGCCCCGAAGGGCTCGGCGTGGCCGAGAGCTTCTCCCCGTCGGCGGCCCTCCAGGGGGCGCCGGGCGTCGCCGTGATGTTCGCGCTGGCGTCCATGTTCGGCTTCGAGGCCACCGCCATCTACGGCGAGGAGGCGAAGGACCCGAAGAGGACGGTGCCCAGGGCCACCTATCTCTCGGTGCTCGTGGTCACCGGCTTCTTCGCCCTCACCTCGTGGACGCTGATCTCCGCCCACGGCGCCTCGAAGGCACCGGCGGCGGCGGAACGGGCCCTGGCCGCAGGGGACTCGGCCGGCTTCGTCTTCGCCCCCGTCACCGACCTGTTCGGCGGCTGGATCGGCGGCGTCCTGCCGGTCCTGCTGGCCACCTCGCTGTTCGCCGGCGTGCTGACCTTCCACAACTCGGCCGCCCGCTACCTTTTCTGCCTCTCCCGGGACGGCCAACTTCCGGTACGGCTCTCCCGGTTGAACCGCCGGCACGCCCCGTCGGCGGCCGGCCGGGTGCAGACCGCCATCGCCGCACTCCTGGTCGCGCCCTTCGCGCTGGCCGGCCAGGACCCGGTGCTCACCCTCTTCTCCTGGTTCAGCGGACTCGCCGTCCTGGCGATGATGCTGATCTACCTGCTGACCTCGGTCTCGGTCGTGGTGTTCTTCCGCCGCAGACGGGTGGACACCCGGGTGTGGAACACCGTGGTCGCCCCCGTACTGGGCGCGCTCGGCATCGCGGGCGCCATCTGGCTCATCCTGGCCAACTTCACCACCCTGATCGGCGGGGCGGCGGGCACCGCGCTGTGGCTCGTCCTGTCGGTGCCCGTCGTCATGGCGCTCGGCGTGGCCAACCAGCGGATCCGGCAACGACGTTCCGGCTGACCCGCCCGGGGGCGCGCGTCCCGAATCCGGGCGCGCGCCCTCCGCCTTCCGCTTCCCCCACGTGGTCTGGAGGACCGCATGACCCTCGCCACCCACGCCGACTGGCTCCGCCGGGCCGGGGCCTTCCGGCCCACCGGCGTGCATCTGATCGACGGCGCCGACGAAGCCGGCGGCGGTGACACCTTCGCCGTGGTGTCGCCCCGGGACGGCCGGGTGCTGGCCGAGGTCGCGGACGCCGGCGCGGCCGAGGTCGACGCGGCCGTCGCCGCCGCGCGCCGCGCCTTCGACCACGGCCCCTGGCCCCGGCTGGCCCCCGCCGACCGCGGCCGCGCCCTGCTGCGGTTCGCCGACCTCCTGGAGGAGCGGCGGGCCGAACTGGCGCTCACCGTCAGCCTGGAGACGGGCAAGCCGGTCACCGACGCCCACGACATCGAACTGCGGGCCGTCATCGGCACGTTCCGCTGGTACGGCGGCCTCGCCGACAAGCTCACCGACGAGTCCCCGCACACCGCGCCGGACGCCCTCGCCCTGGTCACCAGGGAGCCCGCAGGCGTCGTCGGCGCGGTCGTCCCCTGGAACTTCCCCCTCACCCTGGCCGGCTGGAAGATCGCACCCGCCCTGGCCGCCGGCTGCACGGTCGTCCTCAAGCCCTCGGAGAACTCGCCGCTGTCCGCCCTGCTGCTCGGACGGATCGGCCTGGAGGCCGGGCTGCCGCCGGGCGTGCTCAACGTCGTCGCCGGCGACGGACCGGTGGCCGGCCGGGCCCTCGGGCTGCACCCCGACGTGGACGTCCTCGCCTTCACCGGATCCACCGCCGTCGGCCGCCACTTCCTGCGCTACTCCGCCGACTCCAACCTCAAGCGGGTCTGGCTGGAACTGGGCGGCAAGTCGCCCAACATCGTCCTGCCCGACGCCCCCGACCTGGAACGGGCCGCGGCCACGGCCGCCTGGGGCATCTTCTTCAACCAGGGCGAGATGTGCACCGCGCCCTCCCGGCTGCTCGTCCACACCTCCGTCGCCGAGCAGGTCACCGAGGCCGTCGTGGCCCGCGCCCGCGCCCTGCGGGTGGGCGACCCGCTCGACCCCGCCACCGAGATGGGCGCCCTGGTCGGCGAGCAGCACCTCGGCCGGGTCCTCGGCCACGTCCGCACCGCCCTGGACGACGGCGCCCGGCTGCGCACCGGCGGCGCGCGCACCCTGACCGCGACCGGCGGCTGCTACCTCGAACCGACCGTCTTCGACCGGGTCGCCCCGGACAGCCGGCTGGCCCGCGAGGAGGTCTTCGGCCCGGTGCTCGCCGTCCTCACCTTCGACGGCCTCGACGAGGCCGTCGCCCTCGCCAACGCCACCGAGTACGGCCTCGCCGCCGGGCTGTGGACCTCCGACCTCTCCACCGCGCACAAGGTCTCCCGCGCACTCAGAGCCGGTACGGTCTGGGTCAACTGCTACGAGGAGGGCGACCTCACCGTGCCCTTCGGCGGAATGAAGCAGTCCGGCAACGGCCGCGACAAGTCCGCCCACGCCCTGGAGAAGTACACCGAACTCAAGACCACCTGGATCCAGCTGTGAACCACCGACCGCTGATCGCGATCCCCGCCCGCTTCGCCGCCTCCACCTCCGCGCTGCGGTACGCCGCCGAGGTCAGCGCCCGGGCCCTGACCGAGGCCGTCTGGCGGGCCGGCGGCGAGCCCGTCACCCTGCACCCGCACGCCCCGGGCGGCGTCGCCGACCCGGCCGAGGTGGCCGCCAGGCTCTCCCGTTTCGACGGGCTGCTGCTCCCCGGCGGCGGCGACCTCGCCCCGCACCGCTACGGAGCGTCCGACGCCCACGAGGCCGTCTACGACGTGGACGCGGAGCAGGACGGGTTCGACCTGGAACTCGCCCGGCGGGCTCTCGCGGACGCGGTGCCGCTGCTGGCGGTCTGCCGTGGACTCCAGGTGGTCAACACGGTCCTGGGCGGCACCCTGCACCAGGACATGGGCGGCCCAGGGCGCGAGCACCGGCACCTGCGGCACCCCGTCCCGCTCGCCCCCGGCTCCGCCGTGGCCCGGATCACCGGCGCCGCGCGGGTCGAGGCGTCCTGCTACCACCACCAGCACGTGGACCGGCTCGGGGCGGGCCTGGCCGTCACCGCCCGGGCCGCCGACGGAGCCGTCGAAGCCGTCGAACTCCCTGAGCACGACGGCTGGTTCGCGGCCGTGCAGTGGCACCCGGAGGACACCGCCGACGAGGACCCGGCCCAGCAGCGCCTCTTCGACGCCCTGGTGCGGGCCGCAGGCTGAGCCGTCGCGGGGAGGGCTTCGTCCGGGAGTTCTCCGTCGGCGTCCGATGCTACGGGTGGCCGGACAGCGGCCGGCAGGTCTCGCGGTCCGCGGCCTCTGCCTTGGCGGCCCCGGCGGACGCTGCGGGCCCGTGGTGCGGCCGGTTGCCCGCCGACAGGACCACGACCGCGGCCAGCGCCGCGACTCCGGACAGTACGGTGAACCCGGTCGAGAAGGCCGCGACCTGTGCGGCGACACCGAGCAGCAGGGAGCCGAGGCCGGTTCCGGAGTCGTAGCCGATGTTCCAGGCGACGGACGTGGTGTGCCGGTTCTCCGGCCCGGCCTCGTCGAGGGCCCGCACCAGTGTGATGCTCTGCAGCCCGCCGTACGCCGCCCCCAGCAGGACGAGACCGGTCAGCAGCCCGGGGAGCGGGGGCCGCTCGGAGCGGACGGCGAGGGCGATCAGCGCGAGGCCGGCGCAAGCGGCGACCAGGAGGGCGCAGGTCAGCGGGCGGGGCGCGAAGCGGTCCGCCAGGACTCCACAGACCCAGCGGGCCCCCGCGGCGACGGCGGTGAAGACGAACAGCGCCGTCGCCGCCAGGGCCGGGCGGCCGGCGAACTGGGGCGTGAAGGTCAGCACGGCACCTCCGGCCGACGTCACCAGCAGCAGGGTGGCCAGCGGCAGCAGGATGCGGCGGAGCACCGTGGCGGTGGCGGCCGTCCTTTCCGGTGCGGGCGGCGCGGTGCGGGCTTCGACCGCGCGTCCCAGGCCGCGGGCGAACGGCAGGCCGAGGACGGGCAGCGCGCCGCAGGCGATGACCGCGGGGAGGGGCAGCGCCGCGGCCAGCGCCGGGGCGGCCGGCGTCAGCACCGTCTGGGGCAGGGCGAGGGCCAGCCCGTACAGGCCGATGGCCGCTCCCTGGCGCCCGGGGGGAGCCAGGGTCGCGGCGGCGGTGGAGCCGCACACGGTGAGGATGCCGAAGCCGAGCCCCCGCGGGGCGGTGGTGAGCAGGATCGCCCCCAGGCCGTCGGTGAACGCCTGCACCGGTGCGGGCAGTCCGAGCAGCAGGGCGCCCAGGGCGAGGGTGCGCGACCAGCCCAGCCCGCGCAGCGCCGCCCTGACGAGGAGCTGGGCCAGCACGGTGGTCGCCATCAGCGTGGCGGTGACGAGTCCGGCGCCGAACGCGTCGGCGCCTCCGTGCACGGCCCACTGCGGGGAGACGGGCAGCAGGAGCGCGAAGCCCGAGGCGCAGGAGAGCGCCAGCAGGAGCAGGTGCGGCATGCCGGGGGCGGTTGCGACGGACGTCCTACGGGGCACGCCCGGATCGTACGCGCCCGTGGTGCCCCGCGGTACGGGGCGTACCCGGTCCGACGGCGGCCCGACGCGGGCGACGGCCGGGCCTGATGTCCGGATCGCGTCGTTCCACCCGCTCCGCGCAACCGGAATCGTGGATTTCGGTGGATGGTGGTGACGGGCGTGACCAACCCCTCCGGCCTTCACCGGCGCATCTCCGGAGCCGTATCCCTCCTGTCCCACAGCCGCACGACGACGGACGACGACGAATCACGAAGGGGCCGACATGAACCACCCAGGCGCGGTCGCCACTCCCCACCGGACCGCCACCGGGGCCGCCGAGTCGGTCCTCGCAGACGGAGGCAACGCCGTCGACGCCGCCCTGGCGGCCGCCGCGGTCCTCACCGTGGTCTACCCGCACCAGTGCGCGATCGGCGGCGACGCCTTCGCACTCGTGGGAGGGCCGGACCACGAACCGGTCGTCGTCAACGGCAGCGGCCGCAGCGCCCGAGGGTGGCGACGGGCGGACCACCTCGACGCCGGCGGGCAGGTGCCGGTGACCGGCGCCAGGAGCGTGACGGTGCCCGGAGTCCTCGACCTCTGGCAGCAGTTGGCGGACCGGTGGGGAAGCCGTCCGCTCGGCGCGGCCCTCCTCGCCGCGGCCGGGATCGCGGCCGAGGGGTTCGCGGTGGCGCCCGGTCTGCGCCGCGGCCTGGAGCACGAGGCGGACGCCCTCGCCGCCGATCCCGGCGCCCGTGAACTGTTCCTCCCCGGCGGCGAGTTGCTCCGGACCGGACAGCACGTGCCGCTTCCGCGGCTCGCCGACAGTCTCCGCACCCTGGCCGCGGAGGGGACGGGGGCGTTCTACGCCGGAGCCCTCGGCGCGAGCGTGGTCGCCACCCTGCGGGCGGGCGGCAGCGCGCTGGACGCCGAGGACTTCGCGGCGCACACCTCGTCCCTGTCCGCGCCGCTCGGCGCCCGCTTCGCCGGCGAGGAGTACCTCAGCTCGGGAGGGAACAGCCAGGGCCGCTTCTTCCTGCGCGGACTCGTGGCCCTGGAGGTGATCCGGCAACGCCGGGTGCGCGTCCCCGACGCCCTGGGGGCCGAGGCGGCACCGGTGGGGCGCGTCCTCGCCCTGTGTGCCGCGGAGCGGGACCGGCTCCTCGGCGATCCGGGGTTCTCCCCGGACCACGGCGACCACGGCGAGGTCGGCGATGTCGGCGAGGTCTCCGATCTGGTCGAGGCCGCCCTCGGGAGCACCCCGATCCACCGGCTGCTCTCCACCCGGGCCGACGGCCGGCCGCCGCACATCCCCGCGCGCGCCTCCGGGGACACGGTCGCCATCGTGACCACGGACGGCGAGGGCCGGTGGGTGTCCCTGATCCAGAGCGTGTTCCACACCTTCGGGTCGGGCGTCGTGGACCCGGAGACCGGCATCCTCCTCCACAACCGGGGCGCCTGCTTCAGCGGCGTCGCCGGGAGCCCCAACGAGATCGGGCCGGGCCGACGGCCGGCGCACACGCTGATGCCGGTCCTCGTTCGCCGGGACGGCCGGCTGGTCGGCGCCCACGGCACCAGGGGCGGCCGCGCCCAGCCCCAGATCCACACCCACCTGGCACTCAACCTCGCCGCCGGTCTCACCGCGGGCGAGGCCGTCGCCCGGCCCCGCTGGATCGTGGGCCGGCTGACGGCCGGTGCCCGCCCCGGCGAGGACGGCTTCGGCATCGCGGTGGAGCAGGGCGCCGGCGACGCGGCAGCCGACGGCCTGCGGGCCGCGGGCTTCCACACGACCGCACTCGCCGCCCTCGACGACGCGGCGGGCCACCTCCAGGTCGTGCGCGAGACCCCGGACGGCCCGCGCGCCGCCTCCGACCCGCGCGCCGACGGCTGAGAGCCGCCGGCGGCGCACCACTGCGCGTGGCCCGGGCCGGCAACGCCATGGCCTCCCTGGGTGCGGCGACCGAGGTGTCGTTCCGGCGGATGCCCCGTGCTCCGAACACGTCCCTCGAACGCCGGGGCGTCGCCGCCGGATTGACACCTGATTCAAACTGCTACTAGCGTCGTTACAGTTGGATCGGCGGGGCGTCCGTCACGAAGGGGGAGTCGTGAGCATCAGCAGCAGGAGCGCGGTCGCGATCCACGCACTCACCATGCTGGGGCGCTGGGATCGCTCGCTGACCTCGGTGGAGATCGCGGAGAGCCTGGCCGGCAATCCGGTGCTGGTGCGGCGGATCCTCGGCAGTCTGCGGGATGCCGGCCTGGTCCGGTCCACCGAGGGGCGCAACGGCGGCTGGTCGCTTGCCCGTCCCGCCCGCGAGATCACGCTCTACGACGTGTACACCGCCGTGGAGGCGGGGCCGATCCTGTCGCGGCACCCGCATCCACCGAGCGCCGAATGCGAGGTGGGGCGGAACATGCAGAAGCTGCTCGAGGCGGAGTTCCAGGATGCGGAGCGGGCCCTGGAAGAACGGCTCGGGCGGACGACGATCGCCCACCTCGTCCGGCAGGTGCGGGACAGTGAGCGCGAGGCCGTGCAGCACGTCACCGACTGACCGATGGCGGAGGCAGTGTCCTCCGCCTTTCTTGTGCCCTAACTGTAACCATCACGGTGGCGGAAAGCCACCCGAAGGGCCTCCTATGACTTCCACGTCGACAACGACCGGGCGGACCGGCTCGGAACTGGGCTTACTGGCCGTGCTGATGCCGGCGATCCTCGCCACGGTCACGGCCAGCGACATGGTCAATCTGATGCTTCCGACGATCGGGTCCGAGTTGCGGGCCTCCGAGGCCGAACTCGCCTGGGTCGTCACCGGCTTCCTGCTGATGTTCTCGGTCGGGATTCCCCTGTACGGCCGCATTTCGGACCGCGTGAGCCTGCGTCGTCTCTTTGCCTTCGCGCTCCTCACCTACGCCGTCGGGAGCCTGATCTGCGCGATCTCCCCGAGCCTGGCCGTGCTCGTGGCCGGGCGGATCGTGACGGGCATCGGCGCGGCCGCGATCCCCGTGCTCTCGGTCCTCGCCGTCACGACGCTGCTGCCGCCGGAGCGGCGCGGTCCGGCTCGACCTCCCCGGCGGCGTACTCCTCGGCCTCGGAGCCGGTCTCGTCCTGTTCGGCATGACCCGGGCGCAGGTCTCCGGCTTCACCGACCCCCTGTCCTGGGGCAGCCTCGTGGTCGCGATCGCGGCGCTCGTGGTCTTCGGGGTGCGCACCGTCCGGGTCGACCAGCCGTTCGTTCCGCCGGCGCTGTTCACCCATCGCGTCTACCGGACCGACATCCTCGTCGCGTTCCTGGCCATGGTCGTCAACCTCGGCGGTCTGGTGTTCGTCCCGCTGCTGCTGGTGGAGGTCAACGAACTCACCCCGGGCCAGGGCGCCTTGGTCATGATCCCGGCCGGCGTCGTGACCGCGCTGCTCTCGCCGTGGATCGGACGCCTCGCCGGCCGCGTCGACACGCGGGTCCTGGTGCTCTCCGGGCTCGGCCTCATCGGTCTGTTCTCGCTGTTCCTCTCGGCCTTCACCGGCGGCTCCTCGGTGGTCTTCGCGGGCGTCGGGATCCTCGGGCTGAGCATCGGCTTCATGCTCGTGATGACCAGCATCATCGGCGCCGCGGCGAGCGAGCTGCCCCCCGAGCAGGTCGGTGCCGGCCTCGGGATCCTCCAGGGGGCCCAGTTCCTCGGGGCCGGTACCGGCCCCGCCGTGTTCGGCGTGCTGGTGTCCGCGAGGCAGCAGGGCGCCAGTGACGCAGTCAACCCCCTCTACTGTGCTGAGTACGCCCGACCTGCCCCAGTGCCGGCAACAGACCCCGGTTCCGTCGACGGTGGACGCCGCCACCGGAGTGCTGAGCGCGGAGGTGAGGCTACCGAGCGCCGTGTCCGGCGCTCCGGCTGCGCTCTCCGCGGGCTCGTCGCCGGCCGGCTCCCCGGTGGTGCTGACGGCTGCCCCGACGGCCGGCGGCCCGCTGGGGAGCTACTCGGCCTCCCCGATGACGCCGTCGGCGTCGTGGGGGGCGGGCTCGAACATGGGCAACTTCACCTACTCCTACCCGATCGAGACACCGGCCTCGATCGGCGGCGCGTCGGCCGAGGTGGGCCTCTTCTACGACTCCTCGTCCGTCGACGGGAAGACTTCCTCGACCAACGCGCAGTCGTCCTGGATGGGTGAGGGCTGGGACTACCGACCCGGCTACATCGAGCGCAGCTACAAGGGCTGTGCCAACGCCGGCATCGCCAACTCCGGGGACCAGTGCTGGGCAGGGCAGATCGCCTCACTCAACCTCGGCGGCCACTCGGGCGCCCTGGTGCCCGACAAGACCGGTACCTACCGCCTGCAGCACGACGACGGCACCCGGATCGAGCGACTCACCGGTGCCGCCAACGAGGCCCGCAACGGAGAGTACTGGCGCGTCACCATCACCGACGGCACGCAGTACTACTTCGGGCTCAACCACCTGCCCGGCGGCAACCACAGCGATCCGGCAGCGAACTCCGTCGACTACCAGCCCGTCTACTCCCCGAACAGCGGGGACGACTGCTATGACGCGGCCAAGGGCACGTCCTCGTGGTGTCAGGAGGGATGGCGCTGGAACCTCGACTACATCGTCGACCCGCACCAGAACCTCACCACCTTCGCCTACAAGCAGGACGTCAACTACTACAGCCGGGGCGGGGGCCAGAACAACGCCTCGGGCACGCTGACCCCCTACGTGCGGGCCGACCAGGTCACCGAGATCGGCTACGGCCAGCGTCTGCCCGACCAACTCGCGGCCAACGGCAGCGCCAAGCCGGCCGCCAAGATCGTGTTCAGCACCGAGGAACGATGCAGTGCCTCGGGCAAGGTGACCTGCACCCCGGCCGAGCGTGTCGTCGCCAACCAGTTGAACTGGCCCGACACTCCGCTCGACCAGGCCTGCGCCTCCAGCGGCGCCTGCACCAACTACTCGCCCACCTACTGGTCTCCGCTACGCCTGTCGAAGATCGCCACCCAGGTGCTCACCGGGTCCACGTACACGACGGTCGACACCTGGGACCTGAAGTACGCCTTCCCCGCTCCGGGGGACGAGACCAAGCCGTCCTTGTGGTTGTCCTCCATCACCCGAACCGGAAGCAACGGTCAGCAGCCGATCGCCCTGCCGGCGGTCACCTTCACGCCTCGTCAGATCTCCAACCGGGTCGACGGCCTGGCGGTGGCCGCCCCGATGTTCAAGCGCCCTCGGATCCAGCAGATCACCACCGAGACCGGTGGCCAGATCAACGTCGTCTACGCCGAGTCCGAGTGCAGTCGTACGAGTGGCCACATGCCGGCCTCCGCGGACGACAACCAGATGGCCTGCATGCCGGTGAAGTGGCACCTGCCCGGGTCGGACTCGCCGGACCCGGTCAGCGACTGGTTCAACAAGGTCCTGGTGACGGACGTCACCGAGCAGGACTCCATCACCGGCACCGACCTCATCAAGTCCACGCACTACGCCTACGGCGGCGGAGCGGCCTGGCACCGCAACGACAGCGAGCTCGTCGACCCCAAGACCCGCACCTGGGACGAGTTCCGCGGCTACCAGACCGTCACCACCACGACCGGTAGCGGCAATGCGACCGAGGCACCCCGGACCCAGGCCGTCAGTACCTACCTGCGCGGGATGAACGGGGACGCGACCGGCAGCGGAACCAGGAACGCCTCCGTCTCCTTCACCCCGTACCCGGGCGCGGCCACCGTGACCCACACCGATGACCAGTGGCTCGCCGGAACGGTGCTGGGCAGTCAGACCTACGACCGGGCCGGCGGTTCCGTCGTCTCGGCGAACTCCACCTTCACCAGTGGCGACGTCGTCACCGCCACCCGCAGTCAGTCCGGAAACTTGCCGGACATCGTCGCCCGCTTCGGCGCCACCAAGGTCACGGAGAAGAGCTGGGGGCGCCTGGCGGACGGCACCTGGCGCACCACCAGCAGGGTCCGCACGTCGGACGCCGACCCCGACCACGGCAACCGCCCGCTCCAGGTCGACGACCAGGGCGACGGGACCTCCGCCGCACCTGAGACCTGCACCACCACGAGTTACGCCAAGAGTGCCGACCCCATGATGGTGATGCTGTCCTCGGGGACGCTCACGGTGGCCGGCCCGTGCACCACCAAGGCCGGTACGGCCACGACCATCGCCGAGTCCCGTGGCTACTTCGACGGCAAGCCCTTCGGCGAGGCACTGGCGACCGGGAACCAGACCTCCTCCTGGACAGTCGACCACTACGACGGCAGCGGCCAGCCGGTCTACACCCAGCTCACCGCCACCACCTACGACGACTACGGGCGACCGGTCTCCGTGACCGGGCCGGACGGGGCCGTCACCACGACCGCCTACACCCCGGCGACCGGCTCCCTACCCGTCAAGACCACCGTCACCGGGCCGATGGGCGCCACCTGGGCCACCAACCAGACCGTCGACCAGGGACGCGGCCAGCCCTTGGTCGCCACCGACGAGAACGGGCGCGCCCTCACCCGGAAGTACGACGCCCTCGGCCGGATCGTCGCGGTGTGGCAGCCCGAGCGGCCCACCAATGAGGCTGCCAACTACGTCTTCGAGTACGCGGTCAACGGCATCACTGCGCCGTCCACCGTCACCTCGAAGTCCATTCGTGAGGACAAGAGTTACAACGTCCAGACCGAGCTGTACGACGGCTTGGGCCGGATCCGGCAGACCCAGCGGAGCACTGCCCTGGGCGACGACGGCCGGCTGATCACCGACACGGCGTACGACTCGCACGGTTGGCCGATCAAGTCCTCTGCGGCGCACTACGACCCCAAGAGCCAGCCGAACGGCACGGTGTTCGTGTCGCAGGACTCCCAGGTGCCCGCCCAGACCTGGGTGACGTACGACGGCCTGGGACGTGCCACCACCAGCGCTCTCGTCTCGTACGGACATCAGCAGTGGGCGACCACGACCGCTTACCCCGGCGTCGACCGCACCGACACCACCCCGCCCGAGGGCGCGTTCCCTACCAGCGTGTTCACCAGTGCCCGGGGCAAGACGACCCAGTTGTGGCAGTACCGGACGCCCACGCCGACCGGGGTGGCAGCCGACGCGGACGTCACCTCGTACGCGTACACGCCCAGCGGCGAGGTCGCGAAGCGCACCGACTCCTCGGGCAACTCCTGGTCCTACGTCTACGACCTGCGCGGCCGCAAGGTCAGCTCGACCGACCCTGACACCGGCACGTCACTGACCACCTACGACGCCGCCTCCAACGTCGCGTCCACCACGGATGGCAAGGGCAACGTCCTCGCCTACTCCTACGATGTTCTCGGACGCAAGACCGGCATGTACGCCGGGTCGGTCAGCCGCGCCAACCAGCTCGCGGGCTGGACCTACGACACGCTGCCCGGGGCCAAGGGCAAGCCCGTCTCCTCGACCCGCTATGTGGGGGGCGCCGACGGCGGCAAGGCCTATACCCAGGCTGTCACCGGCTACGACACCGCCTATCACCCGCTCGGCACCACGACGACCATCCCGTCGAACGAGCTCGAGCTCGCGGGCACATACACCACAAGCAACAAATACTCGCCCATCCTTGGTTCTCTCAAGCGCACCGAACTGCCGGCCATGGGAGGTCTGCCCGCGGAGAGCGTCGCGTACCTCTACCTCAACACCGGTCTGATGATCACCTCCGGCGGCAACAGCACCCTGGTCACCGACGTCCAGTACGACGAGGAGGGGCGACCGATCGTCACCACCGTCGGTGACATCGGCACCCAGGTGGTCTCCACCCAGCAGTACGACGCCGCGACCGGCCGCCTCATCAACTCCTACCTGGACCGACAGCTCGGCACGACCACACTGGACCGGACCTCCTACACCTACACGCCCTCCGGCCGGATCACCTCCGTCAGTGACCTGCAGAACGCCACAGGCACCGACACCCAGTGCTTCACCTTCGACCACCTCGGGCGCCTGACCAACGCCTGGACGGACACCGGAGGCACCGTCACCCGACCCAGCGGCAGCTGGTCGGACACCAGCGGCAGTACCACCGGCAGTGGCGCTCCCACCTCGGTCCCCGGCATCGGCGGGTGCAACAACGCCAACGGCCCGGCCGTCAGCGGAAACCCGGCCAAGCCATCGGTCGGTGGTCCTGCTCCCTACTGGCAGAGCTACACCTACGACGCCACGGGCAACCGCACCGGCCTGACCCAGCACGACCCTGCCGGCGACACGACCAAGGACGTCACCACTGTCCAGACCTTCGGCGCTCCCGGCTCCTTCAATACCAGGACCAACGCGCCGAACACGGGTGGCGGCACCGGCGGTCCGCACGCGCTGCTGACCAGCACCACCACTTCGTCCGCCGGGACGAAGAAGGCCACCTACCAGTACGACGCGCTCGGCAACACCACGGCCGTCACCGACACCACCGGCACCACCACCCTGACGTGGGACGGCGAGGACAAGCTCGCCTCGGTCACCAAAACAGGTGAGGCCGAAGGTACTTCGTACCTCTACGACGCCGACGGAAACCAGCTGATCCGGCGCAACCCCGGCAGCACCACGCTCAACCTCGGTGCCGACGAACTCACCCTGGACACCAAGTCCCCGTCCCGGTCGATGTCCGACGTGCGCTACTACAGCGCGCCCGGCGGCATCACCATCACCCGGGTCACCGCGGCGACCGGCGGCGGCAGGATCGTCTACCAGTGCGCCGACCCGCACGGCACCAACGGCGTTCAGATCGACACCGGCGCGGCCCAGACGGTGTCCCGTCGTCCCACCGATCCGTTCGGCAACCCGCGCGGCACCCAGCCCGACCCCTCCACCTGGGCCGGCGACAAGGGCTTCGTCGGCGGCACCCTGGACCCGTCCACCGGGCTCACCAACCTGGGTGCCCGCGAGTACCAGCCACTCACCGGACGCTTCCTCAACCCCGACCCACTGCTCGGCGACTCCGATCCCCAGCAGTGGAACGGATACGCCTACAGCAACAACGACCCCATCAACATGAGCGATCCCAGCGGCCTCTATGGCAGCTGGTGTACCAGTCAGGAGTGTGCCGAACAGACCACCAAGAGCTCGGCCTCCTTCTGCGCCACCCTGGAGTGTGCCGAACAGACCCGAGGTACCGATCCGGGGGCCTTCCCTCCCACCACCGTGAGCAATGGTGCGGGCAGCGCGGGTAATGGCGGCAGCAACGGTGGCGGTGGTGGCGGCAGCGGCGGCGGCGGCGGAGGAGGAGGCAACGGCCGAGGAACCAAGAAGTGCGGATCGTGGACGTCCCTTTCAGGGATCGGCTGCCACGCCAGCAACGGAGCCAAGCGCGCCCAGAACTTCACCACCGACCATCCGGTGGTCCGTGAGATCGTCGTCGCGACCGTCACCACCATTGCGGGCGTGGTCTGCTATGGGGGCGGGGCCGTCGGCGGTCTCGCCACCGGTGGCGCCAGCGCGGTCGCGGCCGGTGCGGTATGCGGCGGGGCAGTAGCGGCGCTCGGAGCCGGACTGAACAACATTCTGGACGGCAATGCAGACCATTCGACCAAGGCGCTGTTGACGGAAGAGGCGACCGCGGCAGCCAACGGAGCCGCCTTCGGCGCACTGGCTGCCCGTCTGGGCGCGGGGGCGTGTAACAGTTTCCCCGCCGGGACCCAGGTCCTGCTCGCTGACGGAACGACCAAGGCCATCGACCGGCTGGCTGTCGGTGACCTGGTCACGGCCACCGCGCCCACCACTGGCGAAACGATTCCCCGGCCCATCGTCGCCACCATCACCACCCCCGACGACCAGGAGTTCACCGACCTCACCATCGAGGCCAAGCCGGGAGACCGCGCCCCGCCGGCTGTCCCCTTCGCCCCGGCCCAGACCCTCACCACCACCTGGCACCACCCCTTCTGGGACGTCAGCACCGACCGCTGGACCGACGCCTCCCAGCTCACCCCCGGCGACCAGCTCCGCCAGCCCGACGGCAGCACCATCACTCTCACAGCCGTCCGCAACTACCACCAGGCCGACGAGGTCACCTACAACCTCACCATCGACCAGCTCCACACGTACTATGTGCTGGCGGGTTCCTCGCCCATCCTCGTCCACAACTGCGATCTGAGCGCAGAGCAGACCAGGATGTATCCCACGGGGCGCCCTGGCGCCGACACTACGCCGCAGGCTCCCCTCCGGGAGGGCGATTTGGTGACGAGGGGAGGAAATCTCCGGGAAGGCGAGTACACCTACGTAGTGATGCCGGGTGGTTCAGTGAGGGCGTTTCACGAAAGCATCTACGATGCCGAGGTTTGGGCGGGGCATACGAGCCTATCTGGCGGCATGCCTGTATCCATGGCCGGCACATTTAATGTACTGGACGGATCCATCGTAAAATTTGGCAACTTCTCTGGCCATTATAGGCCGGACGGGGAGGGGATGGAATTGGTGGCGCGAGGCGCTCTGAACAGGAATGGATTCGACGCGAGTGGAGCAGCCTGGGATCCATTTAAATTTAAGTGAGTTCCCGCTCGTCTGCCCTGCCTGCCTGGCAGGCGGGGCAGACGCTTGGCTCGGGTTTAATCTTCCGACTTTAGGTTTCGGGCGAAATCGATCAATTGCCGAATCTTCTCGTCTTCCAGTGAGCTTGCGATCGAAACAAGCTCGCCGATTTCCATCGAATTACGGTAGGGTTTGGCAGGGCTTGAGGGTTGCCTCGTGGAAAGGTTGGCAATTACGAGCAGATCGACCTCGGAGATTTGCAATGCCGGCGCGATGTCTTTCATTATTTCCGGCGATGGTGGAATGCTTCCATGGAGCAACTGCAAAATGGTAGATTCGGCTCGCGCCGATGCTCGGCTAATACTTCGAGGAGACAATCCGCGGTTGTCCATGAGGCCCTGCAGGATGTCGGCAAACCGTTGAGTCATTCTTGTAGCTTACTGAGTAAACCAAGTCTGGCGCCAGGGTCCAGGTGTGAACGTCGCTGCGTTGGTGTGGCATCCAGCAGTGGCCGCAACATCGGTGGACGTCTGCTGGGGCCGGTGGTTCGTCGGAGCCATCATCGGTATCCACGGGTCTCGTTGAGATTATCGATGGATTGGCGGTCTGGATGGATGGTGGCGGGGTCTAGGGGGTCGATCACGGCGAGTGTGTCAGCTTTGACCGGTTGCGCAGGCTCACTGCTTTCTCACGTGCAGGGCTGGCGCTCGACTATATTTACCCCTCTGGCCAGACGCGGCAGATCAGGTTTGACGGACTCGGTGAAGTGAACGGCGTACTGATTGGCCGTAAGATAGCCGTCACAACGTTCAGCAAGTCGTGCGGGCAAGCCTGCTAGTCAACCCCTGGCGCTTGAGTGGAGCGGCTGCGCAGGCCGGTGGGAGCTCCAACTGTTGCCGCGGCCATGAGGGCGCGGAAGATTCTTGGAAATCTCTTGATCATTCGAGTGAGAGTGGTGCCATGATGAGCGTGAACAAGGTCCTGGCGCAGGCGTTCTTCAGCATTGCCGTGTCGATCGACTTGGCCGACGATGAGGGAATCGATCCCGATGTCGCCATGGGGATCCTCGAACCGCCAGCCGTCTTCTTCCAAGGCTGACTGAAGAAGATCGACAGTAGGTTTGCTCCTTGATTCTGGAGAGTGCGGAACAGGAAGAGGGTGTTGACCGCAGGAGTGCGATCATTGGACTTCCTGAGGCCATTGGAATTATCGACTAGGGTCGATCTCGATGGAATCATTCGGTCTGGAATTTTGGTTTAGTGGGCGCTATTCCCGCATTCCGAGATTGCTCTCAATGCTCCCTGTTAAGAAACCATCTCAAGGCACGACGAAGCCCTCCCACACAGGCTCGCGGGGAGGGCTTCGTCGTGCCTTGACGGCAGTAGTTGACGGCAACGTCAGCGGACGGGTGCTGCACCAAGCGGCGGGTCGTCGCCGTCCTTGGGTTGGCCGGCAGCGTCGGCGGGCTCGCGAAGGGCACAGCCGAGGAGGTCGATGGCTTGCCGTTGCAGGCGAAGGCGGACGTGGGCATAGACGGTGGCGGTGACGCCGATGTGGGCGTGGCCGAGGAGTTCCTTGATTACGACGAGTTCGACGCCTTGTTCCAGGAGGAGAGTCGCGGTCGAGTGCCTAAGATCGTGGAAACGGATCGCCCGGAGGCGAGAATGGCCGAGTAACACCTTGAAGTGGCGGGTGAGGGTAGCGGGTTCGATCGGGTGCCCGTCGGGCCGGGTGAAGACGTGACCGCTGTCCGTCCACCCGCTACCGGCCTTCACCCGATCCTGGGCCTGCTGCTCGCGATGGGCACGAAGAGAACGCAGGCACAACGAGGGCAGCGCGATTCGGCGCTCCGAGCTGATCGTCTTGGTCGGCAAGGTGGTGAGGCCGCCGGTACGTGTGCGCTGGAGGGTGCGGCGGATGGCGGCGGTGCCGGCGTCGAGGTCGAGGTCTTCCCAGCGCAGGCCGAGGAGTTCGCCCTTGCGGAGTCCCGTGCGGAGGGCGAGTTCGAACAGGGCGTGCAGGCGGTGGCCCTGCGCGGCGGTGAGGAAGGTGCGGGCCTCGTCGGCAGTGAGCGGGTTGAAGCGGCGCGGCCGGGGCGTCCCGGTGCGGACGTTGCGGGCGACGTTGCGCGGGATCTCCTCTTCGCGCACGGCGTGTTCCAGGGCGGACTTGAGTACGGAGTGGATGTAGGCGAGCGTGAGCGGGGATAGGTACTTGCGGCAGCACTCGCCGATGGCACAGCAGCGGGGGCGGCGGTCGGCCTGCGCGTCGGGCTTGCGGCGGGCGTCGATGCCGCGCGCAGCACTGGCAGTCGGTACGGAGTTCGTTGAGTCAGGTGCGGACGTCCTTGGCGGTGAGTTTGGCGAGCTTCTTCTTGCCGAGGCCGGGGATGAGGTACTGGTTGACGCAGGTGGTGTAGCGGGTGTGGGTGTTCTCGCGGAGTTGGTGGACGGCGACGTTCTCCAGCCAGTACGTCAGATAGGCGGCCAGGCTGCCCTGGGCGGTGACGACGGGGACGCCGCGGTTACTGGAGGCGGTCTTCTCGGTGAGCTTGGCGAGTGCTTCCTTGCGGGTGGTGCCGTAGACGCGGATGCGCTTGCTGGTGTTGCCGGGGGCGAGGACGTAGCCGGCGGCTTCCCAGCGGCCGTCTTTGCGTTGGTAGACGGTGCCGTCGCCGTTGGCGCGGCTTCGGCGGGAAGCGGGGGTGTCGCGGGGTGTGGTCATCAGGCGACTTCCTGTTCGAGTCGGGTGCGGATGAAGTCGGAGAGGGCATTGGTGGGGATGCGGCGGGAGCGGCCCAGGGTGATGGAGGCGAGCTGCCGGGAACGGAGCAGGTCGTAGACGGCGGAGCGGCCGAGCTGGAGTCGGGTCATGACCTGGGGGGCCGTCAGCAGGTCTTCGCCCGTGCCCGGCACGGGGAGCACGGCGGTCATGAGGGGCCGCCCTCTGCGGTGAACCGCCGTTCCAGTTCTCTGCGGTGCCGGACGGCGGCGGCGAGGAGTTCCGCGCCGGGGCTGTAGCCCGAGCAGTGGTAGGCCCAGTGGCCGATGACGAGAGTTGTGCTCGGGTCGAGATCGGGCAGGCCGGCGGATGCGCGGGCCTGTTCGGTACGCCAGGCGCGGCGGTCGTCGCGCAGAGCACCGAGGGTGACGGAGTAGCAGCGGGACTTGGTGGAGAAGTGGCCCCGGAAGCCGAGCATGTGCGCCCACTTCCAGAGCTTGAGGTCGGCGAACTCCGGGCGCTTACCCAGCTCCCAGCAGGTGCGGATCATCTGCCGCACGTGGCGTTCGACGGCGAGGCGGGGCAGCGGCCGGGCCTGTCCGGTGCCGCCGCAGGTGGTGCACTGGAGCGGGGTTCCGTGGCCGGTCAGGGTCATGCCGCGTCCCTGGCAGGGGCGGCAGAACAGGGCGCGGTCGAGAGCGCCGGATGAGTCGGCGGACTTGGTGGCGTACTTGGCCACGTAGGCGGCGACCGCGTGATCGGTCAGCTCGGTGTCGGTGCCGAAGGCGGCGATCTCGCGCACGTCGAGCTGTTCGCCCCAAGCGAGCTCGCGTTCCCCGACCGCGTCCGAGACGACGCTGACCGAGACGCGGGCGGCGGCAGCCCGGATGGCGTCGGCGAGCATGGTCACGGTGGCGGTCGGCGGCGGGGGCTGAGCGCTGCCGTCCGGGCTGTCAAGGCGGATCACGGCGTGGAAGTGGACCGAGCCGCGCTTCTGGTACTCGGCGACCTTGGTGAAGGAGACGCGCAGCACCGCGCGGGGCGCCTTCTGGGTCAGGCCGAGCCGGGCGGCGATCTCACGGCGCAGGTAGATCGTGAAGCGCGCCCACAGGGCTCCGGCGTGGGCGTTGAGCAGCACCGCGCCCGGGTAGCCGTAGGTCTTCAGGTCCAACGGCGTGCCGAGCAGCGCGTCGATGGGTTCGTGCAGCCGGTCGGCGATCCGGGTCCGCTCGTCCTCGCTCAGGCAACGGGAGTAACCGGACACGGCGGTGGGCGCCCGCTCGGTCGAGCGGGCGCCCGGAACCTGTTCGGATCGGTCCGGCCGTTGCGTCATTCGCGTCCGGTCCACTCGTGGAGGCCCACCAGCTGGGACGCCTCTATGGTCCTGTAGCCCTGATCCGCGAGCCGGAAGTATTCCGCCCGCTCGACATGGAGCTTCCTACCGCCCTACGGCATCCGGTCTCCACAGATCTCGAAGTCCATCGCACCCCTTGAGCTGGGGTGTTGCGACGGCCATGAGACGCCGAACAGGTCCGGCGGGGCTCTCGCTGCGTGGACGCTCCGGTGGGCCCAGGGACGCGGTGCGGGGCGATCGCACCCCGGGCTCGGGCCTGGTGTCAGATGCGGATGGCGGTGAGGACGTGGTAGTCGAGGAGGGCGTCGCGCCAGGCGGGGAGGAAGTGGCGGGTCCAGTGGGCGGTGGGGACGGTGTCGGTGAGGTAGCGGTCGAGGCCTGGCCAGACGTCGGCGCCGATGGCCTCGGTGGTGATGTCGGTGAAGCCGTGGCGGGTGAGGTCGGCGGTGAAGTCGTCGAGGGGGTGGGCGACGTCGAGGCCGTCGGCGAAGCTGGCGAGGAGGATCTTGAGGCGTTCCTCGGCGTCGGGGCCGGGGGCGGTGAAGAAGGTGGTGACGACGAGGCGGCCGCCGGAGCGCAGGACGCGGGCGCTCTCGCGGGCGAAGCCGGTGAGTTCGCGGAAGTGCTGGGCCGCTTCGACGGAGAAGACGCCGTCCAGGTAGCCGTCGGAGAAGGGGAGTTCGTCCGCCGAGCCCAGGGTGTAGGCCAACCGATCGGGGTACGTCGCCAGGGCTCTCGCGTTGACGGCGCGGGCTCGTTCGATCTGGTCGGGGTGGATGTCCACGCCCGTCACCGCCGCGAACCGGAACTCCCGCAGGGCGAGGGCGGCTCCCAGGCCGCGGCCGCAGCCGACCTCGGCCAGTCGCAGTCGTTGGCGCGGTTCGGGGAACTCCCGCAACGCCCGCCGGTAGAGCTGCTCCTGGCTGTGCACCCGGTCCTCGGGGGTCGGGGCGGTGAGGTCGATCCCTTGCCAGTAGCCGAAGTTGATGAAGCCTCCGGCGAACGACGGGGCGGTGCTGAGGTCGTCGGCGCCGTAGGTCTGGCGCACGGTCGGGGGGATGCGGTTGTGATCCATGGGCCGCTGGGTCTCCTGCTCGGTGGGCGCCCGGCGGTCGGGCGCGCCGAGGTACGTACCCAAACCTGTGGTGGTCCGAACACGGTACGTGATAAGGGGATGTCCGCGGGACGGCGGGGAACGCTGCGACGCCCGGGGCGGGCCGGAAAAATACCCGCCGGACCGGCCCGGTGGTCCGCTACAGTCCGCGGGGATTCCCGACCGGTACGAGGAGAACGACACCGTGAACGTCCCCGACGACCGCCCCGCCCCGCCGCTGACCGGCGGTGAGCGCGAGATGCTGCGCGGCTTCCTGGACTTCCACCGGGCGACCCTCGCCCTGAAGTGCGAGGGCCTGACCGACGAGCAGCTGCGCCTGCGGGCGAGCCCGCCCTCGACGCTCAGTCTGCTCGGGCTGGTCCGGCACATGGCGGAGGTCGAGCGCACCTGGTTCCGCCGGGTGATCGACGGCGAGGACCTGCCGCTGGTCTGGTCCGAGGACGGCGACTACCAGGCCGCGTACGACCCGGCCGGCGCCACCCGGGCCGAGGCCTTCGACGCCTGGCGGGCCGAGGTCGGGCACTCCCGCCGGATCGAGCTCGCCGCGGACTCCCTCGACGTCACCGGCTACCAGGCCCGGTGGGACGCCGAGGTGTCGCTGCGGCTGGTGATGCTCCACCTGATCCACGAGTACGCCCGGCACAACGGGCACGCGGACTTCCTGCGGGAGGCGATCGACGGCACGGTGGGCGCGTGACCGTGCCGACGACCCGGAGGACGACCCGGAGGCGGCCCGCGCCGGAGAGCGGCCGGCCGCCGGGGCGGCGCCTACCAGCCGAGCAGGTGGGTGCGGCGGGTGAGGACGGCGAGGACGGAGACGGCGGTGGCCTCGGCGTCCAGGTCGGTGGTGTCGAGGGTGTGGGGGGCGTCCTCGGCGGCCGGGCCTGGGTGGAGCACCACGTAGTGGAGGGCGGCACCGGTGGTGCGGCTCTCGCGGCGGAAGGTGTCGAGGGCGCCCGGGACGGTGGGGGACTCCACCACGACCTGGTAGCCGCGGGTGGCGTAGGCGAAGGCGGCCTGGGCGGCGGCGGCCATCGCGGTGGCGTTCTGGCGGCCGGCCTCGGGCAGGTGGGGCGGGAGCTGGCCGCTGCGGATGACCCGCAGGAAGTCGTCCGTCCGCAGGTGGACGCTCGGGTTCAGCTCCCGGGCGAGCAGCTCCGCGACCGGGCTGTTCCCGGCCCCGGCCGGGTCGACGAGGACGAGGACGCCCCCGGCGCCCAGGCCGCCCCCGAGCTCCGGCCCACCTACGGTCGTACGGTTCACAGCTGCTGATCCCTTCGCGGGGCCGGGGTCGGACGGGTAGCCGGGGCGGGGCGGTCGGCGTGCGAACGGGCTGGTCGGCCCGGATCGGACAACCGACCGCCTCGTCCCTACGACTGATGCGTTTCGGGGTTCAACCTAGTCCAAACGGGTGGTCCGAGTCCTCCCCCGCCCGGGTTCCGGGCGGGTCGGCCGGCCGGAAGGGGGTTGTCAGCGGCCCCCGGTGCTCAGCACGATCGGGTTGGTGAGCGCGGCCATCAGCCCCCAGGGCAGGTCGGGGCCCATCGCGTTGCCCCTGCCCGGGGTGCCGTCCGCCTTCGGGTGGCGCACCTCGGCCCGGACGTAGGCGGCGAGCGAGGCGGTGGTGCGCCAGACCACGGTGCCCGAGCCGCCGGCGGGCAGCGACTCCTGGTGCATCTGGCCCTCGTCGGTGAGCAGCCGGACCGTCCCGCCGGGCACGCCGGAGACGGTGACCCTGACGTCCAGCGGGGCGTCGGCCGGGACGGTCAGCTCCTCGCCGATGCCCGCCTGGCGGCCGTTCCCGGTGACGGTGAACTCCAGTCCGACGGCGGAGGATTCGGCCAGCCAGCTGCGCCCGGCGCGCAGCCCGTCCAGGATCGCGTCCCGGGTGAGGTCCTCGGCCAGCACCACGGTGTGCGGGGAGCCGATCGGCTGCGGCTCGCTGTGGGCGTCGCTGTTGCCCAGGGCGGGCAGCCAGGAGCGGCCCTCGCGCAGGGCGACGGCGAGCCGGCCGTCCCAGGTGTCCACCGCCGACTCGTCGTCGTACGTCCAGGGGCCGTTCCACACCTCGACGGCGTCGGCCTGGTCGTAGCCGAACTTCCACTGGCAGGCGACGTACGGGCAGTACGGGTGCGCCGGCACCACCAGGCCGCCGGCGCGGTGGACCTGGCGGGCGAAGCGCGGGAACTCCTCGTCGCGCGAGCGGTAGCGCCAGTCGACGAACTGGCCGGGCTTCAGGCCGAGGGCCAGCCAGTGGCCGTTGCGGGTGGTGATCTCCTCGCCGGGGAGGATCAGCAGGTCGGGGCCGGCCAGCGGGCCCCAGGCGGCGTGCGAGGAACTGGTGTTGTGGTCGGTCGAGACGATGAAGTCGAGGCCGGCCGCCCGGGCTCCGGCGGCCACCTCCTCGGGCTTGCGCCGCCCGTCGGAGTGGACGGTGTGCAGGTGACAGTCGCCCCGGTACCAGGCGCGGCCGCGGCCGCGGGCCCGCTCCGCCGGGTAGTGCGGGGTGAACCGCGGCCCGGGCGCACCGGACCTGAGGGTGACCTCGACGTGGTAGTCCAGGCCCTGCGGGGCGATCTGGTAGGGGCCGAGGACCACGTGCCAGGTGCCGGGGTTGACCGGCCCGGGGAGGTAGCCAGGGGTCGCGGCGCCGCGGGAGAGGCTGAACTCGGTGCGGAAGCCGCCGGACCAGCCGCGGAAGCCGGGGCCGCCGAGGTCGGTGCCGCGCTCGTCGAAGATGCCGATGTCGCAGGAGTTGCCGGGGGTGCCGGCCGGGACCTGGGGCTTGTCGTAGCCGTAGGAGACGACGATCTCGCGGATGCCCTCGGGGACTTCGACCGGGAGGTGGACGAAGTCGGGGGAGCCGGTGGGCAGGTGGCCGGTGAGGGTGAGGGTGCGGTCGGCGGGAGTGCCGCCCGGCGAGCCGCCGGAAGTGGCGCCCGGGCCGGCGGCGGGGGTGGCGTGCGCCGGGCCGGTGGCGGCGGCGAGGCCGAGGGCGGTGGCGGCGCCGGTGGCGAGGCCGGTGCGGAGCAGGTCGCGGCGGGCGGGCCCGTTGGCCGGCTGTGCGGCCGACGGGTCGCCGGGTCGGGGGGTCGGCTGGTCGGGTCGCGGGGCGCTGGGCTCGGTCGGCATCGGAGGCCTCCGGATCGGGACGGGCGGGTCGCTCGCGTGCCTACCCCGCTGGGTGAACCGGGGGTGAGTCGGGGCCCACGGGGACGGGGCGGGCCGGTGAAGAGGGGCCCGGCGGGGGCGGGGGCGAGTTGCGGGGAGTGACGAATGGTCGGTTCATAGTCATGTCATCGGTTTATATGAGAAAGAGCGCGAACGGGAGACGAGCGTGTCGGTGAGTCGGCGGACGCTGCTGCTGGTGGTGGCCGGAGGGGCGCTGTCGGGGTGCCGGGCCGGGGCGGTGGGCGTCGGCTCGTCCTCGCCGTCACCGTCGGTCTCCGCCGCGGCGGCCTCGGCGGTACCGTCCGCGGGGCCTGCGGAAGCCGCCGCGTCCGCGCCGGAGACCACGCCGGAGCCCGCGCGGCAACCGCCGCGCGAGCCGACCCGGTCCGAGCTGGTGGAGCGGTACGGCACGCTGGCCCCGAGCGAGTGGGGGCTGGAGGTCTCCGGGGTGGTCACCGAGCTGCCGGAGGGTGAGAGCGCCACGGCGCTCACCTTCGACGCCTGTGGCGGTCCCGGCGGCAACGGCTACGACGCCGGTCTGATCGACTTCCTGCGGGCGCACGAGGTGCCGGCCACGCTCTTCCTGAACGCCCGCTGGATCGACGCCAACCCGGACGAGTTCGAGCTGCTCGCCGCCGACCCGCTGTTCGAGATCGGCAACCACGGCACCGCCCACCGCCCGCTCTCGGTCACCGGCCGCTCCGCCTACGGCATCGCGGGCACCGACGGCGTCGGCGAGGTCTACGACGAGGTGGCGGGCAACGCCCACAAGCTCGCCGAGCTGCTCGGGCACCCGCCCCGGTTCTTCCGTTCCGGCACCGCGCACTACGACGACGTCGCCACCCGGGTGGTCGCCGACCTGGGCCAGCAGGTGGCCGGCTTCAGCGTGAACGGGGACGGCGGCGCGACGCTCCGGGCCGCCGAGGTGCGGCAGGAGGTCGGCTCGGCCCCGCCGGGCGCGATCGTGATCGGCCACCTGAACCACCCGGGCGGTGGCACCGCCCCCGGTGTGGCGGCGGCGGTGCCGGGGCTGCTGGCGGCGGGGCGGCGCTTCGTCCGGCTCTCGGACGTGCTGTGAACCGGACGGGCTGTGAACCGGACGTGCTGTGAACCGGACGGGCTGTGAACCGGACGTGCCGTGACCCGGGTGTGCCGTGACCCGGACACGCCGTGAGCCGGGTGACGTTGGCCGGGCGGCTCAGGCCAGCCGCAGGCCGCCCGGGTGCTCCTCCTCGATGATCCGGACCAGCCAGTCGAAGACCGTCGGCCCCCGGCCCGCCCTGGCGGCGCTCAGTTCGGCGGTGACGCGCCCGCGGTTGGCGGGGTGGGCGTGGGCCAGCCGCAGCTCCAGCCGGCGGACCGTCTCCGGGTAGCCGAGGTTGCGGCGGGAGACCTCGTGGTGGCGCCACTGGATGACCCAGTCCCCGTCCTCCGGCGTGCCGTAGCCGCCGCGCAGGCAGTCGGCGAAGGCGTCGAGGTTGCGGCCGAAGTAGCCGTCCACGCCGATGGTCCGCCCGACCACGTCCCAGAAGTCCTCCAGGGTCCTGATCTCGTTGCCGTCGATCACATAGGTCACCGTCACGGGGACGAGGATATGCGGCGGCGGTGAACGGCCTGGGCGGGAGGTGTCCGGGGGCGGTGCCTCAGAGAGCGACGGCGATCGCGGTGGCGAGCAGGCCGTCCCGCACGGCCCAGCGGCCGTCGAAGCCGTCGAGCCGCCGGCCGCCGACCACCGGTCCGGGGACCAGCAGCCGGGCGGTGAAGGTGCCGTCGGGGGAGAGGTCCAGCTCGGCCTCGCTGAAGTCCAGGAAGAGCCGGGTCAGCGGGAACCAGGCCTTGTACACCGACTCCTTGGCGCTGAACAGGATGCGGTCCCACGGGACGTCCGGGTGCTCGGCGGCGAGCTTGGCGAGGCGCTGCTGCTCGACCGGCAGCGCGATCGCCTCCTGGACGCCCTCGGGCAGCGGCAGCGCGGGCTCGGCGTCGATGCCGACGGAGGCGAGGGTGCCGGCCCTGGCCACGGCGGCCGCGCGGAAGCCGTCGCAGTGGGTGAGGCTGCCGATCACGCCGTCCGGCCAGCTCGGCGCGCCGCGCAGGCCGGGGACGAGCGGGCGGTACGGGACGCCGAGCCGGCCGAGGGCGATCCGGGCGCAGTGCCGGACGGTGGCGTACTCGCGGCGGCGCTTGTCGACGGCCCGGGCGACGGCCTCCTCCTCCTCGGGCTCCAGCCGGGCCTCCGGCGGGTCGTCGTACGCCACCTCGGTCACCACGACGTCCGGCAGCAGGTCCTTGATCATCCGTTCCCCCCTGGGTCGGCCGCGCGGGCGGGTCGCCGCGCGGGACGAGGGTAACCCGGGTGGGCGGATCCTGGCGGGTGGATCGGGGGTCCGCCGCCGGACGGACGGCTACTCGAAGGCCGCCGCCGCCTCGCGCAGCGCCCGGGCGACGGTCTCCGGGTCGTACGGCGCGGGCTCGCCGGGCAGGTAGGTGACGGAGCGCAGGCCGCCGGTGTAGCGGAAGGAGCGGTGCCGCTCGTGCACCGGCCAGGAGACCGGGGACTTGCGGTCGACGCCGACGCTGATGCCCTGGAACGGCGCCATGCCGATCAGCTGGTGGACCGGGCCGAGCCGGCCGCCCTCGGCGCCGTCCACGAGCAGCCGGAACTCCCACCTGAGGTCGGCGACCGCGATGGCCTCCAGGGTGACCAGCCGGGCGCCGTCCGGCACCGGGCCGCCGTCGGCCTCCAGCAGTTCGCCGTACTGGTTGTAGGCGAGGCGCAGCCGGCCGTCCTCGACGTAGAGGCTGTAGCCGCCGCCCTGGTCGCCGTGCGAGACCAGGACGCCCTGGTCGCCCGCCCGGTAGCCGTCGAGCGCGGCCTCCACGGTGAAGGAGCGGAAGGAGACCAGCCGGGAGGAGCGGTAGCGTTCCAGCTCGGGGGTGCCGGCCAGCAGGGTGACCGGGCGGCGCAGCCGCTCCGCCTCCGGGCCGCGCAGGGCGAGGGCGCCGCTGCCGTCGGCCAGCGGGAAGACCCCGTCGCGCCAGGCGGCGGCCTCCCAGGCGGCGGACAACTCCTTGACGATATCCGGGTGTTCGGCGGCGAGGTCGTGGATCTCGGTGGGGTCGGTGCGCAGGTCGTAGAGCGCCCACTCGCCGTCGTCGTACGGGGTGCCGGGGCGGTGCAGGGTGACCAGCTTCCAGCCGTCGCGGTAGTAGCTGCGGTTGCCGGTCATCTCGCAGTACTGCTCGTGGTGGGTGCCGGGCGCCGCTCCGTCGCGGAGCACGGAGGCGAAGCTGACGCCGTCCAGCTCCTGGACGGGCTGGGCGCGGCGCTCCGACGGCCGTTCCACGCCCACGAGTTCGAGCAGGGTTGGCAGGATGTCGGTGACGTACTGGTACTGGGGGCGGACGCCGGTGTCGGCCTCGGCGCGCGGCAGGCCGGCCGGCCAGGAGAGTACGAAGGGGACGCGGACGCCGCCCGCGTAGGTCTGGCCCTTGTAGAGGCGGAACGGGGTGTTGGAGGCCATGCCCCAGCCGCGCGGGTAGTGGACCAGGCTCCGCGGGCCGCCGATCAGGTCGATCTCGCGTTCGACGTCCGGGTTCCAGTCGGCCGGCAGGTTCGGGTGGTGGACGAAGCGGCTGAAGTAGCTGCGGGTGCCCCCGGCGCCGCCCTCGCCGGTGCCGCCGTTGTCACTGGTGAACACGATGACGGTGTTGTCGAGTTCGCCGAGGGCGGCGAGGGTGTCGGTGAGCCGGCCGAGGTTCTGGTCGACGTTGTCGACCATCGCCGCGTACACCTCCATGTACCGGGCGTACAACTTCTTCTGCACGTCGGTGAGTTCGTCCCAGGGGTCGACCTCGTACCCGGCCTCGGAGTTGCGCTCGGGCAGTTCGGTGCCGGGTGGGAAGTGGCCGGCGGCCAGCTGGCGGGCGAAGCGGGCGCGGCGCAGTTCGTCCCAGCCGCCGTCGTAGCGGCCCCGGTGGCGGGCCAGGTCCTCGGGCTTGGCCTGGAGCGGGCCGTGCACGGCGTTGTGGGCGAGGTAGAGGAAGAAGGGCTTGTCGGCGTCGTGGGCGCGCAGCGACTTGACCATCCTGACGGCCTGGTCGGTGATGTCGTCCGTGTAGTAGTAGCCGTCGGGGAACTCGTCGATGTCCAGCGGGCTGTTGTCGCGGACGAGTTGGTGCGGGTGGAAGAGGCTGGTCAGGCCCTCCAGGACGCCGTAGTACTGGTCGAAGCCCTTCTGGAGCGGCCAGTTGGAACGGTCGTCGGCGGCGCCGGACGCGGAGTCCCTGGTGAGGTGCCACTTGCCGACCGCGTAGGTGGCGTACCCGGCGTCGTGCAGCAGTTCGGCCAGGGTGGGGATGTCGCCGGCGACCTCCATGCCGTAGCCGGGGAAGCCCGGGTCGGCGTTGGCGACGAAGGAGTAGCCGACCCGGTGCGGGTTGAGGCCGGTGAGCAGGGCCGCCCGGGCGGGGGAGCAGAGCGGCATGGTGTGGTAGTTGGCGAGCCGGACGCCGGTGGCGGCGAGGCGGTCCAGGGTGGGGGTGGGGATCTCGGCGCCGAACGGGCCGATGTCGCTGTAGCCCATGTCGTCGATCAGGACGACCACGACGTTGGGCGCGCCCTCGCGCGGGCGAACCCGCTGCGGCCAGGCGGGGACGGACTCGGCGAAGGTGCGGCCGACGGTGCCGGGGAAGCCGGCGTACGGGTCGCGGCGGTGCGGATCGGGCTCTGGGCGGTTCGGGGCGGGAAGGTTCGGCTCGGGTGCGGTGCTCATCGGGTGCTCCGGTGGGTGGCTCGGGCGGGTGGCGGGTGGCGGGTGGCGGGTGGCAGGTGGCGGGTGGCGGGTGGCGGGTGGCGGGGGACTCGTGCGGACGGCGGGTCAGCGGACGGCGGCCGGAGCGGGCTCCAGGCCCGGCACGGCGGCCAGCAGTTCGGCGGTGTACGGGTGTTCGGGCGCGGTGACGACCCGGTCGGCCGGGCCGGTCTCGACGATCCGGCCGCGGTGCATCACCGCGATCCGGTGGCTGACCCGGCGGACCACCGCCAGGTCGTGGGCGATGAACAGGACGGCCAGGCCGAGTTCGCGCTGGAGTCGGGCGATCAGCTCGATCACCTGGGCCTGCACCGAGACGTCCAGCGCGGACACCGGCTCGTCGCAGATCAGCACGCTCGGCTCGGGCGCCAACGCCCGTGCGATGCCGATGCGTTGGCGCTGTCCGCCGGAGAAGGCGCGCGGGTGCCGGTCGGCCGTGGCCGGGTCCAGGCCGACCTGCTCCAGCAGTTCGGCGACCCGGGCGGCGCGCTGCTCCCGGTCGCCGAGGCGGTGGGCGATCAGCGGTTCGGCGATGATCTGCCCGGCGGTCATCCGGGGATTGAGCGAGGAGTACGGGTCCTGGAAGACCAGTTGGACCTCGCGGTGCGGCCCGCCGGAGCGTGCCCCGCGGCCGAGTTCCTCGCCGTCGAAGCGGATGCTGCCGCCGGACGGCGCGTGCGCCTGGACCAGCGCCCTGGCCAGGGTGGACTTGCCGGAACCGGACTCGCCGACCAGGCCCAGCGTCTCGCCCGGATGCAGGTCGAGGTCGACGCCGTGCAGCGCGGTGACGGCGCGCCGCCGGGCACCGTACGTCTTGGTCAGGCCGCGGACGGTGAGCAGCGGCCGGGCCCCTGGGGTGCTGTTGGCGGCGGCTCTGGAGGGCTCCGACAGGCGCGGCACGGCGGCCAGCAGCTCCCGGGTGTACGGGTGTTGTGGCCGGGACAGCACCTCGGCGGTGGTGCCCTGCTCGACCACCCGGCCGTGCCGCATGACCAGCAGCCGGCGGCAGGTCCTGGCGATCACCCCGAGGTCGTGGCTGATCACCACCAGCGCGGTGTCGGTCTTCCGGTTGATCCGGGCCAGCAGGTTCAGGATCTGCTGCTGGACGGTCGGGTCGAGGGCGGTGGTCGGCTCGTCGGCGACCAGCACTTCGGCGTCGTGGGCCAGCGCGAGGGCGATCATGATGCGCTGGCGCTGGCCGCCGGAGAACTGGTGCGGGTGGTCGCGCAGCCGTCCGGCGGCGTCCGGGATGCCGACCAGGTCGAGCAACTCGGCTGCCCTGGCCTGCCGTTCGGCCTTCCGTACCCGGTCGCCGTGGGCGCGCAGCGCCTCGTCCAGCTGGCGGCCGACGGTGAGCACGGGGTTGAGCGAGGACATCGGGTCCTGGAAGACCATGGCGATCCGCCGGCCGCGCAGGGCGCGCAGCGCGTCCTCGGGAAGGGCGGCGAGGTCCTGCCCGGCGAGTTCGACCGAGCCGCCGGTGATCCGGCCGCCGGGCGGCAGCATCCGCAGCAGGGCCAGCGCGGTGGTGGACTTGCCGGAGCCGGACTCGCCGACGATGCCCAGGGTGTCGCCGGCGGCGAGGTCGAAGCCGACGCCGTCGACGGCGGCGTCGCCCGGGGTACGGGTGTCGCCGAACCGTACGGTGAGGTCGGTGACGCGGAGCACGGTGGTCATCGGCGGATCCCCCGGTTCAGGGCCTCGGCGATCAGCGTGAAGCCGAGCACCAGCGCGGTGGTGGCGGCCAGCGGGGCGGCCGCGAAGGTCGGATGGGTGGCCAGGTAGGCGACGGACTGGCTGAGGATGCTGCCCAGGGTGGGCTCCGGCGGGCGGACCCCGAGGCCGAGGAAGCTCATCGCACCCTCGATGAACACGCCGAGCGAGAGCGCCACGGCGGTCTGCACGATCAGCGGGTCGACGGCGTTGGGCAGCACGTGCCGCAGCAGCACCCGGGCCCGGGAGGCGCCGCCGACCCGGGCCGCCAGGGCGTACTCGCGCTCCCGCTGGACCAGGATGCCGGCCCGCAACTGCCGCCCGAAGCCCGGGATCTCGGCCAGCGCGATGACGATCACCACCGGCCAGCGGCCTGGGCCGAGGACGGCGGTCACGGCCAGGGCGAGGATCAGCCCGGGGAAGGCGAGCAGCAGGTCGAAGGCCCGCTGCACGGCGAGGTCGGTCCACCGGGAGGTGGCCGCGAGCAGGGCCGCGGAGCAGCCGAGCAGGGCGCCGGCCGGGACGGCGGTGACGATCAGCGCGAGGTCGGTGCCGATGCCGTGCAGCACCCGGCTGTACAGGTCGCGGCCCAGGTCGTCGGTGCCGAAGGGGTGTCCGGCGCTGGGACCGGCCAGGGCGAGGGCGCTCTGGGCGTTCGGGTCGGTGCCGGTGAGCAGCGGCGCGAACAGCCCGGCCAGGGCGACCACACCGACCAGGGCGAGCCCGGCCAGGCCGCGCGGGCTGAGCAGGGCGGCGCGGTAACGCCCGCGCGGTGCCGCGGACTTGAGGGGAAGGGTGGCGGTGGTCATCGGGTCACTCCCAGCGGATCCGGGGGTCGAGCCAGGTGTAGGCCAGGTCGGTGAGCAGTTGGACGGCCACGTAGACCGCGACCACGAGCAGCAGCAGGTCCTGCACCACCGGGTAGTCCCGGCGCACCACGCCCTGCTCGATCAGCTGGCCGAGGCCGGGCCAGGCGAAGATCCGTTCCACCAGGACGGCCCCGGCGATGAGGTGGCCGATCTGGAGGCCGAGGACGGTGACGGCGGAGGGCAGTGCGTTGGGCAGGGCGTGCAGCCAGACGATCCGCCGCCGGGAGACGCCGAGGGCGGTCGCGGTGCGGACGTAGTCCTCGGCGAGGGCGCGTTCGACGCCGTCCCTGAGGTAGCGGGCCAGCACGGCGGCGCTGGGCAGGGCCAGGCAGACGGCGGGCATCGCCAGGTACTGGACGGCCAGGTCCGGTTCGGCAAGCAGGGACTCGTGTCCGCCGGCCGGGAGCAGTTCGAAGGAGACGGCGAACAGCAGGACCAGCAACACGCCGGTGACGAACGGCGGGATCGCCAGCACCCCGGTGGTGACGGCCTGGACCGCGGCGGCGACCGGGCGGCGCCTGGTGGTGGCGCCGGCCACGGCCAGCGGCAGCCCGATCAGCACCACCAGCAGCAGGGCGCCGAGGGTGAGTTGGACGGTGGCGCCGAGGCCGTTGCCGATCAGGTCGGAGACCTGGCCGCCGATCGCGTAGCTCGGCCCGAGGTCGCCGGTCAGCACCCGGCCGAGCCAGCTCGCGTACTGCCCGAACAGCGGCTGGTCGAGCCCGAGTCGGTTCCGGATGGCCTCGACGGTGGCGGGGGTGGCGTCCGGTCCGGCGAGCGTGGTGGCCGGGTCGCCGGGGATCAGCCGGAGGATGAGGAAGACCAGGAAGGAGGCGAGGACCAGGACGAGCAGTCCACTGGGGAGGCGTTTCAGGAGGAAGGTGCGCATGGGGTTCCGGGCCGTCCTGCTCAGGCCGTGAGGTAGGCGTCGTCGAGGTTGAGGTAGCCGAACTTGTTGAGCGTGACGCCCCGGGCCCGGTGGCCCGCGACCTCGACCAGTCCGGCGATGGCGAGGTCGATCACGAACTCCTCGTCCAGCAGCACGTCGGTGATCTGCCGGTAGAGCGCCCTGGCCTCGGGGCTGTCGCTGTCGCTGCGGTTCCAGGCCCGCCGCACCACGTCGGTGTAGTCGGGGGAGCCGAAGCGCGAGCTGTTCTTGGCCTCGTTGAAGGGGTAGGCGCTCACCGCGAGCGTCGCGGGCTGGAGTTGCGCGAAGCCGTGGCTGAGCGTCCACAGGGCGGGCATGGACTGGGAGATCAGCTGCTTCTGCATGGTCGGCGAGTCGGCCGGCTGGAGCACCGTGTCGATGCCGACCTGCTGGAGGTCGTACTGGAGGATCTGCGCGATCGCGGTCGGCCCGGCCTCGTTGGAGTGGCCGAAGGGCAGGGTGATGTGCTCCGCGCCGGCCTCCCTGAGCAGGGCCCGGGCCCGCTCCGGGTCGTGCCGGTAGTGGGTGGCGCCGGCCTCGGTGTAGGCCGGGGAGGACTTCGGCCAGGGCACCGAGGAGACGGTGCCGTAGCCGCCGAGGGCCTGCTGGACGAGGCGGTCGCGGTCGACGGCCCAGGCGATGGCCTGGCGGACGCGCTTGTCGCGGACGTGCTCGGCGGTGACGTCGACGCCGATGTAGTGGGCGCCGGCACCGGTGTCGTACTGCCTGATCCGGAACTGCGGGTCGGTGCGCAGGGCCGCGACGTCCTTGCCGCGGATGTTGTAGGACAGGTGGGTCTGGCCGGTCCTGAGCGAGGACAGCAGCGACTCGGCCTGCGGGATGATCCGGATCTCGACGCCGTCGAGGTGGGGGCGGCCGGGGTTCCAGTAGTGCTCGTTGCGGGCGAAGGTGAGCGAGGAGCCCGGCTTGCGCCCGGTGAGGGTGAACGGCCCCGTGCCGATCAGCCCGGTGCCCGCGACGGCGTCCTCGATGGTGGCCGCGTCCGGGATGATCATGAACTCGAAGAGGTCGAAGAGGTTGCTCACCGGGTGCGCGAGCACCAGGGTCAGCTCGAAGTCGCCGTTCCTGCGGAAGTCGGTGACGGCGGCGGCGGTGGAGCGCAACTGGGCCGAGCGGGCGGGGTTCTGGAGGTTCCTGACGGCGAAGACCACGTCGTCGGCGGTGAACCGGCGGCCGCTGTGGAACAGCACGTCCTCGCGCAGCCTGAGCGTGACGCTCAGGCCGTCCGGGGCGACCTCCCAGGCGGTGGCCAGCTCGGGCTGCGGCTGGAGCCGGTCGTCGTACCTGGTGAGGGTGTTGAACGCGAGCCGCTGGACCAGGGTGTTGGCGCTCACGGCGAACAGCAGGCTCGGGGTGACGTCGATGGCGGTAGAGACGGTCAGCACACCGCCCCGGCGCGGGGATCCGGCGTCCACGGCGTTGGCGGCGTTCCTGGCGTGCTCGACGGCGGACCGGCAGCTCGCGAGCGTCAGCAGGCCGGCACCGGCGAGGCCCGCGCGCAGCAGGGCGCGGCGGCTCGGGGCGGGGGGACGGGGGAGCGCGGTCATGGAGGTCCTTCGGGGACGGGGGGCTTGCAAGGAGGTGCGGGGCTACGGGCGGGGCGCGGCGGCGAGTGCGTGCACCGGCCGGGCGTACAGCTCGCCGAGCACCGGCGCCCCGGCGGCCACGGCCAGCACGTCCCGGCCGCGCCGCTGGGTGATCAGCAGGCCGGCGTCCCGGTGCAGGTGCGAGCGGAGTGCGAACTCGGCCCGGACGACGTCGAGATGGGCCGGATCGAGGGCGGTGAAGTGCTCGGTCAGCACCACCAGGTCGGGGTTGACCACGTCGGCGAGCAGGGCGAGCGCCCGGCCGATGATCAGGGCCCGGTTGCGGACCAGTCGCCCGGCCGCCGGGTCGCCCCGTCGGACGGCGGCGACCAGCTGGGCCCGGTCTGGACCCGCGGTGATCCCCGCGGCGGCCGCCGCCGCGAACAGGGTGGTGTCCGAGGCGGCCACCGAGAGACAGCCCAGCCGGCCGCAGTGGCAGCGCTCCCGGCTGTCCGCGTCCGGATCGGTGACCGTACCGGAGACCGGGAGGTGGCCGAGGTCGCCGGTGACCGAGGGCGGGCCCAGGTGGACCGTGCCCGCGACCGCCAGCGCCGCGTCCACCACGTGGCCGACGAACAGCTGCACCATGCTGCGGCGGGCCGCCGGGTGGCCGAACAGGATCTCGGCCAGGGTGAGCGCCCGGGCGTGGTTGTCCACCTGGACGGGCAGTGCGGTGGCATCAGCCAGCAGCGCGCGGATCGGCAAGTCCCGCCACTCCAGCGGATCGTGACGAATGATCAGGCCGCGCTGCGGATCGACCGAGCCGCCGGTGACGGCGCCCAGCCCGACCACCGTACGGTCACCGCGCAGCCTGTCGAGCAGCCGGGGCAGCCGGGCGAGCAGCGGCCTCAGCAGGCCGGGCCCGGTCCGGCCGCGGTTGGGGACCTCCTGGCGCACCAGGACCCGGCCGCGCAGGTCGAGCAGCGCGACGGTGGTGAACGGCAGGCCGATGTGCAGCCCGGCCACGGCGAGCCGGTCCGGGTCGAGGTCGAGCGGGAGCTGGGGGCGGCCCGGCGCGCGGGTGCCGGGGGCCGCCGACTCCGGCCGCTCGTGCAGGAGTCCGAGCCGGACCAGGTCCACCGTCTGGCGGGAGACGGCCGAGGCGCTGAGGCCGGTGAGCGCGGCGACCCGGCTGCGGGCGATCGGCCCGTGGTCGAGCACCGTGCGCAGGACGGCGGCGGCGTTGGCGTCCCGGCGGTCGTCGCCGGAGCGCGGGGCGGTGGACGTGGCCACGGGTGTCGTTCCTGCCGTCGTGTGTCCGCGGGCCCCGGGTCAGTTGGCCGCTTCGAGCTCCTCGGCGGGCACCAGGCCGGGCACCCGCGGCGGGTCGGCGGGCTCCAGCAGCCGGCTCGGGGTGCCGTCCACGCCGACCGGCAGATCGCCGTCCAGGGTGATCCGGCGCACCAGGCGCGGCTCGTCGCCGTAGTCGGCGACCGCGTAGTGCTGGGTGGCGCGGTTGTCCCAGATCGCCACGTCGCCGACCTGCCAGTCCCAGCGGACGGTGTTCTCCAGCCGCTCCACGTAGCGCTGGAAGAGGTCGATCAGCGCCTTGCTGTCGTCGCCCGAGAGGAGCTGGATGCGCTGGGCGAAGGCGCCCAGCAGCAGGGTCTTCTCGCCGGTCACCGGGTGGACCCGGACCACGGGGTGCTCGGTCTTGAACGCGGTGGAGACGAACACCTCCCGGAACAGCTTGGCGACCTCGGCGTTGTCCGCCAGCTCGGGGCGCAGGGCGAGCCGGGCGGCGTAGTCGTAGTCGTTGGTGTGGACGGCGCGCAGGCTCTCGGCGAGCGTCTTCAGCGGGGCGGGCAGGTCCCGGTAGGCGGCCGCGGTGTTGGCCCAGACGGTGCTGCCGCCGGCCGGCGGGACCTCAAGGGAGCGCAGGATCGAGGCCTTGGGGTAGGACGGGACGAAGGTGACGTCGGTGTGCCAGTTGTTGGCGCGCACGCCCTTGGTGGCGTCCAGCTCGAAGATGTAGCGGCCGTCCGCGCTGGGGACGGTGGGGTGGCCGACGGGCCGGCCGAGCAGCCGGGCGAAGGCCTCCTGCCCGGCGTCGTCCAGGTGCTGCTGGCCGCGGAAGAAGAGCACCTTGTGCTCGTACAGGGCGGCCTCCAGGGCGGCGACGGTCTCGGCGGGGAGGTCGCCGCCGAGGCGTATGTCGTGCACGATCGCGCCGATCCGGCCGGCGACGGGGGTGAGGCGGAGCGTGGTCGGGGTGGTGACGGTGGTCATGGCGGGGCCCTTTCGGGGTGGGTGCGGTGACTGGGGTGGGCGCGGTGACTGGGGTGGCTGGGGTGGGGCTTGGTGACGTGACGGTGCGTGACAGCCGGAGGGGGCGCGGAGGGGCGTCCGGGCAGCTGTGGGCGTACGGCTCCACGGCACCGCGACGCGGCGTGGGGTGTGGCGTGGGGGTGTGGCGGTCCGCTTCGGCGGACGGTCAGCGGGCGAGCGCGCCGCGACGACAGCGGCGCGGGCGGCGACAGGGGACGGGGCGGACGACGGTGTGCATCGGTCCTCCTTCCGGGTCGCTGGGCGCGGGCTCTGGCCTCATCGTGCTGAACGGCACCGGGCCCTGTCAATCGTCATCTCTGCTGGTGGGAACGGGTGTTGCCGCTTCGTTTCGGCCGCTTGCGGCCCCTTGCGCCGTGTTGCGGCCGATGGCGGGGGGATGGCGGGCGCGCTGCGGGCGGGCGTTCGGCCTTGTGGCCGGGGCGCCGGGTTACTAATTTTCGGAGCGCAAGTAATCCGGGCCGGCGCGGGCGATTCCCGCGCCGGGGCCGAGGCCTGCCCGGATTCCGGTGCGACTGCCGCCGCGGTTGTGACGTTCGGTGACCGTGGTGCGGGTGCGGGTGCGGGTGCGGGTGCGGGTGCGGGTGCGGGTGCTACTGCGCGAGCAGGCGGGCGAAGTCGAGCCCGAGGCTGCCGAGGACGGGCAGCGCGCCGAGGTCGGTGACGCCGGCGACCGGGATGCTGTAGCCCTGGTTCACCACGGGGGGTGCCGCGTCGGCGGTGGCGGGCGCGGCGGTGGCGGGCGCGGCGGTCGAGAGCAGGACGGTGCCGAGGAGCAGGGCGACGAACGAGGTGCGCATCTGAGGAGGCCTCCGGAGTGGCTCGGGTGACGGCCTGTCAACACCCTCCGTGCCGGAGTGGTCACGCATCATCGCCCCTTCGGTCGCATTGGTAAAGATCCTTGCTTTGTGTTCATGCCAACATTGTGGAGGTCTGGACCACGATGCGGGCCGCCGCATACGTTCCCTTCACAAGGGTGGGCATTCGATCGGCGAACTGACGTGCTGATGTGGCGACTTGAGCCTGTCATGCCCATGATCGCAAATTCGACCGGAGGGACCGAACCATGCGTGTCATCGGCAAGAACCTCAGGATCCTCGCGGGCGCCCCGCTCGCCGCGGCCGCCCTCATCGCCCTCACCGCCGGCTCCGCCAGCGCCGCGATACCGATCAACCAGCCCATGAGCGGCAAGGCCACCTACTACAACGACGCCGGTTACGGTGCCTGCGGCGCCCAGATCAACGCCGCCACCCAGATGCTGGTCGCCGTCTCCCACACCTGGTGGACCACCGCCAACCCGAACAACGACCCGGTCTGCAAGGGCATCTCGGTCAAGGTCACCTACCAGGGCAAGACCATCACCGTCCCGGTGAAGGACCAGTGTCCCTCCTGCGACTCCACCCACATCGACCTCAGCCAGCCCGCCTTCGCCAAGCTGGCCCCGCTGGACAAGGGCGTCATCACCGGCCTGAGCTGGCAGTTCGTCAAGACCGCCCTGAACGGCCGGACCGTCGAGCTCTCCGCCCCGATCACCGGCTCCACCATCGGCTGAGGCCGGACGCGGCTCCGGCGAACGGCCCCGGCGACCGCGCTCGGCGACCGTGCCCGCACCTGACGGCCGGTCCGCCGCCCTGACGGCCGCGCCCGCCCCCGAGGCATGACGAGGGCGGGCACGGCTGCCGTACGGAATCACGGTCGCCCGTCGCCAGGCGGCACCCCCGGCCCGACGAGCGGCGGCACCATCGCCAGCAGCAGCTGGACGGCCGGGGGCGCGGTCCGCGGATGGTGGGCGAGCCCCAGGGTGACGGTCGGCACCGGAGCCGTGAGCCGGCGCAGGCAGACGCCGGGAATCCGGAACACCCGGGCCCGTCCCTCGGGGATCGGCGCGATGCCGTATCCCGCCGCCACCGCCAGCAGCAGCTGCTCGTCGTCCGGCTCCTCCCGGACGATCCGCGGGGGCCCTCCGGGCCACAGCTGCCCGGTGATCAGCGCGTGCATCCCGGGCCCGTTCTCGCGCGGCCACAGCACCACCGGCTCGTCGGCGATCCGGTGCCGGCCGATCCGGGCCCGGGTGCGGGCGAGCGGATGGCCCGCCGGAACGGCGAGCAGCAGTTCCTCCTCGGCGATGATCCGGCAGTCGAGCCCGGGGACGTCGAGCGGCGGCCGGACGAACGCCGCGTCCAGCCGCCCGGCGAGCAGCTCGGCGACGCTGTGCGACGTCCAGCCGGTCTGCAACGCCACGTCCAGCCGCGGATACCGGTTGCGGAACTCCGTCACCAGGGCGTCGCAGACCCCGCCCCGGGCGGAACGGGTGTACGCCACCCGCAGCCGTCCCTCCCGCCCCTGGACCACCGCCGCGATCCGCCCCTCGGCCTCCGCGACCTCCCGAAGCACCCGCCCGGTCTCCGCGGCGACCGCCCGCCCGACCGGGGTCAGCGCGCAGCCCTTGCTGGTGCGCTCGACCAGCTGCGCGCCGAGCTGCCGCTCCAGCGCCTTGATCTGCTGACTGAGCGCCGGCTGCGCCACGTGCAGCCGGCGGGCGGCCCGGGTGAAGTTCAACTCCTCCGCCAGCACGGAGAAGTAGCGCATGCGGCGCAGATCCATCCGGTGATGATAAGGCCGGCTTATCGCCTCGGGACAGAACCGGTCTTGGACGGCTCCCGGTGCGACCGGCTTTCCTGGAGGCGGCCGCCGACACCCGGTGGGCGGCCCTCGGAGGAGGAGTTCGCGATGGTGGATGGTGTGGCGGACGTCGTCGTGGTCGGCGGCGGGATCATCGGGCTCACCACGGCGGTCCGCTTGCAGGAGAGAGGCCGTCGGGTCGTCGTGGTGACGGCCGACGGTCTGCTGTCGACGACCTCGGCCACGGCCGCGGCCGTCTGGTTCCCGGTCGCCACGGGCACCGACAGCCGGGTCGCCGACTGGTCCGCGACGGCCTTCGCCGAGTTCGCCCGCCAGGCGCAGGACGGCGTGCCCGGCGTCTCGATGCGCGGCACCCGCATGCTGGCGCACGAGCGGCAGCCGGAGGGCCTGCCCTGGTGGGGCGCCGCCGTCCCCGACCTGCGCCCGCTCACCGCCGCCGAACGCGGCCCGGACTGCGCGGGCGGCTGGTCGTTCACGGCCCCCGCCGTCGAGATGCCGCTCTACCTGCCCTGGCTGCTCGGCCGGTTCACCGGCAACGGGGGCGAGATCGTCCACCGCCGCCTCGACACCCTCGGCCGGGCCGGGGACTGGGCGCCCGTGGTGGTCAACGCCACCGGACTCGGCGCCCGGCGGCTCTGCGACGACCAGGCCGTCCACCCGGTGCGCGGCCAGCTCGTCCTGGTCCGCAACCCCGGACTGCCCAGCTCGACCCGCATCCAGGACGACCCGGCCGGCTACACCTACATCCACCCCCGCAGCACCGACGTCGTCCTCGGCGGCACCTTCGAGGAGGACGACTGGAACACCACCCCCGACCCGGCCACGGCCGAGGCCATCCTCGCCCGCTGCACGGCCCACGTCCCCGCACTGCGCGAGGCCCGCGTCATCCGCTACGCCGCCGGCCTGCGCCCCGCCCGCCACGGCGGCCCCCGCCTCGAAGCGGACCCGGACGGCCGCACCGTCCACAACTACGGCCACGGCGGCGCGGGCGTCACCCTCAGCTGGGGCTGCGCCGACACCGCCGCCGAACTGGTGGTCACGGCGGCGGGCTGAGTTCGCTACGGTAGCGCGACCGTCCCGACCCACATAACCAACTTCGTTCCGCCGGAGGAACATTGGCCTCGATCACGCTCGACGCCGAGCGCCGCGTCCACACGGATGCCGGGCGCGTCCGGGTCGCCGCCGTGGACGCGCTGCGCTCGCTCGGCTTCCAGATCACCTCGGAGATGGCCACCGTGGTCGAGGCCCGGCGCGGCTCGGCCGTCCGTTCCGCGATGCTCCTGCCCGACCAGGTGCCGCTCGCGGCGCGCCTCCACGTCGCACCCACCGACGGCGACCACACCTCGGTGTCCCTGCACCTGACCGACCGGGCGATCTCGGTCGTCGCGCTGGGCATCCAGGACCCCTACCTGGCCGCCTTCCGGGCGACACTGCTCGCCCTCGACCGGGCCCTCACCGGCCTCGACCCGGCGGCCGGGGCGGCCGGCTTCCCCCAGCCCCGCTGGTGGTCCCGGGCACCCAGGGCCGACACCCTGGCCCGGCACCACGAGACCGGCCAGCGCCTCGTCGGCGGCGTCGCCGCCCGCGTCAACGAGCGGCTCGCCGGCGGGCGCCGCAGCGCCGGCCCGTCCCTGTGGGAGGGCATCGACCGGATCGTCTTCCACTCCCCGGCCGGCTTCCACGCGATGGACATGGCCACCGCCCGCACCCTGCTGGCGATCCCGGTGATGATCGGCAGCAGGCCGGCCGGCGTACCCGACCAACTGGCATCCGACGTCCGGCGGTTGGCGGCGGTGGTGGAGGGGCGCCTCAGTGCGGGCGGTCTCGGCTCGGTGGAGGTGGCGATCGCGGAGGCGGACCGCCCGGCCTTCGAGTTCCTGCACCGCCAGTTCGGCATCCGCTCCCGCCTGCCCGTCCGCACGCTCTGCACCTGCCGGGCCTGCCGGCAGACCAAGGTCGTGAACCTGGACCTCAAACGGCTGCGGCAGCGGAAGAACCGCCTCAGGACGATCGCCTCGGTGATGCAGACGACGTACGAGAAGGACGGCGACCCCAATCCCTTCCTGATCTTCGGGTCGATCTTCCAACAGGCCAGGATCGACCCGGACTTCGTCTGCTCGCGCTGCGAGAGCACCGCCGCCGACGAGCAGCCGGTGACCTTCTGCCCGCAGTGCGGCGACATGCGCACCGAGTCCGTCCTGGACACCTGCTCCGAGTGCGGCCACGACTTCGCGGCCCTCGCCCCGGACCTCCCCGTCTGGGACACCACACCCCCGCCCCCGCTCACCCCGCCACCCCCGCCGCCGCCCGCCGTGCCCCCGATGCCCACGGCACCGCCGGCACCTGGCTTCGCCGCACCCCGGCCCGGCTGCGGCATCTGCGGGGGTGACTACGCCGTGCTCTGGTCCGTCCGGATCCTCGACGGCCCCCACCCGGGACCGCTCACCGTCTGCGCCACGACGCCCCGTTGCTCCCCGCCGTCGATCGCCCCGCCGGTCCGGATCAGGACCTGAGGACGGTCGGCGGAGCGAGCGGACCAAGCGGGCGGCTTACTGTTCTGGAGTCCGAAGGTGGGTCCGAAGGCGGGTCCGAGAATGGGGAATCCAGGATGTCCGAGGCCAGGAAGCCGGTGTTGTACGTCGTGGTGTGCGCGGCGGGAGTCGCGGGTGGTGTCGGGGAGCTGATCTCCGCGGCCCAGGCGCAGGGCTGGGACGTCGGGGTGGTGGCGACGCCGAACGCCATGGCGCTCGTCGACGCCGACGCGATCGTCGCGCAGACGGGGCATCCGATCCGTTCGGCCTGGCGGAAGCCGGGGGAGCCCAGGCCGCTGCCCGATCCGGACGCGATCATCGTCTCGCCGGCCACCTTCAACTCCGTCAACAAGTGGGCCCTCGGCATCTCGGACACCCTCGCCCTCGGCATCCTCTGCGAGTCGTACGGCTGGGGCGTCCCGGTCGCCGTGCAGCCCTGTCTGAGCGCGGCGCAGGCGGCGCATCCGGCGTACGCGGACAGCCTGGCCAAGCTGCGGCGGATGGGGGTGCGGATCGCGGACTTCACGCCGGGCTCCTACGACTGGACGCGGGCCCTGGAGCTGCTGCGGATCTGACAGGGTGGCCGGCCGGGACCAATGGCCCTTGCAGTGTGGAGGGTGGCCCCCGGCGAGCCCGCGGAGTTAGCGTCCGCGCAGGTCAGCGAGGGTGTGGGAGGTTTCCGGTGGCGGCGGACAACGGCAAGGTGTCGTTCTGGTACGCGGCGGACGGGGTACCCGAGGCGGGCCCGGGACTGCCGGGGAGGTCGTCGACATCGCCGCCGCCGAGCGGATCGAGGCGGACATCGTCACTTCGTCTCCGGACGCTGTGCCTTCGCGCGCTGAGCCCCCGGCCGCCGAACGCCGGCCGCCGAACGACAGCGGCCGGCGGTCGGCGTCCGGTATACGGGCAGGCGGGTCCGGCCGTGTCGGGGTGGCCACCGGTGCGGCCGGCACGCCAGGATGTGCGGGTGACGGCGAACAGGGCGGATCTGCTGACGGTCTTGCGCGAACTCGACGACCCGGAGTGGCTGGAGTGGCCGGCGGACTACGACCGCGGCGCGACCGTCGCCCTGTTCCGCGGCCTCGTGGCCCGCCTGGAGGCGGACTTCTCGACCGGGTGCGGAGCCGAACAGGACGCCCAGGACTCCAGCGAGTTCGGGCGGGTCACCGTTCCCGCGGAAGCCACCGCGTGCGGCACCCGGATCGTCGTCTGCGTGAGCAAGTTCGGCTCCCTCGCGCTGGTCTGCGCCGACAATCCCGGAGCCTTCCTCGGCACCGAGGAGGCCCAGGCGGAAGGGGAACTGGATGCTGCCGACCTCGCGACCGTGCGCCGGGCACTGGTCGGGCTCGGGTACACGGTCGTTCCGGAGGAACTCCTGGAGGAGGACTACGCCGGGCCGAGCCGGCCGCCCCGGCACGTCGAGCGGCCCACCTGGTGGCACCGCTTCTACGGGACGTACTGACGGACGCACGCCGGAGACCGGTCGCCCCTGCCGCCGCCGTGGCGATCGGCCGTTCGGACGTGCCGCCGAGCGGAGCGGGTCCGGAGCGCCGACGGTGAAGGCGTGCTGAGGAGAACACTGCCGGCCCTCGCGGTCGCCCTGCTGCTCTGTGTGCCCGGGAGCGGCGCGTGGGCCAGGTCGCCGGGCTGGCAGGTGGCGGTCGTGGACCAGGCCTCGCGCAGCGTGCTGGTGTTGCAGAGCGCCGAGGAGCTGATGGCCTATCGCGGGCCGGACCGGTTGCCGGTGGTCTGGGGCTGGAGTGCCGACCGGGCCCCGGAGTTGGCGGATCTGGCGCCCGCGCGCAGCTGGACGAACCCGGACGAGGCGAAGTCCCGGTTCCGGCAGGGGCGGCGCTATCTGCTGACGACCGCCTCCGGCGGGCTGGCCGCCGCCGTGGAGGTCGTCACCGGCCGTGTCCACTGGGCGGCGGACCTGGGGCCGGTCGTCAACCCGCACAGCATCGAGCTGCTGCCGGACGGCAACGTGGCGGTGGCCGCGAGCGCGGGCGGCTGGGTACGGCTGTACGCGGCCTCGCGGGGGCCGCGGGCCGCGGCGTTCGCGGAGTTCCCGCTGCCCGGTGCGCACGGGGTGCACTGGGACGGGCGGAGCGGCCTGCTGTGGGTGCTCGGCGACACGGCGTTGACGGCGCTGCGGGTCGGCGGCACCCCCGCCGCGCCCACCCTCACGGTGGCGCGGAGCAGTGCGCTGCCCGGCAGCGGCGGGCACGACCTGGCCGCCGTGCTGGGGGATCCCGGGCGGTTCTGGGTGACCACGCTGGCGGGGCTGTGGCGCTACGACCCGGCGGCCGACCGCTTCTCCGCCGTGCACCTGGCCGATCCGGCCGCCGAGCGGGACCTGAAGAGCGTGGGCGACGAGCCCGGGACGGGCCGGCTGCTCACGGTGGCGCCCGAGCACACGGCGCCGTGCGACTGGTGCACGTCGGTGATCACCCTGCACCGCCCGGAGGGAACGCGGTCGCTGCGCGGCACGCACCTGTACAAGGCGAGGTGGTGGAGTGGCTGGTAGCAGACTTCGGACCCCGGGGAGTCGATCGTGGGGCGCGCGTCGGAGATACCACCCGAACTGCGGACGGCATCCGGCTGATGGGGCATATTGTGTGCCCCGACAAACTACTCCGATGGAGGTCAGTTTTCCGTCGCGGTCCACAAACCATCCGTCGACCCCGTTCGGCTGGGATAGCGTCGTGGGGTCGGGGGGTCGACACCGATCCGGTGTATTCGAACGCTAGTTACTGGGCCGTAATGGCCGAATGAGTCATGGAGAAAAACATGCGGAATTTCCCTGCGGAAAACCGGCCGGACGGAGTCGACGACCTTCAGCTCGCGATGGAGTCACTGGCCGCCTTCCCGTCCCGGAATGCAGGGAGCGGGGCGGATGTGACCGAGCGGCTCGCGGCCGTCCACGACTTGTGCCGGGCGGTCGACGCGGTGCTGGACAGCCTGGTCGTCCAGGCGGCCGCGGAAGCGGCCGAGGAGGGCTGGACCGCGGCCCGGATGGCGGCCGAACACTCCGGCTACTACGCCAGGTTGCAGCGCGCGCTGCTCCCCGCCGGTGCCGGGCTGACCCGGCAGTGAACGCGGTGCAGCCGGGCGCGCACGTGCTGTCCTGCCCCACCCGGTGGAGCGACGTCGACGAGAACGGGCACATCAACAACGCCCGTCTGGTCGGCTACGTCCAGGAGGGGATTCACGACCTGTTCCGCCACCACGCGACCGCCGTGCGGGAGGCCCTGTTCCCGGCCGGATTCCTTATCGCGCGGCACGAGATCGATTACCTGGAACAGCTGCACCACCGGCCCGAGCCGCTCTCGGTGCGGCTCACCGTGGAGCGGCTCGGGCGCAGTTCCGCGCAGGTCGAGGTGAATGTCTGCCGGGATCGGCTCACCTTTATGCGGGCGCGGACCGTGGTGGTCGCGCGGGACCGTGAATCCGGCCGCTCGCGCGCGCTGAGCCCGGCCGAACGGCGATTCCTCTCGGCGTTCATGACGGACGCGGCCCGCGCCCAGGCGGCCCTGGCGGCCACCACGGTGACCGCGGCGACGACCGTGACCACCGGCTCGACGGTGACCGCGCCCCCGGCCGTGACGGCCGCCGCCGTGGCCGTGACCGCTGCCGTGACCGCTGCCGCCGTGGCCGTGACCACGGCGGCGGTGACCGCGACGACACCGGCGCAGCGCGTGCCGGGCGGCCCGATGGCGCCGGCGCGCCGGCCGCGCAGGCGGTGCCACGCCTCGGCGGGGTGAACCGCCGTCCCGGGCCGGTGGCGTGCCCGGCCGGTGGCGTGGTCGACAAGCGCTTCGGTCCGCCGGACCGGCCCTCCCCGTGTCCACGAGGTTCCGTGGTCCCGCGATCCCGTGGCGGGCGGCAGGGTCCGCGGACGCCGGGGCGAGCTACCCTGAGCAGCACGGGCACCGGAACCGGTACGTCCCCCGGTGGTCACGGGCTGCGACCTCCCTCCCGGCCCAGGGCGAGCGGGCCGCTGTAGGTCCGGCCGGCGCCCGCCGACCGGAAGGAGGACGCGATGACCATCTCCTGGGAGGAATTCCTCGCCCGCGTCGTGGAGCGCGGTGAGTACCGGGGCGAGGCCGAGGCGGATCACGCCGCCCGGGTCGTGCTGGCCCTGCTCGGCGAACACCTGGTGGGCTCCGACCGGTCCGAACTCGCCGACGCGCTGCCCGTCACCTACGCCTCGCTGCTGCGCGACGCCCAGCCCGCGGCCGAGCCGCTGACTGCCGAGCGCTTCGTGCAGGCCGTCGTCGGCTGGATCCACGGGGCGAGCCCGGCGACGGCCCAGTGGGACATCGGGGCGGTGCTCAGCACCGTCGCCGACCTGGTCCCCGGGGAGGTGCTGGACCGGGTGATCGAGCAACTCCCGGACGGATACGACCTGTTGTTCGGGCATCCGGCGCGGACCTGAGCGTGTCCGGTCGCCGGTCGCCGCTATCCCGTGGTGGCCCGGAACAGCCGCGCGCCCGGGCCGGTCAGTTCGACCGGCCCGGCGCACGGGCGCAGGTACGCCGATGAGCCCGCCGGAAGCGGGAGTTCGGCGCCGCCGGGCGACCGCAGCAGAGCCTGCCCGGAGACGCAGAGCAGGATCTGCGGGGTGGCGAGGTCGACCCGGGCGGCGGCGCTGCCGGGGCGCAGCCGGGAGAGCCTGAACTCCGCCGCGGGGGTGGGGTATTCCTCCTCGAAACCCTCGAAACCCTCGAAGCCGTGTTCGGCGGGGATCGGCGCGAGCACCTCGGGCACCCCGGCGCGGAAGGACGTGACCGCCGTCAGGCCGTCCGTGTCGACGTGCTTGGGGGTGAGCCCGCAGCGCAGCACGTTGTCCGAGTTGGCCATCAACTCCACGCCGACGCCCCGGAGGTAGGCGTGCGGCACCCCGGCGTCCAGGTGGAGCGCCTGTCCGGCGGTGAGCCGGACGTGGTTGAGCAGCAGCGCGGCGAGCAGGCCCCGGTCGCCGGGGTACTCGTCGGCGAGGCGGGCGTACGCGGCGCAGCTCGCGGCGTCCGGGCCTTCCACGGCGTACGGCCCGTCGGAGGCCGCCGTGTCGCCCAGGGCCGCGGCACGGCGCAGGGCCTCCGTGACGGCGGCGAGTTCGCCGTCGGTGGCGTCCAGCCCGGCGCGCAGCAGCCCGGGCAGCACCGCCTCCGCGGGCCGGGAGCGCAGGGCGGCGGCCCAGTGCGGGAGCACGCCGAGAGCGTCCAGCAGCCGGGCGGTGCCGGCGGCCGGCCGGAATCCGCACAGGGCCTCGAAGTCACCGAGGGCACAGATGAGTTCGGGCTTGTGCCCACGGTCCTTGAACACCCGCTCGGGTGCGTCCAGGGGGATGCCCAGGGCCTGCTCCGCCGCGTACCCGGCCTCGGCCTGGGCGCGGGTGGGGTGGACCTGGAGGGAGAGCGCCCGGTCGGCGGCCAGCACCTTGAACAGGAACGGCAGCGCGGGCCCGAACCGCCGTACGGTGTCCGCGCCGAGCATGCCGTCCGGGTCGGCGGCGATCAGCCGGTCCAGCTGCCGCGGGCCGTCGTCGCCGTCGTCGCCGCAGGTCAGCAGGGACGGCGCCGACGGGTGGGCGCCCAGCCAGAGTTCGGCCTGCGGGGTGCCGTCGGGGGCGGTGCCGGTGAGCGCGGGGATGGCGGTGGGCGAGCCCCAGGCGTAGCGGCGGACGGGGTTCAGCAGGAGCGAGAAGGGAGGCATGCGGGCGGCTCCGGGGAGGATCGGCGGCAGAGCGCGGCCGCGCCGATCAGCCCGGCGTCGGTGCCGAGTTCGGCGCGGCGCACGTCGAGGCCGCGGATGTACGAGAGGGCGGCGTAGCGGTCCAGGTGCCGGGCCAGCGGGGCGAACAGCACGTCCCCGGCGGCGGCCACGCCGCCGCCGACCACGACCCTGGAGAGGTCCACCAGGGCGGCCGTGGCGGCGATCCCGGCGGCCAGCGCCTGGGCGGCGCGGTCGAAGGAGGCGAGGGCGACCGGGTCGCCCGCGGCGGCGGAGACGGCCACGGCGCGGGCCGTCCGGTCGCCGCCCACCGGCTGCCAGCCCCGGGCGAGGGCCCGGCGGGCGATCGCGGTGCCGCTGGCGAGGCCCTCCAGGCAGCCGCGGGAGCCGCACGGGCAGGGCTCGCCGTCCAGGTCGACGGTGATGTGGCCGAGGTGGCCGGCGTTGCCGCTGGGGCCCGGCCGCACCGCGCCGTCGAGCACCAGGCCGGCGCCGACGCCGGTCGACACCACCAGGCCGAGCGCGTGGTCGGCGCCCCGGGCCGCGCCCTGCCAGTGCTCGGCGGCGGCCATCGCCACCCCGTCCCCGGCGAGGCGGACGGGCAGGGTGCGGGCCGCCACCGCCGGGTGGGCGGCGACCGCGGCGGCCAGCGGGAAGTCGCGCCAGCCGGGGATGTTGACCGGGCTGACGGTGCCGCCCGCGAGGTCGACGGGGCCGGCGCTGCCGATCCCGACGGCCGTCACGGCGGCCCAGTCGGCCGTCCCGGCAAGCCGGTCCAGCACCTGGTGCACCACGGCGAGCACGGTCGGGCCCGGCTCGGTGGCCGGAGTGGGCAGCTGGAGCCGGTGCCGCAGCCGTCCGTCGGCGTCGACCAGTGCCCCGGCGATCTTGGTGCCGCCGATGTCGAGGGCGGCGAACAGCTGGGTGACGGGCACGGTGGGCTCCAGGAGGGTCGGTGGAGGGTGGCGCCCCGGCCGCGGGGGCCGAGGCGCCGAACAGCGTACGTGGACCTGCGGATCAGTGGGCCGGCCGGTCAGCGGGCCGCGCTGAGCCGGAGCGTGACCAGCTCGAACGGGCGCAGCGCGAGGCGCACCGCGCCGTCCTCGACCGTCACCTCGCCGCGGGTGCCGTCCCAGGGCCGCTCCAGCAGGTCGCAGGGGACGGCGCCGGCCAGCGGGAAGGAGGTGGTGAGCCGGCCCCTGGCGCGGCCGCCGCCGGCCTCGTAGACCCGGACGATCAGGTCACCGCTGCGGTCGTCGGCGAGCTTGACGGCGCTCACCACCAGGGCGTCGTCGTCCAGCTCCACCAGCGGCGCGACGTGCTCGGCGGTGCCGGTGACCGTCCGCTCCGGCAGGCCGATCCGGTAGCCCTCGCGGACGGCGTCGCCGATCGCGGCGCCCGGCACCAGGGCGTGCCGGAAGCGGTGCGGGCCCTGGTCGGTCTTCGGGTCGGGGAAGCGCGGGGCGCGCAGCAGCGAGAAGCGGACCGTGGTGGTGGTGCCGCCGTCGTCGGGGCGCACCGCGCGGGTGACGTCGTGGCCGTAGGTCGAGGCGGTGACCAGGGCGACGCCCCAGCCGGGCTCGTCGAGGTGGACGAAGCGGTGGTTGCAGGCCTCGAACTTGGCGGCGTCCCAGCTGGTGTTGGTGTGGGTGGGCCGGTAGAGGTGGCCGAACTGGGTCTCGGCGGCGTAGCGCTCGGTGTGGATGTCCAGCGGGAACGCGGCCTTGAGGAACTTCTCGGTCTCGTGCCAGTCGACCTCGGTGTCGATGTCCAGGCGCTGCTCGCCCGCCGGCAGGGTGAGGGTCTGGACGACGGTGGAGGAGCCGAAGGAGCGGGCGATCCGCACCGTGGCCGCGGTGGCGGAGACGGTGGCGGTGAGCGAGTCCACGCCGGTCAGGTCGGTGACGGTGTTGCGGTAGAACTGGTCCACGTCCCAGGCGTCCCACATGTTCGGGAAGTCGGGGTGCAACTGGAGCAGGTTGGCCCGGCTGCCGGGGGCGACGGTCTCCCGGCCGGTCGCGACGTCGACCGCCGAGGCGATCAGGCCGTCCGCGTCCACGACCACCTCCAGCAGACCGTTGCGCAGCGTGAAGCCGCCCTCGGTCCGTTCGACGGCCTCGCAGGCACCGTCCGGCGCGCCGAGCGGGGAGGCCCCGCCGGCCGGCACCGCCGAGCGGGTGTGCGGCGCCGCGTTGAACACCAGCTCGCGCCCGCCCGAGGCGGCCCCGGCCAGCGCCTGCTGGGCCGCGCCGATCAGCCCCTCCAGCTCCCCGGCGAGCGCCGCGTACGTGGCCTCGGCCTCACGGTGCACCCAGGCGATGGAGGAGCCGGGCAGGATGTCGTGGAACTGGTGCAGCAGCACGGTCTTCCAGATCCGGTCCAGCTGCTCGTACGGGTAGTCCGCGCCGATGCGCGACGCGGCGGTGGCGCACCAGAGTTCGGCCTCGCGCAGCAGGTTCTCGCTGCGCCGGTTGCCCTGCTTGGTCTTGGCCTGGCTGGTCAGGGTGGCGCGGTGCAGCTCCAGGTAGAGCTCGCCGACCCAGACCGGCGGGTCCGGGTACTCGGCCTCGGCCTTGGCGAAGAAGTCGGCGGGGTTCTCCCAGCGGACGGTGGCCGAGCCCTCCAGGTCCTTCATCCGGGCCGCCTTGGCGACCATCTCGCGGGTCGTGCCGCCGCCGCCGTCGCCCCAGCCGGTCGGGGCCAGCGAGTGCCGGGCGACGCCCTTGTCCTTGAAGTTCCTCGCCGCGTGGGCGATCTCGCTGCCCTTCATCGAGCAGTTGTAGGTGTCCACCGGCGGGAAGTGGGTGAAGATCCTGGTCCCGTCGATGCCCTCCCAGAGGAAGGTGTGGTGCGGGAACCGGTTCACCTGGCTCCACGAGATCTTCTGGGTGAGCAGCCACTTGGAGCCCGCGTTGCGGATGATCTGCGGCAGGCCGCCGGTGAAGCCGAAGGTGTCCGGCAGCCAGGCCTCGTGGTTCTCCACCCCGAACTCGTCCAGGAAGAACCGCTTGCCGTGGACGAACTGCCGGGCCATCGCCTCCGAACCCGGCATGTTGGTGTCGGACTCGACCCACATGCCGCCGGCCGGGACGAACCGGCCCTCGGCCACCGCCTTCCGCACCCGGGCGTACACCTCGGGGCGGTGCTCCTTGATCCAGGCGAACTGCTGGGCCTGGGACATGGTGAAGCGGAACTCCGGCTCGTCCTCCAGCAGCGCGGTCATGTTGGCGGTGGTGCGGGCCACCTTGCGGACGGTCTCGCGCAGCGGCCAGAGCCAGGCCGAGTCGATGTGGGCGTGGCCGATCGCGCTGATCCGGTGCGCGGACGGCACGGCGGGCGCGGCCAGCACCGCTTCGAGCTGTGAACGGGCGGCGGCCGCGGTGCCGTTGACGTCCTGGAGGTCGACCGCGTCGAGGCAGCGCTCGACCGCGCGCAGGACGTCCCAGCGGCGGGCGCCCTCCACCGGCAGCTCGGCCATCAGCTCGCCGAGCACCTCCAGGTCCATCACCAGCCGCCAGACCGTCTCGTCGAAGACGGCGAGGTCCATCCGGGCCAGCTTGTACTGCGGCTGGTCGCCGGCCGTCTCCTTGTCGCCCAACTCGGTTGGCAGGAAGGGGTGGTAGTCCAGGATGACAGGGTTGGAGGCGGCCTCGACGTGCAGCAGCACCTGCTCGCCGCCGGCCGCGGGGGCGGCGATCCGCACCCACTGGTTCTGCGGGTTGAGGCCCTTCACCGGGGAGCCGTCCGGCCGGTAGACCAGGCCCTCGCACTGGAAGCCCGGCATGTTGGCGTCGAAGCCGAGGTCGATCAGCGCCTCGACGGTGCGCCCGGCCCAGGCCTGCGGCACGGTGCCGGTCACGGTGATCCAGCTGGTGCCCCAGGGCGCGCCCCAGGCGTCGCCCACCGCGATCGGGCTGCGCGGGGCGGGCAGGCCCTCGGCGACCGGGACGGGCTCGCCCGGAGCCGTCCAGATGCCGGCCTCCAGCGGGACGGACTCGGGGTACACGGCCGGACGGATGCGCTCGTCCAGGACGCGCTTGAGGCGGGACTCGACCAGGGTGCGGTCATCGTGCATGTCAGCGGGCTCCGTTGCGTGCTGGGTGACAGATCAGGGAGAACGTACGTCGTCGGGGTGGACCACCTCGGTGATGCCGCGCGCGGCGAGGTGCTCGCGGTCCCCGGCGTGTTCGGCGAGCACCGCGGTCGGGCGGGCACCCGCCTCGGCGAGGCGCATGAACGCCTCGTACACCGGGCCGCCGGGGCCGCAGACCGAGCGCCGCGGCGAGGTGACCTCGTCGCCGGTGGTGACCACCACGGCGGTGCCGCGCGGCTTCGGCGGCTGCCAGGAGCGGCGCGCCTCGGCGGCGGCCTCGGCGAGCCTGGCGCCGGCCGGCTTGACCGTCCGGTCGGTGGTCAACAGGCCGAGGCTGTACTCAAGTTCGGGGAAGTCGGCGAGCGAGCGGTCGACGTCGTGGGAGCACCACCAGGTGACGCCCCACAGGTCCTGGCAGTCCAGCACGGCCGCCACGGTGTCGCCGGTGAAGCGCGCCGCGTCCCCGGCGGTGATGTGCGGGGCGGGTGCGCCGACCTCCTGGAGCCAGACCGGGCGGGCCGGGTCGTCCGCCCAGGCCTTGGACAGTTCGACCAGGTACGCGGCGTGCTGCGCGGTGGCGGTGGAGTGCGCGCCGTAGCGCTGGGCGGTGCCGTTGAACACCCAGGAGTGCACGGCGGTCGCGGCGCCGATCCGGGCCGAGTGCCAGGGGGTGAACGGGTGCTCGTCCAGGTACCAGGCCGCGTCGTACGAGGCGTGCAGGTGCAGCCCGCCGGGGGCGCCCTGCTCGCAGGCGTCGAGCATCCGGCGCAGCCAGGCCTCGGCCTCGGCGGGGGTGGCGCGGTCCGGGTCGGGGTGCGGGGCGCCGGAGAACTGGTTGATCTCGTTGCCGAGCGTCATCCCGAGGAAGTTGGGCCGCTCGCGCAGCGCCCCGGCGAGGGTGCGCAGGTAGGCGGCCTGGCCGTCGAGCACCTCGGGGTCGGTGAAGATGTTGCGCCGGTGCCAGGTCCGGGTCCAGGACGGCAGGAAGTCGAAGCTGGACAGGTGGCCCTGGAGGCCGTCCACCGCGACGTCGAGGCCGCGCTCGCCGGCCGCGTCCACCAGGGCGGTCAGCTGCTCGACGGCGCGCGGGCGGATCAGGGTGCGGTTGGGCTGGAAGACCGGCCAGAGCGGGAAGACCCGCACGTGGTCCAGGCCGAGGGCGGCGATGGAGTCGAAGTCGGCGCGCACGGCGTCGAGGTCGAAGTCGAGCCAGTGGTGGAACCAGCCGGCGCTGGGGGTGTAGTTGACGCCGAAGCGCGGAGCTGTGGTCATCGGATGGCTTCCTCAACGGGTTCGGGGCGTACGGACGGTGGGCCGACCCTCGACGGCTAGCCCTTGACGGCTCCCTCCTCGACGCCCTTGAAGAAGAAGCGCTGGCAGACGCCGAACACCACGACGATCGGCAGGAAGGCGATCATGGTGCCGGCCGCGATCAGCCGGGGGTTGGCGGAGAAGGTGCCGTTGAGGTACTGGAGCCCGACGGTGAGGGTGTACTTCTGCGGGTCGTTGAGCACGATCAGCGGCCACAGGAAGTCGTCCCAGGCGCCGATGAAGGTGAAGATCACGATCACGCTGAGCATGCCCCGCACGTTCGGCAGCCCGATGTGCCACAGCCGCTGCCAGACGTTGGCGCCGTCCACCAGGGCGGCCTGGTCGAGCTCGGCCGGGACGGCGGCGAAGGCGGTGCGCATCAGCAGCACGTTGAGCATCGCGATCGAACCCGGCAGCGCCACGCCGGCCAGGCTGTCGGCCAGGCCGAGGCCGCGCACCAGCACGTACTGGGAGACGATGGTGACCTCGCCGGGCAGGATCAGGGTGGCGAGGAAGAGGCCCATGACGAGCTTGGCGCCGCGGAAGCGCAGCCGGGCGAGCGCGTAGCCGGCCAGCGTGCAGCCGACCACGTTGCCGGTGATGCAGACCACGGCGACGATCACCGAGTTGAGCGCGTAGGTCCAGACCGGGATGGCGTCGGCGACCTTGCCGTAGTTGTCCAGGGTGGGCTGGTCGGGCAGGAAGCTCGGGGTGCGGGTGTAGACGTCCTCGGCGGGGCCCTTGAGGGAGGTGGAGAGCTGCCACAGGAACGGGCCGATGACCAGCAGCAGGACCAGTACCAGGAGCAGGTAGCGGGTGACGGTCTGGGCGGTGGAGGGGGTGTTGAAGCCCCGGCCGGCCCTGCGGGCCTCGGCACTTCCCGCCCTTCCGGTCCTTCCGGCGGTCCCGGCGGTCCCGGCGGGTTCGGTGGCCTTCGTACGGACGGTGGTCATGGGCTCAGGCCGCCTTCCGGTTCAGCCGCATCAGGAACAGCATCGGGCCGAGGGTGATCACGAACAGCAGCAGGCTCAGTGCCGAGGCGTAACCCAGGTGGCCGTTGAAGCCGCGGCTGTACATCTGGATCAGCATCACCACCGACATGTCCCGTCCGCCGGGGCCGCCCAGGCCGTTGGAGAGCACGTACAGCTCGGAGAAGACGCGCAGCGAACTCACCGAGATCAGCGCGGAGATGAGGATCATGGTCGGGCGCACCCCGGGCAGGGTGACGTGCCAGAACCGGTGCAGCGGACCGGCGCCGTCCACGGCCGCCGCCTCGTGCAGCTCGCGCGGGACGTTGGCGAGGGCGGACAGGTAGATGACCATGTAGTAGCCGAGGCCCTTCCAGACGGTCAGGGCGATCGCGCTGAACAGCAGCAGCCAGCGGTCGGTCAGGAAGGGGACCGGGGAGTCGGCCAGCCCGGCCTGCCCGAGCAGGCCGTTGACCAGGCCGCGGTCGTCCAGCACCCAGCCCCAGATCAGCGCCACCACGACGGCGGAGGCGATCACCGGGGTGTAGAACGCGGTGCGGAAGAACGTGATGCCGGGGATCTTGCGCTGCACCAGCAGGGCGATCAGCAGCGGCAGGACGGTCAGCAGGGGCAGGCAGACCAGCATGAACACGATGCTGTTGAGCAGGGCGTCGGCGAGCTGGTCGTCGTCCAGCAGCCGGCCGTAGTTCTCCAGGCCGGTGAACTGCCCGCCGCCCAGCGGCTTGGCGTTGGTGAAGGACAGGATCACCGTGTTGACGGCCGGCCACAGGTTGAAGACGGCCAGCCAGACTATCGCGGGCCCGGCGAGCAGCCAGGGGGTGAACCAACGCCGGTGGGTCATGCGGTTGCCTTCCTGGGGCCAGGGGTGGTGCGGCTGATTCCCGGGGAGCGGCGGGTGCGGGGGAGGCCCGCCGCTGCGCCGGTACGGGGTGGGGCGTCGCGGGGTGCCGTGGGGTTCCGGCGTCGCACCCTGGGGTTCCGGTGGGATGCCGTGGGGGTCCGGGCGGCGCGCCGTGGGGTCCGGTGAGGCCCGGGCGGCCTGCGTGCGCGCCGGGGCTCAGCCCTTGAGCAGCTTGTTGCACTGCTCGACGGCCGAGTCCAGCGCCTGCCTGGAGCCGGTCTCGCCGCTGATGGCCAGCGCGAACTGCTGCTTGATGATGGTGCCCATCGCGTCGTCCACCTCGACGGGCTGGATCAGCTCGGCCTTGGCGAGCGAGGTGAAGGCGATCACCTTGGCGTCGCCCGCGTTGGTGCCGTCGCTCCTGCTGAAGAACGGGTCGCCGGCGGACGCCTTGGTGGACGGGAAGACGCTGGTCAGGTGGGCGAAGGCGGCCTGGTTCTCGGGGCTGGTCACCCAGCGGGCCAGGGCCACCGCGGCGGCCGGGTTCCTGGTGGTCTTCGGGATGGACAGGCCCTGGACGTACAGCGGCGGGGTGCCCATCGCGGTGGACGGGACGACCTTCGGGGCGAGGGTCGGGTTGTCGGTGGCGAGGCTGGTGATGAAGTTGCCGCCGCCGGTGGTCCAGGCCGCGGTGCCGGAGCTGAACAGCTTGGCGTTGCCGGCATAGGTGTCGGTCAGCACCCCGTTCGGCATCAGGCCCTCCTTGAACGCGTCGCGGTACTTGTCGAGCAGTGCGGCGGCCTCGGGGGTGTTGAAGGTGAAGGTCTTCCCGTCGTCGGACATGATCTTCACGCCGATGTTGTACAGGTCGCCGATGCCGGGCTTGCGGCTCATCAGGTAGGCCTGGCCGCCGGACTTCTCCTTCATCACCCGGGCCTGGGCGATCAGTTCGTCCAGGGTGGCCGGGGGCTTCCGCGGGTCCAGGCCGTTCTTCGTCAGGAGTTCGGAACTCCAGTAGCTCACATCGGTGTTGAGGTACCAGGGGTAGCCGAAGGTGCCTTGGTGGCCGTTGAACCGGTAGGCGTCCACACCGCCGGAGACGTACTCCTCGGCGAGCTTGGGATCGGCCTTGGCGACGTCCAGCAGGACGTCCTTCTTCGCCAGCGGGAACGCGAAGTCCGGCGGGAGGTTGACCACGTCGGGCAGGCTGCCGGCGGCGGCCTGGCTGAGCACCTTGTCGGAGTAGCCCTCGCCGGGCTGGTCGAGCCACTCGACCTCGACGCCGGGGTACTTCTTCCTGAAGCCGTCGATCACGCCCTGCATGTAGTCGGTGAACTTCGGCTTCAGTGCCCAGGTCTGGAGCGAGACCTTGCCCTTGACCTCGCCGGTGGCGGCCGCGCTCGCGACCGCGTCGCTGTCCTTGGTTTCGCCGGAGCCGAGTCCGCAGCCGGTGAGCGCGGCGGTGGCGAGTGCCGTGGTGGTCAGTGCCGCCCAGATTCTGCGCATGAGGGTCTCCCGGTCCTGAGGGTGGGTGGGGGATCGTGCCGAGCTTCGGGGGTGGTGGGGCTGGTGGGGGATTATCGAACCTGAATTACTAAACCGGTCTAGCTATGGCAGGGACTATGCTCCCGCCTAAACTTGGCTGTCAAGAGAGGAGACGCGTTTCGTGGGCAGACCGACGATCGCCGACATCGCCCGCCAGGCCGGTGTCTCCAAGGGCGCGGTGTCCTTCGCGCTCAACGGCCGCCCTGGCGTCAGCGAGACGACCAGGGCCCGGATCCTGCGGGTCGCCGAGGAGATGAACTGGCGCCCGCACAGTGCCGCGCGCGCCCTCGGCGGAGCCAGGGCCGACGCCGTCGGGCTGGTGATCGCGCGCCCGGCCCGCACCATCGGCGTCGAGCCGTTCTTCAGCCAACTGCTCTCCGGGCTCCAGGCGGTGCTCTCGGCCGGCTCGGTCGCGCTGCACCTGATGGTGGTCGAGGACACCGCCGCCGAGATCGAGGTCTACCGCCGCTGGGCCTCCGAGCACCGGGTGGACGGCTTCATCGTGGTCGACCTCCAGGTCAGGGACCCGCGGCTGCCGGTGCTGGACGGGCTCGGGCTGCCCGCGGTGGTGCTCGGCGGGCCCGGCAAGGGCGGCAACCAGCTGCGGATCTGGGCCGACGACCGGGAGGCGATGCTCTCGATCGTCGACTACCTGGCCGCCATCGGGCACCGCAGGATCGCCCACCTCGCCGGGCTGCCGCACTTCCAGCACACCCAGCGGCGGATCCGCGCCCTGCGCGACGCCTCCCGCCGGCTCGGGCTGGAGGAGGCGGTGTCGGTGCCCACCGACTTCAGCGACGCCGAGGGCGCGGCCGCCACCAGGACCCTGCTGTCCCGGGCCGGGCGGCCCACCGCGATCGTCTACGACAGCGACGTGATGGCCGTCGCGGGGCTCGGCGTGGCGGGGGAGATGGGCGTCGCGGTGCCCGGCGAGCTGTCCATCGTCTCCTTCGACGACTCGGTGCTCGCCCGGATCGTCCACCCGCCGCTGACCGCGCTCAGCCGGGACACCTTCGCGCTCGGCGAGCAGGTCGCGCGCAGCCTGCTGGCGGAGCTGGACGAGGCGGGGCCGGGGCGGGACCTGCGGATGCCGACCCCGCGGCTGACCGTGCGGGAGTCCACCTCGCCGCCGGGCGCCGCGGCGGGGGCCCCGGACGGCGGTTCCGCCGCCGATCAGGCCGTCCGTTCCCCCGCGGGCGTGGTTGTTGCGCGCATCGTTGACAGCGGTTCTGAACCGGTTTAGCCTCGCAGCGCCGAGCGGGCCCCGCTCGGCGCGCTCCACCGCACCACGACCGGCTCCCGCTGCCCGTCCCGCCGTTCGTCCCGCTGCTCATGCCGCTCCCCGCCGCGCCACCCGAACGCCGAGGAAGCCGGGCAGCGGTGCGGCCCCGAGCCCCACACCATCCAGCACCGGCACGCCCACATGCAGCCGGCCCCCGTCCACGACGGCGGGCCCGCCCCCACCCTCCTCCGCTCGATCGGAGCCACCGCATGTCACGACGCCTCCCCCTGCTGCTCAGCGCCGCCCTCGCGACGGCCGCGCTGACCGTCACCCCCGCCGCATGGGCCGACCCGATACCGGCCGCGGCGCCCGCCGCCGGCGGCCAGGGCACCCAGCCCTTCGCCTCGTACTGGTACCCCGACACCATCCTGAACTGGGACCCGGCCACCGACCCGGACGCCCGCTTCAACCGCTCCCGTGTCCCGCTCCAGCCGCGCACCGGCGACCCGGCACTGCGGGCCAACCCCAACGCCCGTGCCGGCGAAGGGAAGATCGCCTCGCTGGTCTCCTTCGGGCCCACCTCCAACAACCCCTCGCAGGGCTCCGCGGATCCGAACTACTACGCCTTCGGCTACTGGCAGTACGTCGACAAGCTGGTGTTCTGGGGCGGCTCGGCCGGCGAGGGCCTGATCCTCGCACCCAACCCGACGGTGATCGACGCCGCCCACCGCAACGGCGTCAAGGTCTACGGCACGGTCTTCTTCCCGCCCGGCGCGTACGGCGGCCAACTCCAGTGGGTGCGGGACTTCGTCCAGAAGTCCGGCAGCCGCTACCCCGTCGCCGACAAGCTCGCCCAGGCCGCGCAGTACTACGGCTTCGACGGCTGGTTCATCAACCAGGAGACCGGCGGCGGCGATTCGGCCCTGGCCGGCGAACTGCGCAGCCTGATGCAGTACACCAAGGCGCAGAGCGGCACCGAGTTCATGTGGTACGACGCGATGACCACCTCGGGCGCGGTCAACTGGCAGAACGCCCTCACCTCGGCCAACTCGCCCTTCCTGCAAGAAGGTTCCAAGCGCACCTCGGACTCGATGTTCCTGAACTTCAACTGGTCGGCGAGCGGGCTGAACTCCTCCCGGACACTGGCCAGGCAGCTCGGCCGCAGCGAGTACGACCTCTACACCGGCATCGACACCGAGGCCAACGGCTACAACACCGGCGTGGACTGGAAAACCCTCTTCCCGTCCGGGAAGGCGCACACCACCTCGCTCGGGCTCTACCGCCCTGAGTGGACCTGGAAGTCCGCCACCGACCGGGCCGACTTCTACGCCAAGGACTCCCGCTACTGGGTCGGCGCGAACAACGACCCGTCCCGGACCGACCTCTCGGCGGGCTGGCCGGGCCTGGCCGGCTACGTCGCCGAGTCCTCGCCGATCACCGCCAAGCCCTTCGTCACCAACTTCGACACCGGGCAGGGCGACTTCTACAACGCGTCCGGCACCCGGGTCGCCACCGGCGGCTGGAACAACCTCTCGCTCCAGGACGTCCCGCCCACCTACCGCTGGGTGGTGGAGTCGAGCGGCAGCAGGCTCACCCCGTCCGTCGACTTCACCGACGCCTACCAGGGCGGATCCTCGCTGCGGCTGAGCGGAAGGCTGGACGCCGCCAACACCGTACGGCTGTACCAGACCAAGCTGCCGGTCGCCGCGAACACCAGGCTGGACCTGGTGGTCAAGACCCCGGCCGCCGGGCCCACCAGGCTCAAGGCCGCCGTCTCCTTCACCGACGCGCCGAGCACCTTCACCACGCTCGACGTCGGCGCCAACTCCGGTACCGGCTGGGAGCGGCACGGCCTCGACCTGTCCCCGTACGCGGGCCGCACCATCGCCCAGATCGCCCTGCGGGCCGAGGGCAGCGACCCCGGGTACGACCTGCGGGTCGGCCAAGTGGCTGTCTACGACGGCTCGGTGGAGACCCCGGCGGCACCGGCAGGCCTCACCGTGCTCGGCGCGGCCGACGTGACGCCCGGCTCCAGCCAGTCCCTGCGGCTGTCCTGGACGGCGGCGCCCGGCGGCAACGTGCACCACTACGAGGTGTACCGGCGCAACGCGGACGGCAGCCGCACCTTCCTCGGCGCCACGCCCAACGACGCCTACTTCGTCGGGCGGCTCGACCGGGCCGGCGGCGAGAGCGCCACCACGCTGGACGTCGAGGCGGTCTCCACCACCTACGGCCGCTCCGCCGCCGCCTCCACCACGGTCGGCTGGAACGGCACCCCGCCGACCTCCGCCAACCTGGCGCTGAACCGCCCGGCCACCGCCTCGGGGCAGTGCAACGCCGACGAGGGCCCGGCCAAGGCCGTCAACGGCAGCGTCAGCGGCGGGACCGCCGACAAGTGGTGCGCCCTCACCGCGGCCAAGTCGCTGGAGGTGGACCTCGGTTCGGCGAAACAGCTGGCGAAGTTCGTGGTCAAGCACGCCTCGGCGGGCGGCGAGAGCACCTCGTTCAACACCCGTGACTTCGCCGTCCAGGTCCGGTCCGGGGCGAACGACCCCTGGACGACGGTCGCCGACGTCACCGGCAACACGGCCGGCACCACCACCCACCCGGTGAACACCACCGCCCGCTACGTCCGGCTGGTGGTCACCACGCCCACCCAGAACGGTGACCCGGCCGCCCGCATCTACGAGTTCGAGGCCTGGGGCGCGTAGCCCCGGCCGGAAAGGAGGCCCCCGTGCCGGTCACCATCACCGCCGTCGAGAGCACCGACCTGTTCGTCGGCCCGGAGGAGGCCCCGCGCCAAGTCCTGCGGGTGAGGCTGGAAGGCCCGGCCGCCAGGATCACTGTCCGCGGTCCGGGCGTCCGCGGCGAGGCCACCGGCACGGGGCCGGTCGACGTCCCGCTGGAGATCAGCGGGGCCTCGCCCGGCGACCGACTGCCCGTCGTCGTCAGTGCCTTCGCCCGATCCTCTGCCGAATCCTCTGCCGAGGCCTCCGTCGAAGCCCTGCTCGACGTCGCCGAGCCGGGCTGGACGATGTTCCTGGTCTCGCACTTCCACTACGACCCGGTCTGGTGGAACACCCAGGCCGCGTACACCTCCCCGTGGGAACTGCTCTCCGCCGACGCCACCACCCGGCCGCTCTGGGAGCGCAACGGCTTCGCCCTGGTCGACGCGCACCTGGACCTCGCCCTGCGGGACCCGGTGTACAAGTTCGTGCTCGCCGAAGTCGACTACCTGAAGCCCTACTTCGACCAGCACCCCGAACGCCGCGCGACACTGCGCCTGCTGCTGGAGCGAGGGCAGGTCGAGCTGGTCGGCGGCACCTACAACGAACCGAACACCAACCTCACCGGCGCCGAGACCACCATCCGCAACATCGTCCACGGCATCGGCTACCAGCGCGACATCCTCGGCGGCGACCCGCAGACCGCCTGGCAGCTCGACGTGTTCGGGCACGACCCGCAGTTCCCCGGCCACCTCGCCGCGGCCGGCCTCACCGGCAGCGCCTGGGCGCGCGGCCCGTTCCACCAGTGGGGACCGATCCAGAAGAACTTCCGCGAGGCCAAGGACGACGCCCGGGTGATGCAGTTCCCGAGCGAGTTCGAGTGGATCGCCCCCGGCGGCGAGGGCGTGCTCACCCACTACATGCCGCACCACTACTCGGCCGGCTGGTGGATGGACTCCTCCGCCGACCTCGCCACCGCCGAACAGGCCGTCTACGAGCTGTACCGGAAGCTCAAGCCGGTGGGCGCGACGAAGAACCTGCTGCTGCCGGTGGGGACGGACTACACCCCGCCGAACAAGTGGGTCACCGAGATCCACCGCTCCTGGGCCGCCAAGTACCTCTGGCCCCGGTTCGTCTGCGCCACCCCGCGCGACTTCCTGGACGCCGTGCGCGCCGAACTCGCCGCCACCGGGCGCCGGCCCAGCCCGCAGACCCGGGACATGAACCCGGTGTACACCGGCAAGGACGTCTCCTACATCGACACCAAGCAGGCCCAGCGGGCGGGCGAGGTCGCGGCGGTGGACGCGGAGAAGCTCGCCACGCTCGCCTCCGTCCACGGCCTCGGCCGCTACCCGGCCGCCGCCCTGGACAAGGTCTGGCGCCAACTCGCCTACGGCGCGCACCACGACGCGATCACCGGCTCCGAGTCCGACCAGGTGTACCTGGACCTGCTCGGCGGCTGGCGGGAGGCGTACGACCTGGCGTCCGGGGTGCGGGACGCGGCGCTGGACGCGCTCACGGCGCGGATCGCCACGGCGGGGGCGGGCGAGGCGATCGTGGTGACCAACACCCTCTCCTTCGACCGGACCGGCCTCGTCTGCGTCGAACTCCCCTCCGTCGTACGGTCGGTACGAGTGATCGACGACCGGGGCGAGGCGGTGCCGAGCGCCGTCGACCGGGGGACGCTGCGCTTCCTGGCCACCGACGTGCCCGCGCTCGGCTGGCGCACCTGGCGGCTGGTGGAGGGCGCCGCGGAGCAGCCGTGGACGGCCGCCGACGGCTTCGTGATCGAGGGCGACCGGTACCGCGTCACCGCCGACCCGGCGCGCGGCGGTGGCCTCAGCTCGGTGCGGGACCTGCTGCACGACCGGGAGTTGATCCAGGACGGCAGGATAGGCAACGAGCTGCGGGTGTACGAGGAGTACCCGCAGCACCCCGACTTCGGCGAGGGCCCGTGGCACCTGGTGCCCAGCGGCCCGGTGGTCGGATCCGGGGACGCCGGGGCGTCCGTCCGCCGGGAGACCGGGCCGCTCGGCGAGCGCCTGGTGAGCGAGGGCACGGTCGACTCCGTCCGCTACGAGCAGACCGTCACGCTCTGGCGCGGCCTGGACCGGGTGGACTGCCGCACCCGGGTGATCGACTACTCCGGCGCCGACCGGCTGCTACGGCTGCGCTTCCCGGTGGACGTGCCCGGCGGGCTGCCGGTCAGCGAGGTCGCGGGCGCGGTCGTCGGGCGAGGCTTCGCGATGCCGGACGTGGACTCGGCGGAGGCGCCGTGGACCCTGGACAACCCGGCCAACACCTGGTTCGGGCTCGGCGCCACGGCACGCGTCGACCTCGCCGACCCGTCGGGCGCGGTCGTCGGCTCGCGCGCCCTCGGCGTGGCGGAGGTCGTCGTCCCCACCCTGGACGACGCGGCCGACGCCCGTCCGCTGGTCGTCGCGCTCGCCCGGGTCGGGGTCACCGCCACCACCTCGGGAGCGGACTGGGCCCGGTACGGGTGGCTGGACGTGGACTCCAACCTGCCGGACTTCCGGATCGTCGTCGGCGGGCCAGAAGTCAGTGAGGCCGCCGCGGAGTTGCTCGCCTCGGCGGGGGAGGAGTACGCGGCCGCGCTGAAGGCGCACGGCGCGGTGTGGGTGCCCGCGGTGACCCCGCTCGCCGAGGTCTGGCGCCCGGACGCCGACCTGCGCGACCTGCGGGCACTGCCGGCGCTCGTCGTCTCCGACGTGGCGGCGCTGGTCGACGACCTGGCCGACGCCCGGGTCACCGTCGTCTGCCCGTCTCCGGTGGACGACCAACTCGCCGACCACACAGTCGCGTTGCTGAGCTTCGGCCTGCCCGGGTTCGCCGTCGACACCACCGGAGCGCTGCACCTGTCGCTGATGCGATCCTGTACCGGCTGGCCCTCCGGCGTCTGGATCGACCCGCCCCGGCGCACCCTGCCCGACGGGGCCTCCTTCCAACTCCAGCACTGGACCCACGAGTTCACTTACGCGCTGGTGGGAGGGGACGGCGACTGGCGAGACCAGACGCTGCCCGCCCAGGGGCAGGAGTTCATCCACCCGCTGTACGCCCGGATCGTTCCGGCGCAGGAGGGGCCGCTGCCGGCCACCCTGTCCTGGCTGCGGGTCGAGCCCCAGCGCGAGGTACTGCTGGGCGCGCTCAAGCCGGCCGGGAACCCGATCGCGCACGGCTCGGCGGCTGCGGTCGGGGGCGATCTCACCGTCCGCCTGGTCGAGTCGACCGGTCTCGGGCGGACGGCGCGGCTGGGCGGCGCTCTGGGCCTGAGCGCGCTGCGGCCGGCCGACCTGCTGGAACGGCCACTTCCGGCCGGCGGCCCCGCCCTCGACCTGCCCGGCTCGCGGATCGCCACCCTGCTCGCCTCCCCGACCGTGTCGGCTCCGGCGGCGGAGAAGGACCTCGGCCCGACGGCGGAGGTCGCCCAGCCCGTCCACGCCCGCTACTGGCTGCACAACCGTGGCCCGGCGCCGCTCGGGTACCTGCCGGTGTCCGTCGGCGCCTCGCCCGGGCTGCTGCGGACGGCGGGGGAGCCGGTGACGCTGTCGGTCGCCCTCTCCTCGCAGCTGCGGGACGCGGCGGTCGAAGGCACGGCCAGGGTGCTGCCGCCCGAGGGCTGGACGGCCGACCTCGGGAGCCGCCCGTACCGACTGGAGGCGGACGGGGCCCTGCGCTTCCCGGTCACCCTCACCCCGCCGGCCGGGGCCGAGCCGGGGCTGTACTTCGCGGCCGTCCGGATCGAGCACGACGGTCAGCGGATCGAGGACGTGGTGACGATCGCCGTGGGTGATCTGCCCGAGCTGCTGCCTGTGCCCGGCGAGACCCCCGAGGACTGGACGATCGCCCAGGGCACCAAGGCCGAGGTCGGGCGCGACACCGGTCTGGACGTCGCGGTCCCGCACGAGACCCTGCGGCTGGCCCCGGGCGGCCGGGCCGCGCTGAGCCTTCGCCTCACCAACCGCACGCGCGGCGAGATCCGGGGCGAGCTGCAACTGGTCTCGCCGTGGGGCACCTGGGAGGCCATCGCCGACCCGGTGCGCGGCTTCTCCGTCCCGGCCGGCTCCTCCGCGACCGTGGACTTCGCGCTCACCGTCCCCGAGTCCACCGACCCGGGCCAGTACTGGGCGCTGGCGAAGGTCATGTGGTTCGGCCGCTGCCAGTACGCCCCCACCGTCGCCCTGGTGGTGGAGGCATGACCACGCTCGGCCTCCTTGACGGAGTGCCCCTCTCGCGGACGGCTCTCGACTACCGCCTGACCGCCCTCCGGTCGGGCCCGCGCGCTACCGCCCTGCCACAGCCGGGGAGTTCGGAGGACCGGCAGCTGACCCGGTGGGTGGCGCAGGTACTCCTCACCGAGGCCCTCTGCGAAGCGGTAGCCACCGAACGCGACCTCCCCGTCGGCTCCTCACGTCCTGCCCACCTCGACCAGCAGGCCGCCGTCGAGCTGGGCTCCATCACGGCGGCGGCGTACGAGGGCAGCGCGGCCGTCCGCGCCGTCTACGAGGCGGTCACCGCCGGTGTCGAGCCCGCACCGGCTGACGTCGCCCGTTACCGCGGCATGACCGCCTGTCCTCCGGTCATCCGCTGGCATCTCGCACTGCCCGACGGCGAGTTGGAAGCCGACCCGGCAACCCTCCCGACCGTGCTCACCGAGGCCCTCCGCGCAGCGCCGCCGGGCGAGTGGGTCACCGCCGGCCCCTGGAAGGCGGTGCTCCTGGAGGTCACCACGCCCGCGCCTGCCCCCGATCCCACCTCAGCTCTACGAGAAGCCGCCCGCCGAGCGGAGTTCGTCCGCTGGCTCGACCGGGAAAGGGCCCGACGCCTCACCCTGGTCAAGGGCCTGGAACACCCGGGAGACCCCGCCCAACCGGACAACCACCACCGCCACTGAGCACCCACCCGCGCCCGCCGTGCCCGCCCGAGCGCGGCGGGCAGATCACTTCGTCAGGCCGCGGCCGTGATTGGCGCGGTGGTGTTCGACGTCGGCGAGTGCTTGGTGGACGAGACCCGGGAGGAATCGACTCACTCGGTGAGCCGCCGGAGCTGATCGTGAAGGCTGATGCCGAAGTGAACCGAGAGTCGCCGACCAGGAGCGCAAGCGGCCGGTGCCCCTCTTCGGACCGGCCGTGGGCGGACAAACGGTGGTGGACGTACGAAGCTGAGGGGGCCGGCGCATGCGGGCACCGCGCCGCTCGACCCCGTACAGAAGGGTTCCACCATGGCTGCCACCTCGTCCACCGCCACCCCCTCCTCCGCAGGCGCGCAGCGCGCCGTGCGGGTCGCCGCCCCGGGCTCGGCGCCCGAGCTGTCCGAGGTCCCGGTCCGCGAGCCGGGGCCGGGGGCGGTGCGGATCGCCGTCGAGGCGTGCGGCGTCTGCCACTCGGACCTCCTGATCGCCGGTGGTGCGCTGCCGGGCACGACCTTCCCGGTCACTCCCGGTCACGAGATCGCGGGCCGGATCGACGCCCTCGGCGAGGGGGTGGAGGGCTGGAAGGCCGGTGACCGGGTCGCCGTCGGCTGGTACGGCGGCAGCTGCGGGCGCTGTGACGCCTGCCGTTCGGGTGACGGCATCCACTGCCCCGAGCTACAGGTGCCCGGCGCGGCGTACCCCGGGGGCTACGCCGACAGCGTCGTCGTCCCGGCGATGGCCCTGGCCGCGATCCCCGACGGGCTGACCGCCGCCGAGGCCGCGCCGCTGGCCTGCGCCGGGATCACCGTGTTCAACGCCCTGCGCCGCTCCGCCGCCGGGCCCGGTGACACCGTCGCCGTCCTGGGCGTCGGCGGGTTGGGCCATCTGGGTGTGCAGTTCGCCCGTGCGATGGGTTTCCGCACTGTCGCCATCGCCCGTGGGGCGGAGAAGGAGCCGCTGGCTCGCCGACTCGGTGCCGAGCACTACATCGACAGCACCTCCGGTGACGTCGCCCAGGCCCTGCGGTCGCTCGGCGGCGCGAAGGTGGTCCTGTCCACCGTCACCAACGCCGCCGCCATGGCCGCCACCGTGGACGGGCTCGGCCGGCGCGGCGAGCTCGTCGTCGTCGGCGTCTCGGCCGACCAGCTCGCGATCAGCCCGTTGCAGCTGATCACGGGCGACCGCAGGGTCTACGGCCACTCCTCGGGTACCGCCGTCGACACCGAGGACACCCTGCGCTTCGCGGCCCGCACGGGCGTCCGGGCGTGGATCGAGGAGGTCCCGCTGGAGGAGACCGCCGCCGCGGTGGCCAGGATGGCCGGCGGCCTGGCCCGCTTCCGCATGGTCGTCACCACCGGCCGCTGACCACCCGGCCGGCGCCGACTACCGGGCACTGTGGGCGCGGTGCGGCTCGGATCACCGGCTGCGCCCGTCGGCAGCGGCGGCCACGACCCGCGCGGGGTGGACTACCGGTCTGAAGGCGTGCCGTTCTTCCGGAGCCATCCGGCGATCAGGTGCTCGGCGGTGGTCACCGCTTCGTCGGGGTCGGCGGTTTCGAGCGCCGTGCCGTCGGGCTTGGTGCTCACGCGGTACAGCGCTTCGGCGGTGAGGGTGATGGTCACCGGGGCGACCACGGCTCCTCCCGGCCCGGCGAGCGGGCCGGTGCTGAAGAGGAGCGAGGTGTGGCTGGTGAAGGGGAAGAAGCCGCTCAGTGTGCTGCTCCGCGCCCGGTCGACGAGGGCGGCCATGATGGGAGGCACCCAGGTGGTGGTGGAGTTCCGGGCGTGCTCGTCCCAGTGCGCGGCCGCGTCCGCCTGGAACTCCCACGCCGATGCGAGCGTCTCGCTTCCCTCGGTGCTCTCTCCCTCGGCCTGGACGTCCATCGCCCCCTCCTTTCGCGGCGCCGGACCGTGCCGGGCCTGTCTGCTCAACCCCCGGCAGGCCGGTTGTGGTTCCCCGAGGGGGAGGCGGTGGCCGGTGCGGGGGTGGCGGATGCCTCCGGTGGTTCGAGCGGGGACGGGCCGCCCGCTCTCGGGCCGCTGCGCCGCTCCGGGCTGCGAGCGCTTCTTCGTCGACACCGGCCGCCGCACCCCGCAGCGCTACTGCACCCCGCGCTGCGCCACCCGCGTCCGGGTCGCCGCCCACCGGGCGCAGCGGGCCTGACGTCCCCTCCCGCTACGGCGAAGCAGCCGAACCCCGGCGCGAGGTTCGTACACCGAGCCGACTCGCCGACCCCATCCCCGTGGTGCGGGACGTTCCCCTGGGGCGCCGAGGCCGTCCCGGTGCCGCCGGGAGGCGGGTCACCGCCCGGGCCCGACTCCGCCGTTGACGACAGTCGTTCGACTACGTCACGCTCGATGGACTGCCGAGGGGGGCGAGCAGTCGGCCGTCACACCACACGCCGCCCCGATGCCCCGGCCCGGATGTCCACCGTGCAACCGTGTGGAGGTACCGTCATGTCCAAGCGCCGTCTCGCCGTCCCCGGAGCCGCCGTCGCCGCTCTGACCCTCGCCGCCCTGTTGCTCCCGGCCGCGGCCGCGGCCACGGCCGCCCCCGTCGCGCCGCTCGCCGACTCGTGCACCCAGAACTGGAGCATCAGCTCCGGCGAGGGCTACGCGAACGGCAAGTGGTGCAACTACAACACCAAGGTCGTCGGCACGGTCCACGACACCAAGGCGGACGGCCGCTGTCCCTACGTCAGCGGCAAGCTCTCCAACGGCGGGCACGTCGACAGCGACTGGGCCGGCGGCAAGGGCAAGTCCCGCTCCATCGCCATCTACGCCCCCTCCGACACCCACTTCACCAGCCTCTCCATGCGCTACATCGGCTGCTGACACCCGGCCGCGGACGGCACCGACGGCACCGACGGCATCGGCGGCACCGACGGCACCGACGGCATCGGCCCGTCCCCGCCGGTGCCACCCGGAACACGTCGGCCCCCTCCGAGCTCGGAGGGGGCCGACGTGGTGCTGCCGGGGCCGGTGCCGAAGGCCCGCCCGGAGGCCGACATCCGGGGTTCCCGGATCAGACACACCAGCAGGTGCCGAATCAGTCGGTCGTGCAGGTCGTCGGAGCGGTGACGGCCGTCGGAACCTTCAGAACCGTCGGGCCGTCAGAGCCGTTCCGGCACCGGGTTGCCGACCGCCTCGATGGCGCGGCGGACCGGGACCTTCAGCAGGACGGCGAAGCCGATGACGAAGAAGACCAGCAGCGAGATGATCGCCGAGCGGTAGCTGCCGGTGAGCTGGTAGGCGAGGCCGAAGACGAGCGGCCCCATCCAGCTGGTGCCGCGATCGCTGATCTTGTAGAAGCTGAAGTACTCGGCCTCCCGGCCGGGCGGGATGAGGTGGGAGAAGAGGGAGCGGGAGAGCGCCTGGCTGCCGCCGAGCACCAGGCCGATCATGCAGGCCAGGGCATAGAACCAGGCGGGCTGGTGGGCGGGCATGAAGTAGCCGAGGGCCAGGGTGACCACCCAGCCGACCAGGGAGCCGAGGATGGTCCGCTTGGCGCCGTAGCGGTGGGCGATCCGGCCGAGCAGCAGGGCGCCGCCGATCGCCACGACCTGGACCAGGAGGACGGCGGTGACCAGCGAGGTCTGCTCCATGCCGAGTTCCTCGCTGCCGTAGAGCGAGGCCTGGGAGACGACGGTCTGGATGCCGTCGTTGTAGCAGAGGAAGGCGGCGAGGTAGAGCAGGGTGAGCGGGTGCTCGCGCATGCCGCGCAGGGTGCGGGCGAGTTCGCGCAGGCTGCCGGTGGCGGGCTCGGCGGGCTTGCCGCCCTCGGAGGGTGCCGCGGTGCGGCTGGGAGCGACGCCGGCCCGGGAGGGCAGCCGCAGCAGCGGGACGATGGTGAACAGTGCCCACCACAGGCCGGCCGAGGCCAGGCAGATCCGCACGGCGGTGCCGGAGTCCAGGCCGAGCGCGTCGTGGCCCTGGAACACCGCGAGGTTGGCTATCAGCAGCAGTCCGCCGCCCGCGTAGCCGTAGGCCCAGCCCTTGGAGGAGACCCTGTCGCGCTCGTCGGGGGAGGCCAGGCCGGGCAGGTAGGCGTAGGAGAGCGCGACCGAGACCGCGTACGAGATGTTGGCGACCACCAGCAGCGCGCCGCCGAGCAGGTAGCGGTCGCCGTCGAGGAAGAACATCCCCATCGTGGCGAGCGAGCCGACGTACGCGAAGCCGCACATCAGCTCCTTGTGCCGCCCGGTGCGGTCGGCGAGCGTGCCGGTCAGCAGCATCACCGCGACCGAGAGCAGCACGGAGAAGGAGACCGTGTACGGGAAGAACGATCCTGCGCGGATCGACAGGCCGAGCGGGTGCACGTCGCCGGCCGCGTCGGCGGCCTCCTTGGCGACGGTGGTCAGGTACGGGCCGAGGAACACCGTCAGCACGGTGGCCGAGAAGGCGGCGTTGGCCCAGTCGTTGACGTACCAGCCGAACTGCATCCGGCGCAGGGCCCGGCCGTCGTCGGTGGCCGCGGGGCCGGTCGGTGGGTCGTCCGGCAGGTGCGCCGTCGCCGGGTTCGTGGTGCTCATGGGGTCCCCATCACCGTGCTGGAGCCGGTACTGCCGTCCGTCCAGCAGCCGCGCTCGCCGAGGACGTCCCGCAGGACGTCGATGCGATCGGCCATGATGCCATCCACGCCCAGGTCGAGGAGAGCCCTGATCCGTGTGGGATCGTCCACAGTCCAGACGTGCACCTGGAGGCCGAGCCGGTGGGCGGTGCGGACGAAGGCCCGGTCGACCACCCGGACGCCCCGGTGCCGCTCCGGCACCTGCGCGCAGAGCCCGGCGAACGGCGCCCCCGGCCGTCGGGAGAGCGGCCGGGCGGCGAACGGTGGCAGGAACGATTCGGCCAGCGAGCGCAGCCGCAGCCGGGCGACCTCGCGCGGGCCGAGCGAGGTGGCCAGCCGGGGGCCCGCGGCGGCGCGGACGGCGGCCAGCCGGGCGTCGGAGAAGCCGCCGACGCAGACCCGGTCCCAGGCGTCGGTCCGGCGGATCGCCTCGACCAGCGGCCCGACGGCCGGTGCCGCCTTGACGTCGATGTTGAAGCGGACCCCGGGAAACGCGCCGAGCAGGTCCTCCAGCAGCGGCACCGGCTCGGCCCCGCCGATCCGGGCCTGCCTGACGGTCTCCCAGGGCAGCTCGGCCACCGCCCCGGTGCGGTCGGTGACCCGGTCCAGACGGGAGTCGTGGAAGGCCACCAGTACGCCGTCGGCGGTCGCGTGGACGTCCGTCTCCAGGCAGCGGTACCCGAGCGCGACGGCGGCCTCGAAGGCGGCGAGGGAGTTCTCGGGGCGCCCGAGGTCACCGCCCCGGTGCGCGAAGGCGAGCGGCCCGGGATGGTCGAGGAAGGGGTGCATGCGGTGCTCCGGGCTGCGGGGAGAGGGACCCGACGGGCCGGGGAGACCGGGATCCGCCGGGGCGACAGCTCGTTACAGTATTACGCACCTTGTCAAGCAGTAACGAGCTACTGCATCCCGCCGCCGCACGGCGGCGTCCGGCTCCGGGCCCACGACGCTCCAGCGGTCGTCGGCCGAGGCGTTGTCCCTCCAGGCGCCGCTTGAGAAGCGCTCGCCGACGGCGAGGCTCGCCGCGGGCTCCTCCGCGTCGGGCGGCCGGCCGCGGGGGCGGGCCCGGATCCACGGCCGGCGCCAGGTGCAGGGGATCGCTGCCCGGCGTCATGGCCTGCCGTGCGACGGCTGCCGAACAGGGCCAACAGGCAAGGGGGGAACGCCACATGATCGAACTCGCTGCCGAGAACGGCGCGTTGCCCGTCGAGCACGAGGCGCACTGGCTCGCCGAGTTGCCCGACCGCGAGGCGATCCCGTGGCTGGACGACCCCACCCACCCCAACGCCGTCGGCCACCGCAGGATGGCCGACCACATGCTGCGCACGCTGGGGTTGGGCGAGCCCACCGAGCTGTGAGCCGGGGGCGAGCGGCTACTGCTGCTCCCCGGCCACCGGCCAGGGCACCAGCGTGGCCCTGACCGCCGCCTACGTCCTGGCGGGCGAACCGCACGCGGCCGGCGGCGACCACCGTACGGCCTTCCCCGCCTACGAGCGGCGGCTGCGCGACCACGTGGACGCCAACCGGGCGATCCTCAAGCTGACCGGCGACCGGAAGGACCGGTCCGAGACCGTCATGAACCTCGGACAGGCCGACCCGGTGCTGGAGGCGGCCTACCAGGCCGCCCTGGACTTCGACCTGCCGGACTACTGACGCCCGATTGACGCCCTGACGCCCCGCCGGAGCCCCTGACGCCCCGCCGGAGCCCCCGCCCCCGGCCTACCGGTCGGCGGCCGGGGACAGCTCCGCGGCGAGCCGGCGCAGCTCCGGCCCGTACTCGGGGTTGGCGAGCGCGGCGGCGAACTGGGCGCGCAGGTAGGCGGCGGGGTTACCGGTGTCGTACCAGGTGCCGTCGATGACCTGTCCGTAGACCGCGCGCCGGGCCGCGTAGGCGTTGATCGCGTCGGTCAGGTAGACCTCGTCCTCGGGCTTCTCGTGCCAGCGCCGGGTCAGTTCGCGCAGCTCGTCGACGATGCCGGGGGTGATGACGTAGCCGCCGATCGCCGCGTACGAGGAGGGCGCGTCGGCCGGCTTCGGCTTCTCGACCAGGCCGGAGATCCGCAGCGAACCGCCGCCGAGGTCCTCCTTCACCACCGGCACGCCGTAGCGGTAGGAGTCCTCGGGCGCCATCGGCATCAGCGCGAGCACCGGCGCGTTGGTCTGCTCGTACGCCCGGATCAGCTGCTGCGCGCGGGGGACCTCCGCGACGAAGACGTCGTCGGGCCAGAGCACCAGGCAGGGCTCGTCGCCGAAGTGGCGGGCGGCGTTGAGCACCGGGGTGCCGTTGCCGTACGGCCCGTGCTGGTAGAGGTAGCTGATGTGGCCCTTGCGGGACAGCTCGCCGACCTCCTCGACCGCCGCCGCGAAGGCCTCCTTGCCGTCCCGGCGCAACTGCTCGACCAGGACCGGGTTGGGGCGGAAGTGCTCCTGGATCATCCCCTTGTCGCCGTTGACGACGATGGTGATGTCGGTGATGCCGCTCTCGATCAGCTCGCGCACGGTGTGCTCGATCACCGGCTTGTCGCCGACCGGCAGCATCTCCTTCGGCGTGGCCTTGGTCAGCGGCAGGAGGCGGGAGCCGAGCCCGGCGGCGGGGATGACGGCTCGGCGGATGGTCCGGGGGGCCATGGGGAGCTCTCTCGTTTCGTCGGTGGTGCTGCGCCGTGGTGACGCGGCGTCACGACCGACGCTATCAATGGGTGACAGGCCATCAGGTGGACGGTTCCGGTACGGAAGATGGCCCCCCGGCGGCCGTCCGGCCGCACGGGCCGGCGGCGACCCGAGGGAGCCGGGGGGACCGGGGGGCGCAGGGGGCGCGGGAGACTCGTGCGAGATTGTCCGGTGGAGGACGTCAAGACCGCGGCGTCCGCTCCGACCACCGGCCGAAGGGGCCCCGACGGGGCTCGCCGATCCGAGGAGGACGACATGAAGTTCCTGATCAGCCTGCACCTGAACCCGGCCGTGCTGGACGCGCTGACCGACGAGGAGAAGGCGGCGATCGGTGGCGGGCACGGCCGGTTCATCGAGGAGCTGAAGGAGTCCGGCGAGCTGATCCTCACCCAGGCGCTGGTCGACCCCTCGCAGGCCGCCGTGGTGACCGTCCGCAACGGCCAGCCGGTGGTGACCGACGGGCCGTTCCTGGAGGCCAAGGAGTTCCTGGGCGGCTTCTACCTGGTCGACTGCGAGGACAGGCAGCGCGCGATCGACCTGGCCGCCCGCATCCCGGACGCCGCGATCGAGGGGCTGGGCGTCGAGGTGCGCCAGGTGATGTTCTCCGACGGACACTTGGACGCATGACGGCTCCGGACTTCGAGGACCTGCTGCGTGGGCTCACGCCGCAGGTCCTCGGCACGTTGGTACGACGGTACGGCCACTTCGAGGGGTGCGAGGACGCGGTGCAGGAGGCGGTCCTCGCCGCCGCCGTGCAGTGGCCGTCCGAGGGGGTGCCGGCCAACCCGCGCGGCTGGCTGGTGACGGTCGCCTCGCGGCGGCTGATCGACCAGCTGCGCGGCGACCGCGCCCGGCGCGAGCGGGAGTGGGCGACGGCGGCGGCCGAGGTGGTGCCGGAGGACGTGCCGGACACCGACGACACGCTGCTGCTGCTGTTCCTGTGCTGCCACCCGGCGCTGACCGCCGCCTCGCAGACGGCCCTGACGCTGCGGGCGGTCGGCGGGCTGACCACGGCCGAGATCGCCCGCGCGTTCCTGGTGCCGGAGGCGACCATGGCGGCCAGGATCAGCCGGGCCAAGCAGCGGATCAGGGCCGCCGGCGGCTCCTTCGAGCTGCCCGGGGCGGCCGGATCCGAGGGCGGGGTGCCGGCCGACGGGCACGAGGAGCGGCTGCGGGTCGTCCTGCACGTGCTCTACCTGATCTTCAACGAGGGCTACACCGCCTCCTCGGGCGACGAACTGCACCGCCTCGACCTCGCCCGTGAGGCGATCCGGCTGACCAGGACGGTGCGCGCGCGGCTGCCGGAGGACGGCGAGGTCGCCGGGCTGCTCGCGCTGATGCTGCTGACCCACGCCCGCCGCGCGGCCAGGACCACGGCCTCCGGGGACCTGGTCCCGCTGGCCGAGCAGGACCGCACGGCGTGGGACCGCGCGCTGATCGAGGAGGGAACGGACCTGGTCAAGGCGGCCCTGGCCGGCCCCGAACTCGGCCCGTACCGGCTCCAGGCGGCGATCGCCGCCACCCACGCCGACGCGCTCGCGGCCGAGGACACCGACTGGCGGCAGGTGTACGCCCTGTACCTGATCCTGGAGCGGATCGCGCCCAACCCGATGGTCACCCTGAACCGGGCGATCGCCCTCGCCGAGACCGAGGGCCCCGAGGCCGGCCTGGCCCTGCTCGCCACCCTGGACACCGACGCCCGGATGGCCGGGCACCACCGGCTGCTGTCGGTCCGGGCCCACCTGCTGGAGCGGACCGGCGACCGGGCCGGGGCGTACGAGCAGTACCGGCGCGCGGCCCGGGCCACCGCGAGCCTCGCGGAGCGCAGGTACCTGGAGGCGCGGGCGGGCCGGGTGCGGCCGGCCCGGTGAAATCCCCGGGCCGGGCCCGTGAGTTCCCGGCCGTCCGGTGAGTTCCCAGGCCGTCCAGACGAGCCGTCGGCCGCCTCGACGGGCCCTCGGGCCGTCCGGTTCGGAGCCCGTGCGTACCGGAACGGGCGAATCGCACCGTGCCGCCGGGCCCTTCTTGCTCCCGAATCGTTGCGCACGGCGGCAGGCCGGCCGAGAACGACCACCCCAGGACAACCACCGGAGGTTCCCCATGACGGACGAGCCCGCGACGACGGACGAGCCCCAGCCGCCGCCGTACCGCAGCTACACCTGGGACGGCGGGGACGGCGCCGTCCACATCACCCTGTATCCGGGGGAGGAGGAGGCCGACGAGGAGCGCAAGGCCGGGTTCCGGGCGATGGGCGCCCGGTTACTGGCCGACCTGATCGCGGAACGGGAGGCCGAGCACACCCCGCCGTTCCCCGGCGTGCCGAACCTCCGCCTGATCCGCGGCGAAGGCCGGGCCTGAGCCCTCCGGCGCCGGCGGCCGTGCGGACGGCGTGGGCGGCAGCGGCGGTTCAGCCCTTGCCGCCCGCCTTCAGCACCTGGGCCGCGGCCACGCCCGCCGCGCTGAAGCCGTGGCCGCCGCCCTCGACCTCGGCGGCGACGGCGAGGTCGCCGCGGTAGGCGATGAACCAGCTGTTGTTGGCCTGGCCGCCGGCCTCGACGGTGCCGGTCTTGGCGCCGATCTGGCCGGACAGGCCGGCCATCGGGGTGCGGGCGGTGCCCTGGGTGGCGGTCTTGTTCATCATGGCGCGCAGGTCCCTGGCGACGTCGGCCGGGAGCTTGCCGGGCGCCGACACGCGCTTGGCGTCCTCGCGCAGCACGGGCTGGCGGAACGTCCCGTTCTGCACGGTGGCGGCGACCGAGGCCATCAGCAGCGAGTTGACCTGGATCTGGCCCTGGCCGATGTACTGGGCCGCGGCCTCGTCCTTGTTCCCGGGCGCCGGGATGGTGCCGTCCCGGCTCGGGATGCCGATGTGCCACTCCAGGCCGAGGCCGAACTGGTCGCGGGCCACCTTGCCGAGGGTGCCGGGCTGGAGCTTCTCCAGGCCCTTGTCGATGAAGCCGGTGTTGCAGGAGTGGGTGAAGTCGTCGGTGAGCGTGTAGGACGGGAAGTCGCCGCGCTCGTCGTTGTGCCAGGCGCGCGGGGAGTTGGTGGTGTCCTTGCACGGCACCACGGTGTCCGGGCTCACCCCGGCCTCCAGCAGGGCGGCGGAGGTGATCACCTTCATCGTCGAGCCGGGGGCCTGGCCGCCCGCGACCGCGCGGTTGAAGCCGCCCTGCGGGGCGTTGGCGATCGCCAGGATGTGGCCGGTGCTCGGCTGGATGGCCACCAGCGAGGCCGGATTGCCGTTCGCCGACTGCTGCTTGACGGCCTCCTCGGCGGCCTGCTGGAGGTCGGCGTCCAGGGTGAGCCTGACCTGCGGGGCGCTCGGCGGGGTCAGGACGAACAGCTGCTCCGGCTCGCTGCCGCCGCCGCCCGAGAGCACCACGGCCCGCCCGGTGACGGCGGTGGCGCCGTCCGGCGGGGCGATCTGGGGGAGGACGGCGCGCAGCGACGGGAAGGTGTCGAGCGGCCGGCCCTTGCGGTCGGTGGGCTTGGACACCGGGTCGGGCAGCGTCTTCACCGTGATGGTGGTGACCTGGGTGAGCCGGGGGTGGATCACGGACGGCTTCCAGCGCACCACGGGCCGCCCGTCCTGGGAGCGGACGAAGCTCAGCACGCCGTCGTACTCCCAGGCGTCCGGGGTGCCCTCGAACTCGGCCTTCACGTGGAAGCCGAGAGCCGGCTCGCTCGGGGCGTCGGCCGGCGCGCGGCCCGTCCCGGTCAGCGCGAGCGAGCGGGCGCCCACCTGCTCGTGGAACGTGCTCAGCGCGGCGCGCGCCGTCTCCGGGTGGTCCGTCAGGCCGGCGGCCGCGGTGACGTCGCCCCGGCTCCAGGCCGCCAGGAACTCCTTGGCCGCCGACCCGGCCTGCTCGGCGGTCGGCGGCTCCTGCGGGGCCTTCGCCGCGGTGTCGGCGCTCTGCCCGCCGCCACCGGCGGAGGGACCGTTGTCCGTCACCGCGGTCAGCACGTTGTAGGCGCCGTAGCCGCCGACGGCCAGCAGGGCGGCGAACACCCCGCCGGCCGCCAGCATCACGACCTTGCGGCCGGTCGAGCCGCGCGGGGCCGGGTCGCCCTCGGCACCGTCCTCGGTGTGGAGGCCGTACCCGCCGTCGTCGTCGGCGAGTTCGTCGTACTCCCGGGAGGCGCCGTGGCCGTCGTACCCGTCGTACCCGTCCTGCCCCTCGGGTGTGCCATCCGCGTCGTACCGGCCGTACCGGTCGTACGCGTCCATCGGATCGAGCTCGTCGTGCCGGTCGTTCTTCCGCTCCCCGGACATGGTCCGTCCCCCCTGAGATGCCGCTTCCGCGGCGGGCCCGCCCTTCGGTACGCCGGCCCGCCGGCCCGGTGGACGAAGGTCCGTTCGAGCGCGGACCAGCCTATGCCGGGGCACGGGATCGGTCGACAGCGGGACGGCCCGCCCGGCGTCGGGCCGGGCGGACCACCTCATGGGTACGGGCCGGTCAGGCCCACGGAACGGTCAGACCCACGGGTCGGTGAAGGACCGGCCGGGGACGGGCTTGGCGACCAGCGCGATGGCGGTGAAGAAGTTGACCTGCCCGATGGCGAGCATGAGCGTGGTCAGCGCCTTGTCGTCGTAGTGCCCGGCCACCTCGGCGTACAGCGCGTCCGGCACCCGCTCGCCGTGCGGGTTGGGCTGGAGGACGGCCTCGACCAGGGCGAGCGCGGCGCGCTCGGGGGCGGTGAAGTAGGGCGAGTCCGTCCAGCCGGCCACCGAGGCGATCCGCTCGGGCGACTCGCCGGCCTTGCGGAGGAATCCGGTGTGCAGGACGGTCAGGTAGGTGCTGCCGGCGATCTGGCCGGCCCGCAGCTGGACCAGGCTGATGGTGGCGCGGGGGACCGAGTGGTTGCCGGTGGCCTTGAACAGCGCGGCCGAGACCTCGGCGAGCTCGGGGACGAGCCCCACCGGGTCCTGGGCCAGGCGCGGGCGCAGCGGGATCTCGGCGGTGATCGGGCGGGCGGTGATCGGGAGGGCGTTCATCGTGGTGTTCCTCTTCTCGCGGGTGAACCGTGCGGTCACCGGTCCGACGGATCGCGGCGCGGGTTTGTGACAGCCCGGCCCGCCCGGACGCCGAAGACCGATCCGGCGAGCAGCAGGGCGACCAGCGCGAGCAGCGGCGGCGTCCAGGAGCCGCTCGCGGTGCGCAGGGCGGAGGTGAGCGCCGGGCCGGTGGCGGCGAACAGGTAGCCCCAGGTCTGGGCCATCGTGGAGAGCGCGGCGACGTGGTCGGCGTCGGTGCCCCGGCGGACGAACAGGACGGCGGCGAGCGCCTGTCCGCCGCCCATGCCGATGCCGAGCACGGCGGCCCAGAGCGGTGCGCCGGCGGCGGGGGCGAGCACCACGCCGAGCAGGCCGGACACGCAGACCGCCACCACGCCCAGGATGTGCGGCCGCTGGCTGCGGCCGGCGGCGGCCAGGGCCGGGGCGAGGAAGCCGCCGGCGGCGAGGCCGAGGATCAGCACGGCCTGGTCGGTGCCGGCGGCAGTCCGGCTCAGGCCGGCGTCGACCAGGACGGTGGGCAGCCAGGCGAGCGTGGCGTAGAAGACCAGGGTCTGGACGCCGAAGAACACCGTCAGGCTCCAGCCGAGCGCCGTCCGCCCGACCCGCCGGCGCCCGGCGGGGGCGGCGGAGACGGGGGAGGGGGCGGCGTTCGCGGCCCGCTCGCGGGCCACCCGCAGCTGCGGCGCCATGCCCGCCGCCGCCAGCGCCGCCGGGACGACGGCTATCGCGACCGCGGCCTGCCAGGACCAGGCGACCGCGACCGGCGCGGCCAGCGCGGCGACGACCGCGGAACCGACGCCCATGGACAGCGCGTAGACGCCCGTCGCGGTGCCGATCCGGCGGGGCGCGAAGCGGGCCCGGACGAACACCGGGACCAGCACGTTCACCACCGCCACCGCGGCGGCCACCAGCACCGTGCCCGCGTACAGCCCGGGCAGGCCCGCCGTCCGGAGCAGCGCCCCCGCCAGCAGCAGCACACTGGCCCAGAACAGCCCGCGCTCCTCGCCGAGCCGCCGCCGGGCCAGGGCGCCGAGCGGGGCGAACAGCCCCATGCCCAGCGGCGGCAGCAGGGCGAGCAGCGTCACCGTGCCCGGGCCCCAGCCGGCGACCGGCGCGAGCGGTCCGATCTGCCCGAACGCGACCCGGGTGTTGAGGCTGAGCAGGACGAAGCCGAGGACGAGCAGGGCCCCGGCGGCCCGTGGGGTGCGGGCCGGGGCGGGCGCGGTGGTGACCGGCGCGGTGGTGAGCGGCATGAGTGGCGAGCCCTTCACTGCGAGAGGAGGTTAGGCTTGCCTAAGCGTTCTCGCTCAAGCGCGCTTGAGCGCAACCCGGTTCACCCCTCAGGCGGTCACGGCATGGCGGAACTCCACTCGATCACCGAGGTCGCCACGGCCTTCGGCCTCTCGGTGCCCGCGCTGCGCTACTACGAGGAGTGCGGCCTGATCGCCCCCACCACCCGCCGCGGCCGGGTCCGTTACTACGACCGCGAGGCGCTGGAGCGCCTCGCCCTGGTCCAGCTCTGGCACGTGGACGGGATGATCCCGGTCAGCGGGACCGCCGCCGTGCTGGCCAGCGAGCAGGCGGCCGAGCGCAAGGCGCTGCTGCACGCCCAGCGGGAGGAGATGCTCACCCGGGCCCGCCGGCTGGAGCACGCCGCGGCAGTCCTCACCCACATGCTGCTCTGCACCCGGGACCGCCCGCTGGACTGCTCCACCACCCGGGCCCACATCGGCGCCCGGGTGGACGCGGCCCTGAACGGCGAGCGGCTCGCCGACGGCTTCCTGCCCGCGCCGTCGGACGGCCTCGTGCGGCCGGACGGCACCGCGAGTCCGGACGGCCCGGCACGCGGCACCGCGCCGTAGCGGGCCTCAGCCCAGTACCGCCGGCGTCGGCCCGTCCGGCCGTACGGTGATGCTGTACGCCGAGCCGGACGGCCTGGACCGGAACGTCAACGGCCCCATCGGCAGTAGGAGTTCCAGCAGTGCCGTGGTCTCGCGCAGCGCGAACCTGGTGCCGAGGCAGGCGCGTGCGCCGAGGCCGAACGGGAAGTAGGCGCCCAGCTGGGCGGGGCGGTCCGCACCGGGGGAGAAACGGGCCGGGTCGAAGCGCTCGGGGTCGGGCCACAGCGCAGGGTCGCGGTGGGTGAGGTACGGGCAGACCAGCACGTCCGTCCCGGCGGCGATCCGGTGCCCGGCGATGACGTCGTCCTCGGCCGCGTGCCGGGGCAGCAGCCAGGCGGACGGGTAGAGCCGCAGGGTCTCGCTCACCAGCGCCTGCGGATCGGCCGTCCGGGCCTCGGGGTGGCGGTCGAGCAGCAGGAAGAGCCAGGTGAGCGTGGTGGCCGTGGTCTCGTGCCCGGCGACGAGCAGGGTGACCAGCTCGTCGCGGATCAGCCGGTCGGTGTACTCCGGGAACCGCTCGCCCGCCTCGACCAGCATCCGGAGCACCCCCGGCTCCTCGGTCGGGCCGGCCGAGCGCGCCGCGTCGATCGCCGCGTGCGCCACCGCGTCGATCCTGGCCAGGTCCCCGGCGACGGCGTCCCTGGCGTCCGCCGCGTTGCTCGGCAGCGTCGGCATCGCGGCCACCACCCGCTCCACCGAGCGGAGTTCGCGATCCGTACGGTCGTCCAGCGGCAGCCCGGTGAGCGCCCGCCAGACGGTGTCCAGGGCGAAGCCGCGCATCTCCTCGCCGACGTCGAAGGTCTCCCCGCTGCGCCGGTACCCCGCCCAGCGCTCGGCGGTGCGGCGCGCCGCCGCGGCGATCCGCCGCTCGTAGCGGTGCATCCCGGCGCCGGTGAACTGCGCCTGCAACAGCCGCCGTTGTCGCTTCCAGGCGTCCCCGGTGGCGGACAGCACGCCGTCCCCGACCAGCATCCGGGCCCGGTGCGAGCGCTTGACGTACCGCTCCGGGTGGCGGCCCAGGACGTGCTGCACGGCGGCCGGGTCGGTGACCAGGACGGTCGGCGCCGGGCCGAGCCGGAAGGCGGCGAGGCCGCCGACCCCGCGCTGCGCCCTGGCCAGCAGGTCGACCAGCTCGGCCTCCTCGGCCCGCCACTGCTCGACGACCTCGGCGCCCAGCTCGGGTACCGGGCGGGTGTCCGTGCTCACGGGGGTGGTCCTTCCGGTCGGCCGGCGGCGCGTCTGACGGTGTGTCCGCTCCGACTCTATGCCAGGGGCGGGGGCCGTCCGGCCTGCCCCGAACGGGTGGCCGCCCCGGCCGGAGACAGCGCGGCGGCCCGCCCGGCCCGGTCCGCACGCGTACCGTGCGGCGGGGCCGACCGGCCCCTGCTCGCTGCGCGGATGGGAGAACTCATGCCCGGGACCCGGCACTTCGGAGGCGGCAGGACCCGCCGCCCGGCCCGGCTGAGCCCCTGCCCCCGCACACGGCTGCGCCGCGGTCCGTCCCCCTCGACGGACTGCGGCGCAGCGGTTCAGTGGGCGTCAGTGCGCCTCGGTCACAGGGCCTGCCAGAGCGCCGGGACGATCGACGGCTCCCAGCCGACCTGGGCGGTGTGGCCCTGGAGGCAGCGGTAGCTGACCCCGTTGTAGGTCACCACGTCACCCGCCTGGTAGGTGGTGCCGGGGGTCCAGGTGCCACCGGGGTTCGGCGAGTCGTTGCCCACCACCAGCGAGAAGCTGGTGCTGTGGGCGGCCGCGCCGGTGCCGGTCAGGGTGATGTTGTAGGTGCCGGTCGCGGTCGAGGCGGAGGTGGCGACGGTGACCGTCGCCGAGCCGCCGGACTGCACCGAGGACGGGCTGAAGGAGACCGTCACGCCCGCCGGGGCGCCCGAGGCGGTCAGGTTGACCGTCTGGGCCGAGCCGGAGGTGGTGGCGGTGGCGACCGTCGCGGTGGCGGACTCACCGGGCTTGACGGTGGCGGTGGCCGGGTTCACCGAGAGGGAGAAGTCGTTGGTGGGCGTGGTGCCGCCGACCGAGGTCTTCCAGATGGTGTACGCCACGCCGTCGGCGCTGCGGTTCAGCACCGTCGCGTCGATGTTGTTGGTGGTGTCGCAGGACGAGTGGTAGCAGGAGTCGTACGAACGGCCCGCCGTGCCACCCCACTTGGCGGCCTGAGCCGAGGTCTTGGTGTCGCTGGCGCCGGCCGCGTAGCCCGAGGTCGGGATGCCGGCCTGCTGGAAGGAGTAGTCGTCCGAGCGGCCCTGGCCCTCGACGTTCTCCTCCGGCCTGAGGTTCAGCGAGTCCCAGTAGGCCTTCATCGGCGCGGAGGCCGCGGAGTTGATGTTGTTGATGAAGTAGCCGGCGTTGGTCGAGGCGATCATGTCGAAGTTGTAGTACGACTTGATCGCGGAGCGCTGGGAGGAGCCCAGCTGGGCGACGTAGGACTGCGAGCCCTGGAGGCCCTGCTCCTCACCGGTCCACCAGGCGAACCGGACGTGCCGGGTCAGGCTGGGGTTCTGCTGGGCGAGCACGAGCGCGTTCTCCAGCAGGGTGGCCGAGCCGGAGCCGTTGTCGTTGATGCCGGGGCCGGCCGAGACGCTGTCCAGGTGGGCACCGAACATGGTGACCTGGTCGGCCGGGCCGCCGGGCCAGTCGGCGATCAGGTTGTTGGACTGGTAGGTGCAGGAGGTGCAGGTCTGTTCGCTGACGGTGTAGCCGGCCGCCTGGAGCTTGCCCTTGACGTACGCCAGCGACTGGCTGTAGCCGGCGCTGCCCGCCCGGCGGTGGCCGCCGTTCTGGTTGGCGATGGTGTTCAGCTGCGCCAGGTGGGCCTGGATCTTGGCGACGTCGATGTCGGGCGCGGACCCGCCGGGGTTGCCCCCGCCGCCGACCGTCAGGCTGTACTGGGCGGTGTGGGTGGCCGTTCCGGTCCCGGTGACGGTGATCTGGTACGTCCCGGCCACGGCGGCCGAGGAGGCCGACAGGGTCAGGGTGGAGGACGAACCGGCCTGCACCGAGGTGGGGTTGAAGGTGGCGGTGACGCCGGCGGGGAGGCCGGAGGCGG